>NZ_JAAHHW010000219.1 GCF_010692325.1 Moorena sp. SIO3I8 | reverse complement strand
TGGGAATCGGGAATCGGGAATCGGGAAAGAGAGGGAAGTGGGGGAAGTGTGGGGAGATGGGGAGATGGGGAGATGGGGAGATGGGGAGATGGGGAGATGGGGAGATGGGGAGATGGGGAGATTTTTATTAAGGGTAATTATCCGGACATGATATAAACGCTATATTCAGCCTGTTAATTATTAATTAATGAAGGAAATAGGTATTGATGAATTAAAACTAGAATTTATTAACCGGAAAAGATATATAGTGTTTCTCATAGTTATGAGGGACATTAAATGTTCTTACACCGACTCCCGACTCCCGACTCCCGACTCCCTAAAACCCAAAACTTTGTATCTCACATAATTGAAAAGTACTATACTATGATTCGTCTTTATTTCTTAATTAAATCTAGCCTGATTATAGGCATAGGATTATCAGTCATAGCATCAGCAATAGCATCGACTGCCCCAGGGATTACTCTTGCTCAGGAACCTGTAGATGGAACAGGACAAAGAATGAATTCACAGGTAAAGATTGTTAAGGTGGGAGTGATGGCAATTCGGGGTGTTGACCATACTAAGGCAAAATGGCAACCGACCCTAGACTATCTCAGTGACACGATTTCCGGCTATGTTTTCCAACTTGTACCACTAGAGTTTGATACCCTCGAAGAAATAATAGCTAACCAGGAGGTGGACTTTGTGTTGCCTAACCCTGGAATGTATGTAGAGTTGGAATGGATTTATGGGGCAAGACGAATTGCCACCCTAAAAAATCTACGCCTAGGCAAGTCTTACACCCAATTTGGAGCGGTTATCCTGCGTCATGCTGACCGCAATGATATCCAGGATTTAAAGGATTTACGGGGTAAAACCTTTATAGCCGTCAGTGAAATTGCCTTTGGGGGCTGGCAAATGGCATGGGAAACTCTGTTAGAAGCTGGAGTTAACCCCTACCGTGACTTTCCAGGGCTCCACTTTGGTGGTAGCCATGACGCAGTGGTCTACGCTGTTCGTGATGGTATTGTCGATGCTGGCACTGTCCGCACTGATACCCTCGAACGTATGGCACAGGAGGGCAAAATTAATCTAGATGACTTTGTGATCCTGAATCAGCAAACTCAATATCAGGACACTTTCCCTTTTGCTCTGAGTACTAAACTTTATCCAGAATGGCCCTTTTCCACACTACCCCATACCCCAATGGAGTTAGCGGAAGAGGTTGCGATCGCATTAATTACCATGCCTTCTGAGCACCCAGCGGCCAAAGCTGGTCTTTATCACGGCTGGACCATCCCGGCCAACTACCAACCTTGTCACGAAACCTTACGCAATCTGCGGGTTCGTCCCTACGAAGATTGGGGAAAAGTGACTCTGGGTCAAGTTATCCATCACTACCGCTATTGGCTGTTATTTGCTGGTGTTTCCTGCTTTGGATTTAGCTATGGTCTAGTTTATCTAGCTGGGCGTAGGCGAATTGAAGCAGAACTGCGAAAAACCAATGCTTTACTGGAAATCCGGGTTGAGGAACGTACAGCTGAGTTCAAAGCAGCTAAAGAAGCGGCTGATCAGGCTAATAACGCCAAAAGTGAATTCCTGGCTAATATGAGTCATGAATTGCGTACTCCCCTCAATGGCATTTTGGGTTATGCCCAAATTCTGCAACGGGATCCACAGATAACTGCTAAACAAAAAGACCAGATCAATCTTATTTATCAGTGTGGCAACTATCTACTCCATCTGATTAATGACATTTTAGACTTATCCAAAATCGAAGCTCGGAAAATGGAACTGTTTCCGACAGAAATTCATTTGCCGTCCTTTTTGAAAGAAGTTGTAGAAATGTGCCGCGTCAAAGCCCAGCAAAAGCAGATTGCTTTTATTTATCAACCCTCATCCCATCTGCCAGACGGTATCCTGGCTGATGGCAAACGATTGCGACAAGTTCTGCTTAATCTTTTGGGCAATGCCATTAAGTTTACTGACCATGGCGGAGTCACCTTTAAGGTAGAACTTATCAGTAACCACCAAGCACTTTCTACTCCCCAATCCCCCCTAGTCATAGTTCGATTTATCATTAAAGATACTGGGATTGGGATGACCCCAGAACAACTGGAAAAAATATTTTTGCCCTTTGAACAGGTGGGGGATGTTTATAATCGTGCTCAAGGTACTGGACTGGGATTAGCGATTAGCCAAACAATTATCAAGTTGATGGGAAGTTGTATCAATGTTGAGAGTACTTATGCCCAAGGTAGCATTTTCTCTATCGATTTAGAGTTACCCATTACCACAGCTGTGATTGAGACTAAGCAAGCCTCTACCAAAACCATTATAGGGTATCAGGGTAAACCACAAAAAATCCTAGTAGTAGATGACAAATGGGAGAATCGCTCTGTAATTGTGAATGTGTTACAACCTCTAGGATTTGATCTGTTGGAGGCCAGTAATGGCGTTGAGGGTTTGGAAAAAGCCACAGAATGTAACCCTGATCTAATTATTACTGACTTGGTGATGCCGGTGATGGATGGCTTGGAAATGATGCGACGTCTGCGCTCATCAGATAAATTTAAAGATCTGTTGATTATTGCTTCATCTGCCAGTGTTTATGAGTTAGACAAGCAAGAGAGTTGGACTGCAGGCTGCGATGATTTTATTCCTAAACCAGTGGACGTAGCAGAATTACTGGAAAAATTAAAACAGCATTTGCAACTGGAATGGGTGTATGAAGACTTCATACCAAAACCAGAAACTATAATAGATGCTGGAGCTGAAGAAATCAACCTAGATGCCATTGTGCCTCCCCCATCCGATGTGCTGCTCCAACTTTATGAGTTTGCTAATAAAGGTAATGTGTTTGAAATCAGCAAAGAAGCAAAAAAGCTGGAAGAATTAGATGCTAAATTTGTCCCATTTGCTAAGGTGATATTTCAATTTGCTAAGGAATTTAATGTGAAGTAACTTAGGAACTTTATCGAACATTATGTCGATTAAGTATCATTATAATTGGGGGAATAGGGAATAGGGAATAGGGAATAGGGAATAGGGACTTCGGAGCAGGAACCCACCCCTAACCCCTCCCAGGAGGGGAAGGCAAGAGGCAAGAGGCAAGAGGCAAGAGGGAAAAAATATTGTGTACCTCAGGTGCGACCCGTGGCGAATTTAATTCTTAATGGGTCAAGCGCACCTCATAGATATGATAAACGCTATATTCCTGCTCTGGTGACAATAACGATATAGTAATCTGTGTAGGAATTGTGATAATTTTTGATGCCGTATTTCCTACTCCCTACTCCCTACTCCCTACTCCCTACTCCCTACTCCCTACTCCCTTTGCTATAGACAAAAATCAGGGATTTTGGTAAAATTTTATGGCTAGATTCAATACTTATGGGTAATTGCTAAAGGAGAAAACTACTAATGTCAGAGCACATTTCGTTTGATGAACTGTTAGGCAAAATGAGCGAAGCCTATGAAGATGCCCAGAGCAAAGTTGAGCAATGTAATGTTTTAGTAATTGGTAAAACCGGTGTAGGAAAAAGTACTTTAGTAAACACAATTTTTCGCTCTCGTCTGGCAGAAACTGGAGTGGGCTATCCTGTTACTCAAACCATTCGTCGTTATACGAAAACAGGTTGCCCGATTACAGTGTACGATACACCAGGGCTAGAACTTAAAGCTCAACAGATTGAACGAGTAAGGGGAGATATCTCGAAACTAATTGATGATCAAAGGAAACTAGAGGCAAAAGAACATATTCATGTGGTGTGGTATTGCCTTAATCATGAAACAGCTCGATTGGATCCGATTGAGGAAGAATGGCTAAAGAGCCTGCAACAAAAAGATGTACCCGTTATCTTAGTGCTGACTCAAACGTTAACGAAAAAACGTAGTGAGTTTATTGCTTTCCTAGAGGGTAAGAATCTACCGGTTAGTCAGATTATTCCAGTGCTAGCACAATCAAAACCAATCGATGATGATTATACGGTGACAGCCCATGGTTTAGAGCGTTTAGTAGAAGTGACGGCAAATTTACTGCCGGAAGCCCAGCGCAAAGCATTTCTGAGAGAACAGATTAGAAATATTGAACTAAAAGCAGGTGAAGCGTTTAAATATGTTACGGGTTACGTTACTGGTTCAGCATTGGTTGGTGCCTCACCAATTCCGTTTTCTGATGCGCCAATCTTGGTAACTATGCAAACGGTAATGATTGCTAACATCACTAGCATTTTTGGATTAACGGTTGAAAGAGCTTTTCTGGGCATGGTGATATCTGCTCTTGGGGGTACAGGAGGAATGACTGCAGTGGGTAAAGTAATTGTCGCGAATTTACTCAAAATGATTCCTGGTGCAGGCACCGTGCTTGGTGGAGCAATATCAGGCTCAACGGCAGCAGCACTAACCCTGGCTCTTGGTCTATCTTATATTAAAGCACTCAAGATTTATGTTAAAGCTCAGGTTGATGGTAAGGAAATACCCCTTTCTGAGCTGGCGAAAATTATCATTGAACAATACAAATACTATGGGGGAACAGGTAAAAAAAGCTTGAGGGATAAGGAATTGCCCCCTTCAGATTAGGAGAGATGGGGAGATGGGGAGATGGGGAGATGGGGAGTGTGGAGATCTCACAGGGGTAGGTTTTTTACATTTGGGTCGGGAGTCGGGAATCGGGAGTCGGGAATCGGGAGTCGGGAATCGGAACCCACCCCTAACCCCTCCCAGGAGGGGAAGAGCGGGAAATGGGGAGAATTATCCCGGAAAATATTGTGTATTTTGATACATATTTTGAGGAATTTATACGTAATCAAAGTACCTACTCGCCCCTTTGTAAAAAACCTACCCTTATGAGGATGGGGAGATGGGGAGATGGGGAGTTTATTATAGTTTTTGCCTAATTGCTAGTAACTATAGCGGTTATCCTATTAATTAGCTACACAGATTTTTTCCCTATTCCCTGTGGGTGCATCTCCTAAAAGCTGTTTGACCCGGTGGTGCGTTACGGGACTGGCTCTCCCAACACTGGCGACCGTTAAAATCAGGGCAAGCCAGTCCCTAACGCACCCTACGCAGCTACACAGATTTTTTCCCTATTCCCTGTGGGTGCATCTCCTAAAAGCTGTTTGACCCGGTGGTGCGTTACGGGACTGGCTCTCCCAACACTGGCGACCGTTAAAATCAGGGCAAGCCAGTCCCTA
>NZ_JAAHHW010000218.1 GCF_010692325.1 Moorena sp. SIO3I8 | reverse complement strand
CCACTCATCATCCCCATAATGATGATTAAAAGCACCAGCCACAGAGGATGACGAAGACCATGAGGATTGCGATGATCAGGTATTTCTTTAAGATAGTCGATTAAGCTTTTCTCCATGATCCATGGCATATAAGGGAAATTAGCCCGGTTTTTCCGGCTATTGCTTAACTATACAGCTTTTTACTCTATAATGAAACAGCCCTGCCCCAAAATTGGGGGGCTAGGGGGGCAAAACCATACCCATAATCAGCAACGCCCTAAAAATATAAAATGGAGATATTAGAGAGATAATTCTGATATTGCTATTGTTAAATGATGGCAAAACACAGCAAGAAATTGCTAATTTTATTTGCTGCTAAAAAAATCAAGTTTGTTACTGGTGTCTCCACGGAGATCCAGATAACTTAGAAAGCCTTAAAGATCAAAGAATGAAAGGTAATCATCAAAAAGCTACAGATAAGTACATACAGGGTAAACGCATCTAATTTGGTATAAATGGTAACAGATAAAAATCTCATTAACTCAATTTTTTTTTGAAATTCGAATAAATCCCATCCTAAAGCAGTTTTTTTATTCAAAGTCAACGAATTTTCGGCTGGCTTGGAACAAAAATCAAAGGAGGATTTGCGTACGCAATCAGAATGTAGAGTACTCTCAAATCGACCAAGGATAACACGGCCAGTAATTGAGAATAAATTGGGCTTATTGAGAATTAACCGGTTGATTATAGATTTTTGATACTATTGTTTACTTTTTCAATGTAATTTTTGAGACAAATTTAGATGCGTTTACCCTGGGGTATATTTGGACTTGAATTTTGTTCAAGTCCCACTAGCTACAACTGCGGTTGCTACCTCCTCTACTGAGGATGAAACGTTAATCGCTCCTCTACCGAGAATGAAACTGAGGTTAATCGCTCCTCTACTGAGAATGAAACTGAGGTTAATCGCTCCTCTATTACGATTGAAGCTGAGGTTATTAGCTTATCTACTGACACTCATAATCAGTATGATAATAAAATCAAAACTAAATTTGAACATTCTTATCCTCGCAGCTAATCTAGTTATTTCTAACCTTACCAGACTATAGCATTTGGTAAGCATATGCGCTACTTGAGGTGCTACTTGAGGTGCCGTCAGCTGACAGCTGACAGCTGATAGCTGACGGCTGATAGCTGATAGCTTACGAATTATTTGAATTTTGAGAGTGGAAGGGACAGCCTGATGTTAATTGCTTGAGAAACAAACTGTTATCGAAGAAATGCTCCAAGGAGACAATCTTCAAGTCTTCAGTAACCCGAGCAATACTGATGCCAAACACTTCTATGGTTTCTCCTGTGGGTTCATGACCTTTAAAGGAACCGCTAAACGTGCCCCAATGCCGCCACTTAAAGGTGACATTAGGAGGTCCGGAAAGCACTTCCATCAGTTCCCATAAAAAGCCATTGGGAAAAGCGTTATGGAAAATTTCTATGGATGATTCAAAGGTTTCCTCTGTGGAGCGATAGTGTTCGGTATCTCCAAGAAATACGTTGTATGTTCCAATATCAGCAACAGTCTGGGCATTGTATTCTGGTCCACCGTTAGTCGTCATCCGAAACTGGTCGGCAACAATAGACAACCACTGCTCAGGATTAGCCTTATAAGAGGCTTCCATCTCGAAGGTTCTAACTAAGTTTTGAGCGATCGCTTCCAAAGACCCCTCTGGATGATTAAATTTACTACCTTTCTTAAGAAATTCATTAGTTTCGGCATAATCAGGGCGTTTGCCCTCTCGCCATTCAACCCCAGCATCATTGGCGATAACTGTATCTCTTTCTTGTACCCAAACAGGCAATCCTGTGGACTGACTATTACTCATTGAAGTGTCTCAGTTCAATTGATTAGAATTCCTCAACAATTTTGCTAAATTGTCTTCTTGTTACCATGGCAAGTACATAAAAATTAAACTATGTGAAAAGATTGTAATAGTAAACAAGAAAATGAAATATTAAAATAATAAAATAATGTAATAATCACTACAAAATAATGACTAGTAGACCATCGTGGTAGGATGAGGTGAACATACTGCGATCGCATCTCCTGGTATGGAATCAGCTTTGGAATCAGCGGAGCGAGTTGCTGGAGAGATTTTGGCTCGTGTTGTCTGAAAAAGTAAAAAGGGCAAAGTAAACAGGATAGTAACCCTTACCTTTGCCCTTGCTAATTGATGATATAATTGACAACTATTGTTGAGGGGGTGACATGAGCCCTGAAAAGCTTACTAGATAAGGCTTTGATGCCAATTATCTCAGGAAAGATAAACTCTTAAATTGACCCTACGAATGATTTTCTGAAAGCTCAAACCCTTATAACTACGTCCAAGGTTAGCTCAAAATAGCATGTATCTTTTTGTAACAGATGGGCTGAACATATTACCCAGTAAGGATTATAGCTTGCATGTCACCCCCCCAGCAACTATTGAGGATTAACCGTCAACAGTAATTTTTGGTCGTCTACTAATAATCAAAAGTGCGATCGGACTGATCAAGATCAACATCCATACCTCCGGTTCAGGAACACTGGAAACATTAAACGGATTAGACGGCTGATTCAAGTCTTCTTCCCCAGTTTCCACCTCTCGGTCAAAGCGATCGCTCGACGCTTCTGCTTTTTTGAGCATCCTTCGTTGCTCATCATTCACCAGCACAATCATTGATGAATAGGGACTGACAATGTCATAGGTCTTGGCTATGCCATGAATCCGATCCAGTTCTTCTACAGAGCCATTCAGGTTTCCACTCAACCCTAGGATAAGTTGCCTGGCTGCCAGCGGTTCAAATCCAGTTTGAGTAGTAGCCTCAGCAATTCCTGATTCCATAAACCAAGCATAGCCATCCGATACTGGAAAACCCAAACCACTGTTAAAGTGACATACTCCCGACGCTGCCCTGACTCGACAGCGCGGGCTTCTTACCAACTCCAGCTATTGCTGAGGATACAAGGGTAAACTTTATTAACGACACGGTCAGAAGTTACCGCAAGAATAGGGCAGCCTTTATGGTTAGTCGGTTATGCGTAAAGGGTTAAAACTTTATGATTAAGGCTGCCCTATTCTAAGGTTTCGTCTCCGGGATGCCCCGACCCGCCGGAACAATACAAAAAAAAGTTCTATTTTCAGTTGGTAGGTGGCGATTAGCTCTTAATTTATTTTCCCTACCATTTTTAATATATCACATTGGCATTTCGACGTTCCGACCCTTGCCCCGCGCTTCCCATGCGACACTTACCCTCCGCAGGTAAAGTGCGGGGCTTCTCGCGGTTTAGCTAAAATTGCAGCAGCTAACCCTTTACGCCAAAGGGATGGTGGGATAAACAAGCCCCATAACCCGTAGCTACCCAGTAGGAATAGGAGTAAGTTGAGTTGTGGGATATACACCAACCATCTGAATGCGATCGCACTAATCCCAGACCCTAACATTAGCAACAGGGGATAGAGTCTTAAGGTAGGAGTTGCTGACACAGTTATAATTAAGCGATCGCGCCATAGCTGTACCAAACAAGCCATGAGCACAATACCGATTAGCATCAGATTTAGCAGTGATGCGTACTTAAATGACTCAAATAGCCATTGCAGTGCCCAGATATTCCCCAAAAGCCAAGCCACTACCAGCACGATGGTGCTGGCGAGGTTTTGACCTCTGGGGGGATCTGAATTCATCCCAGCTGTCATAACAAGTTTCTCCTTCAGAGAAATAAAGTGTGCTAAAAAGGACTATCTATCGGGAGCTATCACTTATGCAGAGCATTTCTAAAAAAGCTATAGCCCCTTCATGGGTTTTAGCTTGCTCTGATAATACATATAGCAATTATCATAGTCATGAGGTACTTTCGTTCTGGCTTTTAGGGAGCAGGGAGCAGGGAGCAGGGAGCAGGTAAGAGGCAAGAGGTAAAAAATCCTGTGTACCTCATAGCTATAATAAAGGCTATAGTTCATAGGTTATGCAAATTTGACCTGATCCCTATCTACCTGATCGAACACAGTTATTTATTGGTAATTTGTAGTTAGTAATTGCTAATTGCTAAAGGCTTTCACAATTATCCATAACTCTTTTATAATTACCGTTTTCCCTACGCTAATCTGTCCAGATTTACGTTAGTAGCCCTTCAAATTACCTACCATTATAGGACAGATTTAAAAAAACAGTATAAAAACCGGATATCTAGGGCTCCTAAATAAATTGTGAGAATTTTTGCTCCCTGTTCCCTGTTCCCTGTTCCCTGTTCCCTGTTCCCTTTTGTTTTTGTCATAAAACTTCACAAAATTCCATGAATCAGACATTTGAACAGTTAAAGCAGCATAACTGGACTAATTTTATCACCCATCATTTACGGAATTGGTATGGGTCTTGGACAATTTATTCTCCTGAAGGTGAAGTGATAGAATCCTTTGTAGGTAGTCGATGCTCTATTATTGATGCTGAACAAACTCACATTATCCAAACTAACGTATATATGTATGACAATGGAACTGAAGAGGAGAAGGTTTACCAGAATACTCCCAATAGTTTAATCAATGGTTTAGCTGAGAAAACCGCTCAAGCCTCCTTTATGTATATGTTTGAGCAAGGGTCGGCTATTTGGACAGTAAATCGATTTGAACCAGGAGAGTTATTTGCAGTAGAGTTCTGGTTTAGATATCAAGAATTACGCCATAGTCTGCTAGTAGTCTATAACTCAGATGGGGAATTAACTAAAACAGTAAGTGTCCGAGAGGAGGATTTGCAAAATCCCTGTGATCATTGGACACTTAACCCAGAGTTAATCCCCCATCGAGATATACTTAATGGGGAAGAAGGATTAGCAATTACTCTTACCCCAGTCACCCAACTATCTCAGCCAACACCAACTCATTTAGCTTGGGAATATCCAGACCATCAAACCTTTTATTATCCAGATGGGATATCATTAAGTTACCCGCCCAAACTGAAACCAGGAATGTCTTTCGTTGTGATTGGAGATTGGCAAGTTAATCCTGACATTAGACAACAACTGCTCGTTGATTATAATTCATCTGGTGAGTTATCCGGCTTAACGTTAAAGAGTAATCAACCAGAGATGGGGAGATAGGGAGATGGGGAGATGGGGAGATGGGGTGATGGGGTGATGGGGTGATGGGGAGATGGGGAGATGGGGAGATGGGGAGATGGGGAGATGGGGAGATGGGGAGATGGGGAGATGGGGAGATGGGGTGATGGGGAGATGGGGTGATGGGGAGATGGGAAATAGGTTTCTTAGAGA
>NZ_JAAHHW010000217.1 GCF_010692325.1 Moorena sp. SIO3I8 | reverse complement strand
GTTTTTGCTGTTTTTTCTCTTCCCGTGCTCGGTTTTTTTGATCACATCGGTGGCATGTTTTACCATACCCCTTGTGGCCACACGGGAATGTTTTCTTTCGTCTTGGCATAAGACAGTAGTTCGGGTTAAACTCCCTAACCCGCTAATTAGGCTTCGGTGTAAGGCATTCCATAAGAAAAAGGCAATTAGGGGGGGGTAGTTGAACAAGATGGCAACTGATATCCCCTGGTATTTTATGTTAATTCAACAACTGCATCTATTTGAAGATTGTGCTGTTAGCATGGGGAAATCAGCTATCCAATCGGGTTTTTTGATGCCTTGAGTTCCCAACCAGCGTGTATTTACTGGAATTTGTATTATCCTTTGCTGATACTATTGATGTTGTGTGGCTGTCAACAAGCTCAGCCACAGGTGTCTGTTGAACCCCCTCTGCCCCAAGACCCTTGGGTTCAGGCTTACTTTAATCATAGTAGGTCAGCCCAATACACCGATCCTTACCGGGGAGTAACTCGGGAGGGAGATAACTTGGAGCAAGTGATTGTGGATGCGATCGCATCAGCAAAGTCAACAGTAGATGTGGCGGTTCAGGAGTTGCGTATGCCCAGAATTGCCCAAGCTTTAGTAGAACGTAAGCAAGCTGGTGTCAAAGTCAGAGTCATTTTAGACAATAACTACAGCCTTCCGGTCAGTAAACTAACCGCTGATTCAGTAGCAAAACTGCCCCAAAGAGAACGCTCACGCTACAATGAGTCTCTAAAATTGATCGACCGTGACGGAGATGGTCAGCTGAGTGCAACGGAAATTTCAGAAGGAGACGCTTTAATCATCTTAGGAAATGGTGGTGTACCTATGATTGATGACACAGCGGATGGTTCTCGAGGCAGTGGCTTAATGCATCATAAGTTTATAGTTATTGATAAGAAAGTTTCTATTATTACCTCAGCCAACTTCACTCTTAGTGATCTACATGGTGACTTTCAGTTTCGAGACAGTCGTGGCAATCCCAACAATCTACTCAAGATTGACAGTGTAGAGTTAGCTAACCAATTCACCCAAGAATTTAACGTGATGTGGGGGGATGGTGCTGGCGGTAAACCAGACAGTAAGTTTGGTCTCAAGAAGCCATGGCGACCAGTAGAGCAGGTGAGACTGGGGGATACAACTGTGGGGGATACAACTGGGGGGGATACGACTGTGGGGGATACAACTATCGCGATACAATTCTCCCCAACCTCCACTACCAAACCTTGGCATCAGAGTAGCAATGGTCTGATCGCTCAAATCCTTCCTCAGGCTAGGGAAACCATTAACATCGCTTTATTTGTCTTTTCCGAGCAACGGCTAACTAATGTTTTAGAGGAATCCCATCAACAGGGTGTGAAGGTCAAAGCGCTAATTGAGCCAAGTTTTGCTTTTCGCTATTACAGTGAGGGTTTGGACATGATGGGAGTAGCTGTTGCTCACAAGTGTAAATATGAGACTGGTAACCGTCCTTGGCGTCAACCGATTGCTACTGTCGGTGTGCCTCAGTTGCCAGAAGGAGATGTCTTACATCACAAATTTGCCATTCTTGATGGAAAGACAGTGATTACGGGCTCTCACAACTGGTCAAAAGCAGCAAATACCAGGAACGATGAGACGGTATTAGTTATTCATAGTCCTATGGTTGCTGCCCATTTTGAGCGGGAGTTTCAACGCCTCTATGGCAAAGCAGTGAAGGGAGTACCAGTTAGAGTTCAGCGAAAGATTAAAGCACAACAACAAAAATGTGTGCCTCTTGACCCATATTCTTGAGTAGAGCATACTATTGAATAGTTGGCATGATGGGTTATACCCCTCAATTAAATAGATGTGTTATATCAAGTGCAACATTTAACCTGTACAAACCTACTCACAAGCAGATAGGACGATGGTATAGCATTAGTTTTAACTAATGGTTGTTGCCGACAAAGCAATGCCAAAAACATTGCGCTGATTTTCTTAATGGAGGCTCTGTTGCCTACTCTCAAACCGCACTGTAACTTCACTCAGTCCATTATTTTACGTCGCTTAACTTACGACCAGCTGCCAAGGCTTTTAGTTCTTCGTTGGGCGGTAGTGTTCTCTTGTTAAACAAGTTACTAACTTATTTTATTATAAAACAGTGGATAATGTTTGACAAGGTTTAGAGAGCTATAAGGCTAATAGTTGCACCTCCGGTTAATCACTTTTAAAATAGTCTGTGGTTTTTTGTCGTTAGTGATCAGTCATTGATAAAACGTCCACCAATCTGTCATGGCCTTTTCATAAATCGGTTTTGTCCGAGCAAAAAAGCGTGATTAATTATCAAGGAATTATTAAGTATTCAACCGGACAGGAGATTAGTTGACCGCAGTTTTATGGTGCTGGGCATTTAACTTGCGGATTTAATCGATTAAATCAATTGATTTAAATTAACTGCTAATGGTGCGTTTTCCAATGGCTGGGGAACCTGGCCTTGGGTCGCACCTTTTCTTGAAAACCTTCTTAGACCGAACACTAAACCAGCTTTTTTCCTTAACACAGGTTTGCGCTGAGGTTATCTGAGGTTTTGGGGCTCAATAATACCAAGTAGGTAATACTGCTCGACCTGCTAACCTTAATCGATATCTAGGGTTTCCTGGGTGTCAGAAATTCTCAAAGCTGTTAGGAGCAGCAAAACTAAGTTATTGAATTGCTTGACGACTTCTATGGCAAATGCCACCTGGACTCGCCGCCATATTCTTGCCCTGGCTGATTTTACGCCAGATGAATACAATACAGTGTTACAAACTGCCGCTAGCTTTCGGGAGGTATTGTCCCGACGAACCAAAAAGGTACCTGCACTACAGGGTCACGTGGTTGCGAATTTGTTTTTTGAACCATCAACCCGTACTCGTAGCAGTTTTGAACTAGCGGCTAAACGTCTTTCTGCTGATATCCTAAACTTTGCACCAGGAACGTCTTCCTTAAGCAAGGGCGAAACGATTCTTGATACAGCGAAGACTTACCTGGCAATGGGAACTAATATGATGGTGATTCGCCATCGGCAGGCGGGAGTTCCTCAAATTATTGCTACTGAGATGAATCGACTCGGTGTCCAGGTAAGTGTACTTAACGCTGGTGATGGTCAACATGAACATCCTTCTCAAGGATTGCTGGATTTGTTTACAATTTGTTCTTGCTTAGACTGGGATAATCCCCGGATAGAACTGCTTGCTGGAAAAAAGATTACCATTGTTGGAGATATTTTGCACTCACGAGTTGCCCGTTCCAATATCTGGAGTCTGCTTGCGACAGGGGCAGAGGTTCATCTCGCTGGACCACCTACCCTACTTCCGCAATTATTTGCTGAATACAGTAGTACTCGTCTCCAACAACCTAGGCAAAAGCAACAGCAACAGTTATGGGCTAAGTCTAGCCTTGGTCAACAGCGGCAGTACACCGAAACCCCTGTGATTGTAGAAGCAACGGTACCGATCACAAGTCAAGCCAGCCATTCCCTTACCTCTACGCAACAGTTACCAATTACCCATCCTAAGCTCTATGTTCACTGGGAGATTGAACCAGCACTAAAAGATGCTGACTTTGTAATGACCTTGCGGCTGCAAAAAGAACGTATGACGAATCATTTGTTGCCTAGTTTGAGAGAATATCATCAGCGTTATGGGATTACCCGGGAGCGCCTCCAACTTTGCCAACCCAACGTTCACATTCTCCATCCTGGTCCAGTTAACAGAGGCGTTGAAATTAGTTCTGAGCTGATGGATGATCCCGATATTAGCTTAATTCCTCAACAGGTGACTAGTGGAGTTGCGGTTAGGATGGCGTTGCTTTACTTAATCGGTAGTGGTAAGTTCTAAGGGTTAGAATCAGCAAACTAGAATCTTTACTTTGGTCTTAGAATACATCAATTACGCCAAGGTAAACCTTGACCATTACCCGATCTAACTGACGCCTGTACCAAACCCAAAATAAATTCTAGCAATCCTCTCCACTGCTGTTGACTAGCAGTGACTCCTTGCTTGTGGATGTGTAGAATCAAATCTCGATCAGGATGGTTAACAATTTCCTGAGCATAGCGGTTGATTACATCACCATCTAGTTGAATCACAGTTTGGGCGCAAATTAAATCATTGATTGACTTGACATTTGCCCGTTGGTGTGAATTAGTTTTTAGCAATGCCTGATTTCGACTATCCAGTGCTGCTTTCAGTTCACTGAGCTTACGCAAACAACGCAAGAAACGATTGTTCTTAAGAATCTGTTGCGCTTGAAGCATTTCCTCAGAACTGCTGGTTTTAGTAGGGTTTGGTAGTCGGGTGTTAATTTGGTGCAGTTCTACTGTGGGATCGGTGAGGATTTCTTGGCCTCCTCTAGCCTGCTCTAGAACAGTGGGATCATACAAGGGTGAATTGGGATCACTCAAAAGCACGGTGTACTCTAGTTCCAAGGTTTTACGTAACTCAAGGTAGCGATCGCGTAAAGACTGATGAATTCCCTGTTGCTCTAGATAGTCTGCTGAGATCGGGTAAATATCCCGGTAGGTTTCCCAGGGGATAAATTTATCTCCCTTAATTTCCTCCACTACCATGGTGTTAACTTCTAAGGCTGTGATGTCAATCAAGACATCCCCCAAAGAGCCATAAAATTCATCAAGGGTTTGACCTAATCTAGAGGTAACATCAGGTGCGACCCGTGGCGAATTAAATTCGCCAAGGTCAAGCCCACCTCGTTTTAAAGGTGATATTGCATCAGTAGTTGCTGGTTGCTTAAGGTTTCTGGTCTTGGTCACGGCCATGGTAATGATATATGAACTACCCTAAATATAGGTGGAGGAATGCTCGATTTCGACTCCTCTATGGAATCAAAATCGACCTAGGGCAATCTGTGTATGCCACGGGCGAAGTCTCAGGCAAAGCTTACTGCTTATCCTTTAGCACCAGAAAAAGCTAATTACGCCCAGATGAATCCTCTTTTTTACGTGGTTTCTTGATAAATAGTGACTCTTCCAGGCTAGACCAATTATCATCATCAAGTTTGATCGGCTCAGATTCATTCTGTTGTGCCACAGGAAAGTCAAACAAATCTTCCATGAGTTCTTCAGATGCCTGCTGTGATTGATCGGTGATATCAGAGATTTCTAGAAACGGATCTAACTCTTGAGATTGATCCTGATTAAAGTTATGGTCATCAGTTAGCTTATTTGTCAGTTCTGAAGTATCTGGATTTTCCGAAGGTGCCGATAGCTCCAAGCTATTTCCTAGAGATGGATAAGATTCCAGTTCATCAGTTGGGAAATCATCCCAA
>NZ_JAAHHW010000216.1 GCF_010692325.1 Moorena sp. SIO3I8 | reverse complement strand
CCATAGCTCGTAATTTTACACTCAATTTATACCGTGACCAAATGTTTAAAAATATGGCACAAGCTCAACGACTTTGTTCTTTTGGTCTAGACACGCTTAAGCAACTTTTTAGAATGAAATAGCCCTGAGCTGAAGTCCCCCTTTTTAAGGGGGATTTAGGGGGATCTCTTTGCACCTCATGGGAGAGAGAATTGCTATAACTAACCTGCTCCTGCGTCTTTCCAATTCAAAAATTAAGGCTTTGTTCATTTAAAATAATGTCTTGATAAGTACCTGACTTCACTAAACGACCTTGATCGAGTAAATAGATACAATCACAATGTTCAATAGTGGAGAGACGGTGGGCAATGATAATCATCGTTTTAGTGCCATTCAAGGATTTAATTGCTTCATTAACCAAGTATTCAGTTTCATTATCTAGTGCAGAAGTCGCCTCATCTAAGACTAAAATTTCCCTCTGATGGTAAAGTGCGCGAGCAATTCCTATGCGCTGGCGTTGACCACCAGATAAACGCACTCCCCGTTCACCAACAACAGAGTTAACTCCCTCAGGCAATTGCTCAACAAACTCCGCAAGTTGAGCAGATTGGATAGCCTGATCTAATCGTTCTCGATCAATTAAATGCTTTGGAACACCAAAGGCAATATTTCCTTCGATTGTGTCATCTATCATAAAAATCGACTGTGGGATATAGCCAATTAAATTTTGCCAGGAACGCAGATTATTATATATCGATTTACCCTTGTACCTAATCTCACCACTCTCAGGAGCTAATAGACCTAAAATAACATCAACTAATGTTGTCTTACCTGAGCCTGATTTACCGATTAAACCAATAGATTGACCTTTGTTGATAGTCAAGGATATGTTCATAATAGTAGGGTCTAAAACCTTGGGATAGCGGTAGGTAATTCTATTAATTTCAATTTGATTATCCTCCGGTGATAGACTTCTATTAATGTCAATGGACTTGGCAAAATACCTGAATTGCTCTGAGGGAGTATTAGGCTTGGATAGGGGAGATAAATATGATAAATATGTAGGCTCAAAAATTTTCTCTACTTCAATGTTTTCTAACTCTTTTAAATCCAAGTATATTTTATTAATCGAATAGCTGGAGTTTCGCATCAAAGCAATATTAGATGTTAAATGACTAAATGCTGGAATCATGCGCACAGAAGCCAAAGCGAAAATACCTAAAACTTGGATAATATTTTCTGTTCCAAGGTTAAAGACTAACACTATAGATACAAAAGCTACTAAAAATGTCACTAAAATCGCTTCAATTATAATGCGAGGCAAAGCTTGGAAAGTATGAAACGATGTCATGCCATTAACCAGTTGATCGACTTGATCACTCATTTGCCTTTCAAAGTAAGATTCGCAACCAATAATTCGTGTTTCTTTTAATCCTCCAAGGCTATGATTGATGATGCGAATCATTTCCTCCTTAGATTGAGATACTTTTTTTCCCCATTCGGAAATTTTGTCTTTAAATTGGTAGATAATTCCCAAGGGAATTAGTAAAACCAAGGCTAGAGTAATTGTGGCGATCGGATCGGTGATTATTAGTAAAACAACTAAAAATACTATAATAATAAAACTAGCTACGGTTTTTAGGAAAGGAATCATAAATTTTACACTAAAAACTCCAGAGTCTTCCAAAACCGTGTTGATCAAAAAAGCTGTATTTTTTCTGAGATGAAATGTGTAAGGTGCTACCAAGTAGGCGTGGAGCAAATTTGATGATAGTTCACCATACTGAGTAAAGCTAAATTTAAAGATATATTTTTGAGCTTGGAAACTTAATAAGGATTTAGTCCAGAAGGCAACAATAATGATTAAACCTAGCAAGGCAATAAACTGAACTTCAGAAGTTAAACTTAACTTGACATAAACCCAATGCAGCCGAGAATTTAGTTCAATCAACCTTGGGTTAGTAGCTAACCCCATAAATGGCCCGACAAGTCCAATACCTACAGTATCCAAGAGGGAGGTTAGTAAGATTAATAACAGAAGAGGGATTAGTCGGAGTTTTCTTTCTCCGAGAATGTATAAAAAATTTGACAAATAGCTAACCATTTGGTATGTAAATTATTAGGATGATAAAGGAATAATTTAGTGTAATTCAGCTTTATGATGCAGTCAAAGATATGATTGAGATTGGTCAAATCTAGACAATTGTCCTAGTCCGCTGGCATTGCCGGCATCAAGAGAAGCTCGACAATCTCAATCCCTTCCATAAAGCCATTCAGCTCTCGAAGGTGAGCTAATGCCGAATTGCGTTGATTGAAGTAACTCTGATTAGACTGTTAGCATCTATAACGTTTATAAAAGAGTTTTTAAAATCCAGAAGCCCACAAGCCCTGTTAGTGTCGGCATCCTGTCTATGTTATACTTACTATAAAATATATTGATAATTTTTATACTTAAATTGTTTATTATTTTCCTAGGAAAAAACGAGTAATTTCATAGATTTTAATTGCCCTTAATTTAGCCAGAATAGTAATTGATAGATTGAGGAAACATATTAGCCGATTTTATTGGAAAATTTATAGACAATTCTCCTGGCAATTTATAGTGTGTTTTCTATTATTTTTTCTGAGCAAAATGCCGGGAATCAGGATAAAATAAAATGACAGGTCCGCGCTATCCACGCTCTCGGACCCCTTTAGGGATGATGGTACTATAGCGCTACGCGCAAGTCAGCAAGGTTCTTGCGTCAGAAGTCAAAAGTAAGCTATGACTAAGTTTGCTGAGTTTAGGAATGTCCTAAGCTTAATGCGTAGTGCTATACCTTGCCCTTAGTGCTTAGTTCACTTACCTAAAAATGCTCAAATGACCAATGACGACTGGCTAGAAATCGGTAGAATTGTTTCCCCCCATGGGCTAAAAGGAGAGTTGCGAGTCTATCCCAGTTCTGACTTTCCCGAGAGGTTTGAGGAGCCAGGACAGCGCTGGTTAAAACCACCAGGGGATAATCCACCCCAAGCTGCAGAATTACTTTGGGGACGTTTTGTCCCTGGTAAAGGGTTATATGTTGTGCAGCTAAAGGGGGTAGACAACCGGGATCAGTCAGAGGCGTTGCGCGGTTATCAACTGTTGGTACCAGCCAGCGATCGCCCAGAGTTAGAGGAAGATGAGTATCACATCTTAGACTTGATTGACCTTGAAGTGTTTAATCAACTCACTGGTGAAGCTGTGGGAGTAGTCGTAGATGTGATCCCAGCTGGTAATGACCTTTTGAAAGTTAAATTGCAATCTTCAGTGCAACCGCCCCCAACCGATGCGGAAACTGCACCACCCACTCGAACTAGCAAGAAACGCCAATCCAAGGGTAAGAAGGAACCACAGCCAGCAACGGTACTGATTCCCTTTGTGAAAGCGATCGCACCAGTGGTCGATCTCGAAAATGGTCGGATTGAGATTACGCCTCCTGCGGGTTTACTAGAAGTCAATCAACGTTAAGTCATAAGCGTGCCACGCATCTAAATTTAATTTGTATTTAATCTGTTCATGTTCTGTGAGGGTGATAAGCGCCCCGAAATCCTGACCAGCTCTAGCTTTAAGGTCACTATTATCCCAAATTATACAATGCCCGATTTCGCCACTTACCTCGCCACTTACCAAGGGCGGGTTAAGTGGTATCCTCCTGGGAGTGGAAAGCTGAGATTGAAGCCTTGACCTGATCAATCCTTGCTAGGTCATGTTTAATCGTATTTTAATATAAGTTTTTATTATAACTAATTTATCATCCAGAATCAACTTAGTACCTAAATATTTAGTAATATTAAAATGAGTAAGTTAATTAAAGTTAACAAAAAGCTGTGTCTACACAAAAACTAATACCCTACCACACTACGGAAAACCATGTTTGGAACTGGCAAGGTAACCATATTCAATACACCGTCATGGGGACTGGTAAGCCTCTACTGTTGGTTCATGGTTTTGGGGCATCCATTGGACATTGGCGTAAGAATATTCCTGTCCTAGCCGCAGGGGGTTATCGAGTGTTTGCCATCGATCTGCTGGGATTCGGAGGTTCTGATAAACCTGCCTTATCCTACACCGTAGAGTTGTGGCAACAACAAATAAAGGACTTTTGGGATACCTACATCAATGAACCTACCATATTTATCGGTAACTCCATTGGTGCTCTGTTAAGTCTGATGGTGGTCACAAACTATCCTGAGATTGCTGCTGGTGGTGTCTTAATCAACAGTGCTGGTGGACTCAATCACCGCCCTGAAGAGCTAAATCTACCTTTGCGCTTGGTCATGGCAGCTTTTACGAGATTAGTGAACTCTCCAACCTTTGGACCGTTCCTGTTTAACCGTATCCGCCAGAAACATCGCATCCGCAGCACCCTTCGTCAAGTCTACTGTGATTCAGATGCCATTACAGAGGAACTTGTAGAGTTAATCTACCAGCCTGCTTGTGATCCCGGTGCTCAAAAGGTATTTGCATCAGTTCTTACTGCTCCTCCTGGTCCTAGACCTAGTGAACTTTTACCGAAGTTACAAAGTCCTCTACTCATTCTTTGGGGAGAAGAAGACCCTTGGACACCGATTTCTGGTGCTACCATCTTCCAAAAACAGAGTCATCAGGGTAAAGACGTAAAATTTGTAGGAATTCCTAAGGCTGGTCACTGCCCTCATGACGAAAACCCAGAGTCCGTAAATTCACTGATTCTCGATTGGTTGTCATCTCGCTGGTGAAATATAAAAGCAAGTAATCAGGGTCAATCACGTTAGTAATAAGGGTAAACTTTAACATTTACAGCTATTTATAATACTGAAGATTACCCCTGTAACCCAAGATAATATTCCGTAAATTCACTGATTATAGATTGGCTTTTTTATGGATATAAATACTAATAAGCAATATCCCTGAAGCCATAGACAATCCTATCGGTGATTAGCCGTAATCAGATAGTTATTATGGAATCAACAGCTAGATTTTCGGTGCATAGATTGTTAGGACGAATTAATGTGAAGTAACCGAAATTGAGTGAGTGTGATCTATGTACGTGTTATTACTGATGACCGGAGCGGTAAGAGTTAATTTAACGGCTTCTTCAAGAGGTTTGAATGATTCAGATATTCTTAAAAAAGCGCTTGTCAGGGTCAGATTGTTTAAAGAACCAGCTAGGGTGGCTCTCAAATAAAAATCAGGTAAAGCTCCCGCAGTATTCCAGAGAAATATTTAAGTAAATTCACGGCAAGCTTTTTGAACTTTTGCTGATTCTTAAAGATTGTTTAAGTGGTTGTCGCGACGTCTTTATTGTCAATAAATATCACAATTTAGAAGAAACAAAAATTGGCTTCCAAGTGTTAAGAGTTTAACACGGAAGCTTTAACTCTTTGTTGCCAAGATAGGACTTACCCTATCAGGGGGTTCCCCCCCCCATCAAGAAGTTCACTATACCACTTATTCTCTACTAATAGTGTGAATACATTGTGAATGCAGAAAATATACAAGAATTCCTAGGAAGTCATTTAA
>NZ_JAAHHW010000215.1 GCF_010692325.1 Moorena sp. SIO3I8 | reverse complement strand
CCCAGACGCTCTTCCGATCTCAGCGATGGAAATCTCATTGCTGTTACTGACAGGGAAGATAACGAAACCCAGTTTACATATCTTAGCTCCCGCCCCCACTACTTAGATACAATTATCGACCCCTTGGGACGGGAAGGTATCCGCACTGAATATGATGATAAAGGTCGCTTGGTTAAATTAATTGATGTTGATGGTAACCCAGTTGAGTTAATCCACGACCCCGATAACTTCACCCAGACAGTTTTAGACCAGTTAAATAATCCCACAGTCTATGAATATGATGTCCGGGGTAATATCATCATTGAAATTGATGCAAAAGGTGGTGTAACTAATCGCACCTATGACGAAGACAACAATATGCTCACGGAAACAGACCCCTTGGGCAATACTACCACCTTTACCTACGACAGTGACGGTAACACTCTCACGGAAACAGACCCCCTAGGTAACGTCACCCGCTACACCTACAACTCCTCCGGTGATGTGTTAACAACTACCGACCCCCTTGGCAATACCGTCACCAATACCTATGACAGTAGGGGTAATTTAACCTCCATTTCTGGACAAGCAAACGGTACAACTACCTTAAGCTACGATGCACGGGGTGCTTTAACCTCCTTCAATGATGGAGCTGGAACTACCACCTTTGAATATGACAGATTTGGGAATGTTACCCGTCAGGTAGATGGCTTGGGTAATGAAACTACCTTTACCTATGATAATAACGGCAATGTGCTGACGGAAACCAAGCAGATGACCACTCCTGAAGGGGTGCGGACGTTGGTTACCAAGACTGAGTATGACTCGGAAGGAAGGGTGACAAAAGTTACGGATGCTGAAGGTGGGGTAACACAAACCCGCTACGATGCAGCCGGTAACCGCATTGAAGAAATTGATGCTTTGGGTCGCTCGACTAAATTTGTCTATGATGATAAAGGACAACTGCTGGAAACCATCTACCCGGATGCAACACCAAATGATAATACAGATAACCCCCGTACTCGTACTGAATATAATACCGCAGGTTGGGTAGTTGCGGAAGTTGATGAACTGGGACGCAGAACTCAGTTTGTTTATGACAAACTAGGACAACGAATTGCCACTATCTTCCCCGATGCAACGCCAGATGATGACACAGATAACCCCCGCACCAGTACTGAATATGACTTGGCAGGGCGTGTAATTGTGGAAATTGACGAGCTTGGTAATATTACCCGGTTCGTCTACGACAAAGCAGGTCGAGTTACCGCAACCATCTTGCCAGATGATACCTCAAATGATGATACTGATAATCCCAGACTTCTTACCACCTATGATGCTACAGGTCGGCGAATTTCTGAAACTGACCCCTTGGGACAAGTAACAACCTTCTTATATAACGATTTGGGTCGTCCCGTGGGACAGGAATTTGCGGATGGAACCAGTATTTCTTCCCAATTTGATGCAGCAGGACGGTTAATTGGTCGCATTGACCAAGAAGGTAACACCACTGGATATGAATATGATGCTTTGGGAAGATTAACTGCGGTGGTGGATACTTTCGGCAAGCGCACTGAATACGGATATGATGAACTAGGTAACTTAATTAGCCAGAAGGATGCCAATGGCAATGTTACCGAATTTGCATATGATGGCTTGGGTCGTCGCATTGCTAGGGAATTACCTTTAGGACAGGGTTCTACTACGACTTATGACTCTGTAGGAAATATTACCAGTACCACTGACTTTAATGGCGATATTATTACCTTTGAATATGACGAACGCAACCGCCTAATTGCGAAGAATTTCCCTGACCTCACCAGCACTACCTTTACCTATACCCTCAATGGTTTACAAGCAAGCGTTACGGATGAACGGGGAATTACTACTTACCAATATGATGAAAGAAACCGCCTCTTAGAACGCATAGATCCAGATGGGGTGGAGATTGCATATACCTATGATGCTGCTGGAAACCGCACATCTGTGAATATTCCTTCCGGTACTACCACCTATAGCTATGATGCTCAAAATCGCCTGAAAACGGTCACTGATGCTGAAAATGGAGTAACTACCTACGTTTACAATCAAGCTGCTAATTTAATCCGTACCGAATTCCCCAATGGTACGGTAGAAATCCGGGAGTATGACCAACTCAATCGACTCACTTACCTGGAAACTAAAGATGTGAATGGTTCTGTTATTAGTAGTTTCCGTTATAGCTTGGATAAAACTGGTAACCGCACAGCAGTGGAAGAACAGGATGGAAGACGGGTTGAATATGAATATGATGATTTGTATCGGTTAACGAAGGAAACAATTTTTGAGCCTGGTGCAACGGAAGCGAGCCGCACTATTGAGTATGCTTATGATGATGTGGGTAATCGCCTCAGTAGAGATAATTCTGGTGAAGGAACTACTATTTACACCTATGATAAAAATGACCGCTTGCTGAGGGAAGAAAGCAACGGTGTTGCTACTACTTATACCTACGACGATAACGGTAATACTATTTCCCGCACTAAGGGAACGGAAACGGTTAATTATGAGTGGGATGTAGAAAATCGCCTTGTAGGTGCTGATACGAATGGTGATGGTAATAATGATGTCAGCAATGAATATGATGCGGATGGAGTTCGGGTTGCACAAACGGTCAATGGGGAGGAAACACGGTTCTTAGTTGATAAAAATCGCCCCTATGCACAGGTGCTGGAGGAATATACTCCAGGGGGGATTATCAAGGTTTCTTATGTTTATGGACATGATTTAATTTCTCAGTCACAGGGAGGGGAGGAGTCTTTCTACCATGTGGATGGTTTGGGTAGTACTAGGGCTTTGAGTGATGAAAGTGGTAATGGTACTGATAGTTATATTTATGATGCTTTTGGGCAAGTTCTTACTAAGATAGGGGATACGGAGAATTCCTATTTGTTTGCTGGGGAGCAGAGGGATACGAATTTGGGATTGGATTATTTAAGGGCGAGGTATTTGGATGTTGAAACAGGACGATTTGTTAGTCGAGATCCTTTTGAAGGGTTTTTGCAAAATCCTATCTCGTTACATAAATATCTTTACGCAAATGCCAATCCAGTTAATGGCATAGATCCAAGTGGATTAATTACTCTGACGGGATTGAGTCACGCAATTAAAGCTCAGGCAAATCTAGTTCTACGTGCTGGTAGTCAACAATTACAGGGATTAGCCGGAAGGAATGCTTTCACAAGGATACTTTTTGGTCATCCACCAAAGGATTTTGGTCTTATCGGAAATCTAGTTATAGAAGGGGCTGAAAAAGCAGTAATGAGTCAGCTGGGATTGCCGACAGGGACGTTTTCCAATTCGGGAGCATTTGGTACAGCAGCGCATAATGCTTTGGAAGACCAGATTAAGAGTTATCGTCCATATAAAGATCTGGAAATTGAAGCAGAAGTCTTTTTATTAGAAAATGGGGAAACTGCAGAGAGAAAAAGGCAAAAGGGATCTCTCGGTATTGATATATTAGTTAAATACAAAGAAAAACCAGTAATCGGATTTGATTTAAAAACTGGACGAGGATTTTCTAACAGTAAACTCAAAACCATTAAGAGACGATTTGGAACTGCTATAGTTGAAATCCAAGTAGATTTTTTTGACCAGCAGGGCGGCAAACGCATCTAATTTTTATTAAGGCTGTAGGTTTATTTCATGCCAATGCTGCTATCAAAAATAATCTTTTGCAAAGTGCGATCGCATAATCTTGTAGGGTGCGTTCGCTGAAACAACCTCTGTTGCTCCACCACTTAATTATTGGGAACGCACCTGAGATTGTCATCTTTTCGGTGGATTACGCGCTCCGCGAATCCACCCTACTCACCCCAAAAGCGATCGCATATTTTTGGTATTTCATCTCTTCCTCAATTCGGTGGATAAATCCTCTGGGCAATAAACCGATGCACCGTCGAAAATTGCCAATTCTGGGGGGCATTACACAATCCATATCGCACCGGATTGTAATGAATATAATCACAATGGTTGGCAAAATCTGTTTCATCCCGAATCAGATGCTCCCAAAATTGCCTTATGGGGGGATATGGGCGTGGATAATAAGAATGAGGGCGCAAACCTTGCGCCCCTACAGGGTAATAGGGTGGTTGTATCAGGACAACGAAAACCGCGAACTGACACGTTAGTGCAAGCGATCGCTTTTGGGAAGGGATTGTTGAGGAGAGAGCGAACTGACAACGAGTGCGGGAGCGATTTGGATTTGATTGTTTGGATGATTTTGGTTGTTGACTTTTCTCTGTATTATTAGGGGCGAAACTGTTGAACTAAGCCTAGTTCTAATTCCAGGACTCAACTATGTTCCGTTCACAGAATTCCGACAGCGGAACTACTTCCCATTACGGTCAGTCTTTAACTTCCCGTTATTTTTGCCAACAAAATCAAAAATAATAAAAAGTGAATTTTAAAGGGAATTAGAGGCAAAAAGGAAATACTGCTAACTCCTATTTTGGGGATTAAAACTGGTTTTCGAGGTATTGGTAACCCAGTCGTTAGGATAGTTGTGGGATTAGTGGTGGCTATTGACCTATTGGGTGTTAACTGTAACTTGTTCTGTTGTTTTTGTCTTAAACTTGTACTAGGGTATATCTTTGGGTATATCTTTAAATTCTTTTATTAGTTTCATTCCGGCGGTTTTAGGATTAAATTTTTCAGGAAATATGGTGGGACAAGGATATCTTAGATAAAGTTTTTTGCAAGTATATTTGAATGTGCTTTCATCTGTATAAAAGGCATTTTTGAAATTAGCTTTACTTAGCTCAGCATCCCGTAAATTAGCTCCTCCTAAATAAGCGTTCCCTAAATTAGCTCGCTGTAAATTAGCTGCTTCTAAATTAGCATTCTGTAAATTAACTCCTTCTAAATAAGCGTTCCCTAAATTAGCATTCTGTAAATAAGCTCGCTTAAAATCAGCTCCTTCTAAATAAGCGTTCTCTAAATTAGCTCGCTGTAAATAAGCTGCTTCTAAATTAGCATCCTGTAAATTAGCTGCCCGTAAAGAAGCCTCTTGTAAATTAGCTGCCCATAAATTAGCATCCTGTAAATTAGCTGCCCGTAAATTAGCTGCCTGTAAATTAGCATGTTCTAAATTAGCTTCCTTTAAATCAGTAAACTTGAACCTAGCTTTCTGTAAATTAGCATAGCTTAAATCAGCTTTCTGTAAATTAGAATAACTGAAAGAAGTTTTTTGTAAATTAGCTCGCCGTAAATTAGCTCGCTGTAAATTAGCTTGCTGTAAATTAGCTTGCTGTAAATTAGCAAAGACTAAAATTGCATCAGATAGTCTTACTCCTCTTAAAGAAGCTTTTGGAGCTTCCAAACCTTCTAAACTTTCTCTATTCCAGGTCAACCAAAACCAGGGATTACGCCTAGGTTCTGAGTTTAGAAATTCCAGAGCTTGTATTCTACCACCACTGCCTTTTTGGTCATAGGCTGCTGTAATTACCTGCCATGCTTGATAAATTTCACTATCTCGTCTATCCTTTTCACCAGCGATAAAAATAATTA
>NZ_JAAHHW010000214.1 GCF_010692325.1 Moorena sp. SIO3I8 | reverse complement strand
CACCACAGGCCATAATCGCTCTGCCGGTTGTAATTCAGGAGAGTAAGGGGGTAAGGGGAAAAGATGAATCCCCTCTGGCACCTCCAACTTCTCACTCATATGCCACCGAGCCTGATCTACAGTTAGAGCTGATTTATAAAGAGAATCTAAAGAAAGTAGGGGATTAAGTGAATATGGTGTAATCGTTATTTCTTAGTTATAGTTAAGCTATGTTGTGACTGATGAGCCGTCTACCTGCGATCGCCTTTGGCGCGGCTTCGCCGATCGCAAATCCTCAACGTCAACCTAACCCGACGTGACCTGAGCGACTCAGAATGGGAAATACTCAAGCCTCTAGTACCATTACCCAAGGGGTTTGGTCATCCTATAGAGGTGGATTTCCGAGAAATTTTCAACGCCATATTCTATGTGCAACGGACTGGATGTCAGTGGGAAATGATGCCTCATGATCTACCACCTTATAGCACGGTATACAGATACTTCAAAAAATGGCAAAAAGGCGGTTTTTGGCAACAGATACACGATAAAATACGCCAAAAATTAAGAACAGAATTAGACCCGGATGAAGACTCAACTGTTGCCATTGCTGATTCAATGTCAGTGAAAACAACAGAAAAAAGGGCTCTGTCTACGGTTTCGACGGTGGCAAGAAAGTTAAGGGGCGTAAGCGTCACATTGTAGTAGATTCCCTTGGATTATTAATTGGTGTTTTGGTAACTGAAGCGAATGCCTCAGAACGATTAGGAGCAGTCGTAGTACTTAATGAAGCCAGGGATAAACTGTCGAAATTAGATGTGCTTTGGGTATATCAGGGTTATTCTGGTAATAATTTTGCCCGTGCAGTTAAGGAAGTTTGTGGCGATCGCGTGAGGGTGGAAGTAATCAAGAGAACTTCCAAAACTTTTGAGCGGTTACCTAAACGATGGATTGTTGAGCGCAATGCATGGATGGTTGAATAGATTTCGACGCAAAAGCCTGGATTATGAGGTGTATTCAGATGTGAGTGAAGCCATGATTTATGGCTCTCTAATTCACCTTATGGTTAAGCGACTGGCAATGCTTTTGGTTGACTTTATAAATCAGCTCTTAAAGCAACGCAAGAGGCCAGAGGCCATAAGTAATATATAATCAACTATATAGGCATTTTGGGAAAGTTCAAAAACTCTAATCAGTGTTTACCAATTATTTGTAATTCAGGGAATCTTGAATGTCAAATATTGAAGTTTAAAGGTTAATGTGTAGTGGATAGTTCAAGTTAAGTTGAAGTTAAAAAAAAAAGGTGTAAAAATTTTTAACAAACAATCCAAACTCAAGCTATGACTACACTTCAAGGATTAAGTTTACGAACCTAACTTGTTTAACTCAACCGAATAGGTGATAATTGGCCTCGGTGTATCTCAGTTTGGTAAAAACATTAGGCTCGAATCCTTAGAGCTGATTTGTGAACAGAGCTATAACCATTGCGGTGCAATGCTTTCAGGATTTAGGCTTATGTTTACTCCCTGAAGGGGTGACGAAATAGCCTGAAAAGCTTTAAATGTAAAGCGTTCACCATTTTGTGGTAAAAAAAAGATAGGTCTCTTTTGTTCAACAATACCTACCTATTGACAATGTTACTTGCATTCTACCAAAACCACTTAAAAAGTCAACTTAGTAAGTCAGAATACTTATTTAGTCTAATTCTGCTTAGTCTCCTACAGACAATTAAAAAAGTAAATTTAGAAAAATTAGCAAATGCTCTATCAATTCCCCTAAAATTTGAAAGTCGTAGAAAAGCGATGCAGTCGCTCACGACTGCATCAAGACAAGAATACAACGATTTTTATCATTGCCTAATCTGACGATTGAAAAAATTTGGTTTCCAATTATCAAAACCTGGTTATCAACATACTTCACAACTGAGCAATTAATTTATGTAGCGATATACCGCACAAATTGGAGTCGAATAAATTTCCTCATGATCAGTATAGTTTGGGATAAAAGAGCTTTTCCTATATATTTTGAATTACTTCCCAAATTAGGGTGTAGCAATATTCATGAACAAAAAACTGCCCTATCCTCAGTGATGCCACTTTTAAAAAACTATAAAGTTTGTCTATTAGGGGATAGATAATTTGGCTCGGTCAAGCTGGCACAGCACCTCCAGTCCTTGGGTGTCTATTTCTGCTTACGTCTTAAGAAGAACGAATTTATCGAAGTCAAAAATAATATTTTTATTCAATTAAATAATTTAGGCTTAACACCAGGATTATCTTTTTTTATCCAAGGAGTTAAAGTGACCTTGAAGTTACCGTAGAACAGGGTAGCCTTATTACCAAGACTTAAACCTATGACTCACAGACTGCCGACTATAAAGGCTACCCTGTTCAAGGTTTCATCCAAGACCCGTGGTTTTATAATTTTTAATGTGGCTGGTAAGTGGCAACGTAAAGTCAAGAAAGTAGCTTCGTTCGCGTAGCGTGGCCAAAGGCCAAAGAAGGATGGTTTATTCTTACAAATTTGGAAAGCTTAGAGTCAGCTATTTCAGCTTATAAAAAAAGATTTGATATTGAATAAATGTTTAGATATTTTAATACAGGTGGTTATAATATAGAGGAGACTAAAGTTGAGGGTAAACGGCTTATTTCTATAATTTTATTAATTGCAATAGCTTACAGTTCCTCAACGATTCAAGGTCAGCATATTAAAGCGATGCAGCGCGGTCTTGGGGGTTTCCCCCATGAGCGACTGCATCAAGACACGTCAAGGAATACAAAACTATGTAGCTCGTGTCAAAGAATATGGTCGTAGGGAGCGGAGACATAGCAGTTTTTACATTGGTTTATATGGCCAAACTTGGGTGAATTTAAAGGATGTTTGTTTAGAATTAGTCACCGAATTAATGAAATTAAATCCTAATAAACGAAAGTATTATCAACGAGGCCTAAGGGCTAGGTTGCTTATATAGTCTGCGTTTTAACTTATTTCGTCGCCCCCTCAGCTTATTTCGTCGCCCCCTCAGGTTTACTCCTGCTTACCTGAAATCCATATCTGTCAACGGATTTCAGCTCTTAAGATTTACTTTATAAATTACCTCTAACGTCTAATGCAGAACAAAACGACTGAGACAAACTGTACACATAGTCCTAAGTTAGGCTCATATAGCTTGGTATCAAAGGCTATATCTGAAACAATTTCTAGTTCTCAATTACTCATTCCCCTTATAAGCACACAGATTTGTGATGTAGCTGTTCAAGCTATAGATGTTGTGATGATGGGGTTATTAGGAACTCAATCAATAGCATCAGGTGCTTTGGGAACGGTTGCTTTTGCCACCGCTGTTTATGTTGGATACGGAATTGTATCAGGGGTAGGGGCAATGGCAGCTGAAGCAGTTGGCACTGATGAGCCTGAACAGGTTAGTTATATTTTATTTCAGGGGTTATGGTTACTTATAATTATATCCTTACCCATGGTTTTGCTCTTGTGGTGTGGTGGTTCTTTCTCAGGTTTAATCGGACAAGACAAAGGCGACTTTTTCCTCGTCAAAAGTTATGCAAATGCAGTTATATGGGGACTCCCAGCTGCTATTGGATTACTAATTGCTAAGGATATTGCCTCCGCTGTTAATTATCCTCAATCGATAGCTGTCATTGCGGTGATTGGCCTGGGCTTAAATATTCCTGTTAACTATATATTGATGTTTGGAAAATTTGGATTTCCAGATTTAGGACTATCGGGTATTGGCTGGGCGAGTAGTTTTATTTATTGGCTTACGTTCTTAATAGCTATCGTTTTATTTATGTTTCATCCAAAGTTTGACAAATATAGTTTTTTTGGTAATTTTTATCAGCTCGATCCAAGACTTATAATCAAACTTTTTCGTATTGGCTATCCGATGGGGATTCACTATGGTACTGAGATAGCACTTTTAAACATAACCACGTTGCTGATGGGATCTTTTGGTACAGCTACTCTAGCAGCACACCAGATTACAATTCAAACTGTAGAAGTTTTTATGGCAATTCCATCTGCTATTGCCTGTACTACTGTTGCTAGAGTGGGGTATGCCTATGGAGCTAAAGATGCGATGGGAATTAGAGTGTCGGCATTTATTAATCTTGCTATTGGTGCTTTCTTTTCATTGTTAGTGATAATTATAGTTTGGGAATTTCCCAAGCAGGTTGTGTCTATCTTTATAAATCCCGATGATCCAAACTATTTTAATACAAAAGCTACAGCAATCTCCTTTCTCTACATTGCAGGTTTTTACCAATTCGCCTATGGACTTCAAATGAATATGACTGGAGCCTTATTAGGCATACAGGATACCAAAATCCCTATGCTCATCAATTTACTTTCATTCTGGGGATCTGGACTCGGAGTGGGCTATTTACTAGCAATGCCTTTAGGTTATGGTGGTATGGGCTTGTGGTGGGGATTGGTTCTAGGCCCATTGATATCCAGTTTATTACTCGTCTATCGTTTTCTATTTTTAAATCGTCAGAAAGGGGATCAGATTAAAGATGTTAATCCGGCAGTAAAATAGAGTGCCTTTTTAAGGCTAAAACTCCTGGTAATATCAAGTTGCATTAAATAACCGTAATCTGGGGGGTGACATGCAAGCTAAAACCCTTACTGGGTAATATTTTCAGCCGATCTGTTACAAAAAGATACATGGTGTTTTGGGCGCTTCCTTGGACGTAGTTATAAGGGTTTGAGCTTTCAGAAAATCACAGGAGGGTCAATTTGGGAGTTTATCAATTCTTATGAGAATTGGCATCAAAGCCTTATATAGTAAGCTTTTCAGGGCTCATGTCACCCCCTCAGAACCGTAATATATGAGAGATGCAAGACAATGGTCCAAACTGATGCCCAAGCGAATCAGCATAGAACCCCATCTGAGTATAGAAGAACATTAACAGCGCTATCGTCAAGGGAAAGATCCGATTGAACGCTCCCACTATCAAATCATCTGGTTGCTAGCCCTTGGCAGAACCAGTGAAGAAGTCGCGCAAAGTGACTGGATATAAACGAAGTTGGATTTATGAACTGGTGTGGGGCTACAACCGGATTGGACCTTTGACCTTGGGAGATGGTAGGCGTAGAAACCTGTTTTGCTCCACCTCTTTTAAGGGATCAGCAACAAGGGCAATTAGATCAAATTTTGTCAGGTCCAGCCCCGGATGGTGGGCTGTGGAACGGTCGCAAAGTTGCAGACTATCTCTGTGAATTATTGGTTCGAATTGTCTGACTTCAACTTGGATGGCGGATTCTCAAGCAAATGGATTAAAGGGCTGAAAGTACCTCGACCAACAATCACCAATTCATTAGGACTTACGCAAATACCTCAATTTAACGCTACCTGTAGGGTTGTCCAAACCTTGCAAACCCTACCCATGGAGTCTGTGCGTAAGTCCTGTTCATATCTCAACAACAACAGCAGTGGAAAAAAAAACTGGGCTGTGAAGTGGAGAAAGTGCAAAAAGAACACCCCTGGGCCGAGGTATCGGTATGGAGTCAAGATCAACATCCCATTGGCCTGCAGC
>NZ_JAAHHW010000213.1 GCF_010692325.1 Moorena sp. SIO3I8 | reverse complement strand
TACTCCCTACTCCCTACTCCCTACTCCCTACTCCCTACTCCCTACTCCCTACTCCCTACTCCCTACTCCCTACTCCCTACTCCCTACTCCCTACTCCCTACTCCCTACTCCCTACTCCCTACTCCCTTTTCTATAGTGCTAGGGCTGTGCTTTTGGATCACCATACTTAATCAAAAGTGCGATCGCTATACTCACAACCAAAATTAACATCATACTCAAAGCTGACCCAAATCCCCAGTTTTGAGTAGCTCCTAAAAACTGGTTATAAATCAATCTTGCTCCAGTCATACTCGATGCTCCCCCTAGCAATTCCGGATTAACAAAATCCCCTAATCCAGAGATAAATACCAGCAAAGAACCTGCAGCAATTCCTGGTAGAGTTTGGGGTACAGTTACTTTCCAAAACGTTTGATAGGGATTTGCCCCTAAATCCGCCGCCGCTTCTAACAACCGTTTGTCTAACTTTTCTATAGACGCATAGAGAATCAAGACCATATATGGCAGAAAGCTGTAAGCCATGGCAATCAATACAGCAGCACTACGATTGAGCAAATCCAACCCTGGTAGTCCAAGACTAGTCAGGACTGTATTGAGAACCCCAGTCGGTCGCAGAATGCTAATCCAGGCATAAGAACGCAGTAGAGAGGATGTCCACAACGGTAATATAAAACCCAGCAGGAGTAAATTTTGCCACCGCTTGGGTGCTAGCTGAGCAATCCAATAAGCCACAGGAAATCCTAGCACAAGACAAATCACAGTGGTTCCCATGGCCAAAAAAAGCGATCGCCCCATCACTTGCAAGATTACTGGATCAAATATCCGCAAATAATTATCAATACCAGAGGGATTGACCACATCTCCTGGTCTAATGTTGGGTACCAAACTTAGTTCAAAAATCACTAGGGTTGGCAGCACCAACAACAAAGCTAACCATATACCTGCTGGACTGAGCAATCCTATGGGTTCTAACCACTGCCATTGTAAGTGTCTCTTATCTTGCATAACTGGGGATTCAGCAATGTTCTCAGTAACGCTTTCAGTGTTATTTATCATTAGTTCTTAGTCATTATTCCAAGACTTATACCAATTTTATTAAAAAATGCTATCTTTCTTTTATATATAAATTTACAACTCTTAAAAATTAGAGTGATTATTTATGATTTTATCACTTATGGTTTTTTATTCGTTATAATAACATTTATCAATAGCGTTTCGCTCTTTTTGATAGGTATTTTTAATGATATTTTTATTGCTACCGTTCCGTACTATTTTCCTAAACTTTAGGGTGTTGAAAAGGGCTAATTCCTAACTCCTAAGCACTGGTCAACTGAGTCCAGTAGCGGTCATAAACTTCGCTAACCTCGTCAACAGGTGCAAGACCTTCACAACGTTCTAACGCTGATTGTTCTGGAAACAAACTTTGATCCTCTTGGATGTCACGGGACAATAGCTTAAAGGCTTTCTGGTTTGGTGTGGCGAAGCTCAACCGTTCACAAATTTGAGCAGCAACATCTGCTTCTAACATAAAGTTAATCCAAGCGTAGGCACCCTCAAGATTGGGAGCTGTTTTGGGAATTGCCAAGGTATCGGTCCACAAGGAAGAACCACTTTTCGGTAGCACGTACTGCAAATCTGGGTTTTCTGCCATGATGTCAACAGCATCGGAGGAGTAACACATCGCAACCCATAAATCCCCAGTCAGGATTTGCGATCGCCAAGCATCAGAAGAAAATGAAGCAATACTTGGTTTTAACTCCACCAACGTTTCATAGGCCTTTTTGATCTCCTGGGGATTGGTAGAGTTGTACGAGTAACCCAACATTTTCAAAGTTGCACCCATCACTTCTCGCACATCGTTGAGCAAAGTCATCCGTCTCGATAATTTATCTTTATATTGCCAAAGATAGCTCCAATCCTCCGGTACCTTAGATAGTTTTTTGGAGTTGTAAATCAAACCTGTTGTTCCCCAGCTCAGAGGAATACTGTGCAAATTGTTGGGGTCATATATAGGATTGAGGAACTTAGAAAACAGTCGATTTATTCCGATGATGCGTTCAAAATCCAGTTTCACCAACAGATCCAACTCCACCATCTTCCGCACCATGTAGTCAGACGGGTAGATAATGCTATAGGCTCCACCCCCAGAAGCCTGAAGTCGAGCAAGCATAGCTTCGTTGGAATCAAAGACATCGACTACAGCTTTGATTCCAGTTATTTCCTTAAAGCGGTCTAGTAGCTCATCATCGGTATAGTTAGTCCAAGTGTAGATAAATAGTTTATTTCTGTCACCTGGTGAAGGAGGTGTTGGTCTGACCTCAGCTAGAGTCCAGCCACATCCAGACAAGGTTAGACCTGATAGGGTAGCGACCGTGGCTAGCTGTAAAAAGTTGCGCCTTGTAGGGCGTTTTAGTAATGATTGTCGATCCTTAGAAAGCACGATTGAAAAGGTTGAAGGTTGACGTTTGTTTTTGCCCAGGCGTCCGAAGTAGGGTAGGTTGAAGAAAGTTATTCACAACGGATTACCCATTACCCATTACCCGAAAATGGATAGGATAATTAATCCACCAGAATTGATTTAGTCAACAAATAAAAATCTCTTGCTCTACTCAGCACTATTTTCCAAGCAAACTAGGCTCAAAAACTACCGAAATCCTCAAATTATTCCTCCAACACTCGACAATCCGTGGGTGCCCAACGAGCATAAATTGTCGTGTGAGGGTCTGGTAACTTGTTATTGGTGTTGGCCAGTATGACTCTGAGACAGTCGCCACTGAGTAACTCGACCACACATTGAATATGAGTACCCAGGTACATCGCGTGTTTGAGACGTCCTTCAAAGCAATTCATTGTAGTAGTAGTAGTTGTTGTTGTTGGGGGGGAAAGACTCAGGCGAATTTTCTCTGGTCGTACACCTACTACAATATCCTGAGTATTAGAATTATCCAGGACTTCTCTAACGGATGGAGACTCAACCACAATCTTTATACCAGTCTTGGTGGTAATTTCGAGTGAGTCGGCATCGGACTGTTGCAGACGACCTTTAAATAAATTGGTATCACCGATAAAGTCTGCCACAAAGGTTGTCCGAGGATTTTCATAGATTTCTCTGGGGGAACCAACTTGCTCAATTTTACCTGCACGCATCACAGCGATACGGTCAGAAAGACTCATAGCTTCTTCTTGGTCGTGGGTCACCATCACAAAGGTTAACCCCAGGTCTTGATGGAGATTTGACAGTTCCACCTGCATCTGTTTGCGCAGCTTGAAATCTAGCGCTCCCAAAGGTTCATCCAACAACAGCACCGCTGGTCGATTAACTAATGCTCGGGCTAATGCCACTCGTTGCTGTTGACCCCCAGACAATTGAGGGGGATACCGATTCGCCAATCCCTCCAGTTTCACTTGTTTGAGGGCTGCTTTGACTCGTTCCTCAACCTCCAATGAGGGTAGCTTTTTTAGCCGTAGACCGAAGGCAATATTTTCGGAAACACTCAGGTGATTGAATAGAGCATAACTTTGAAAGACAGTATTGACAGGTCGGCGGTGTGGTGGAATATGATTCATCGAGCGTCCCTGAATCATTACCTCCCCAGCTGAAGGCATCTCAAATCCCGCTACTAAACGCAAGGTTGTAGTCTTGCCACAGCCAGACGGACCAAGAATGCTAAAAAATTCTCCTCGACGGATAGTTAAGTCAACACCACGAACAACAGTCTCGGTGTCGAACACTTTAAAAACCTTCCGGAGTTCAACATCAAGTTTAGCTGTAGTCGTAGTAGTCGGACGTGGTTCTTTAACAGTCGTTTGAAACATGGTGGTTATTTCAGCAGTAGTGATGCCCCCAGAGTCATGCCTCGTCTGTCTGCATCTGTGCAACACGGTTTCTCTCCTTGGGTTTATTTTATCCTCCAACCTAAAAATACTCCTGCAGTAGCTAAACAGATCTGCACTGATCCAGTAGCTGAGGTGCAGAAGTAAATTGCTGGGTATTAGCCGTGACTAGGTATTAAGCTAATGGTAAGAGCTATTAGAACAGGGGCAAATCAGAGCCTCCTTAATCAAGGCTTTGGGGCAGATCTAGGTGAATTAGTGTGGGCAATCCCAAGGGCATATTCCAATTCTGCTCACTACACCCGGTCACCCTAAACCCCATACCCAGTTTTAACCGACAAGCTTGGGGCGTGAGTCCTGTTGTTTTGTTGTCAATTGTCAATCCTTAATTCTTAATTGAAAAGGGAGACTTATTCGGAATCAAAGCCAATAGGTTACTGGGATTGATCAGGTGACTATTCGCCTTAATTGCCCAATTCCGTGTTCTCCAAGTGCGATTCCCCATTCTCAGACCTCTGACGATGACATTAATTCAGCCTTCCTTATCTCCATTTGCAGTACATCGATCTAATTCCCGCACTGTCGGACGCAAATACCAATCCGTAGTGATTATGGTACTGATTAGCCTATTCTTGCTGGGGGGAATTGCTTCCCGTTTAGCGTATTTACAGCTAGTTCAAGGGGAACGCAACCAACAGCTGGCAGAAAATAACCGGATTCGTCTGATTCCCAAGCCCCCTATACGGGGCAATATTTTTGACCGTAAGGGAAGAGTATTAGCTAGCTATCGGTTGTCTCACTCGGTATTTGTGTGGCCGATGGTTCTTAGGCAGGAGCAATGGCCCCAAACTCGCAAACGCCTGTCCCAAATTTTGAAGATACCAGACGCTGAGATTCAAAAGCGTCTGGAACAAGCGGGCTATAACTCTCCTTACCTACTTCGGATTGCCCGTGGTGTTACTCCCGCTCAAGTTACTGCCTTGGCTGAGTACAGCAATGAATTACAGGGGATAGAGGTGGATATTGATGCCTTGCGGTACTATCCCCATGGACAGCTATCGGCTCACGTTCTAGGTTATACTGGAGAGCTGGACTATGAAGAGCTGCAACGGCGTAAACCTGACGGCTACCGCCTCGGTGATGTGGTTGGCAAAATGGGGGTGGAGAAGTCCTATGAGCATCTGCTACGGGGAGAATGGGGCGGTCAGCAAGTAGAAGTTGATGGTGCTGGACGAGTCGTCAGGGTTCTGGGTCAGAAACAGGCACAAGCGGGTAAACCTATCCATATAACCATCGATATAGATGTGCAGAAGGCAGCCGAGGCAGCATTAGGCGATCGCAAAGGGGCAGTCGTGGCTATAGACCCCAACACCGGTGCTGTCCTCGCAATGGTTTCTCGTCCAACCTTTGACCCGAATATTTTCTCGACTCGCATCACCTCAGAAACCTGGCGAAAGCTACAAGGCAGAGGGAATCCGTTTATCAACCGGGCAATGCGAGGGTTTCCTCCAGCCAGTACATTTAAGGTGGTCACGGCTTCGGCGGGTATGGAATCTGGTCGGTATTCTCCCAAAACTGTTTTACAGACTTATCCTTACCTGTATGTCGGTGGTCATGCCTTTGGGGAGTGGAACCGAGCCGGATTTGGTCCAATGGGATTTGTGGGTGCTATGGCTTGGAGCAGTAACACCTTCTTTGGTCAAATCGGTCGAGGGGTTGGGGGGAAAACCCTGAA
>NZ_JAAHHW010000212.1 GCF_010692325.1 Moorena sp. SIO3I8 | reverse complement strand
CCAGAAGGTGGCGGCTGGGTAGAGCGACTGCGACGTCAGTGGATGTTACCCGATAGTCCTGGTCATGTACTCTACAATTTGGGAGTTCGGGGTGATGGGGTTACCCAAGTCCACAAGCGACTAGAACATGAATTTCGCAGTCGTGGTGAACTCAGAAACCGTGTACCAGATGCCATTATTTTATCGGTGGGCGTTAACGATTCAGCCCGTTTAGGACGTCCCGATGGCAATAATTTTACTAATTTTGAGAGTTTCCAGGAAGAACTAGCCAATCTGCTTGAGCTAGCTCAGCAACTCTGTCCAGTGCTATTTGTGGGCATGGTACCAGTTGATGAAAGGAAAATGCCCTTTCTCGATTGTTTTTACTACACTCATGCTGACCAGTACTACTACAAAGAAGCAACTCGCCTTGCGTGTCTGAAGCGTCAAATTCCCTATCTGGACATTTTTGATTTATGGACGTCCCGTGGTTATGATTGGTGCTTCCAACACCTATCTCCAGATGGTCTCCATCCCAATGTGGCTGGTTATCAGCAATTATTACAAGACATCCTGCTCTGGAACCCCTTAGCCCAACTCAACTCCTTAAGCCTAGCGACAGCCTAAACTATACCGTGTGGAGATACCAGTTACAGGATTTACCCCAGTAGCACGCTTACACATCAGTTTAGCCTGATAGCGGTCAATCAAGGCATCAGTAAAATCAGCACCAGTTATCTCGGCATCGTAAAACCTGGTGCTATTCATAATTGCCTTGGTCAAAATAGCATTGGTCAAAATAGCTTGGTCTAAAAATACCCGATCTGCCAAAGAATTGGTCAGATTTGCACCTTCGAGATTGGCTTTCAATAAATTGGCCTTGGTGAAGATAGATCCACTCAGGTCAGCACCTTGGAAGTTTGTGCCTCGCATTTCAGCGCCTGCAAATACGCCACCAACTAAATTCTGATTGGAATAGTCATGATAACTCAAATCCGTAAGGGCATGATTTACTGTATTCTCCTGAGCATAGGCAGGAGTAGCCGATAAAAGCACCCATAGCCAAGCCATAACCAGAACTAAAATTAGTCCCAATAAGCGTCGCCAAATCACCCTAATCACTTGTCAACCTGACTCCTTAAAACTTAAAGCCTAAAACTCCCTCTCTAACCAATCTTCACCGACTCGAATCGTCAGCTCAGATTTGAGATGACCAGTAGAGGATGCTTCTACTCTACCTAGTCCCAGGACTTTTTTGACAATATCTGCTGTTTTTATGTCCCCTTGCTGAACAATAATCTCAGTCTGGGACAAGCGGTCAGGCCAATCTGAGACATAATAGACATTGTAGAAGTCATTTCTGGCTAAATACCGGGCAACACGGCGACCAAGTTCTGGGTCATCGGTAGCATTTTGAATTGCAATTCTGACCCGATGGGGTGAACGGCGGCGCTTTAATGAACTCTTGTATTTGGGCTCTTGCTCGAAATACTCACTCATCACTCGGTCTCGCCCTCGTGAATTCATCAGCCAGTAACTGGCAATGTATTCATCAGCCTTGCTGAATCGACCGGGCAAGAGTACCATTCTGATATTATCTTTGCCAACCTCTAGACCAAAACCGACCAGTGCCAAGATTTCCTCTAAGCTAAGATTAGTATCAATATACTGCTGCATCACTCGCAGGATTTTTGGTAAACGAGGCACGACACTGGGAGTAACTAAACGCTGGCGCAGTGCCTTGAGTAAGATCTGCTGCCGCTGTATCCGAGCAATATCACCATTGTCTTTTCGGTATCGAGCAAATTGTTCGGCTTGGTCTCCATTCAAGGTTTGCCACCCTGGTTCTAAATCAATTTCCAGTTTCTGAGTGAGATCTACATATTCCATCCTCTCAGGCACAAAGACTTCCAGCCCACCGACCAAGTCCACAAGTTCCCGAAATGCATCAGTGGTAATGCGCACATACCTATCAATTGGCACATCATTTAAGGTACGGCTAACCACTTCTGCGGTTAAGGTAGATCCACCTTTGACATTGGCATCGTTAATTTTAACTATCCCAACACCGGGAATTTCTATTCTCGTATCCCGTGGAATTGAAAGCATATTCACGGAGTGGTCCTTGGGGTCTAAGCGCAACAGCAATAGGGTATCACTGCGACCACCAAAAACCTCTGGGGAACCTGGCAACGCATCTGGGACTCGGTCTATGCCCATCACCAGGATATTCACCGGTCGTGACAGGTTGTAGGGAAAGCTTTTACGCCAAGACTTGTGCTCAGAAGCGGCTGGTTGATTCTGGGGGATTTTAGCCTTTTCGGGTTGAGAATGGGATTTAATCAGGGGCGACAATGGGGTAACTAGGGCTAAGGTAGCTCCCAAAGCCGCAGAAATAACTGCTGTCAGGACAAAAGCGCTACTCCAGAATACCCACCGCAAATAGGGGGCAAAGGTTAATCTTAATCCAGACACAGAAGCGTCTAGGTCTGTAGTCAGGTCAAGCTGAGAGTAGGAAACTCCTGTATCACCCTCTTGGGGTGATGGTTGGGGTGTTGAAGCTGAGGCATTATTAATCACACCTGTATCCAAATCTACCTATGAATTGTGATGACTGTTAAAGGATTCAAGTTCCAAGCCTATAGTTGGCTATCCAATTAAACTGTAGCCTTTGGGTACAGTTTAAGATATTGTTGTTGGCCTATAAGTCTATAAGTCTGTAAGTCAAAGCCAATAAAGCATTTTGCCTACCTTCAAAGTGGCTTAATTGAAAAAAGCGCTTTGGCTACCCACGGCTAAAGCTCCTGGTGAAAGCGCTTTGAGGAACATCTAAGAGTGATTAGTCCTTTGTGATCAATGCACAACAGCAATCCCTGAACAGGGATGAAGGAATTGGTGGACAAATGACTAATTTAAGGACTAATGTAAGAACTAATGTAATGGCTAAAGAAGTACTTTAACCATTTTTCATAATCTACAGCCAATAGCAGCTGAATCAGGGAAAGTGAGGTTAGTATGTAGCAGAAAACTACAGTTAAGGCTACATCATGGATAACTCTCTCATCCCTGTGATTCTTGCTGGTGGCAAAGGAGAACGGTTTTGGCCGTTGAGCCGTAAGCACCGACCCAAGCAGTTTTTATGTTTGGATGGTAGTGGCAAGAGTCTTTTGCAGGCAACGGCTGACCGATTGAGTAAGCTGACGGTCGGGCCAGAACACTTGTGGGTGATTACTTCTGCTATGTTAGCTGAGGGAGTGACTCAACAACTACCATCATTACCCCAGAAGCATCTATTAGCGGAACCAGAAGGACGGGATACAGCACCAGCGGTTGCTTGGGCAACTCTAGAGATTGCTAAGGCTTACGGAGAAGATGCGGTAGTGGGCTTTTTCCCTGCTGACCACTGGATTGAAGATGAGCAAGGGTTTCAGCAAACTATCAAGGCGGCTGCTCAATTGGCTGCCGCTGAGTCATCGATTGTAACCTTAGGCATCACCCCCCAATACCCTTCTACAGGCTACGGTTACATTGAGCAAGGTGATAAGACTGGCACGTTTGAGGGATTGCCAGTGTATCAGGTCAGTCGGTTCACCGAAAAGCCTAACCAGGAGACGGCTGAGGAATTTTTGTCTACTGGTCGATTCAGCTGGAACAGTGGGATGTTCATTTTCCGGGCTGGGGTAGTTTTAGATGAATTGCGCACCCATGCACCAGAAATTATTGCCCCTTTAGAAGAAAAAGGTGTGGCGGCTTATGCTGAGCTAGAGAAGAAAAGTATTGACTATGCTTTGATGGAAAAAACAAAGCTAGCTTATGTTTTACCAGCCTCCTTTGGTTGGGATGATTTGGGAGATTGGAATGCCTTAGAACGCTTGCATAATGGCGATGCTAAAAATGTCGCAATGGCTAATCATGTAGAACTGGATACTCAAGGAGCAATTGTCTACTCTAGTAGTGACGATGAGGTGATTGTTACTATTGGTTTAGACGATGTGGTGGTGGTACGCGATCGCAATGCTACCTTAATTGCAAAAAAAGACCGTACCCAGGACATCAAAAAAGCTATCAAAGTTCTCCAAAATAAAAAATTTCAAGATTTTTTGTAATTAATGGCTTCTCACTTTTATAGGTTAACCACATTATAATTATGCTGAACGTCAGAGTGCTTCATAATATATAGTTCAGGGTTTTATCATTATTAATTAGTCAGTGGTGCTCTTAATTTTCTGACTAAATTATCTAATCTGAACTAGAAAAAAATATAGAAAAAAAATAGACAAAGTTAGGCTAGCGATGAAGTGTATAAACAGCGGAACAGGGAACAGGGAACAGGGAACAGGTAACAGGGAACAGGGAACAGGGAACAGGTAACAGGGAACAGGGAACAGGGAACAGGGAACAGGGAGCAGGGAACAGGGAACAGGGAACAGGGAACAGGGAACCGAAAAAGTATGGATTTTAAGGCAATAGTTAATACGTCATATAAATAGATAAAAACCTATCACAAATATCTATGATAAATACTATAAATGTATTCATAAAACTTATTTAAAAAATAAGTAATTTTTATTGATGAATTTTTGCTCCATGGGCGACTTATTTTTATGGCTGCTTATTTTTTAAAAACTTAGGTTATTTGACTGGAAGAAGGTCTATTGCCCGATTGCTAACGCTTTGTTTCAAGAAAGAACATTATCCCACTGTCAATCCTTAGCTATAGACCTTAGACATACACAGTTTGGTTAATTGGTCGATTATTAATAGATATTAAGCAATAGAATGCGATGCTCGGTACGAGCCGCTACGCGATGAAGCGAACGCGCCCCGCGTGGCCAAAGGCCTCAGCTTCCGCTAAAAGCGAAGGCAAATCCCTTGGAACAAAACTAACCCTGACTATCAAGTAATCTTGACAAAAACGGAGATAATGCTTTGGTAGTGTTGCAGACTGGAAAACCTGTCCGGCTGTTCAACCCCACCGCAATCTAACCTAAGGTCAAAAAAGAAGAGTTTTATCGTAATTGATGCCAATTCCTGATACTATATCATCGGCTCAGTAATATAATTTAACCGATTAACCCGATATGTGGATTGACAAAAAGTTGATCAATTCCCATCTCTCCATCCTGCAATTTTCCTATCTTCCCATCCCTACTCAACCCAGTTTTACGATCACAGCAAGCAGTCAGCTAATATGCATTTAAATTTCCACCTCAAGTAGCGTGACCTACGGTCAATCGCGACCCTTGTGCAAAAGCCAGTCTACCATCTCCCGATCTCCCAGTCTCCCAATCTCCCCATCTCCCAATCTCCTGATCAGCCCCTATTCACAATTGAAATGTGTGACAGATTATTCTAGGGGTTATGCGATGAAGCTTCGCTTCCGCTAAAAGCGATGAAGCTTTGCTTCCGCTAAAAGCAAACGCATCTAGTCACTTTTCTCCCTGCAACAGAAAATTGCCAATATGAGGATACTGTGAAGCCATTGCCCACTATAATAAAGTCTTGTTAAAAGGCAACTCCTATAAAAATGGCAATTTGAGGCTCAATCCTGATTTAGATATGCAAACCGGGAATATTCCTTTGCTAAACCCAATAGCAAGCCATTATCCTCAGTACAGGACAAAAGTTGCAAAAAGTGCCAGGGAGAGGGTTTGATGGAAATTACCACAAAGACCACAAACCCTCATGGAACAGATTAACCAACTTCGAGCCAAATTGCGACCCCACCTGGGCTG
>NZ_JAAHHW010000211.1 GCF_010692325.1 Moorena sp. SIO3I8 | reverse complement strand
TGTCTCACCATAATATTACGATGGTTGACATCTCTATGAATCAAATTAACCTCATGCATTGCTTCGAGGGCATTGGCAACTTGCCGAATATATTTGATGGCTTGTTCTTCTGGAATTCCATTCCCTGCTTTAGTGAGTTGATCTAGGGTCTCTCCCTCAATATATTCCATTACCAGGCAAGGACGGTTTATGGTATTGTCATAGAAGTACTCTATGAATTTAACAATATGGTTATGGTTAAATTGCTTGAGTCGCTTCGCTTCATTTTCAAATTTTGTTTCTCTTGCGCTTCGTTCATTCTCGCTTAATTCATCTTTTACAATTTTTATCGCAACAATCTCTTCCTGACCATCGCGTAACTGACGAGTGGCTTGGTAAGTCGTTCCAAAGCCCCCCGTTCCTAATTCACCTTGGATGGTATACCTGCCCTGTTTCAGAGGATATCCTGGTTCTAAGCTTGTCATTGGGTGTTTTTTATTTAATTGTTTTTGCTAATCTATTCCAAATCTTCTAGTTTTTCCCATAACCTATCGATTTGCTCTTGGTAAACATCTTGAACTTTGTCTTCAAAGGTGGATTTGTCCAAACCGTCTTTTTCTTCCTGTTCAGATACTCTAATCCCACCAGGCATGACTAGATTAAGTAGATACAAAATAGCTCTACTGGATAGTAAGATAAAAATAATAACAGTAGCAGCACCTAATCCTTGCACGATCAGTTGACTGGGATTGCCTCCCCGCAAGAAGCCTTGAGCAGGACCATCTCCAAGAGCGTAAGCCCAGGCCAAATCTTTGTTTGCTTCTATAGTTTTTGGTCCGATGCTAAACAATCCCACCGCCAGGGTTCCCCATAATCCACAACCAAAGTGAATGGGAATAGCACCAACTGGGTCATCAATTTCCCACCAATCTAATAATCGCTCAGTAACAAGGGGCACAAGGATTCCTCCCCCGACAGCCCCAATCACTACTGCATCTAGGAGACTAACGTAAGCGCAGGGTGCAGTGATGCTAACTAATCCCCCCACAATGCCATTGATGATAAAGGCAAGATTAGGTTTACCGTATCTGACAAAGCAAAAGAAAATCGAGCCAATTGCACCGGCTGCAGCTGCTAAAGTAGTGGTTAAAACAATGTGAGGAATGGCGGGGGAAGTGGCCTCTAAGGTAGAGCCAGCATTAAACCCAAACCAACCGAACCAGAGAATCAGACATCCCAAGGTGGCAAGAGTCATATTATGTCCGTTTAAGGGTTCAATTTTCTTCTTAAACTTAGTTTTTTGTCGTGGACTAAGTTTAGATAACTCTGCTGGCTGAATTTCACGATATTTATCAGCCCGTGCCCCTAGGGCGATGGTTCCCATCAAGCCAGCAGCTCCTCCCACGGTGTGGACTACTGTTGAACCGGCAAAATCCCAAAATTTCAATTTCTCAGACGCTAGCAGACCTTCCTTGGTCAGCCATCCAGACTCCGACCACGCCCAATGTCCGGTGATGGGATACAAAAATCCCACTAGCAAGAAACTGAAGATTAGAAAGCTCAAAAATCTCATGCGCTCGGCTACCGCTCCAGAAACAATGGTTGCTGCGGTGCCAGCAAACATTAATTGAAAGAAAAACTGGGCTTCCTCCATAGCCATAGAGTCAGAACCACTGGATCGGTTAAAAATGTCCTGGCCACTAAAAAAGAACCCTTCAGTCCCGATCCACGGATTGTCACCACCAAACATCAATCCCGCTCCGCAAAGCCAGAACGCTACGGTGGCGATACTAAACACCACTAGGTTCTTTGCTAAAATATTGATCGCATTTTGCTTGCGACAAAAACCGGTTTCCAATAAACAGAATCCGGCATTCATAAAAAATATAAAAAAGCCTGCTATCACCAACCAAATCGTGTCCAGGACGCCCTTCAGTTCAGGGTTTATTGAGGCAGTCTCTTGAGCCACTGCCCCATGACTCCACACCAGCACGAGCATCACAGCTAGTGATAGACATACATAGTTAGACCATAACAACCATCTTTTTTGGCTCTTGGATTGCTTTCCCTTAGTCATGCAACTGCTTGATTTACCTACCTTATAAATATTTCTCCAGATGGATGAACCTAGCTCAGGACAAAATGAGTTAAGTTTAAATCATCTCATGAAGTAATAAATTCCTGATTTATTTGCAGTTAAATTTATTTTTTTTTGCTAATCAATCCCGGTTTAATACTCAGAATAAAGAAGATTGATAAGCAGGGTAAGCGCAAGAAAAAATGACTTATAATGTCCATTGGCTGGATATCAGTTTATCGTGGTTCGAAACCCCTATAATCTCGTATAAATTTCCTCGCCATAGAGTAAATTTGTTGAGAATGATGCGGTTTTTTTATCAATAAGCTACAGCTTATTGATTCTTGCGCTTACCCTGGATTAATAAGGAGTGTCGGTAGTGTTGTTAGTTTCAGGATTATAGCGATTACATATAAATTTTTAGGATAGGATAAATTGCCTTGATCCGACTGCATTGCTATTCCCTGTTCCCTCTTATAACTGGGTGCATCGTTCCCTACTCCCCACTCCCTAAAACCTAGGACGAGATACCTTTGCCAATTCAGAACTGGTATATACTGCAAATAGGTAAGGACTTTTGAAAAAAAGGATACAACTGATTGGATTATTAGAAAAGCCTCTAAGCAATCTCTGGCTTCGTGTAGTGGTTGCCTTTATTATTGCTTACTCCGTTCTAGTGGGATTAAGTGTATTGGAGCAAAAGATACCTGAAACGTTATTAGAGCAAAAGACAACTGAAAAGGAAAACGTTTGCTCACCTGAAGACTCAGACTGGTTGTGTTTGGCAAAGCAACTATTATTAGTCTGTAAAGTGCAACTATTATTAGTCTGTAAAGTGGAAAATATTGAAGGTTTCGCTCTTTTATTGGGAGCGTCCCTTTACATGCTTGAAGGTCTAGAGCGCAGACAAAGGATAATCTATGAGGCATGGCAAATCGTTGATAATGCTGCAGGAGCCAAAGTCTCTACTAGTCATGCCAGAGTAAAAGCCCTTGAGGTTTTGAACAACTATGGTGTTGCCATGAGAAGGCTGAATGCCCCAAACGCCGATTTGACCGACATTGAACTGGCAAATGCTAAACTCTATGACGCTAAACTTACTAAAGCTGAACTTACTGGAGCTGAACTTACTGGAGCTGATCTCACTAAAGCCAACCTTGCTGGAGCTAACCTTAATACAGCCAAGCTTGCTAAAGCATTACTAATCAGAGCTAACCTCAGTGAAACCGACCTGAGTATTGCTGATCTCAGACATGCTGACCTAAGATTATCTAACCTCAGTCGTGCTCAGCTCATTGGTGCAAACCTCACTGGCGCTAACCTAACTAGTGCGAACCTGACTGGTTCAGATTTCAGATATGCCAAGCTCAATGGTGCGAACCTCAAACATGTGAACTTCAGTGGTGCAGATCTCACAGATGCGAAGCTCAATAGTGCAGACCTCACTGGTGCAGACCTCACTGGTACAAACCTTGAAGGCATCTTGTGGGATCAAAAGACAAAGTTGGAAAATGCTATAGGTTTGGACAAAGCCGAGAATATGCCCGATGCGTTGCGACAAAAGCTTGGTCTGGGATAGGGAACAGGGAAAGAGAGGGGACTGTGGGAAGTATGGGGCGAGATCGGGTAATTATGTGGAGATAATCTTACAACCCTAGAATAAATTTCAGTGCGATAGCTTCCAGTTTCACTCCGGTCAAAATCATATCTAGTCCCAGAGCCACCTGCATCACCCCAAACACAAAACCAAGCACTCTTAGAGTCACGGGTTTGATGAGATTCAAAAGGGGATGGGCGACCAACATCACTCCTAAGTTGAGTACCATAACCACAAATAATAGCAAAAACATAGAACCCGGAGCAATTGCCATCCGTCCGAACATGGCGCTCATAGTCACCACAACAGCAATGCCATAGGGAGTTAAAATACTCGGGAAAACTAAGGGATTAATCGTTAACTTCAGAGAAGGATTTACAGGGGAGTTCTCCTTAGTTGTGGGGGGATTATACTGAGATAATACTGTTCGCAGAGCCACTAAAAAAAGGATAATACCTGTTGCGATAAGCATTGCTGAGAGGTCAATTTGCCAGGATTTCAGAACATTTTGGCAAAGTAGTGCTACCGCAAAAATAACTAAGGTAGATATGCCAAACCCCCGTAAAGCAAGCTGGCGACGCAAGGCCGGATCCGCATTAGCTGTCAGCTTCACAAAGGGTACAATTAGCTTGAGCGGACCGACGGTAAGTAAAAAGATAATCAGGATATTGAATGCCCCAAATCCATCAAAAAGTTGCTCGAATAAAACCTGAGTTTTAGCATCAATCTCAGCCTTGACCGGTATGGCAATTTGATTGCTCGATGATTCCAGAGCTTGGGCTGAGATTATGGTGTTGCTTAATAATGGAATGATTTTAAGAGTGAGGTGGAATGGGCATCTTGGTGGAACTGGCATCTTGCCAGTTTCATGGAATGGGCATCTTGGTGGAACTGGCATCTTGCCAGTTTCATGGAATGGCCATCTTGGTAGAACTGGCATCTTGCCAGTTTCATGCTTATTTCCGGCGGGAATGATTTGAAGAGTGAGGTGGAATGGCCATCTTGGTGGAACTGGCATCTTGCCAGTTTCATGCTTATTTCCGGCGGGAATGATTTGAAGAGTGAGGTGGAATGGCCATCTTGGTGGAACTGGCATCTTGCCAGTTTCATGGAATGGGCATCTTGGTGGAACTGGCATCTTGCCAGTTTCATGGAATGGGCATCTTGGTGGAACTGGCATCTTGCCAGTTTCATGCTTATTTCCGGCGGGAATGATTTGAAGAGTGAGGTGGAATGGGCATCTTGGTGGAACTGGCATCTTGCCAGTTTCATGCTTATTTCCGGCGGGCAGGATGCCCACTCTACTCCTATTCATGGGAAGATTCAGCAACGCTGTTTGCCCAGTAAGATCGGTTGCCAGTAAGGGAGATGGCGGTGTAGGGATGGTTGCTGTGGCACTGCTAAGTGCTAACATCGAGGCAAAATAAGCCGATGCGATCGCTAACCCTAAAATTCTCAACAACCTACCCATCTCTCCATCTCCCCATTCCTACAAGGAAAAAAAATACCAATTAAAGTAGGGTGGGCAAAGTTCTTTTATCTACAAAACTGAAAAGAACCAAACAGTTTTTGCCCACCCTACAAGATTTTCTACCGCAACTTCATATTGCTAAACAGCTTTGCCACTGGTTCCGGAAGATTAGGTAGATGGGGTAGGTCGGGAGTCTCGGACATGGCAAGGCCCGTGAGGTTGTTATCCTTGATCAGCCTTGGAATTTCGTCGAGAGCAAAAACCATGCCCCAGTCCCGCTCTGCGTTTGCCACACCTTTGCGATCGCCCCCCTTCAAGGAGTCAACGAATCCCTCAAAGGTTTCCTGACCTGACAGCTCGATGTAATGAGCTGGTGTATCCGTGGAGTTCCAGAAAGCATGGACAATGCCCCGTGGCTTTTGGACATAGCTTCCCGCAGGAGCTGTAAACCTTAGTCCATCTGCACCCCCAATCTCGAAGACAAGTTCACTCGATATCACGTAGACCAGTTGATCGCAAAACTTGTGGCTGTGGGGTGACAGCAAGTGACCAGGATTGATCACACCCTGCATCACTGAGAAATCACCACCCATGTCTCTGGATCGAGCCATGATAATCATGTCCGTGGCTGTCCTTTCTCCTTCACCAGGTTTCTTGAGGAGATCCTGGGCATCAAATC
>NZ_JAAHHW010000210.1 GCF_010692325.1 Moorena sp. SIO3I8 | reverse complement strand
TCTTGTTGGTCAAATCATCCAGCGTTTTGAGACAAAAGGTTTTACCTTAGTTGGGCTGAAGCTGATGAGCGTCAGCCGTGAACTTGCCGAACAGCATTACGCTGTTCACAAAGAGAGACCTTTCTTTGGTGGACTAATCGAATTCATCATCTCTGGTCCTGTAGTAGCAATGGTTTGGGAAGGAAAGGGAGTAATTGCTTCCGCAAGAAAGATTATTGGTGCTACCAAACCTCTGGAGGCTGAACCAGGAACTATTCGGGGCGATTATGGGTTAGACACAGGTCGCAATCTTATCCATGGCTCAGATGCCATTGAGACAGCGCAGCAGGAGATTAGTCTTTGGTTTAAGGAAGAAGAGCTCGTTAGCTGGGAACCAACCATAACCTCTTGGCTTTATGAGTAACAGTAACATTCACCTTTAAACGGCAAGTCCAACGCTCTACCCATGTTTGGTGAGCGTTGGTATAATTGATTGGGAGATGGGGGAATTTTTACCGACTCTTGTCAAAAGCAGTTAGCGGCTAGCTTCTTTTGCCCTTTGCTCTTTCCCCAAAGCCGCTTGCCCTTCATTTTCCACAGGAATTGACTCCAGGTCTGGGGTCTTAGACTTTTCAGAAAATCCCCACATGAACACTAGGGCAATGGCAGCAATCATTAACCATTCCGGTGGCACTAATTCCGGTTTAATCGCTCTGACCAACAGGCGCAATCCCACAAAGCCCACGGTGATGTAGCCAGCATCCTCCAGATAGACATACTCTTTCAACCAACGAATAAATAAGCCCGCCATGAAGCGCAGGGTAATTACCCCAATGGTGCCACCAGCAATAACCAGCCAGGTCTGGTCAGAAATTGCGATCGCTGTCGTGACACTATCCAAGGAAAAAGCTAAATCCGTTACAGCAATTAGGGGAATTGCCTGCCATAGAGAAGTAAACTTCGGGCCATGATGGTGATGTTGTTCATCTTCATCAGAGGTGAAATACTCAAAGACCAACCAGAGCAGATAGGCAGCTCCCAATAACTCAAACTGCCAAAACTGCACTACCCAAGTGGCTGTGAGAATCAAAGTGATTCGTAGGACATAGGCAACTGCTAAGCCCAAGTTAAGAGCATGGCGTTGAAGTTGTTTGGTCTCTAAGCCTTGGGAGATCGCAGCTAATGCGATCGCATTATCAGCAGACAGTACAGCTTCTAGTGCGACCAGAATCAACAAAACCACAGGACCCTCAAGCCCAACATTAAACGATGAGTTAAGAATTTGGTCTAGCATTAAAAATTCTTAATGTCTTAAAAGGTTAACTTAGTCTATTACATAGACTTAATCGCCTAAATTGCTAAAACTTTGATATCTAATTTAATTAATCTTAACATTATAATCAGAATTTTAGTGCGCTGCGACCCCAGGGAGGTTCTAACGCCCACACCGAACCTGCAGCAAGATAAAGGTAATAGCTGTGAAGGATTCTAGTATCTGGATAGGACAAGTTATTGTGATAGAATTCCAGAACTAGCCCAATTAGTTGGCTAATGGTATAGAATATCGCTCAAATAAAGGAGATTGTATACGATGGCTATTTCAGATGCGCAAGTTATCGGAGCTCTATTACTGGCTTTGCTTCCGGGATTTCTAGCATTCCGGCTGTCTACCGAACTTTACAAATAGTGCTGGGAAGCTCAAAGCCTTGCTCCTAAGCGGCTCGGATCTAGAGCGGACGAAGGATAAACAAAATAGTTTCAGTGACACCACCGATAATCCTAGATTATCGGTGGTGTCACTGAAACCAATTAATAAATCGCGAAGCCTCATTAAAGCTAGTGAAATCCTTGACACTCCCTCACGCTCATCACGCGATTATAGTGTTCGCGTAGCGGCTCCTAGGTCGCTGGGATTCTTAAGAGCATAAAACTCTTAATGGCTGAGCCAAACAGCCTCTAGACTCTCTGACAAAATCATTGAGCTTTCTTCCCTCTTGATCTACGCTTTTAGCAGCGGCTTTTCAGCTTGCGCGCAAACCGGCACCTTTTGGGTGCATTAATATTTTTTAATCTTAGCAGAGCTCATCAAGAAGCGCAACAGATTGAGTCTCCAATTTCCAAGGGTCAGAAGTTACCCCAGCGAGCAATCCCTCGCTGGGGCAGCCTTTATGGTTGGTCGGCTATGGGTAAAAGGGTTAAAACTTTATGATTAAGGCCAGAGACGAAACCTTAGGAGAGTGGAGCCTTTATGGTTAGTCGGTTATGGGTAAAAGGGTTAAAACTTTATGATTAAGGCTCCACTCTCCTTACGGTAACTTCAAACCTTATTTTAAGGTTTCGTCTCCGGGCTGTGTGGGTCACCTGCGTCCACACCCTATACGCCCCCTTTCCCACGCTTCATACGCGGGTATAACGGGAGGGGAATTGGAGTTGAATGATGGCTGCCAACGCCAGTCTACCTGGGAAGGTTAATAGATATTTCCTATATTATAAGCAATAATTCGGAATTATAGCAGAAGTCAGAAGTCAGAAGTCAGAAGTCAGAAGTCAAACTCTTGCGCTTACTTAGGTTTGAGACTTTTGTCATGTCCGCGCCTGCCCTGGCGACTGCTATATTATCCTGACTCGAAGCTCCTGTCCCCTGGATTGGAGTCAACACCAGGAAACTTATGTGATCAAACTCACATTATGCTAAGCTCTTAGTCTATTTGGGGGTTTGATTCTTCCATAAAGACTATTTTTTAGCTAAATTATCTGGCTAAATAAAAGGTGCATACTAAAAACTCTATCTTAATCAACCCAATAATAAACCCAAGGGCGCTGGTGTGCCAGCGTGGCATTGTAAACGGAAATGAACGCAATCCAAACCCCTCACTCAACTCGGGTACCATCAAAACCTCGCCGAAGAGTTCCTCGAATCAAGCACCGTCCGCAGCGACAGTCTTACGGGGCAGTTGCTGGTGAAACTACGGCTAAGTTACTTGTTAACCTAGTTCTCTGTGCCGCTGCGATTACCGCACTAATGGAACTATTGCCTTATCATCTCTCACAGCAAGCCAAGTTGCGAGAAGTCAAACGAGAGGTGAAGCGAACTGAAAGACGAGTGAATAACTTGCGCCGTGAATTCAGTCGCTCTTTTGACCCCAGGCAAGCCCAGAAAGTAATGCGAGAGCAAAGCTTACGACGTGATCCGAATCAGGTTCAGGTCGTCTGGCAAGATCCAGACTGAGGGCCAGACTTAGGGCATGGAAATTAGTTATACTTCCGGTGGGCATAAACTGAGCTAAAGGTAATCGGTCCAGCTTGCTCGGTGCGTTCGCGTAGCGTGGCCTACGGCCAAACGCGCCCCGCGTCTCCTAGGTCGAATCGCTCTTTGGGAGGCAAGAGCTCATCACTAACCCCTTCAAGCTCTCAGTGGCTTAAGCAAATCATTGATCCAATTTTCCACTTTCTCGCGCAAGGAATCAGAAGAACCGGACTTGGGCAGCCACTTCAGAGCCTTTTGATAGTCGCTGATGGCACAGTTCCAGTCACCCCTGAGATGGTAAGTACGCCCTCTCTGGGCATAGACATGGTCTTCCAGGCATCCTAGCATTAGAGCCATGTCAAGGTTTTCTAGGGCTAAATCGTACAATCCCAATTCCCGGAAGGTGATCCCTTGGTTAATCCAGGTGCGGATATTTCCCGGATTGATATCAATAGCTTGCTCGTAGTCGGTGAGGGCTTCAGCCAGTTGCCCAACTGATGCATAATAATTAGCGCGATTGTTGTAAGCACTGTCCAATGTTGGATCAATTCGCAGTGCCTGATTGTAATCAAATAGGGCTTTGTAGGGCTGACCACTTTGGAAATACAGCAATCCCCGATTGTTGTAGTCTAATGCACTGGTGGGATTGAGATTAATCAACTGGGTTAACAATGCGATCGCACTGCTGTAATCCCCTTGTTTCACTTTCGAGTTTGCTAAGGTGCGCAGGCTTTTCACAGAGTGTATGTGGCTTTTTCTAGGCACTAGCTTCACTGGTGCTAAATGCCTGTGGTTTTTAGGGGACATTGGGAACCACTGTCGATTTTGGTTTTGCCGATTTAGAAAAGTAGGAGCATTCATATTTGCCTCAACCTCATTTGCAGCCTATCTAGATTCAACCTTACGGCTAACAGCACCCAGCTGGTTGGTCTTAATGTGTCACTTATTCATGCGTCTTTGGTGTACCCAAGAAAACCATCCAGATTGTCCCTCGGACTTGGGACTCTTCTTTGAAGACTACAGCAGTAATATGACAGTTTCCTGAAAGACGAATTAATTTTGTGGGGATTATTTTATAGAGGGGCTGGGAGTGGACACTTTTGGTAAGATGCACAATTCCCTAGGGGTTTGGGGTTTGGGGTTTGGGGTTTGGTTGTCATTACTGAAATGCAGCTATAGCAGAAAGCGGATAGATGTGTTCAAAATAGTATAGTTACTATTCCATAGCATCCACTCTCAGGAGGAAATCCTGTGCCATCCCTTCCCCCTTCAATTCCACCTGTGTCTTCGCCCCCAACCAACCCATGGCTGCGAATGGTAGGGATGTGGCTAGCAGTTGCTGTCATTGGTGCAGGGCTAGGTTGGTCATATCAAGAATGGCAAAGTTATCGAAATACACTATTACGCTTAGAAGAGATTCAGAAGCACCGATCAGAACGGGAATATGAAGAATGCATCAATAAAGCCACGACTATTCCTGAAAAGTCGCCTATATATCAACAGACTCAGCTTATTTTCGATGAGTGTGCCCAGAAACTATTTGGCAAAGCTAAGATACTAGCTGCAGCGAACCAATTTAAAGACGCAATTATCGAGGCCAATAAGCTGACCCCAGATAGTGTTCCTTACCAAGAGGCACAACAGATAATTAATCAGTGGTCTAAGAGCCTATTTCAGAAAGCTACCAAGCTGTATCAGGAACAAGGGAAGCTCAATGAAGCCATTGCTCTAACTCAAGTCATCCCTGAAACTACTCTGATTCGTCAAAAATTACCGGAGACCATTGCCCAATGGAAACAAGAGTGGGCTGTGAATGTATCGATTCGCAAACAAGCACTTCAAGCCCTGGAGGCAGGTCAATGGCAACAGGCTAAGCAAAACGCTAGGAGGGTGACCACTAGCTATTGGCAAAAGAAAGTTGAACCAATTATAGACAGGGCAGATGCTAAAATTTCTACCATAGAAGCCCACAAAGAAGCTCAACGAGTCAGACGACAAGCCCAGCAAGAGGCTCAACGAGTCAGACGACAAGCCCAGCAAGAGGCTCAACGCATAGCCAGAGAAAAAGCACAACAACAAGCTCAGGAGCAGGATCGACGTAGACAGCAATGCATTAAGCTGGTAACCAAATACACTGAAGAGAATGAGTGGGCTCTCAAAGAGTATGAAAGGTTAAGATGTGATGATTTTCCCCATGAGCTATTTTAACTAAGCCATCGGGTTGTTCTGATCCTAGAAACTAGGTCCATTGGATGGGCTTGATGAGGCATTAAGTACCAGAACTTAACCCAACATCTAACACCTCAGACCTAACACCTGACACATCATACCTCATACCTCACACCTCATACCAAGTTGCGGTCAAACGTACAACTTTCTCTTCCCCCAATCTCCCAATTTCCCTATCTCCCTATCTCCCCATATTCCCCTCCTGGGAGCAGGGCTGTTTCATTATAGAGTAAAAAGCTGTATAGTTAAGCAATAGCCGGAAAAACCGGGCTAATTTCCCTTATCTGCCATGGATCATGGAGAAAAGCTTAATCGACTATCTTAAAGAAATACCTGATCATCGCAATCCTCATGGTCTTCGTCATCCTCTGTGGCTGGTGCTTTTAATCATCATTATGGGGATGATGAGTGG
>NZ_JAAHHW010000021.1 GCF_010692325.1 Moorena sp. SIO3I8 | reverse complement strand
TGCCACCTCCAACCACGGTTACTATTGAAAATTGCTACGACAGGGAATTCATGGGATTAAAGGCTCGTCAAGATTATCGGGTAATTAATCTGTGGGAAGTAGAGGCTGAATTAGTATTAGAACAACCATTACCTCCCCTATTTCCATTTGTCCCGATCTTATTTGGAGGTGGTAGTGAATCGAAATTGCGGTCAGCGGTGCAGGCTCTACGAGCGGATCAAACTTTGAATCAACTAGAACCGCTCTTAGCGTTCTTTGCTAGTTTTGTTTTAGAGATACCCTTAATTCAACAAATCATGAGGTGGGATATGACAGTATTACGGGAATCACCCTGGTATCAAGAGATTTTACAAGAGGGTGTTGCTCAAGGGATTGAACAAGGGATTGAACAAGGGATTGAACAAGGGATTGAACAAGGGATTGAACAAGGGATTGAACAAGGGATTGAACAAGGCATCCAACAAGAACGTCGAGGCAGTTTAGAGCGCATCCTTAAACTGCGATTTTCAGAGATTCCTTCAGAGATATCCGTCAGAATTCAAGCCTTAACTCTCGAACAACTAGAAGAGTTGATGGCAACAGCATTAACGGTTAACTCCCTAGATGAGTTTACTCAACATTTGCCCCAGTAATTAAATAGTGCCACACCCCACCTCGACCGTTAGGGGTGGGTTACTCTTGCCTATTGCCTAGACTCCGCAACCCTAACAAACCGGCACCATAAGCAGGCTCATAGCGAGGCCAAATCACGTTAGCATTAGGGCTAAGCATGACAAGGGATGATTCAAATCGGTGACGGATTGAGGAAAGACCATGCCAGACACTTCCGGTGGTTACTACCTCACATTGTGAGTCAGGGGTAAAGACGCTTTCAATTACAACTTGGGTAGCTTTTGCTAGTTGATTAACTGTATCTTCGATAATGCTAATGGCTACCTGATCGCCTTCAGCGGCTGCTTGATCCACAATTGGCGCTAAGGATGCAATTTCTTTGACACCCCACCCTTGCCGATAGATGATATCTGTGATATAATTGAAGTTTGATAAGTTAAAATGGGTGGTGAAGCGCTCCTGAAGACTAGTTGTTGTTAGACTAGTTACTGCAAAGCCATCATAGGCGTTGATAGCGGCTCGTAATCCAGAGACGGCAATGTGATAGGCACTGCCAACATCTCCTAGGATATGTCCCCAGCCACCAACTCGCTTGGTATTTCCCTGGGCATTGCGTCCAAAAACAATTGAGCCGGTGCCTGCGATCGCAACAACTCCCACAGGCTTACCGACTCCCCCCACTAAGGCAATCAAAGCATCATCACAAATAACAACATTAGAGGGGAGTAATGCCCAAGTGACGGGAATTGTCTGACTTGACAACAACTGTTGGACGAAGCCTTGCACCACTTCTCTACCTCGTGGACGACCAACACCGGCTAATCCCAAACAAATGGCTTCCACTGTGACGGATTCCATGGATAGTTTAGCGAAAGCTTGTTGGGTGGCGAGGCGAATAGCTGATTCTATGGAGGCGAAAGCGGTGTTGATACCAACGGTGTGATAATTGGAGGCATCGGCTTCTCCTCGACCTAGGACTTGACCTTGGTGGTTGAGGACTACACAAAGGGTTTTACTGGCACCGCCATCTATTCCGATTACACAGCTTGTCATGTATAGTTAGTTGACTATAATGAAACACTGGCAAGATGCCATTTCTACGCACATTGACACTGGCAAGATGCCAGTTCTACCAAGATGCCAGTTCTACCAAGATGCCAGTTCTACCAAGATGCCAGTTCTACCCAAGATGAAATACATGAAACTGGCAAGATGCCAGTTCCACATCAGCAAAGAAATGAAACTGGCAAGATGCCAGTTCTACTAAGATGCCAGTTTAGCGATCGCATTCAAAACCAGCTAAAAACCAACAATTAGTTGTTATCTGAGTCTTCTGGCTTGAGAAGGGCATCCACTAATACCGTGACTTGCACCAGGGAATTGATCACATCCCTGGCTTGGGTAAAGGGTTTACCTTGATACTCGGAGTAGGCTGACCAAATTAAAGGAATAGCAATAAGTCCGACGAGCCAACGCTTGATGGTTTTACGATTGTACATGGGCAGGGATAAAAAACAACAGCCTCATCTGTTTTTGTTAACTCTCTCCAAATAGCCATTCCATGCCAAATCCCCCTAGAGAGCCCATTTAAAAAATTTTTTCCGACTTTGCATAGAATCCAGGGTTAGCCACCGTTAGTTATTTAGAAAGGTGCATCCAGGAGATGGATTGAGATGGAGTTAACCCATGGACGCACTGGAGGAACGACTGCAACAGCTAGCTTTGAAGGCTCAAAAGCATTCCCCAAAAAGCTGTGACCGTCGTCTAGCCCTGACTCGGCTGATTCAAATGATTCAAGCATCCGGCAAATTATCTCGCAGGAGATATGACACCCCCCAGGAGGTTTACGATGAAGCACTTCAAGAGACTTGGTGGTATCTGTGTAGAAAAATTGACACTTATCAACCGAGAGGTCCGGTGATTAACTGGATTAATAGTGTCCTCAAGTGGCGGTTGATTGATGCCAAGAAACGACATACCAAACAGGGACGGGTGTACTCCCTAGATGCACCAATAAACTCTTCCGATGGGGGTAAAGTCAATCAATCAGGTATGACCTATTTAGATACCGTTGCCCAACCAGAAGACACTCCGTTACCTTCACAGCTTATACGTCAGTGTATTGAAGAAGACTCTGATGGGCTGTTTGCCAGCAAACACGTTAAAGGACATCCTAAAGCCAACTTCAGAACTATAGCTCTTTTATACCTAGACCGGAAGAGTTGGAAAGAGACTGCTGTTGCGGTTGGGTTAAAGCCAAAGCAATGGTCAACGGTGCAAAGTTTCTACTGGCGCTCTTGCAAGTATTTTGCTGACACGTTTAAGGAATACTTGCAGGAATAACTCACAAACAAGATTCAATGTATCGAGAGAGTAACAATGAATAACTTAACGGAAAAATTAGCATTTTCTGTGCCTATTACCAGAAAATGGTATCAGGATGCAGAAACCTTTAGTCAGGAACAACACGAACCGGACAAAGCTCAAGACGTTTACCTAAATACATTAGCGGTTTATGCGGTAAATTTCTACTTACAGTGTATGGAAGTAGAAACTGATTTAGCAGCAAGTGATAGCAGTAATCCAGCCCTGCGATCGCTGATGAATGTATCCGACTTGATGGTTAAAGATTGGGGTAAATTGGAATGTCGTCCTGTTTTACCTGGTGACCAAGTTTGTGACATACCGCCAGAAAGTCGGCAAGACCGAGTTGGTTATGTGGTAGTAGAAATTAATCAATCAAGTAATCAAGCTAAACTGCTAGGATTTGCTAAAACTGCACTGGAAGGAAGCTTGGAGATTAGTAAAATCCAGTCTCTTGAGCAGTTAATTAACCAATTACCAGAGCTGGAATCAAATGTGGTGAACTTACGGGAATGGTTGAAAGGTAATTTTCAAGTAGGTTGGCAGTCGGTTACCGATTTGCTGTCTCCACAACTTAGACCAGCATTTAGAAATACCGAATACCAGCAACAACGAGCTAAACCAATTGATTTATTTGATTTAGGGCTAGAATTAGCGGGTAATCCTGTCGTTTTAATTATTACTGTCGGAAAAATTGACAAGGAAACTGCCAGCGTTCGAGCCCAAGTTTATCCCAACGGTGAAGCACTAACCTTGCCTCCGAATTTGAAACTATCGGTACTGACTGCAACCGGTGATGTTTTTACCGAAGTAACCGCCAGAAGTAATGATGAATTCATCCAATATCAGTTTAATGCCCAACGGGGAGATGACTTCGGAATTCAGGTTTCTTTAGGTGAAGCTAGTGTAACGGAAAGGTTTCAGGTTTGAGCTAAAGTCAGGGGCGGACTATCCCAATGCTGGTGGTGCGTTACGGGGCGGACTATCCCAATGCTGGCTATGAGGGGAAAAATCTGGGCAAGTCCGCCCCTAACGCACCCTACGTACTTAAAATTTTCAAACATAGATCAATGAAGAGGCTGTTAACGTTAATATTAGACGGAGAAATTGACCAAGGGTTTGATGCCACCCTGGAAATTCGGCAAGGGGATCTTCATTCTCCGTCCCAAACTCGGATAAAAGGGCGGTTGTCGGGGAATCGAGACTTACTCAACTGTTATCGCCATTGGCAGCAACGGTATCTGAGTTTGGAAATGCTATTTCGTGCTCTGAGTGCCAATCCCGAACAGGTGACCAATTCATCCCAGCGGGGGGAAGCCTTTGCGGCTTGTCGGCAAGCAGCTGAGGTTTTGGAAGAGAGTCTTAATCACTGGCTCAATACTGACCCAGAGTTTCGCTCGATTCGGGATAAGTTATTGGGCTCGGGGAAAAAATTTCAACTTCTGTTACAGACCAATAATCCCTGGCTGCGTCGGTTTCCCTGGCACCGCTGGGATTTACTGGCGGAAGCCCAGGCGGACGTTGCCCTGAGTGCGATTGAACAAATTAGCAACGCATTCCCCCACCTGGCCTATGGCCACGCTACGCGAACGGCTTGCCAGGTGGGGGTTAAGGAGCAGGCCGTTACTAGTCGCTAATATCTAAAAGGAAAATTACATGATTGCCGTCTTACTTTTCCTAGGCTAAAATACTAACTATAAACCAGTTTTTTAGGCCAGTGAAAACGCCGACTAAAATCATAAGAACCGATAAGTGGCAACTTAACCCAACTCCCGATCAAAAACTACTTTTCGGGGAAACGGTTAAGGTGTATCGCCGTGCTTGTCGATATTTGGTTGGCATTATTTATACTCACTGGTCTGATCTAGGTTCTTTGACAGCAGATCTGCTGACTCCTGCTGTTGAGCGCTTGATGCATCAAACAGCCAAGCGCCCCGACATCAAATACCCCCAATTCAATAAAGCCTTTTACAAATTTCCCAGTTATTACCGTCGTGCAGCAATCGCATTTGCAGCGGGTCTTGTTAGTAGTTATGTGACCCGTTACAGCGAATGGCGGTCGGGTACACGGAAACGACGCAATGCTAGTCCTCCACGGTTAAATGCTAATACTGGTTGTTACCCAGCCCTCTACAAGGGGCAGTGTTACAAATTACACGGTTTTGATCAAGTCGAAATCAAAGTATTTAATGGATCTGATTGGATTTGGACTGGTGTCCAAATCACTGGGTTAAGGGAAAGACATCAGGTGGCTAGTAATAAGATGATGTCCCCTTCGTTGATTTTCAATGAAAGGTACTGTCATCTATCGGTTCCGTTTAACTGCAAACCAGAAAAACGGAAACCAGAAGCCAACGTAACTGCGGTAGATCTAGGGATTAATACCACCGCAACAATAGCAGTCGTAACCCACAGCGGAACTGTAATCCATAGGGAGTTTATTCATCCTGGTAGAGACATAGACCGCAGGGACAAGCGACTAAAATCTGTATCTGTACGGGCATCTAAGACGATGGGAAAGGGTGGAAAACTCCATAAAGGTTTCTGCTCTAAAACCTATCAAAAAGCCGCACGAATCAACAACCAAATTGGCCACATCGTTTCTAAGCGAATTGTTCAGATTGCTGATCAGTTTAACTCTGAGGCGATTGTTTTTGAGAACCTTAAGGGATGGAAGCCAAAAGGTGGAAGGAAAAGGTCTAACCTCCGGCAAAGGTTCCATGGATGGCTAAAGGCAAAAATTCGCGATTTTACGCTTGAGAAATGGGCTGAGTTAGGTGGAAAAGTAATAGAAGTTGTGGCGGCTTACACCTCCAAACTCGCCTTTGATGGCTCCGGCAAGGTCAAGCGTGATTCAAAGAATTATGCCCTAGCAACCTTCTCCTCAGGTAAGCGGTTCAATGCCGATTTAAACGGTGCTTACAACATCGGTGCTAGAGGCGTGCTTAAACTCACTCACAGAAATGGTAGTGAGGGTCGTTCCAGCAAAAGTTTTGGACGACCGCCTAGAAGCTGGGCTTCTCTGTGTGATCTGTGGGCTACGGCTCGCCCTAGATTAGCATAGGACACCCCCACCTCGTTCAGGTGGGGGAAGTTTCATTACGATTGTCCCAACCCCCTTAACCGGCAGACTACTCCTAAGGGCAAGGTTATAATTCTGGCAATTTTGGGTCAGGGTGCCAATCTTAACCAGCAAGCTGATCAGCAGGCGTTGGAAGAGTTGGCGGGTCAGGCGGGGGCACAAATTACCTGGCGGCAGGAACCCCAGGCATCGGAGTTGAATCAGCAGTTTTGACATTCCCATCACGCTCATCAAGCGATTATAGTGTTCGCGTAGCGGCTCCAAAGGAGCTGGGATTCTTAAGAGTAGAAAACCCTTAACGGCTGAGCAAAACAGCCTCTACACCCTCCGAATAAAAAAAATCATTGGGCTTACTTTTTTAAGGTTTTTGTTGATTTAAGTTTCCAGCAGAGGCTTTTCAGCTTGCACTTAAACCGACACTCAATAGAGCGTAATAATATATTTGTTGTAGCGGAAATATTTAGGATACGCAACAAATTCGATGTCCAATTCCCCTCCCGCGCTTGTCTAAGGGCTATAACGGGAGGGGAATTGGAGTTGAACTGAATGGTTTGAGATTTACTTCGGCAGGACTTGAACTTGGCTTCACCGCCATTAGCTTTCCCTTGCCTGTAGGCGTCTATCGCCTCATCGCAAGCTTCTTGAGCTTGATGCCCAGGTAACTCCCTAACCCAATCTGGTATTGCCAAACTGTTTCGGTAGGCTTTTTGGAGGTCATCTTTGAGATTAAACCCGTTTTTTAACTGCTCCAGTGCCCAGTTAAAAACTTGCCGGTAGGCTGCCAACCATTGTTTCCAAACCTTGTGCAGTTCAACAGTTGGATACAGCCTGATTTTCCTAACACTGTTTGGTGCTAGTTTGGTGGATTTTCGGGAGTTGCTGTGCCTTTTTGTCTGCTTGTAACGCTTCCCGGAATTTCTTTTGGTATTTTCCCAATCCGTAAAGCCTAGAACTGAAGCAATGGAGGATGGACAGCAGATCTTAGACCAATTCTTGCTCCTTGCTGAGCTTGCACTCACCCCAAACCATGAGTTGCCACTGATTTTTTTCACACAGCCATCTAACCAGTTCGATGGCAAATCTGAGCAATCGGTCTGGGTGGGCAACCACAAGGCATTGGAGATCGCCTCGGAGAAATCTGTCCAGAATGGCGAGGACTTGTCCCCTCCTAAAATTGAGTCCGGAGCCAATTTCTGATATGTGTTTTGCTTCTGGGAATCTTGAACGTAGTAGTTCAGCTTGTCTTTCAAAATCATCGCGCTGGGAATAAGTTGAGACCCGCGCATAGCAAACAGTGACAATTGGTCAGGGTTTTGCTGCTGCCTCCTCGATTTCTTCAAGGTTGTAGCGTCTTTGACCCTTTGGCTTCCTGATTGCTTTGAGCCTGGCTTCTGTTTCCCATCACCTAAGTGTTTTTGAGTTGACTCCTTGAATTGTGGCGGCTTTATTCGGCGTGACATCTCTCGTTAATAACCGCTTAATTTTACTATTACTAGTATAGTCAAAAATAAGTGGTATCAACGATTAATCAATGATTTGATTATTTAATGCTACCTCACATCAATAGTCAGAGCATTATTGGTTTATCTCGTTTATTATTTGTAACCGGTTTTACCAGTGTGATGGTCTCGTTGTGGTCAATACCTGACAGTTTTTTTTGGAAAAATCTTTGACAACCTCTCTAGGAGCAGGTTAAGGGGAGGGCGGTGGAGACGTTGGGGTTTTGAGGGGATAGCTTCCAGGGACAATGGTGGAACTTATGTGTGATTAGTTCCGTCAAGAGTAATGTAACTGATGAGCATTTACCACTGGGTTACTGCAGAGATTGGCTACAGTTAGGGGTTATAAAAAAACTTTAGCTATTTCCGGATATCTGATTTGAATCCAGAAAAAATTTATAGGATATGGAAAACCAGAAATCACTTCTGGATAATTTATCATGTACCCGGTATTGATTGTCCCTTGGGGCAAACCAGGGTTATTTATTCCAAAACCAAAACACAAGTAATTTAAGATGACACTACCTAACCAGAAGTTTATCAAGGCATTAATAAAGCTTAAAGAAACTTACAAAGAATATGCCGAAATTTTGCAATTATTGATTGATAAACTTGAACAAGGAAAAGAAGAACAAATCAAAGCAAAACTCAAAAACTTTGATAATAATAATGATTGGAAATAAGGCTATTCTACATTTAAATTTTGATTAAATTTAAATTTAATCAAAATTTAGTGAAAAACTAAATTAACTATAAAAGGACAGAAAAGGAAAGTTAGGGACACTTAGTTAGGTGCCCCTAACTTTCCTAGATTTTATAATTTAATTGAAGCTAGCTTAGCTATAGCAAACTTATACAAAGCAGAGAATAAAAGACTAAAAATGCCACAACTTCGTCAAGACAAATTCATTGATCACTTAAATAAACTTATTCAATAATTTCCATAATATGCAGAAATTTTATAATTACTAATTGAAAAAATTAAGCAAGAAAAAAAACAAAATGACAGGAATGCTTCGGCTAAAGTATGAGAATGAATACTGGTAAGCATTTCTGGAAAAATCTCACATTTTTTATAGAAGCGTTAACTCAAAAGTAGGCTGATAATCTTATAGGAATTATCTTGATTAGATAGTCCAAGCAAAGGGTTAGTTGTTTAGCTTTTTCAGGAGCAAAACTTAGACTAACTTTTTTGTTTTTAATAAAATCTAGTGCATCTACATAAAGCTGTAAATCCCTATTCACAGGAATCTTGGATTCCTGTATTGCTCTATCCATCATCTCCCAATCTCCTACGTCTAAACAGTCATATATCAACTGCAAATATTTTATGATTTCTTGAGAAAATACCTCAATATCCCCTGAGTAATCTGTATCTACATTGTTTGGATTCTGGTCATAATGCTTCCTTAAAGCTGCTTCAGCAGCTTCTTGGGATAACGCTTTTCGGTTAGCCTTGAGCCATTCCATAGCTTCAAGGCTAGCCTCCTCACCTTTTTTCAACTCACTTAGTGCTGTCTCTACTCCCTTAATGAACTCCCCCGGACGCTCCGAGTCTCCTGTATCCTTGGCTTGGATTGGTTCTATAGATTCTAATACTAAGGATTCTTTTAGATATAGTACATCTTCCTCTCTTAGACCTAAAGCTTGGATAATTGCGCTCGCATAACCCCGATCCACACGTTCTTGGTTGAAGAAGCGCTCAACTGTTTTCTTGCTGATCTGGGCTTTTTGTGCAAGGCCCTCATAACTTAGGGGCTTACCTTCGTCATCTCTTTGACTGGCTCTAGCTTGCTTAAGACGCATTATTCCTTCAGGACTGGCACTAACGCTATCACGGTTGCGCTTTTTATTCATAGATAACAAATCCGTGTGATTGTCGTTGTTGAGAAGGACAGAAAAGGACACTTATTGATCCAAAACTGCTGCTTGACTGACTTTTCTGGCTTAGTAGGTTGGGTGGAACATAGTGAAATCTAACGCTGGCAAGGGTTTGCTTGGGTTTCACTACCGCTCCACTGCTCTAGGTAAAATCAAGGGTTTTAGAAGTAAAGTCAGTCAATCAGTCCAAAACTATCACTCAAGAGGTTAGAAAAGGACACTTATCTATCTTTGCTTTACTGTTGCTGAACTATTTTAGCGCTCAGTTTGCTCTTGGTGCAAGGCGCTCATAAGTTAGGGGCTTACCTTCGTCATCTGTTTCACTGGCTCTAGCTTGGTTAAGACGCCTTATTCCTTCAGAACTGGCACTAAAGCTACGAGGCTTGCCCTTTTGACAGATAATCAATCCGTGTGATTGTCCTTGTTCAGAAGGACAGAAAAGGACACTTATTGATCCGAAACTGTCACTCAAGAAGTTAGAAAAAGACACTTATTATCTGTCCTTTATCTGTCCTTTACTGGGCTTGATACACCCATCTGCAAAATCTAGGATGGTGTTATAAGCAATCAAGCATCAGGACAAAACCATGACCAACTTACTAAAGCAATTTACTAGCACTTTTAAGGCACAGAATAATACGCAACAGAATCGAGACAAAACTACTGTAGTCACAACCCCAACAACTGATAAAAACGGTGAGTCCCCAGTAGTAAGGCAATTTTCCATCAGGGGAATTGCCTTCCTGGTGATATCTGTATCTATAATATTTATCCTAGGACCTCACATGATTGCAAAATCTATGTTCAAAGGGCAATATATTAACAAGTTAGAGATCAGCGTCGAGGGAATCACGATAACAACTGAAATAGACACAAGAGAAAGTAGTGCAGCAAATGACAATACCGAAGAAGAAGAAACTGAGGAAACCAGCCAGCTAAGTTCATCCCCTCGTTAAGTGGTTATGTATAAGAATTCTGGGGGCGATCTGGCCTTGGGCAGCCCCTTTCAGCGATCGCCAAAGGCGATCGCTCCCTCCCCAGCTCCGATACAATAACCAGGATACTTAGAATTATTAGCATTAATAATCGCATATCAACACCATAGGCTATTATATACAGGACTTACCCATTGCTCCCATTATTCCCTGTTCCCATGATCCCCTCAACTGTAGAGGGTGAGCTAATCCAGATTTTGACCTGGTATTTTACCTTGTCTGATTAGTGGTGAGTTAAAGCTTTCTGGGTAAACTACCTATACTTAATGGGTTAGCTAACCACAGACCGCTGACCGCTGACCTATAAATTACATCTGGTAACCAAACAAATTGGGATCAACATCTTTCAAATCCAAATCTCCTAACCCATACTCAGCCCAACGCCTATCTACCATCGCTGCTACATCCCCATCTGACTCCAACGTTGCACCCCATTCATGTTCGGTTTCCGGTGGAATCTTAGTAGTAGCATCAATACCCATCCGTCCCCCTAAGCCAATCTTTTCACTAGCAAAATCCAAACTATCAAAGGGAGTATTAGGCAAAATAAAGACATCCCGCACCGGGTCAACTTTAGAACTAATCGCCCACACCACTTGACGGGGGTCCCGAATATTAATAGTCTCATCCACCACAATCACAAACTTGGTGTAAGTAAATTGAGGCAACGCACTCCAAAACGCCAAAGCAGCCCGTCGCGCTTGTCCTGGATAGGCTTTCTTAATCGAAATAATGGCCGCTTTGTAACTCAGAGCTTCCATGGGCAAGAAGAAATCCACAATTTCTGAGACTTGTTGCCGCAGGATCGGGGTATAAATCCGATTGAGTGCGATCGCCATCATTGCTTCTTCTTTCGGTGGACGCCCACTAAAGGTAGTTAAATAAATCGGATCCTTGCGGTGAGTCATACAGTGGAAGCGAATCAAGGGGGAATCCTCCACTCCACCGTAATAGCCCATGTGGTCACCAAAGGGACCATCTGGCAACATTTCCCCTGGAGTAATCGTGCCTTCCAGGACAAACTCCGAATCCGCTGGTACTTCTAAATCTAAGGTTTTACATTTGGCTAGGTTAACCCCAGACCCACCATAGAGTCCAGCAAAGAGCCATTCCGACAGGTCAACCGGTATGGGAGTAGCAGCGGCCAGAATAATCAGGGGGTCAACACCGAGTGCGATCGCAATTTCTAATTTCTGTCCTCTCTCCACCGCCTTGCGCAAATGTCGTGCTCCACCCCTGACCGAGAGCCAATGCACAGTCATCGTAGTCTTAGACTGCAGTTGTAGCCGATAAACCCCCACATTAGGAATACCAGTCTCACAATCCTTGGTAATCACCAATCCTAAGGTAATAATCTTGCCAGCATCACCGGGATAAGGGCGAATCAGGGGTAATCTATTCAAATCCAAATCATTTTCCTGCACCACCACCTGGTGACAAGGAGGGAAAAAGTCTCGCCCTGGTTTAGCTTTCACCACATCAAACAAAATTTTGCCAAAATCCACCGCCTGGGAAATTTTCTTAGGTGGCTTTGGTTGTTGCAGCATCCCTAGCTTCTTGCCCAGAGTTTCCAAATCTTCTGGGCTTGACCGGTTCATCGCCCAGCAAACCCGTTCTTCTGTTCCCATTAAATTAATCGCAACCGGAAAGGATGACCCTTTTACATTCTCAAACAGCAACCCAGGTCCACCCGCTTGTAGCATCCGGTTTGATATCTCAGCAATTTCCAAATCTGGGTCAACTAAAGCCTTAATCCGCCGCAATTGTCCCTTCTGTTCTAGCTCTTGGATAAATCCCCTTAGGTCTCTGGCCATGATTACAATTTGTAAAGCTGAGTTACTCTTACTATACCAGTTCACAATTGGCTGAGGGAGTTTAGTCTTGGGTTAATTGGGAGTAGGGAGTAGGGAGTAGGGAGTAGGGAACAGGGAATAGGGAACAGGGAATAGGGAACAGGGGAAAAATTCTGTATACCTGATTACTCAACAGAAGCGCTATAATAGCAAATTTAACCCCGTCAACAAACCAAGTGATCGGAAAATATTTCCGTTATCAAGGATTCTGACTCCTGGCTTCTGGCTCGAAGCTCCTTCAATCTACCAGCACTTGAGTTCTAGGGAACTCGTGTTTTTCCACTACCCACTGCTGATCCTTGAGGGATCCGTGTAGGAATTGTGGGAATTTTTGTTCCGTACTCCCTACTCCCTACTCCCTACTCCCTACTCCCTACTCTCTTTGCTATTTCACATATACTGGGTTCATAGATCTGCTTTTGTATTCTGCCCAAAATTACTCACCCTCTCTACCAGAAACCATTCGTGAATGACTCTGCCGCGATCAACGAAATTAGCCTTTACCTCTACCAAGCCATCCTTGAGCTTCAGCAGCAGCAGTCCGAATTACTCAAGGAAAAATACCGAAAAATCGCTTGGGATAAGCCCCGTCATCAATCTGCTTTCCTGGCCAATTTGAAATCAGAACTCAGCCAAGAGCAAGATTGGCCCCGACGAATTATCAAAGTCAGGAAATTACTGCAAGTTCTGTTCATTCCTAGTTATTTCAACTCCCCCAGCTTTAGAGAACTGACCCAAAAACTTCGTCACTCTATCGGACCCAAGCCAGGGAATAATTCCCATAACTTAGCTGTCTCTACTAATAATAAAACCCCAACATGGGTTTCCCCTTTGCCAAAGCTAGAGACAGGAATTGCCATCTTACTCCTAGATGCCGAAAATTTACGGCTCAATACTGAAACCGAAAAGTTCCTAGCTCAAATTTCTTCCTACCCGGTTCAAATCAAGATTGCTTTTGCCAATTGGCGTGCTATGGGTAAGTATGACACTGAACTTCATACTCGTGGCTATGAGCTAATTCACGTCCCACCAGGAAAGGACAGCGCTGATTTCAAGATGGCTAGCGTTGGGTCTTCTATCTTTGTCCATTACCCAACCGCCAAGGAAGTCTTAGTCTGTTCCTCTGATGGGGTAATGACTCATCTTTGCACCACCCTACAAACCCATGGACTAACAGTCTATTTGGTGCGTAAGCAAAACGATAAGATCATTGTTTTAAATAACAAGACTCGTGAAACTCAAGCCCATTCTCTGGTTTCTGTACCAGAAATTCCCACCCTTGAGGAATTTATTAATCAACTCAAAGACATCCTCAAAGCTGAACAAAAACGCACTTCCAATGCTTGGATAAACCTGTCTAGACTATCTTATCTATTTGAGGCTAAGTATCAGCTTACCCTCAATCAAGTTGTGTCTCTGCGCTTGCCTGGAAAACTAACAACCGATATTTTTAGTGATTACCCTAAGGAGTTTGTGACTCATCACATACCTGGGACTTCAAATTTTTATATAACTCTATTTGACAAGCCAATTTCTTTCATTAAAAAGACCTCTTCTTTGAATACTATTCAGTTAAAACCTACTGTTAAGCCTTTATCTAAAATTGAATCTAAATCAGATTTGGAAGAGATACTAGTTAAACTCCTCAAGGATTTGAAGACAAACTATAAAGAACCTTATGTTCCGATCGCTCATATAGCTACTGAATTTAAAAAACAATACTCTCGACCCATTACTCAGTTGATGAGAGACTTAAATTTCAAAGGTACATTCCCCAAATTTTTGCAATCCTTGGGAGCGTTTAAACTAAAGAAAGTTGGTAAAGCTTATCAAGTTGCTTTAAGGTTAGACGGGTTGAATGCACTAGTTATTGAACAGTAGAATTCGCGGCAATTGTCAGGGAATCGGGAATCGGGAATCGGGAGTGGGGAATCGGGAGTCGGGAATCGGTAAAAAATCTGGCATTGCTGAATCTTTGGATCAATATGAATGAGTGGGGTGGGCATCCTGCCTGCCCCACAAGATCAGTATCTTCGGATCAATATGAATAAGTGGGGTGGGCATCCTGCCTGCGGTGAAAATATTGATAACGGGCAAGATGCCCGTTCCACAGCAAGATGCCCGTTCCACAGCAAGATGCCCGTTCCACAGCAAAATGCCCGTTCCACAGCAAGATGCCCCGTTTCCCCGATTCGTGACGGCATAAGGTGCAACAGACAGAGAATTCTCACCATCTCCCCATCTCCCCATTTCCCCATCTCCCCATCTCCCCATTTCCCCATTTCCCGACCCAAATCTCAAAAACCTACCATTGTCAGGAGTAATGGGTAAGTTCTAAGACATTGGAAATGTTACAAATTCGTAATTTTAGTGATAAATACTCACGGGATGAGATAATAATGTAAATAAATATTACATTTTGTTAGATAATGATTAGAGTATTTACAGACTTTGACGGTCCGATCATGAATGTGTCGGAGCGTTACTATCGGGTTTACCAGTTTTGTCTCAAAGAAATCCAACGCCCTAACCAGCCAATCCTGCCCATGTCCAAGGCGGAGTTTTGGCAGTGTAAGAGGGGGCGTGTTCCCGAGATAATTATTGGAATTCGTTCAGGTCTCGATCCCAGCCAAGCTGAAGCATTTGCTCAGCTGCGCCGTCAAACTGTACACACTCTGCCCTACTTGGTTCATGATCAACCGGTTCCCGGAGCTATAGATGCCCTGGAAAAATTACAAGAAGCAGGTGTAGATTTAGCCGTCATGACCATGCGTCGGGTGCGGGAGCTTGATGAAGCGTTCAGTCGCTTAGACCTGGATAAATTTTTTCCCCCTAACCGACGGTATTGCCTGAGCAACGACTATGTTAAGACCGGTGACACTAAGGATAAACCTTTGCTAATGGCAAAAGCCCTCAAAAAACTCCCAGCTCAGTCTGATGTCTGGATGATTGGCGATACAGAAGCGGATATAGTGGCTGCCAAAACCCACGGTATTAAAGCAATTGGAGTTTTATCTGGAATACGCGATCGCACCCAGCTCAATCTCTACGAACCAGATTTTATCGTCAATAATCTCACTGAAGCGGTAGATTTAGTTCTAGACACAGCACTGCTACAAGCCGTATGATTTGCGATTTTAGCTGATCCGGCTAGAGCGCGCCCTACGCCTGACCCTCGGTCAGGGTAGGATGAAATGAACTGTTAAAGTTCAAGTCATTTTTTATGTCAAAAAAGCTATGGCTATCCTGGTTAGATTGTCTCGAAATTTAGGTAATTATATCACTAACTAGCTGTGCAGACAAGGGAACTTCGGATTAGGGAACAAAAAGGGCGTTGCTTAATAATGGAATGATTTTAAGAGTAGGTGCGCGCCTCCAAGGGCGCGAGCAATCCCTCGCGCCCTTGGGTCGCACCTGTGGAATAGGCATCTTGCCTGTTCTTGATCTTTTGGGGCGGGCAGGATGCCCACTCTACTCCTATTCATTCAAAGACTGACGAAACGCCACAAAAAGGGTTTGAGCAACTTTAAGTTTCTTAACATAGTTAAAAAAATTGGCTCTCTAGCCTGTGGCTATGAAAAATTTTTATAAAATAATCGCGCTAAAGTCTTGGCTTACAAGGTTTGTGGTTATTTAAAAAAGCAATTTTCATAAAAATTGCTTTTTATGGCCATGATGCAGTCGCTCCCCATGAGCGACTGGCGTGGTTTCCACCAGGCAAACCCAAGCAAGGGTAGAGAAGTTTGGCAGATATCACATCAAGGGGAAAAGCACCCTAGCTAGACAAGGAACGTGCTTTTGGAGGCACGTCCTGATCCCCAATCCCCCATGCCTATTTTCAACGTAAGAAACAACTAATCAGCCATAGCAATACAAATGTCACCAATGTAGCCAGTTTTTCTGTTGTCAAGTCTAGGTTGGTGAATTGGCTTCCCAGAGAATTCCCCAGCAAACTACCCAATCCCACACCTAAAAACAGACCTGCCAGGGTTAGCAACACCGCACGACCAAATTGTTGTTCTTTCCGATTTAGGAAATAGATCGTGAATCCGAAGCCTATAGCCATCACCAACGGCAAAATCGAGTTTGCCGATGAGGTGTAAAGGACAGTAGCACTGCTTAAGATTAAGAACACTGCACTCGGCCAGATGATGTCTTCTCTTGTCGGAGTATCCCACAACCGTTTCAGCCACTCAGGAGAGTTATTAACTGGTGTTTGGGGAAAACTCGGTGGAGCTTGAGAAACCTTCTCTGGGAAACGAATGCGATCAGGAACTTTAATCTTTCCTTCCTGGCGCATCCTAAGTCGATCCATAATAATGGCATCGTAGGCCGCCTCTACGGTATCTAAAAGCTTTTGGTTACCACGATGCTTTTGCATCAGGCGACCTTTGGCATCCTGAATTTCATCAAAGGACGCTTCTTCCGTAACCCCAAGCTGATCATAGGGATTGTTATCACTCATTCAAGACCTCCGAGACATCCCTTGTTTTCACATCCCTTCTTTTCACTAGTATGACAGCAACTTTAAACTAGTTATGTATATGTTAAGGTTAGGCACGAGAAACTCTCAACCTTGCTCTGGCTAACCACTGGTCACAGAGTCGTTTTGGTTGAGGGTGGTGCCAATGCCCCTGGGTGCTAGTGTAGCTTGATCTTCAAGCAGCAGTCCCGAAGTGAAGTCAACACAATGCCGGTGCATCTGCTGTTTTGTGACCAAATCACCGGAGAATTCCTGAATGATGTTAGAACCGTTAGTAAATCCATATAGACCCATCAAGGCTATGGGTTTTTTGCTCTTTAGAACCAGAAAAAAAGACTTTTTCCCTTGGTTCGGGAAGTCCTACTGTGGGGGAATTTTGAAAATAACTGATCTGCCTATGCGATTTACCAACTATTGGCATTGCCTAATAATCTGAGGATAATTGTCTACAATGCCCAACAGCACCGTTGGTGTCAAAACACTCTGCGTCTTAAATTTGTGATCCCGTTTTCCGTGGAAAGTTATGACCGCCGCCAAGATTCTTGTCGTAGATGACGATCCGGCAATCCGAAATTTAATTCTACGCTTCTTAAGTCAAAAGAATTTTCAAATGCAGGCTGCTCAAGATGGCAAGACGGCTCTTGCCACATTTGAGCAATTTAATCCAGATTTAGTCATTCTAGATGTGAATTTGCCTGACGCCCTTGGCTACAACCTGTGTCAGCAAATGCAGACCCGCACTGATGTCTTTGTCCTCTTGCTCACCAGTCGGTCGGATGCTGCTGACAAAAATCAAGGATTTCAACAAGGTGCTGATGACTACATCACCAAGCCCTTTGATTTACAAGAGCTGGAAAATCGAGTTAGAGCAATTTTGAAACGGAAGCGGGCTGTTACTGCTACTGAAGCAGAACGCCTCGTCTTCGACCATTTAGTGATCGATCCAGGGCGCAGGGAGGTAACTATCAACGAAATACTTATCCCTCTAACTGCTCTGGAATTTGATCTACTCCATTTTCTGGCCTGTCATCCAGGTCGAGTCTTGCGCCGTTCTGAGTTAATCCAGGAAGTCTGGGAGTACGATTATGTGGGAGATCAGCGAGTAGTTGATGTCCATATCGGTCAAATTCGCCGTAAAATTGAGGTTAATTCCAGTGACCCTTCCTTAATTCAGACAGTTCGAGGTGTTGGCTACAAGTTTGAGGCACCTTCTAGTAAGAAGAATGAGAAAAATGGTAAATCCAGTAGCTAACTCATTGTTGACACTCCACGACTACTCAAACCCCTTGCTCGTGGAGCGTCAATGGTTGCCAAGGCAATCGACCAATGAGCTACTGGCTTACAGTTCAAGAGTCATCTAGTACAGCACGGCGGAAATAAATATACGATTCAAAAATAGCAAAACGCTTATGTAATAAGCATGCAAGAATTGTTAATACCATAATTTTTAATTCCCCGGAGCAGTACTAGTCATCATGCCTGCTTGGGTCTAGCCTCTTGCTGAAGTGGCTCGACTTCCCTGGGATTAGCTTTGTTGAGAAGACGTCGTAGCATGATTGTTTGATTCTGCTGTAGCAACTTCTGCTGTAGCAACTTCTTTGGTGGCAGTTTTCTCAGATTCACTTGGGGTAGGGGTGTTCAGCCCTTGCTCTATTTGTTGTGCCTCTAGCTTAAACTGATTTTCAAACTCCTTGGAAGCATCTTGAAAGCCTCTAATGGCTTTACCCAAACTACGACCAATTTCTGGCAACTTCTTAGGGCCAAATACTAATAGGGCAATGACCATAATCAACACCATTTCCGGTAAACCCATACCAAAAACGTTCATTATTATATAACCTCCTGGGATTTGTCAAGTGCTGGTTTGCTTTTACTGGTTTGCTGTTACTAGTTTGCTGTTCTTAGTATTCCACATTTGACCCAAATTGACCGCTGTTCCGTTGAACTCAGCCAGTTTAACTCAGCCAGTTTAACTCAGCCAGTTTAACTCAGCCAGTTTAACTAAGTTAGGTAGTCATCCCAGGGACTTCCTAGCCTATCCATTGCTGTCAACAGCATTAAAAAACCCGGACAAGCCGGGAGGGAGCTGAAATATTTGAAATGTTAATGATTAGCAGTTAAGCCATGGAGTAGACTACTGCCCTAGGCTTGTCCAATCAACATTGAAACCTTGAATGATGATTGATTTGTTGTAAATCTGCAAAATAATCAGCAAAAAGACGAAAAATAGCCCCATAAAGACTCCCATTACAGGGGTAGTGCCCCAACCTGGGGCAACTTTGCCATATTCCGAGTTAAGGGGTTTGAGAATATCTCCTAGCCGAGTTTTTTGTGCCATGGGTAAATTGAGATTTATGTTAATTGAGATTTATGTTATTGACATCTCCCCCGTGCGAGGGATTGCTCGCACGGGGGATTCTACAAGGTGCCGAAGTTGCAGCTTGAAACCGTGCCACTTCGCTTCAAGTCAGATAGGATCTACTTAGAAATTTAAACAGAATCCTACCGGTGCGGGAGTGTCAAAGCTCCCATACCTTCTTAAGATTATAGACACGTCGGGTCAAAACCCGTTCTCCATAGGAGACGCGGGGTGCGTTCACTTCGCGTTTGAACCCCTCCTTAGAAATAAGGGGCTATCACGACGAGCGGATGTTTTGATTTCAGCTTACACTAAGGAGGCACTAAACCAAAGACATTTATACTCGAGGTGCAACTATTAGCCTTATAGCTATCTAAACCTTGTGAAACATTATCCACTGTTTTATAATGAAATAAGTTAGTAACTTGTTTAACTTCGGAACACTGCCGCCCAACGAAGAACTAAAAGCGAAGACAGCTGGTCGTAAGTTAAGCGACGTAAAATAATGGACTGAGTGAAGTTACAGTGCGGTTTGAGAGTAGGCAGCAGAGCCTCCATTAATAAAATTAGCGCAATGCTTTTGGCATTGCTTTGTCGGCAACAACCATTAGTTAAAACTAATGCTATACCATCGTCCTATCTGCTTGTGAGTAGGTTTGTACAGGTTAAATGTTGCACAAGTCGCTTGAATTCAATCAATCCAGACTCGGAAATTGTTTGAGAGAGTTTGCGGCAGTGGCACATCCAATAGACATGATTAACTGCCAGGACTATCAAAGCGTGGTTTTTGCCTAAGTACCTGGTGAGGTAAAGGTCGTGAAAATTTTCCGGATTTTGGGCTACATACCCCGTGATGAGGCGCCAACTCACCTTTTCCCAAGAAAATTAACACACTGTTAACACAGTACCTGATATTTTTCAAGCCTGCCGTTCACAACAACTAATCTTTTTGAAGATTAGTAGTTGACAAACTTAGACAGTAGTTGACAAAAAATAAATTTTGTCAACTACTGTCTAAGTTTGTCTAGTAGTTATAGTTTTGGAAATGTATCTTAACAGTATTAATATTCTGTGGTATTCTTAAAAAAAAGCAATAAAATTAAAATTTGTTAACACAACATCAAAAAAAGCTACAATTGACTCTGAATCTACTTCTGACAATAGATCCCGTTTAGCTCGCCTTTGGCGTGATCGTCCAAGCACAGGTCGGGGTATCCCCTGCCATGCTCTCGATCTAGAGAGAACTAAATGTATAGGTTTGTCGAGATTTTAGAGAGCAGAATGTCAAAAAGAAAACAGACTCATATAACGATGCAGTAGCCTCAATGGGGTTTCCCCCACAAGCCACTGCATCAACAGACACACTTATATTTGATTTGAGCCATGGAACCCGCAATAGTCCTTAGCATTGTTATCCTTGTTTTTGTAATCGGTATCACTGGTATATCCATTTACACCGCTTTTGGACCCCCTTCAGCGGAATTAGTCGATCAGTTTGAAGAACATGAAGACTAATATAATAGTTTTCCATTAAAACCGGGAAAGTCACAAGTGATTAGGGTAGCACAACTCAACTATCAGTTAACCGCTACCCTTAGGCAAAAGACAAAGCAGTCCCTTAAGCATAGAAGGTAGATTAAAACTTGATCGTCAAACTGTTTTCGTGTTCATTGAGTTCGGAGCCTTGAGGAGCCGGAATTTGCACGGTAAATGTAGTCCATCTCTGAGAGCTTTCTACCTGAATGATGCCGTCGAGCTGCTTGACTAGCTGCTTCACCAAAGCCAGACCTAATCCTGTACCACCTCGCTTCCAAGGATCAGCATTAGGAATGCGATAGAACTTATCGAAGATGTGGGGTAATTCCGTATCAGCAATCTCGGCTTGATTGCTGATCTTAAATATTACCTTGGGTACGGTATCTGATGGGATCAGATCCCGATTGTTTTGGTAAAAAAACTCAAGAATAATCTGCCTGTTGCCTGGAGTATATTTACAAGCATTGTTGAACAGTTCTGTCACAATTCGCCCGAAGCTGGTCTTGTCAATCAAAACCGATGGCAAATTATCTGACAGAGTCAACTTCAGAATTTGCTGTTGTGCCTGGATACGGGAGCAAAAGGAATCAATGATTCGGCGTAACCAGATTTTCAAGTCTACTACTGTTCGCGAAACCTGATAAGAGGCGGTTTCTAAACGCTGCAAGTCGAGTAAATCGTTGATTAGTTCAATTTCTCTGTAACACTCAGATTCTAAAATCTCTGTATAGCGCTGTCGTCGTTGACTCTCTGGAGCAATTTTGAGCATCTGTATTGCCATTTTCATATTGGATAGAGGTGTGCGCAGTTCATGAGAAACGGTACTTAAGAAATCATCTTTGAGGATGTTTAGTCTCTGTAGTTCCTTGATTCTCTCTCGTAGTTGTTGGGTGCGCTCGAGTACTTGCCGTTCTAAGTCGGTGTTGAGGTTAGCCAGCCGCTGATAAAGCTGGCCTTGCTGAATTGCGATCGCAAGTTGCTCAGCCATCGACTGCACCAAAGTCACTGCGCCATCAGACCATTGGTAGTCACTATGAATATTGATCAGGCACAATTTTCCCCAGAGGCGGTTTTGAAACCTTAGTGGTACAAGTAACTGATGGCAACTGTCCTGAAGGTTTAAGTTGCAGCTATTGTTAATACGCACCACTTCCAGATTTTTGATCTTGCGACTAATCTCATTGTCCACATCGGGAGTTTCAGCACCCAAAGGGCTACTCAAGTTAGCTTGTTTACTGGATTGAGATACGGTTAACCAAACCTGCCGCTGTGGCAGATATTCTTGAATTTCTACTAGGTCAACGTCCAACAGCTGACTGATTTCTTGAGTGGCTGTGGTAAAAATCTGCTCTAAATCAAGAGAGCTACGAATCTTTTGAGTAAACTTATTGAGCGTTGCTTCCCGTTGAGCTTTGAGTTGGTTTTCCTGATAAATTTGAGCCTGCTGAATCGCAATTCCTACATGGTCTGCTACTGATTTCCACAAATTTCTTTCCCAAAGCTGCCACTGTCGTGGTCTACTACACTGATGGGCAACCAATAGTCCCCACAGAGGTGAGTCTTTAGGTTGGTTTTGGTCTAGTTGAGGGTGACAGATAATCGGAACTACCAAGTTAGCAACGACTTGAAGCTGAGCTAGGCAATTAACTTCATAGGAGGACAAGCCCCCAGAATCAGAATAGATATCTTCAATGGCTTGGATTGGACCATACCGGTACTGATTAGCATGGGTTTCCCAGAAGTGGGGATTATACATTTCCCTACCTGTAATCGGCTGCCAGGGTGATTCTACAGACTCTACTGTAAATCTACCTCTCCAATCCGACTCGAAGCGATAAACCGCTACCCGATCTGCTTGTAACAATCGACGAACTTCATTAACTGTGGTATTTAGAATTGTCTCCACATCTAAAGACTTACGAATGCGGGCTGCAAAGTTTTCCCGAAGGGAATCACCCATTGCCTGCCTCAGCTTATCTTGAGCCACCTGGTTAGACAGTGCGTTCGCGTAGCGTGGCCTATGGCCAATCGCGTAGCGTGACCTACGGTCAATCTCTGCCTGTTTGCCCTCTTTAGCATCAACGACAGTTGCTACAAAACCAATCTGTTTCCCTACCTGATCTTGCAGGACACTAATGGTAAAATCGCTAGCCAATCGGCTACCGTCTTGGCGTTGAATGAGCAACTCACCCTGCCAAACCTCTAAGTGGGACAATTGAGCAAAAATTTCTTTGATGGGAGCATCACTTCTAGGGGGAAACATGATCTCGGATAGCTGCGACCCAATAACATCTTGGGCTTGCCATTGATATAGCTTGCAGGCATAACTATTCCAATGGATAATTTTTCCATCCATATCTATGGCAATAATCCCACTCGGTAAGTTATCTAATAAACAAGCCTGAAAGTGAATTTGCTCTTGTGCCTTTTGGTATTTGGTTTCCTGAGCTAATAAAATTTCTTGAAGCTGCTCAAAGGCTGCCTCATCGACTGTAAGCTCACGTAGAATCTGGAACTGCTCTAATCTCATCATTGATGTCTCAAAATCGAACGATCAGCTCTCAATTCAACAGTTACCATCAGCAACTGTGGCAGAAGTGACTTGGGTTGTTGTATTTCTCACATCAGCCTGTTTTCTATTCTTCCCTGTACTCAGATGCCGAAAGTTGAATTGATTTGCCATAGCTAGTTGACTAAAAAATTTCCATAGATACAGCCATAGCATTCCCAAAACCATGACTCAGAGCGACAATTGTGTATAAAGATTGATCTAGCAAGCAGGTCAGAGCGATTACTTTACCAGACAGCTGGGTAGATTCTCAACCGATCACAACCGATGCTCATACTCCGCTGAGGTTAATTGTCAACCAAACCCCAACAAACTACGATGCCCTCTAATTTAGAACAACTTTCGGCTCAGCTGGAAAGCCCCAACATGCGCGATCGCTTGATGGCTCTGGCATCACTACGGGCTGTTCAAGCCAGTGATGCCGTGCCCCTAATTAAAAAGGTACTTGATGATCCCAATTTACCAGTTCGCTCTATGGCTATATTCGCCCTGGGAGTGAAGCCTACGGAAGAATGCTACCCAATTTTGGTCAAATTCATGGCAACTGACCCAGATTACGGAATTCGTGCTGCTGCTGCTGGGGCTTTGGGATATCTAGGTGACCCCAAAGCCTTTGAACCTCTAGTTAGGGCGTTCTACGAAGATACTGAATGGTTGGTACGTTTTAGTGCTGCTGTGTCCCTAGGTAATCTCCAAGATCCCCGTGCTCGTGATGTGCTGACCAAGGCCTTAGATAGTCAGGAAGTACTAGTCCAACAAGCTGCTATTGCTGCTTTAGGGGAAATTAAAGCTACAGAAGCTATAGACGATATTCTACGCTTTGCCCAGTCAGAGGATTGGATAGTGCGTCAACGTTTAGCAGAAGCCCTCGGTCAACTGGGTCAGGACAAAAGTATCTCGGCATTAAACTATTTGGCAAAAGACAGCCATCCTCAAGTATCTGAAGCCGCTCAAATGGCTCTATTGCGTTTGTCTGAAGCCTCAAGCTAGCGTAGCATCCTGGTAATTCGGCTAACCATAGCACGATAGAATCAATAGTGAACCACTTGATTGAAATTACCAACATCACTGATCCACCACGATCTACCACAAATTTTTACAATCTTAGCCAATGGATATTAAAGAGTTTTTTGAGCAGAGTGCTGGCAGATGGTTTTCTCAACGTACTAGTAATCATATTACTTCTCAACCCATTAAAAATGGTAAGTCCAACATCACTATGGAAATGCTATCTGGTGATGCCCCAGAGGTGATCAAACTCTGTAAACAATACCAAATAGAGCCTGGTATGGCTATATTTGGTGTAAAAGTGATTTGGGACGGTACAGTAGTAGGAGAACAGAAAAAGCAAACTGGTTCGACTGTTGTTGTACCTGTTCCCAACCCAGAAAATCCTGACATTGGCAAGCTATTGCGGACTAATGGTGATGTTGAAGGAACTTCCTTAAAATGTCGTTACAGTATCGGCCAGGATGATGTTTTAACAATGATTACAGAGGGGAAAACTCTATATGCTGAAGAACGTTTTTGGTTTGCTAGCCCTAACTTTCGGTTACGCACTAACGTTCTCCAGCAGGGGGGGCAATTAACCATGGCTTCTCTGGCCACAGAAATTCGTCTTGGTGTTACGTGAAAGTTAAGCATTGAGTCAGCTATCAGCGTGTCGCGTATCAGCGTGTCGCGTATCAGCTAATGCGCTACTTGAGGTGCTATCAGCTTTGGGCCTGTGGCCAGGCTACTTGAGATACTTTTGAATAAAATAAGCACCGATTGCGCTACGCGCACGCTGCGCGAACAGTAGCGTTAGCCTTGGCCGTTGGCCAGGCTACGCGAATGTCTCAGGGCTGACGGCTGACCGCTGACCGCTGACCGCTGACCGCTGACCGCTGACCGCTGACCGCTGACCGCTGACCGCTGAATGCTTACAGTCTCAATTATTAGTATTTATGTTATTGACTACAAAAGGCTTATCGATAGGTTTTGGTTCTTTACTGTAAGCACTTTCCAGGACTTTGTTCCTGACTAAATTTGCCTCATATTCAGAAAAATAGCCAATCAGGGTACCTCGCCACACTTTCCTGAGCATATATCTCTCTGATGGCACCTGTATATAACCGGTTGGGGCATAGTTATCTTTTATAAATGAATCCGACTTAATGACCTTAGAATTTTTAATATAATCATGCTTGGATTTAAATAGCTTACAATTGTAATTGTAAGCCCATTTGTTAGATATAACGACTCGTTTAAGATTTATTTTATTCAATAAATAACTTGTTGGTACAAAAACAGCAAATTTGCCATCGGGAATTTTGGCACAGGCTCGGGCAGAGTAGTTTTCAAAAATTATTTGTACAAATAAAGTCAGCTGTATTCCAAAAATTAGTCCGGCTATTAAACCAGAAAATAGGGGAAAACAAAAACTTTTTTCATGCATCCAATTTACCTAGATTTACTGTGAATAAAGAACTTTATATCGGAATTAATTATATAAATTAATAGCTAGATAATAATATATAATTTTTTTTTTGTGAATAAAGGACTTTATATTGGAATTAATTATATAAATTAATTGCTAGATATCTACCTAATATATGAAATTTTAATGAATATTACTTGATAGTTTGATGAAAGTTTATAAAAAATAATTGAATCACAATGGGGTATGCCATAGGGGGATCAGGGAGGATTTGGTATGATTAGATCCGTTCGCGTAGCGTGGCCTACGGCCAATCATCCCACGGGGATTAATCGTGGGATGGTTAACTTTGATCCAGGTTAACAGTGGCCTGGTAAGGACTCTCTACCTCTGAGCTACTTTCGACCTCCTGATCTTCCAAGGCACTCGAAGCTGAATCACTGACCTGCTTATCGACTACGGTAGCTGTGACTGTACCAGAGTCTTGGTGCTGGACAACTGCCTTCAGCTTAAGGTAGACATCTGAAGAGTCTGGTGGTGGATGAAATTGGTGAATTGGCTTTTTGTTAAGCTCATAACTTGACCAATCTACATTGTAGCTAGGACTAGCACGGGCTTTGCTCAGAGGCTTTGGGAAGCTTTCTCTGGGCTTGACTGATTTTTCAGGTATTTTGGATGATATGGTATTGGCTGGGGGGGAAGTTTCCTGTTGGCCTGTTGGTGGTGCTTGGAGTGTCTTTGACTCAAGCATCCCTTGCTCTGGTGTAATTTCATCGGAACTAGTACCTAGAGAGGTTTCAGCAACATTGTCTACCCACTGTAAACTTAGTTCTAAGCTCTCGGTTGTGGATCTACTATCGACCGGAGCGGTTAAATTTTGGGGAAATTTACGACAAACCATCCGCTCAAACTCATGATTAAAGCGATATATAGGCTGTCCTCGTCGTAACCAGACTGCCAAAATTTGCTCTACAGATATCGCTTTGTAACGCCCTTGATAAAGTGCCTCAATCACCGCTAGACGCACCCAATTGGCAGGATAGTTCTCAAGCCATAGATTGACTAATTCTTCTACAGTGTAACCCCTGAGCTCAAACCCATAGTGACTGAGCAAGGCAAGGGCATAGGCAATGGCTAAATCTGAGTCATTGGTCATGGGTAAAAGGGTTCAAGGTGGGAAGGTGGTACGATTCCAGGTGGAAAGGTCGCACATGTGGCAAATTATGGAGCCACAGCGGCTTCTGGCAACGTCGCTTGGTAATATAACCTATATCCTGCAACCTGCAACCTACAACCTGCAACCTGCAACCTGCAACCTGTAACCTGCAACCTGCAACCTGTAACCTGTAACCTGCAACCTGCAACCTGCAACCTGTAACCTACAACCTGCAACTAGTTTTGGTAGTGAGTTGGTTGGTCACTGAAATCAGGACTCAGGACTCATGACAACACTATACGGTGAGTTGAACTCAGTGACACGTCCTGTTTTCACCAAGGCCTGATAGATAAATGCGAACGCGCCCCGCGTGGCCTACGGCCAATCGCATCAGCTCGCTTTGCTTCCCGCTTGGGATGCAACAGGGTCGGGTTGGGGTGGTTAACGACAATTTTGGCGATGGTAGCGTACGCAACTGCTTCGGTAGCATAAGCAGGAATATCCTTCCAATCTTCGTAAATTTTGGAAATGTCAGAAGACTCTTTCACTGACTTGTCTACAGTTTTGGCTAAAGACAGCCCATTGACTAGAGAGGCAATCAAATCAACACGCCGCAAGGTCTGCTGAGGATGGAAGGTTTGGTCGGGGTATCCCGAGAGAAAGCCACCACGATAGGATTGGTTGATAGCTGGTAATGCCCAGAAATTCAGGGGGACATCAATAAATTGGGTAGCTGGACGGATCGGATTGGGGTCAAACACTTTCACCAGTAGGGCAGCGTACTCAGCCCGAGTTAGAGGGGCATCTGCTTGAAAGCTGCCATCGGCAAAGCCACTAATCAGGTTTAGACTACCGAGGCGGCGAATAAAATCTTCTGCCCAGTGTCCAGGTATATCGCTGAAGGAGGTAATGTAAGGGTTAGGGTTAACAATATAAGGAGATGCGATCGCGCCCCGCGTGGCCTACGGCCAATCGCATCTGCAGAGCCTGTTGCTACCAATGCCTGGTAAATCAATGCTACCACCTCACCACGGGTAATCGGCCTCATGGGATTGAGCTGATTGGGTTGGGGATAATTCACTACCATTCGTCTTTGAGTTGCTGTCGCTACCGCTTGGGTAGCATAGCTGGGAATCTGAACGCGATCGCGATAAAACCCGAGTTCCCTAGACTCACCACCTGTTAACCCCAAACCCTTGACTAGGGATACCAGACCTTGAACTCTGGTCAGATTTTGCTGGGGGCAAGTCGCTGATGGCAATCCCATAACCAGTCTTTTGACAAACATTGCCTCGCACTTCCCCTTTGGCATTACGCACCAGAAAGATGCCACTGGAAGCGTTAGCGTACAATACATTATCCAGAATCATGGGTTTGGCTGTGCCAGTAACAAATATCCCTTCACGACCACAGCGAGTAAAGGTATTATTGGCAATAATCGGTGAGGTAGATTCAATCCAGACCGCTGTCCCCAATTTGCCCGGATTAGTAACCGTTACTCCTCTTAATTGAGCCTTGGAATCTAAACGGATGGTAATATTTTGACGATTAAACGTCGGGCTGACATAGTTCCCACTGCCGGAAATCACAATATTCTTACCCTTGGTCGGTTCATTGCCAAGAACCATCACTCCCTTAGGAATAACGAGGGGAAAAACTTAGACCCTAGCAGCATTATAGGTACCAGCTGCTAAGTGAATGGTAGTTCCAGCAGTGGCAATAGAAAGTGCCTTAGTCAAGGTTTTAAACGGAACACTATCACCAGTATCGCTATCCTTACCAGTGACTGGGTTAACGTAAATAGTAGATTTAACCATATTAGTCAGTAAATGGCAATTAACACATAATACTTAACACGTAAGATTTAACACGTAAGATTTAACACTTAAGATTTAATACTTAAGATTTAATACCTAATACTTAACAGCTAATACTTAACACGTAATACTTAAAAATATGATAGAAGTAGAGCATCTAAGCAAAATCTATGGCACCACCCCAGCGATAGAGAATGTTACTTTCAGGGTTGAACCAGGAGAAATCCTAGGGTTCCTTGGACCGAATGGTGCAGGGAAAACCACTACCATGCGAATTTTGGCAGGCTATTTACCAGCAACCCATGGTACTGCCCGAATTGCTAATTATGATGTTCATGAAAATTCTATGGCAGTACGACGCCGAATTGGTTATTTACCGGAATTTCCGCCACTGTATCCGGACATGACCGTTGAAGGATTTTTGCACTTTGTTGCCCGTATTAAAGGTGTTGCTGCAGGCGATCGCACTACTAAGGTCAAAACTGCCATGGAGCGCTGTAACATAACGAGCAAGGCCAAGCTACTGATCCGCAAGCTTTCTAAGGGCTTCCGTCAACGGGTGGGTATCGCTCAGGCGATTGTACATGACCCACCGGCCATTATTTTAGATGAACCTACAGTGGGTCTTGATCCTCGGCAAATTATTGATGTCCGTAACTTAATTAAGAGCCTTGCTGGTGACCATACTATTATCCTATCTACCCACATTCTACCAGAAGTGAGTATGACCTGTAGCCGGGTAGCCATTATCAATGAAGGCAAAATTGTAGCAACAGATAGTCCAGACAAGTTACTGGCGGAGTTAACCGGGGGATCAGGTTATGAGTTAGAAATAGATGGTGATGCACAGGAGTTACAGAAATTATTACAAGTTATACCAGGAGTTTGCCTGGTGGAACTGGTTAATGATCAAAATTTACCTGGCGGACGCTCTTTATTCCACATCGTATCAGCACCGGGAGCAGAACCCGCACGGGATATTGCAGCTGTGACCGTGGGAGCTGGTGTAGGGATATACGAAATGCGACGGACTCGCGCTACCCTGGAAGATGTCTTTTTGAAACTGACTACCACCGAAAAACCACTGCCTGAACCCGATCCTGATTTAGAGGAGTCTGATTTACAGGAGTCTCAGGAATCTGATGAAGGATTAACGATGAAGGATTAACGATGAAGGATGAAAGTTATTTTGAAAACCTTTAACTAAGTAACCTTAAAATAACTAATCCTGAATAACTAATCCTTACCTAACTAACATTCAACCTTCAAACTAACTAAGAGTTAACCTTAAACCTTAAACTAACTAACCTTAAACCTTAAACCTTAAACCTTCAATTTTAAACCTTAAACCCCAAAAAGCACCCTTTTTAATAAAATAAATAATGATTATAATTTGGAATATATTAGCAATTTTTAGGAAAGAATTACAGGGCTATTTTGCTTCACCATTCGCTTATGTTATCGCCGGTGTATTTTGGTGGCTGTCTGGCTCCTTTTTTGTAGAAATTCTTTTGGATCAAGAGGGTATTATTAACCAAGTTGCAACGGCAGAACAATTGGGTTTACCGATACCACCAGTGGATGTTGCCTATGTATTTTTGCGTCAATTCTTGGAAGTGATGGGTTCACTGTCGTTATTTGTGTTACCAATTCTGTCCATGGGACTCTATGCTGAGGAACGCAAACGCAGGACTTTGGAGCTTTTGGCCACTTCTCCACTAACGAATTGGGCTGTAGCCGTAGGTAAACTCTTGGGAGTGGTAACATTTTATAGCTTTATGGTGCTACCCTTACTTGCCTATGAAGCGATCGCATTTAGTGCTACAGACCCCCCGGTTCAACCTGTGCTACCGTTACTAGCCCACGTCGGATTAATTTTACTGGCAGCATCGGTGCTTTCTCTGGGGATGTTCATTTCTTCCCTAACTGATAGCTCAATTTTGTCAGCAATCCTCACCTTTGCTCTGGTTTTAGGACTTTGGGTGATTGATTTGATTGCTAAAAATGTTAGTGGACCCCTTGGGGAAGCCTTAGGTCATTTATCGTTGCTGGAAAATTATAAAAATCTGATTCAGGGTGTTTTGGATACTAGTAGTATAATTCTGTTTTTGAGTTATATCTTTATCGGTATTTTTCTAACTGCTCAGTCTATTGATGCATTGAGATTTGAGCGTTCTTAGTATGTAAGCATATGCTGATATCTGATAACTGATAGCTGATAGCTGATAGCTGAATGCTTTCCTCAAAACCTGACAATTTTTTACAGCAATTTATGACATCGAACTGAGGCTAGTCATTGTCAGTTAAACAACACCAGAAAAAACTGAGACAAAAACTGAGACATTTTGCTCTTGTCTTCCCAGTAGTCTGAAATTATAGAAACTTCAGGGATAGGCAACTATTGACCTAACACCCCTGACTGGTTGTATCCTGTCCGGTGCTCGGTGATAGTCTTCTTTAGCCCAAATCTGGACAGTTTTATATTTTAGATACAGACATATACAGAAATTCTGTGTATAAGAAAACTGCTGTTTTCTGTGTCACGATCCCCAAAGGAGTAGATTATGAGCTTTCACACTGGAGAGATTGCTGTTCAAACTCGGGCTGGGGTAACCGAAGAAGCTGAGAAACTCAGCTCGATGATTACTCCCGTGATCAAAACTGCTGCTCAGATGCTCCTGACAACCCAACAATTAGCGATCGCTAGTAGTGTGGATACCAATGGCTTGGTTTGGGCATCACTGCTGACTGGTAAACCTGGTTTTGTCCGAGTTTTAGATAATCAAACTGTCGAGATTAACTGTATCCCTATCGATGGGGATCCGTTGTACGAAAACTTGGCGAAAAATGGAGTACTGGGACTTCTGGTGATTGACCTAACTACCCGTAAACGCTTGCGGATGAATGGCTTGGGTAGAGTAGAAGGCAAAGGGCAGATTGTGATGCAGACCACTGAGGTATTTTTCAACTGTCCCAAATACATCCAGCTGCGTCATCTAGAGACTGATATCCCTGAGTCAACGCAGCCTGAAATTCGCAGCTTTGAGGCTTTGACCACAACCGAGCAAGACTGGATTACCCAATCTGATACCTTTTTCATTGCCAGTTTCAATCCAGAAACTGGCGCAGATGCCTCTCATCGGGGTGGATATCCGGGATTTATCCAGGTGATCAGTGATCATCAGCTAGTGTTTCCCGATTATGCTGGCAATAATATGTTTCAAACCCTAGGTAACCTGACAGTGAATCCCCGTGCTGGTCTGCTGTTCATCGATTTTGAGCGAGGCAATACCTTACAACTGACCGGAACAGCCGAGGTGATTTGGGATCAGTCACAATTCACTACCGTTCCAGGAGCGCAACGGTTAGTGGAGTTTCATATTGAGCAGGTCTTAGAGACAACTAATGCTAGCCCTATACGCTGGCGCTTTGGAGAGTATTCTCCCGCTAATCCTGCTGTTAAGAAGGAGAGTCTTACTACTTAACTCTGATTCCTTTTGTTTTGAGAGTGATTAGTCTAATTAGTGGATTATAAGTATAAACACGACGAAAACTAAGTGTAATCACTGAGGCATTAGGATCTAGTGGTTGTTTTAAGGTGATAGAACCTTTAGTTGGTATCCTAGAAGGCATCACTGTTCCATCCCAACTAGAGCCTGAATAACCTCTATAAGTATTTCCTAAATTATCAACGGCGATAAAATCGGAAAATCTGCTATCTTTATTAGTGTAATTATAAGCTTTAAAATAAATTTTTAATTGGCCATTTTTCCACTTTTCTAGTTTCTCGACAACGAAGCGAGCGCCATTAACTTTTGGGGATGACCAATAATTTATAAAAACTTGAGGTATTTCGTTTTGCCATTCAGCAATTAATCGTTGTGCTTCTTGATAAGATGGCGTAGCGTTATGAATCCGTTTGGCGATGGATATTGCTTGACTATACTGTCGCTGATTAGCATAGTGATTTGCCTTGATGATCAGCTTTTCTCCTTGTATTTCTAATTCAGCAGCTAGTCTTTCTAATTCAGCATATTTTAGTTTTGTTTCAGCAGTTTTAATAATTTGGATTGCTTGGTGCTGGAAACGTTCAGCCTTAACCTGTGCTGCCATTGCTTTGGCTTGTTGCCATTTACGTTTTTTTAGGTCTTGTTGAGCTTTTTTAATTAAATTTTGATCACTTTGCCATTCTTTCCATTGAGTAATTAACGTTTGTGCTTCTTCGTAACTATTACTCTCAGCAGGTATTTTTTTTGCTTCAGTAATTGCTTTATATATAAGTCGAGAGTTATCTACTAGTTTAGTTGCTTTATTTAGTTGTGCTACAGAACAGTCATTTAAGAGGCATATCGATTTTTCATTGATGCTCAAAAACTCCGGAACGTCTTGAGCTAAGTTAATACATTTTTCATAGTCTCCATTTATCAAATGCTGTTGGATTTTACTTACTACTAGTTGCTCAATTTGGTTTAATCCATAGGTAAGACCTAACCCTAAAGTGATTACAGTAACTATAGCATAACTTAGTCGTTTATTCAGGTTATTTACTTTGAGATTGTTGCTAAACTCGGCTAGTACTTTTCTTTGAATTGGCTGTGGGGATGGAACCGATTTAAAAATACGTTCTAGATTGGCAAGACGCTTTTTAGGGTCAGGTTCTACCATCTTGTCTAGGTAGTCAAGAAATTCTTTGCTATAACCTGAAGCTAAATGCCTGAATTTTAGACGATGATTGCTTAAATCAATTAAATTACTAATTTCAGCCGTTTTAATTCCCGTAACCAAACAAATAAGTGTCACTCCTAAACTATAAATATCTGATGCTTTATTGAGGGGTTGATTATATAATTTTTCTGGTGGCATAAATCCAGCTGTGCCAGCCATCGTAGTACTTCCATAAATTGAACCATAGGCAATTTTAGCTAAACCAAAATCAATTAAGTAAACCCGCATTTTGTAATCTAACAAAACATTTTCTGGTTTAATGTCTCGGTGAATTATCGGATTATAAAAATGTTGGATATAATCCAAAATTTCGAGAATTTGAACTGCAATTTGCTGAATTTGCTCTGGTGTAAAGCTTGGGTATGCAGACAAAGGTTGAGCGTTTTTGTACTCCTGTACCAAACAAACACCACCCTCAGGAGCAAAGGAGTCAAGATACCGAGGAATCCTAGGATGGTGTAACTGTTTTAGTACCTTAATCTCACTTTCAATAGATTGGTAACCATGCCAGCTACTGTTAGATTGAGCAAATTGAAATAGCTTAATTACAACTTTTTGCTTAGTTTGAAGATGGATGGCTTGATAAGTTACTCGACCACTGTGATAGTTCTGACCTAATCGTTTTTTGACTTGGTAGCCATAGTTAGAAAAATCAGGAAATTCGCTCATTGAATGTAGGTTTGTGCATCAGTTATAAAATGTATACGCTTTATATTACTCCAACTTAAACAAAATAATAACGGATTGAATTTTAAGTAATTGACACCCCAAGTCTATTTAGAGTTTGGGGTGATAGTGACCTGAAAGCTAGAGCTGGTAAGTATTGTGGAGCAATTGTAGTCCCCATAAATTTTATACAAACCTTATATTCAAGCAAAGCCTTTATACAAAGTTTACAAAAAAACTATGAAGGATAATCTTTTTATGGATAAAAATAGTGTAAACTTATTTACCAATTTATACACCCAACTAATACACCCAACTAATAGTGTGGCTGGATGTGTGGAATGACTATAGCAAAGGAAATAGGGAATAGGGAACAGGGAGTAGGGAGTACGGAATATGGCATCAAAAATTATCACAATTCCTACACGGCTCCCTAGACTGAGTGCTGAGTGCTGATAGCTGATAGCTGATAGCTGATAGCTAAATAATTAGGACTTATGAAAATTAGTTATTTTAATTTTCGACTCTATAGCGATCGCATTACTACCGTCTTAAGTTCCATCGGATGCTCTCAAACAGCCGCTACGGGATGCTCAGCGCTGCTACGCGATCGCATTACTACCGTCTTAAGTTCCATCGGATGCTCTCAAACAGCCGCTACGGGAACCCAGGATTACCCGGTGAAGTTCCATGGGATGCTCTCAAACAGCCGCTAGGGGAACCCAGGATTACCCTGTCAAACCCCCTAATGCCTAACGCCTAAGCCTAATGCCTAATACCTAGGGGGTTAAGCTGAATGCTTACAATCAGTAATGATAGTTGCAGCTGCCGTGAGGTTTGAGATGAAGACAAGCAAAACCAAGAAGTATCTCCTTTACCTTTTCTGGCTCGGGCCACTACTGACCATGGCGGGAATCACTGTCAGGATTATGACTGAAAAATGGTCCCCAGACGCATTAGGGTTACTGATTGCTGGTATTGTCATTAGTCTTGTGGGGCTAGTATTTTTAGCCCAGTTGGCTCCGAAATTCTGGCAAAGCCGTTCTACCCAAGTCGGAACCAATGCTATTATTTCTACCTTAGCTATGTTAGTGATTTTGGGGCTGATTAACTTTTTAGGGGTGCGCTATACCCAACGGATCGATTTCACAGAAAATAAGTTATATACTCTGTCACCCCAGTCCCAGCAAGTGGTGCAAAATTTACGACAGCCCCTTAAGGTTTGGATCTTTAATCCACAACCCAATCCAGATGACCGAGAGTTGTTAGAGAACTTTCGTCGGTATGGGTCAAACTTTGAATTTCAGTTTGTTGACCCTCAGCTAAAACCAGCACTAGCTCAGAAATTTGGTGTTCAGTCTATCGGAGAAGTTTATCTACAATATAAAGACAAGCAACAATTATTGCAAGCTGTTAATGATACCCAACCTCTGTCAGAAGCTAGTCTTACTAGTGGTATCGAAACCCTGACTCGGGAAATTTCGGTTAGGGTTTACTTCCTCCAAGGTCACGGAGAAAAATCCTTAGCAGAAGTAGAAGGGGGATTATCTGAGGCAGTACGTGTTCTAGAGGATAAAAATTTTACGGTTCAACCCCTTAACCTAGCTGAACGCTCAGAGGTTCCAGCCGATGCATCAATCGTGGTTAGTGCAGGTCCGATGCGACCATTATTAGAAAAAGAAGTCAAAGGGTTACGTAACTATCTATCTAAGGGTGGTAGCTTACTATTGATGCTCGACCCTGATACTAATCCTGAATTGGATAGCTTTCTCAAAGACTGGGGAATTAAGCTAGACAGTAGGTTAGTGATTGACCCGTCTGCTCCAGAACGTTCCTTAGTGCTTGGTGCAGCAACTCCCATGGTCACCAGCTACGGGAATCATCCCATTACCACGGAATTTGCCGACGGATTTTCCTTTTATCCCTGGGCGCGATCGCTCTTAATTACCCCAGTAGATGGTATCCAGGAAACTCCTCTGCTAATTACCAATGACAGAACTTGGGCTGAGAGCAATCCTAAACAGCAGCCACTGGAATTGAATCCAGAAAGCGATCGCCCTGGTCCGTTAATCCTAGGTGTAGCATTAAGCCGCCAAGCGGAAGGGATTGATCAAGCTACTCCTCAAGAGGATGGTAACAAAAAGACCTCTTCATCTCGTCTAGTAGTCTATGGTAACTCTACTTTTGCCACCAATGGTTGGTTTGATCAGCAATTAAATGGTGATGTTTTTCTCAACACCATCAGCTGGTTAAGCAAGCAAGATGATCAAGTCCTATCTATCCGCCCTAAAGAACAAAACAATCGACGGATTAACCTAACAGCAATCCAGGCTGAGTTACTGGGTTGGACTGCCCTGTTACTTATGCCCTTAGTCGGGTTTACCACAGCTGGGTTGGTATGGTGGCAACGCCGTTAGTATTGATAACTGATATAACTATAGGAAAGGGAGTAGGGAACAGGGAACAGGGAATAGGGAGTAGGGAGTAGGGAGTAGGGAATATGGGATCAAGAATTTTTAGAATTCCTACACGGATCCCTATCAACCTATCATAATCCTATAAACTTATGACAATTATACAAGCTAGTCACCTATCTCTAGAAGATGTGCATCATACCTTTGGCTTTCAACGGCAATACAATAGTTCATTAACTTCCCGGTTATCCCTAGACACTATTACTGAATTTGAGCAACGGGAATTGGAACAAATTCGGACTGATTTTGATAATTACTTAATCGCGGGTAAAGTATCTGAAGGACTGGTAAAAGCCCTAACTGTTTTTCCCTTACTGCGATTAGCTGGCTTCTATCGCTCTCCAATAAAGATTTCCTTGGAAGAAGAGATTGCTGATATTGATATTCAAGAGCAGGATACCAAAATTACTGGCAGACTAGATATTCTAGCAATTAACAAAGCTCAACAGACAGTAGATAAAGTATCGTTTTGGGTCTTAGTTATCGAAACTAAAAACAGTAGTGCTGACGTATCCGTCGGGTTACCTCAATTACTGACCTATGCCTATAAGAGTTTAGACCATCAAGACTCAGTTTGGGGACTATCGACTAACGGATACATTTATCAGTTTATTTATCTCCAAGCTGGCAATCCTCCGATTTATCAGTTGATGCCAGTATTAAACCTGATGGAATCGGAGTCATCGATTAAATTACTACAAGTTATTAAAGCTATAGCGCTTCTATAGCATTTCCATTTGATTTGTGAACATACTCCCTAGCGACTATGTTCGCTCTCCAAATCGATTCAATAATTCTAGTCGAGACAAATGTAAGAGTAGGGGGGTAAATTCTTCTGGAGAGAGTGCCATCAATGGCTCAATAATTCCCAGCAGTTCCTGGTCTAGTTCACCAAAACGGCTACGCAATAAGTAGGTGACCATACTACGGCGTTCGTTTTGCCTACCTTGGACTAGTCCTTCTTGTTTGCCCTCGACTAGTCCCTCTTGTTTGCCTTGCACTATTCCTTCTTGTTTACCTTGCACTATTCCCTCTTGTCTGCCAAGCTCGGTAGCCAATTCCAGTCGTTGTTGATATATCTGAGATAATTGCATGATTAACTCCCGGTCATCTTCCTCAAGGTTTTGATTTTGTTTGATACGTGCGTCTAATATCGCCAGCATGTCATATACTAATTCTAGGATATTGTCTTTGTGCTGACTCCCGTTCGGTAGGGATTTCAACTCCTCAATTGCTTGCTGTTGCACTCTACCTCTACCGAGAATTCTCAACCATAAGGTTTCCGGGGTCACTGGTAGTTGGTGAATCGCCACAATCGCCGTATACAAGGATTTCCCCAGAAAGTACATCCCCTTGGGATAATTAACTAGATCTGGTTGAAAATTAAAGCTTTCTAAAAACTCTTCCGAAGCGGTTGGGGAAAGAATCCATAAACGAGGCAGTTCTGTCACCCTAACTTGGGCATTAGCCCGCTTAGCCTCACGGAAAACTTGATCATGAACCTGGGCCAGTTTACCGATACAACTGAGGACTTCAAATTGAGTAACTGGGTTGCGGAACGGTTCAAACATTACAGGGGTTGTCACCAGTTTTCCGAGTAATCCCAGGCTTTGTCCATTGGTGGCTAGTGCCTGGGATGGCAAAAAGTAAACATCAATTTCTTGAACTTCCCCAGGCACTTCCCAGTTCGTTTCTACCTTCCCCAGGGGGTCGAGGAGTTTTTTAAGACATTGGATGGGCTTTTGGTCATGGACGTTTCTGGTCATGGAACACCCTCAGGACTATTGATTTAATTAGTATTTAATTACGAGTTAAGTAATAAGCGGATGATCGAGCTAGTCAACCGGCACGACATTGGGGATTAATCACCTAATTTCGCTCTCCAAATCGAGTCAATAATTCTAGTCGAGACAATTGTAAGAGTAGGGGGATAAATTCTTCTGGAGAGAGTGCCATCAATGGCTCAATGATTCCCAGCAGTTCCTGGTCTAGTTCACCAAAACGGCTACGCAATAAGTAAGTGACCATACTACGACGTTCGTTTTGCTTGCCTTGGACTAGTCCTTCTTGTTTGCCCTCGACTAGTCCTTCTTGTTTGCCCTCGACTAGTCCTTCTTGTTTGCCCTCGACTAGTCCTTCTTGTTTACCTTGCACTATTCCCTCTTGTCTGCCAAGCTCGGTAGCCAATTCCAGTCGTTGTTGATATATCTGAGATAATTGCATGATTAACTCCCGGTCATCTTCCTCAAGGTTTTGATTTTGTTTGATACGTGCGTCTAATATCGCCAGCATGTCATATACTAATTCTAGGATATTGTCTTTGTGCTGACTCCCGTTCGGTAGGGATTTCAACTCCTCAATTGCTTGCTGTTGCACTCTACCTCTACCAAGAATTCTCAACCATAAGGTTTCTGAGGTAACTGGCAGTTGGTGAATCGCCACAATTGCCGTATACAAGGATTTACCCAGAAAGTACATCCCCCTGGGATAATTAACTAGATCTGCTTGGAAATTGAAGCTTTCTAAAAACTCTTCGGAAGCGGTTGGGGAGAGAATCCATAAACGAGGCAGTTCTATCACCCTAACTTGGGCATTAGTTCGCTTAGCCTGACGGAAAACTTGACCATGAACCTGAATCAGTTTACCGATACAAGTGAGCACTTCAAATTTACTGACTGGGTTGCGGAAGGGTTCAAAAATAGCAGGGGTTGTGGCCAGTTGTCCGAGTAATCCTAGGCTTTGTCCATTGGTGGTTAGTGGCTGGGATGGCAAAAAGTAAACATCAATTTCTTGAACTTCCCCAGGCACTTTCCAGCTTGTTTCCACTTTCCCCAGGGGGTCGAGGAGTTCTTTAAGACATTGTTTGGCAAATTGGTCATGGACGTTTCTGGTCATGGAACACTTTAAAGACTATCGGAAAGGGAGTAGGGAATAGGGAATAGGGAGTAGGGAGTAGGGAGTAGGGAGTAGGGAGTAGGGAGTAGGGAGTAGGGAGTAGGGAGTAGGGAGTAGGAGAAAATTATCTTTAACTCATAATTATTATAACCGATAATTAGGAATTTGTGATTCCAAAAAAATACAGCAAAAAACTGTAATAAGTTTTTAAAAACTGACCATAAAAATCAATACTTATTTCGCATCACCCCAAAAATTTATCGGATTTCTTTCCTACTCTTACCTATTCCCTGTTCCCTATTCCCTATTCCCTGTTCCCTACTATTTATAAGTGTTCAACCGAAAATGAGATAAAATAGAGTGGGTGCAGAATGCCAGCTCGGATGAACCGTTCCATGTTCCAACCGCAGCTTGGTACAGAATAGGGAAAAAACTCTACCAATATAAAAGTAAGATGACCGATTTACAAACGTTTTACCGAGCGACCAACCCCAGTAAAACCTTAGCGGTGGACAATGAGGAGGATCGCAAGTATTACATTGATTTATCTTCAGTACGCGGCGGTCAGATTATTGAAAAACTTAGAAAAAAGATTGCTATCTTTTCACCTAATCAACCTACCTGTGAACTGTTTACTGGGCATATTGGCTGCGGCAAGTCTACGGAGTTGCTCAGGTTAAAGGTGGATTTAGAACTGTCAGGATTTCATGTGGTTTACTTCGAGTCTGATCAAGACTTGGAAATGAGTGATGTTGATATCAGCGATATTTTACTGGCGATCGCTCGTCGAGTCAGTGAAAGTCTGGAAAGTGCTGGCATTAGCCTTCAACCAGGGTACTTCCAGAGGTTATTTGGTGAAGTCAAAGATATCTTAAAAACACCGATGGAGCTATCGGAGGTAGAATTCTCTGTAGGGATTGCCACCATTACCAGTCAAGCGAAAGCTAGCCCTAAGCAGCGGGATAAGTTGAGAGGATATCTAGAGCCTCGAACCAATGGACTTATTGAAGCCATTAATCAAGAGGTGCTGGAGCCTGCTATCAAGAAATTGAAACAGACCGGGAAAAAGGGACTAGTAGTTATTGTTGATAACCTTGACCGGGTGGATTCTATTCAAAAGCCCTTTGGTCGTCTTCAGCCAGAATATTTGTTTGCGGATCGAGGATCACAGTTGGGGGGACTGCACTGTCACGTGGTTTACACTATTCCACTGTCACTGCGGTTTTCCAATGACTTTGGGATGGTGACTGAACGGTTTATGACCGACCCCAAAGTCCTGCCAATGGTACCTGTGCATTTACGGGACGGTAGTAAACATGAACAAGGAATGGCACTGCTGCGACAGATGGTGCTGGCAAGAGCATTCCCAGATTTACAGCCAAACCAGCGTCTGACTAAAATTACAGCAATTTTTGACAGTGCTGAAACCTTAGACCGTTTATGTAGTGCTAGTGGCGGTCATGTGCGGAATTTGCTTCGGTTTCTCAATGATTGGATCATGGAGGAAGGAAAACTACCCCTTTCCCGTAATGGTCTAGAACGTATGATTAAGGCTCAGCATCATAAACTTGTGTTAGCGATCACTGATGATGAATGGGATTTACTGCGTAAAGTAGCTAAGGATAAGAAAGTGACTGGAGATGATGGATATCAAATCTTAATCCGCAGTCGCTTTGTTTATGAGTATTATGATCAAGAAGAACCTTGGTTTGATGTTAATCCGATTTTGGCAGAAGCTAAGGAACTACAGCTATGAGTGCCTCCGATAAAACCAAAGATGTTGCTGCCTACAACGAGCGTGCGTTGCAAAGATTGGCTTGGGCAATTGAAGCTTCTCAGGGGCAATTTTCACTGATTTTTGCACACTGTAACTATACCTATGTACAGCAGCAAATGACTGAGCGGCTGCTAGAAACTTGTCCTGTTCAAATCCGCGAGGTTGTGCTGAAAAAGTCTGATAGCAAACTTTATCGCAAGATTCGGCAGGATTTAGGAGATCAGCACCCAGGGGCTGTGATGGTCTTTGGCTTAGAGGCTGTTGATGATATTGATAGCTTGCTGGCTGCTACTAACCAAGTGCGGGAAGAGTTTCGGAAAAATTTCCATTTCCCCCTAGTGCTGTGGATTAATGATCAGGTTCAAACCAAATTGGTTCGGGTTGCTCCTGATTTCGAGAGTTGGGGCACAACTAGGGAGTTTCAAACCCCTCCTGATTCCTTATCTTATGAATTAATCTATACTCTCTCTCAAAAAGCTAAGGAGATCTTGGCTACCTTTCCAGACTCTGATCCTGACAAATTTTTGTATGATCTGAATCGGGGGATAGATGATCTATCAGAATTTGAGTCAGCTTGGCAAGATTTACACCATCATAACCAGGATATAGAGCCAGAGTTAGAAGCTAGTTTTTACTTGATGGTAGGTCGCAATTACTATGCTAAACAACAGTTTAAAGAATCCTTAATTTACTTTCATAAAAGCTTAGAGATATGGCAAAGACTAACCCGCATCGATTGGCAAGGGATGGTTTTATTTCATATCGGTTTATGTCCTTATGATGGAACAACTGCAGGAAAAAATTTAGTTGAACAATGTATTGATAGTTTAGCTCAGATATCTGATCAGGATTTAGCTAACCGATTGATTACTCAATTTGCCAGAGTCTTGCAACGCTTACAACGATGGGAAGACTTGGAAACCTTAGCCCAAAGGTCTCTAAGACTCCATAGAGCCAAGGGTAATTCAATTGAGTTAGCTAAAGATTATGGTTTTCTGGCGGAGGTAGCTTTAGCCAAATCAGCTTGGACTGAAGCTAAGGGATTAGCAGAGCAAGCACTCTCCATCCTGCCAACTAGTTTGTCAGCTGAATCAACAGTCACTTCATCGGAACATAAAGCCAAATTAGATGGGATGTCATCTGTTGATAAAGCTTGGTATTTATTATTATTAGCAATAGCAGAAAATGGTCTTGGTAACTATCAAGAGAGTATCAAGTATCTCCAGAGATCTAAAGCAGAAACTCAAGCCCATTATGCTCCAGAGCTTTATATTATGATTTTGGCAAGCTTGCGAGAAGCATACTTTAAACAGGGTGACTATTTAACTGCTTTTAGAGTTAAACAAAAACGAATATCCATTGAGCAACAGTTTGGCTTGCGAGCCTTTATAGGTACAGGGAGATTAGAGCCAAAACGAAGGAGAGCAAATTCTCAACTTCCAGCCTTTGAGCAGACTGAAATGGTTGCAGACGAAATCATCGCTTCTGGCAGACAACGCGATATCAATAATTTGCTTGAAAAAATTGGCAAACCTAATCATAAATTAACCGTCCTTTATGGTCCATCTGGGGTAGGAAAAAGTTCTTTAATCTATGCAGGATTAGTTCCAGTTCTCAAGCAGCGAGCTATTGGTCAGCGAGATGTATTGCCAATTGTCATGGGAGTCTATACTGACTGGGTCAGAGAGTTGGGCAAATTATTGGCAGAGGCTCTACATACAAGAGGCTTTAGTGCATCTATTAATTCCGAATCAGTCAACAGTATTTTGGAAGAGTTACAAGAAAATTATAACATAAATTTGTTAACAGTTTTAATTTTTGATCAGGTTGAAGAGTTCTTTTTACGCTTTTCAAATCGAATTGAAAGACAGACTTTTGCAAATTTCATAAAAACATGTATAGATCAAATACCTTATCTTCATATAGTCTTCTCGCAAAGAGAAGATTCTTGGCACTTTTTGTTACTCTTAGAGAGGCTAACTAAAATAGAAGCGATTGACGATCGAAATAATCGTTACTATTTAGGTAATTTTCATCCTCAAGAAGCTCGTATTATTTTTGAAAAGTTATCTAAAAATAATCAGTATTATTTAGATAAAGATTTAATTAATGAGTTAGTCAAAGATTTAGCAGGAGAGCTAGGGGAAGTTCGTCCCATTGAGTTGCAGATTGTAGGATCACAATTGCAAGAAGATAAAATAACTAAACTGGTTGAATATCAAAAAATCGGTTATAAAGAAAAGCTATTGGAAGAATTTTTAAATGGAGTTATTAAAGACTGTGGTAAAGAAAATGAACGTAATGCAGAACTATTTTTATACTGTCTAACAGATGAAAATAACAATCGAATACTCAAGACTAAAGCAGAATTATACTCCAATATATTGGAAGGGATAAATGAGACAGAAAACCTAGATTTAATATTAAATATTTTAGTTAAATCGGGATTAGTTTTACGTGTGCCAGAACATCCGAGTAATCGCTATCAATTGGAACATGACTATCTCGTTACTTTTATTCGCAGACGACAACAAATTGCTGAATCTGCTGAATTACGTACTGAGTTGGAACAGGAGAGAGAACAGCGAAAACTTATCGAATTCAAGCGGAATCAGATATATAGAAGGGCACTCGTTGGCTTAACTACAGCAATAATTTCTCTATCAGTCTTAGCCTCCTTGACATTGAGAATAGCCAAAAAGAATCAAATTATTACCCTTACTAAATCCTCAGAAGTTCTTTATAGTGTAAATAGGGAGTCACTTGATCCTCTAATAGCAGCTTTAAGAGCAGGAAAACAACTTAAATCAGCAATTGGAGTAGGAACCGATACCCGCACTCAGACTTTAGCTGCATTACAGCAAGCCCTTTATGGAGTCAGAGAGCGCAATCGTTTAGAAGGTTATGACAGTTGGGTTAATAGCCTCACTTTTAGTTCTGATGGTGAAATCCTTGCCACTGGCAGTGCTGATGGCACCGTCAAACTCTGGAATAGAGATGGTAAACTACTAAATACCCTCCAGGGACATACAGATATAGTCAATAGCGTAAGTTTTAGTCCTGATGGTAGAATCCTTGCCACTGGCAGTGCTGATGGCACAGTTAAACTCTGGCATAGAGACGGTAAATTACTCAAAACCTTCGAGGGAGATGAAGCTGGGGTTACAAGTATCGGTTTCAGCCCTGACGGTGAGCTTATTGTCATTAGTAGTAGTGACGGAATAGTAAGATTGTGGGACAAACAAGGCAACCCAATTGGGCAACCCTTTCCAATACAGAACACTGATATTACGAGTCTCAGTTTCAGTCCTGATGGTAAGGTGATTGCCAGTGGTAGTCGCAACGGAATAGTAAGATTGTGGAACAGAAAAGGCAACCCAATTGGGCAACCTTTTCCAGCACAGAAAGCTGGAGTCACAAGTATCAGTTTTAGCCCTGATGGTCAGACCCTTGCCACTGCTAGTCTGGATGGAGCTGTTAGACTTTGGAATCTTCAAGGAAAGAAAATTCTTACTCTCCAGAGTTCTGGTGCCACAATCAGCACCGTTAGCTTCAGTCCTGATGGTAAGACAATTGCCACTGGCAGTTTAGATGGAATTGTTAAGCTCTGGAGTCGGCAAGGTCAGGAACTCCAAATCTTGCGGGGTCATAAGAGAAGGATTATAAGTATGAGCTTTAGTCCCGATGGCAAAATTTTAGCCACCGGCAGTAGAGACTTTACTGTCAGACTCTGGAGCGTTGAGGGCTATGATCTCGAAACCCAAACCCTATTTGGGCATCAGGCTGCGGTTGATAGAGTCAGCTTTAGTTCCGATGGTAACTTAATTGCCAGTGCTAGCTTCGATGGAACTGTTAAAGTATGGAAACGAGACGGTGCACTAGTCAGTACCTTAAAAGGACATAAAGGTGCAGTCATAAGTGTTAGTTTCAGCCCTGATGGTCAAACCCTTGCTAGTGCTGGTTTCGGTGGAGATGTTCGACTTTGGAAATTAAGTGGTGAACCAATAGCCATTTTCAAAGGACATGAGGACTGGGTAAATAGTGTAAGTTTTAGCCCAAATGGCAAATTCCTTGCCAGTGCTAGTTTAGACGGAACGATAAGACTATGGAGTCTCGACGGTAAACTAATCACAACTATTTATGCCCATAAAGGTGATGTTTACAGCGTCAGTTTCAGCCCTGACGGAAAAACTCTTGCTACTGCTGGTAGAGATGGAACCGTAAAATTCTGGGATGTGCAGACAGGAGTGGAAATCCGCACCCTTTTAGGACATGATAACTGGGTCGATAGCGTCAGTTTCAGCCCTGACGGAAAAACTCTTGCTACTGCTGGTAAAGAGGGAACCCTAAAACTCTGGGATGTAGAGACAGGAGCACAAATCCTTACCCTTCAAGGACATAGCGGGGAAGTCAATAGCGTCAGTTTCAAACCCGACGGTATCACACTTGCCAGTGGTAGTAGTGACGGAACCGTGAAACTCTGGTCTACAGACGGTCAACTACTCCAAACCCTCCAGAATAGTGGTGCTGGGATCAATAGTGTTAGCTTCAGCCCGGATGGCAAGTACCTTGCTTCTGCTAGTGATAATAAAACTGTAATGTTATGGAATATCAATAATATCGATCTAGCTCTAAATAATCTAGATGAGCTACTGCGACGTGGTTGCGATTGGGCTGGGGATTATCTGAAGAATAACCCGAATGTAAGTAAAAGCGATCGCACTCTTTGTGAAGGCTAGCTGCTGTTGGTTATTTTCTACAAAAACATTGCAATATCTACAAAGATGAGTTAGACTTTAAGCATAGATTTAATTCCATTAAAGATACTTTGTAACTTAAATTAAAGCCGATAACCAAGGTTTTGGTAGTTACGTTAATTGTCCAGAGTGGAGTTTCATTTATGCGCTAAGCCGGGCTTTGTCTGGGTTTAGCCTTGGGAGATACCCCCTGGCTGCGAGAGCAGCTTGCATTAGTGGGCTAAAATCTGCAAAGTAGATTTTGGTAGCTAAAAAGTATCGGCATCAACTAAAACGCGATTGACCTTGGCCAAAAGACCACGCTACGCGAATGGTCACGCTTCGCGAACGCACTGGTACCAGTGTGATTAATCCTAAAAAGCGATCGCATAAACCTCTGAGCCTCGTGGACGAACCTCTGAACCTCGTGGACGAACCTCTGAGCCTCGTGGACGAACCTCTGAGCCTCGTGGACGAACCTCTGAGCCTCGTGAACGAACCTCTGAGCCTCGTGGACGAACCTCTGAGCCTCGTGGACGAACCTCTGAGCCTCGTGGACGAACCTCTGAGCCTCGTGAACGAACCTCTGAGCCTCGTGAACGAACCTCTGAGCCTCGTGAACGAACCTCTGAGCCTCGTGAACGAACCTCTGAACCTCATGGTCGAGAAAATGCGATCGCGTTTGGCCAAAAGGCCAAACGTGATCGCACTCCCCTCCTCGGACACTTCTGTTTCCCTACAAAAGCCCCAAACTCTGATTAGACCTAAAACCAGGAAAGATTTGGGCTAAATTCGAGTCTCCAATCTCCATATGTTCCCTGAGCACAGGCATCAGCACCTCACGAAAATCCGTAGTTACGGCTAAGTCCCGTTTTTCATACAACTGGGATTCCGCCAAACCGGGCCACTCTCCATAGACCTTACCACCGCGAACGCCTCCACCCAAGATCCACATCACATTCCCGTGTCCATGGTCAGTACCCTTGTTACCATTCTCTGCCAGGGTACGACCAAATTCTGACATGACCACAATCACAGTATCGGCATAAATCGGTTCTAAGGCTTTGACTAGAGTAGCCAACCCTTGTCCAATAGGCTTAAGTTTTCGAGCCAGCTGTCCTTGACTACCGCCCTGGTTAACATGGGTATCCCAGCCACCTAAGGCCAAAAATGCCAGTTGGGTCTTAGCATCCCCCACCATCAGCTTGGCTAATTTGCGGCTATCACCAACAAATTTAGAGGAAGGTGGTGCTCCCCGGTTAGCTGCCATCATTTCTTCCTTTAGCTCAGCCAGCAGTATCTTCCGTGCCTCACTTCCTTCCTGATAAGCCCGATTAATAGCATTATTACCACGATAGAGTTGATCAAAAGCAGCATCAATTTGGGGACGGTCTACAGGCAGCTTGTGATTATAATTTCTCCCCATCGGTAAATTAGCCACTGGCATCTGACCCGATAGAATCCGTGGGGTTGTGGTGCCCATATTCACGGCTTGAGTTGGTATTTCCTTGGGAATCGTCCCTAATAGTCGATTCATCCAGCCATCATCTGTACTCTTAATGCCTGGGGTGCCACTTTCCATGTAATCCTGAGCATCGAAATGGGAGCGATTGGAGTCTGGTGAACCACTGGCGTGAACAAAGGCTAAACTTTTCTGTTTCCAAAGAGGCATGAGATCAGCTAAAGCTGGATGTAAGCCAAAGTAACCATCTAAATCCAAGACTCCCCCTTTTTCGCCGGTGCGAGGAATGGCAATTCTCGGTCGCGCTTGGTAGTAATCAGCATCTTGGTATGGCACAACTACATTCAATCCATCTATGCCACCCCGCAGAAAAATAACAATCAATCGCTTACGGTGATTAGTATTTGCCGTATTTGCTAATCCTCTAGCTACCCAACTTCCCATAGAGATAAGTCCCCCAGCAGTTAGAAGGCTAGCTTGTTGTAATAATTTGCGTCTTTTCATGGTTGGTTTTTATAGCATAGGGAACAGGGAATCGGGAATCGGGAATCGGGAATCGGGAATCGGGAATCGGGAATCGGGAATCGGGAATCGGGAATCGGGAATCGTAGGAAAGAGCTTCGAGGAGTTTTTGGTATTATAATAAATTAATATTATATAATTTGCTTTTATAAAAATAGCAAATTTATTAAAATTTGATTTAAAAGCATATTTTTTAAATGGCTATTTAAACATCAAAAATTATAATTAATCATTCATACTTCATACTTCAAAAAGTATGGTGCAATCAATTTTATTCCCCCAACTCCCGACTCCCGACTCCCGACTCCCGACTCCCGACTCCCGACTCCCGACTCCCTAATAGATTACCGATACATCATTTCTGGACTCCCTAAAATCAAGGCGGCCCGTAGCTTAGCTGGACTAGTGTCGATGACTTCTTTGGTTTGGTCAGAAAAGTGATTAGCTAGGGTTTTCCTGAGTTGGACAGCATCCACAGGTTTACGCTTTTCTTTAGGTTGACGCTGCTCGAAATTACCATTGGCTAATGCGGTGGCAAAGCTGACCCGGCGAATCATCCCATCTGGACTGAGCCAAGCCTTCTCAGTATTTTTGTAACCATTGGGAGTTGGACAGCCGTAGATGGGCATTCCTAGCTGACGGATAATACCAGAGAGGGTTTTCCATTTGGGCTTTTTACTGCCTGTAGCTCGCACTGCTGAGATGATGTAGTGATAGGGGGATTTAAATTTACTGTTGTAATACTGAGTGTCCCAAAATTCAGGGCTTTGAAATAGGGTTTTGAGAACCTTACGAATATCCCCATCGGTCTTCAAAAAGCGTTGGGCTAGAGTGTCTACTAGCTTTGCTGGTGGCTGATCAGCTACAAAGTACTGGGCTAATTTGTAGCTAATGTAATGGGCGGTGGAGGGATGACGAGCTAGGAGGTCTAGCGCTTGCTCTCCCTCTAGGCTGCCGCTACCTGGAATCGGTGTACCCAGCAAAACCTTATCACTGTAATCATGGCGCTTACTTTCGTAATAAAATCCTCTACTGTCACCGTACTTACCCTCACGGTCAGTAGTCCAGCCAGTCAAGATCCGCGCTAGGGTAATTACATCCTCTTGGGTGTAGCCACCATCTACTCCTAGGGTGTGGAGTTCCATCAGTTCCCGAGCATAGTTTTCATTAAGCCCTTTGTATCGACCACGAGCTCCTGGACTTCCTGGTGCAGTGTTTTGGTGGTTGTCTAAATAGACGAGCATGGCGGGATGGTGAGCTGTAGCACCTAACAAATCCCGAAAACGACCAAGGGCATGGGGTCTAATGGCATCTTGTTCAAAGGAACTAACCCAGATCCGATTCAATCCCTTGCTATCAAAAACATTGAAGTGGTTGAACCAGAAGTCTACCATTACTTCCTGAAGCTGTTGAGGGCTAGCGATCGCTTTGATTAAACGGGCTTCTAATCCCTGCTGCCTAGGTATTTGCGATCGCTTTTGAGCCTGCTTCCGTTGTTGCTGAGTCAGCTGCCGTTTCTTTTTACCTTGTGGTGGTGCATAGCCTTTCCATAGCTCCACTGGATTCAGTTCCAGGGTATCCAAATTCTTGAGTTGTTTCCTCAGTTGTGGCGGTTCAGGAATAGATTCTGGGGAAAGTTGGGACTGAATATAAGCATCAACTCCCATGGATTTCACCCGTTCGATGTCCCCAGGGCGAGGACCAAAACTAACGCGATTGAGGACATGCAATACTTTCGGGTCAGTGGATAAACTGGCAGCGTGCCAAGGCTTGGGTAGTGCCCAGAGGAGGATGACTGCCAAGATTAGCCCTAAGAGCCAGTAGACAGGCTTAAGGTTCAATTTTCCCAGATACATTGGTTTTAGGGAGTAGGGAGTAGGGAGTAGGGAGTAGGGAGTAGGGAGTAGGGAGTAGGGAGTAGGGAGTAGGGGGAAGAGTTTTATTAGTAGTGGTTTCACCGCACGGGGAGGGGGGAGTGGAAAAAAATCCTGTGCACCTCACTCTTGATGAGAGATGAGAATTGCACTTGATTAGTTACTAAACACTGAGGGATCTGGCCAGTGGATGATCAGCCACAATTGCCGTTGGCAGTGCCTTTGGTACACTGGTCTGGATGCAACTGCTGACCTTCATCCTTTTCTTCATACTAATGGGATCTCATTTGCGATTGACCTTTGGTCACGCTACGCGATGAAGCTTCGCTTCCGCTAAAAGCGATCGCATGGTGTAGCAGCAGCAAAGTCTGGCAACGATCAAGCCCATCCCATCACTAGATGTTCAGCCGTTGCTCAGCCCGAAAATACCGGAAGTAGGGTACTTTACCTAACTCTGTTATCGCTTCAAGCATTAGAATATTAAGAATTGTGTCTAACTCTTGCTAGAGATTAGTCAAGAATAGATGCAAGACATCAGCAATTCTTAATATTCACACCCAAAAGAGAAACAAAATGGCAAAACATACTAAAGCTTTCATGTCCCGAACCGTAAAAAAGAATGAGCCTACTGGGGTCAAGTATATGACCAAAAACCAAATGGAGTACTATATGGGTGCCAAGCTTATAGAAATTGGGGTTGAGCCGAAATCAGCTATTTATCGATGGTCAGTAGAAAGCAAAGAAAACGATAACCACGAAGTTTGGACTTACGCAGCCTACTGGGGAGATTCCAAAGAGCAACTGTTGCAAGAGGAGCAGGCATCAAAAGAGAACTGATATTCCATTTCCATTGGGATTGGCAAGAGCCAAGAGTGTGGGGAGAGGGGGGATTCCTCTTGCCTACTCCCTACTCCCTACTCCCTACTCCCTACTCCCTACTCCCTATTCCCTATTCCCTGTTCCCTATTCCCTTTCCTATTGAAATTACTGCAAACCCCACGCATTCTTTACTTCTGGGACTTTTCCAAATCAATACAGTCATTAGCTAACTGGTCAGCTTCAAGGTTTTGGGTTTTGTTAATCCAGATTAATTCGTAGAAATCCAGTTTATCAAGAAGGGTTTTGGCTCGGGTGTGAAAGCTAACCAAATTGTTGTTTTTAACCATATAATCCCCATGGAGCTGGTTAATTACTAGTTCGCAATCCCCATAGATTTTGGCTTCTTTTGCTCCCAGCTTTAGAGTCTTCTGTAGTCCAAGGATTAGCCCCATATATTCAGTTTGGTTCTGAGTAGTAAATCCTAAGTATTGAGAGACTGGATAAACTTCACCTTGGTACTGAATTATAGCACCACAGGCGGATTGATTAGTTCGTCTTTTGCTGACACCATCGAAATGAATAATAGCAATATTATTCGATTTATCTGTCATAATATTCTTTAGCTTGTAGGGAGTTTGGTTGTAAGCATTTAGCCGTCAGCGGTCAGCAGTCAGCGGTCAGTAGTCAGCGGTCAGTGGTTAGCCTTTAGCTGATAGCTGATCGCTGATATAGCAGAAGTCAGAAGTTTGAAGTCAGAAGTCAGAAGTTAAACTAGCTTTGTATCTAGGTTTGAGGAAAAGTGACTGTCCTAAACTAGGCTTCGACTGCTGTAGCTGATCGCTTACCTGTTCCAACCCTACTTTAATTGGTATTTTTTTACTGTCGAGCCACCTCTGTTCTATTCGCCTGCCAAATTTTAATCGTCCGATCAAATCCCCCAGTAGCCAGAAAACGCCCATCCCGACTAAAGGCAAGGGATTGTACCCAATCTTGATGTCCAGTCAACCAAGCAATCTGCTTACCAGTGTTCAAATTCCACAACCGCACCCCATCACGACTAGCACTAGCGAGAATTGTGCCATTAACTGGATTAATTGCGATCGCACGAATCTTTCCAGTATGTTTAGTCAAGGTATACTTAAGCTGCCAAGTCTGCGTATCCCAGACCCTAATCTTACCGTCATAACCACTGCTGACTAGGGTTCTACCATTAGGGGTAAAGGCTAGAGCACTAGTGATACCTTGATGAGCTCGAATAACGTAAAGGGGTTGTCCTGTGTTCAGATTCCAAATTTTAATCGTGCCATTCTTGAGTCCACTTACCAGGGTTTCGGCCTTGGGATGAAGCGCTAGGGAATAGGTTGGATGATCAAAATCTGCCAGAGTGTAAAGGGGACGTTGGTTTCTGATGTCCCACACCCGAATACCATCCAATCCCCCAGTCACTAATACCTTACTATCTGAGGTGATAGCTAGGGAAAGTAAATTGCTAGTATGCCCTAGAAAAGTACGGGTATAGTCTCCTGTGTATTCTTCCTGATTCCATTGCCACAAATTGATTCGACCATCCTCCCCGACACTAGCCAGAATTGTTCCATCAGCACTAAAAGCCAGGTCGGACACTGAGGTTTGGTGTACTCGCAGGCTATCTATTTCACGACCGGTTTTCAGCCACCATAATTTCAGATGAGCATCACTCCTGCTACCCCCACTGAGTAGCACTCGCCCACTGGGACTAAATGACAGAGCATCCACAGCGGTAGAATGGGCTTCAATGGTACGCAGCAATTGAGGAGTTCTCCAAGATTGAGCCTGGGATGAAGCCATTTCCGGTATAGCTGCAACCATTAGCCCGAGTCTTGGTTCCCTAGCGTAGGTGGTACTGGTGACCACTGTCATGATCCCGATCACAGTTCCCAAAATCGCCAACGGTGTTTTTTTCATTCTGGTTGTTCGCGTAGCGTGGCCTTTTGGCCAAGGTTAGGGCAAATCGTCTTACTTTTCACCGCGTCAGGGGGATGTTCTTGCCAACCCGAAATTATACCCAACAACTCGGACTTTAGTAGTTCCAATGCTTCTATTTGTTCGGTGATTGCGTCAATTTTGTGCAGTAGATGCTGCTTAACCGCTCCACAAGGTAACTCACCAAAGTCATGGATTTTGAGGATGTCTTGAATCTCACTAAGGCTAAGTCCTAGGGATTGGGCGCGTTTAATAAAAGCCAGTCGATTCAGCACCTGGTTGGTAAACAGGCGATAGCCAGAAGGGGAGCGGGTTGTGACTGGCGTAAGCAGACCAATCTCTTCGTAATAGCGAATGGTCTTCACGGGCAACCCGCTATGACTAGCTACCTGACCAATTTTGAGCCAGTCCTCTGAATTGGCCAAAAGGTCATTGGTAATTGGTAATTGGTAACTGACCACTGTTGACTATCCTCTCCCCTCTGTTGCCCCTATTCCCTTAGGGATGAACAGTGTGATCTTAAAACAGCTTGACCTATCGAGGTGGTTGACGTCGATGTGATTGACCCTTGACAGCACTCAACATCGGTAATGGTGGACGGGAAGAACTGGGGGGAAGATACCGCTCCACAGGTTGCTCAGCCAGTTCAGTTTGCTGACTTTGGCTTTGCCACCAACGGACTACCACTGCTATTCCCACCATCATCAGTCCAAAACTGAATAATGACCAGCGTCCGCCGACACCACCAATGACAGCATCCACCGCTCCGATAATCACGATGAAGCCTGAGATTGGCTCTTTACGGTAAGCTGACTTCAACACTCGATGCCATAAAGCATTTATCACGGCTTACTACTTACTCTATTTCACAGATTTACTTCTTTTGTAACAGAATAGGTCAAAATTGCCCAACTAGAGCACTAACGTTAGTTGGGAGACTTCACTGTTACTGAGATATATCTGATATATATAATTCTTCGACATCCGATACTTTTTAGCTACCAAAGTCTACCAAGATAGACATTAGCCCGCCAATGCAAGGTGATCGTTCACCCAGGGTGTATCTACCAAAGCTCTCAGGAATATCCCACGAGCGCCATTTATATCTCTATCCATTTTTTTACCATCAATTTGAGACTTGATGATTTTACTTCCACCAATTTTTACGAGTTCCCCTGTCCAGCTAACAGTTTTACTAGTGTAGGCTTCACAGACATCAACCACAAGCTTGCCTGTCTCAAAAGCTTTATGTTTTAAGAATTGCTTGAACCGATAATGAGCAAAGGAAAGCAAGTTGCGGACTGTTTTTGAACGAATTTTTCTCTCTTGTCGTTTTGACATTTGAGATGTCTCAAAGCTAGGCAGCAAAATTACATCAAAATTATCCACTAAAAATCGGGCAGTTTTGTGATGTAATTCATTGATTAAATTCTGGATCTTAATGGTCATTCTTCTAGCTGCTTTTCTCCTTCGACGTTTTTGCTTACCTCTTGATTTGCTGATTTTTGAGATTAGCGCATCCAAGTGGGCACATAAACGTTGAATTCTAGAAAAATCACCATCGCCAATCTTGCCTACAGAATTCTCACTGAAAAATGTTACAAAGGTTCTAACACCTGGATCGAGAGCAACTATTCTACCTTGATTCTCGGCTTTATTTCTAGTGGTCTTATAGGGAACTACTAGGTAATAGTTCCCATTAGTGCTAGTTAATCGACAGTCACATATGTGATCTGGTAGCCTTTCAGCAAAGGTTAACTCTCCTAATTTTGTAGGGTAGATCCCCTTTGCTGAAACAGCCGACTTTGGGATATAGCAAGACTGAACAGGATTTTTTCGAGACCTAAAACGAACCCGATTAACAACTCCAGTCAAATTGTATTTTTTCTTAGCCTCCCTGACACCCGTGCAAGCATCCTTAATCGCTATCGATTTTATCTGATAAGGTACTGACTTACACCATTCAGGGAGGTTATTGATAATGTCGGTTTTAATGGCTTTCCAATTAGCTTTAATATTCCCATCTTTGAGAATCTCTACGGTTTTATTGAATACATAACGAGATACTCCAAACCAGCGATTAATTAATTGACGCTGCTCAGTCTTTAGGAATAGTCGGATCTTTTTTGATTTTTGAACCGTAATTTTATTGTTCGTGGACTCGGCAAGAAAAGACCTGAATGATGGATAGAATATCGGCTGTGATTTCTGATTATGGGCAACTTTTAGGGTTGTCGAGAACCAGGATTTTTCCACCGTTAAGGCTGACCAAGTACTCAAACAGTTCAAACCCAAACCGGGTAAGTCTGTCGAGACAGGCAACAATAATCGTGAGCTGATCTCCGCGCATAAGTCGTTCCAGTATGGTTTTAAGACTTTTTCTTTTGTAGTTGAGTCCTGATCCGATGTCTGGGATGATTTCCGCTTCTGGTTAGAGGGAGTGCATATAGGCGACAAATCCCTCAAGGTCGTCTTTTTGTTTCCTGCTGCTGACCTAACTATAACAAAGAGTGGTAGGCGTAGCAGTATTAGTAGGCCTAAAGGTGAGTAAGCTTTCTGTATCAAATAGTCTATATCCCCTTGGGGTTCGCTCCCATTTGATAGTGCCATTGTCTGCGTACTTCCTCAAAGTGTTTTTACAGAGTCCTGTAAGTTCGACTGCCTTACGAAACGGTATTAGTGCCATGACTTAAGTCTACCAAACAATCATAGACTTTGAGATAATCTGTGGCACTTTTAGTTACTGTTCACTAACCCCAGAGCAACCGGGAAGTTCAAGATTAATTTTGCCAATCCTGGGAACTATGGCAGCAGTTATTCTTGAAAGCGCTTACAGGAGCAGGCCAGTAGCTTCAGCGACTTTCCTACTGACCGACTCTCCCACTGACTGACTCTGGGACTAGTTCTACTGTAAGCCTAACCAGGTTAATAAGTCTTGACCAGTAAAGTATTCAATTGCCAGAGTCAAAATAAAACCAATCATGGCAGCTCTACCATTCAAGCGTTCTGCGTAATCATTAAACCCAAACTTAGGTGACTGGAGTTGAGGGACTTTAGAGGGTTGGGGTTGCGTCATAGTGATAAAAGTTGCCAAGCTATAGTAGAGTTACGTGAAGTACCCTAGCCTGCTTCGCTGAGAATGCGTTCGCGTAGCGTGGCCTACGGCCATGGGATTGCTCGCATTCTCAACTCAATCAGGGACGGTCTTATTCGTCTTTCGGGTTTCCCGTTTCATCCGCCGATGCCTCAAACAGCAAGCTGCAATACGGTCTTACTCAGCGTCCACAGGCAGACATCCGCCTTCCGCAGACGTATAGTTTACTCGACAGACTCACCTTGGAATTACAGCACTATGGCTAACCAGCCGGGGCAAGTCTCTTCCCTGAGCTCTGCTAGTACTTTGTACACCTAATGGCCTAAAAACTGATAGGATATTAGACCATTTGTAAGGTAGCCTTTTAGTCAGTCAGGCGGGTCAGCAACCATCTTTATTCTAACATGAACCGTGATGATTTGTCATCAAAAGTTGTCGTCTCGCTATCCATCCTAGAGACGAAACCGATAGATAGGGTCGCCTTAATCAAAAAGTTTTAACCAAAGGTGCGCTTGACCCGTAATTAAATTCGCCACGGGTCGCACCTCTTTTATGCATAGCCGACTAACCATAAAGGCGACCCTATCCTTACGGTAACTTCAACACCCTGGAAGAGGGTGGGGAATTCCGCGAGTTTTGTTAACTTTACTAATTTTAACATTTAGATCATATTTAAATACAGCACCAGTACGCTAAAGAGGTAAAAGCATGGAAATAGGTGTTCCCAAAGAAACGAAAGATCAGGAATTTCGTGTGGGATTAACCCCCAGTAGTGTCAGGGTTTTACAAGAAGCGGGTCATACAGTTTTCATTGAAACTAATGCTGGCACTGGTGCTGGCTTTACCGATGAAGACTATCAGCGTCAGGGAGCCAAAATTGTCTTAGACGCGGCTGAGGCTTGGAATCGGGAACTAGTAGTCAAAGTCAAAGAACCCCTAGCGCCAGAGTATCCCTTGCTTCAAAAAGGACAGCTGTTGTTTACTTATCTACACTTAGCCGCTGACCGCCCTTTAACCGAGCAGTTGCTGCAATCGGGGGTGATTGCGATCGCATATGAAACAGTAGAACTCCCAGACCACACCCTACCGCTGCTAACCCCGATGAGCATTATTGCTGGTCGTCTTTCCGTACAATTTGGAGCCAGATTTCTGGAGCGTCAGCAGGGGGGAAGAGGGGTGCTGTTAGGCGGTATTCCCGGAGTTAAACCAGGTAAGGTGGTAATTCTTGGTGGCGGAGTTGTCGGTACAGAAGCCGCCAAAATCGCTGTGGGGATGGGAGCGAGAGTACAGATTTTTGATATTAATGTTCAACGGTTGAGTTATTTAGAAACTATCTTTGGCTCAAGAATTGAACTCCTCTACAGCAATTCAGCAGAAATTGAAGCGGCTGTTACTGATGCTGACCTGTTGATTGGGGCAGTGTTAGTCCCTGGTCGTCGTGCTCCCATTTTAGTCCCGCGCTCTCTGGTCAAACAAATGGTTACTGGCTCAGTGATTGTAGATGTTGCTGTGGATCAGGGAGGCTGTATTGAAACATTACGACCCACATCCCATACCAATCCCATTTATATCGAGGAGGGTGTCGTTCACTATGGGGTGCCTAATATGCCTGGAGCTGTTCCCTGTACATCAGCTGTGGCTCTAAACAATAGTACTTTCCCCTACGTACTCAGTCTGGCCAATCAGGGGTTGAGCACTCTGGAAAATAATCCCGCTCTAGCCAAGGGCGTTAATGTCCAGAATCACCAGTTGGTTCATCCAGCAGTCCGAGAAGTGTTTCCCGATTTAGCTGATGGCTAAGGTTTTATTGCTATAGCAATCTTAAATGATTACTATAGCAATCCTAAATCAATTGTGAGAATTTTTCGTAAGCATTCAGCTATCAGCCGTCAGCTATCAGGCATTGCTGAGGGGCGGAATGAATATGAGTGGGGTGGGCATCCTGCCCGCCTGAAAATTGGAACGGGCAAGATGCTCATTCCACAACTCCCTACTCCCTACTCCCTACTCCCTACTCCCTACTCCCTACTCCCTACTCCCTTTCCTTTAACATTTTCTTGCTAAAGTCTTGAGAAAATGTTTTAATAGAAATATCGATTAGTGTCCGCTAGCTTAAAAAAAGTTGTTAAATTTTTATTAAAAAAAGAATTAGCGACTGTTACCAATTACATGTCTTAGGAGCTTTTTAAGGTGATGCGTGATCAGGTGTTAACCTGGTTAGCAGATAATGTGCCGTCTTCTCGGCTACAGCATATATTGCGAGTTGAACAAATGTCCGTTGAACTCGCTGAGCTTCATCATATCAATGCTCAGCAGGCAGCTCAAGCAGGGTTGTTGCACGACCTAGCCAAATGCTTTAAGCCTGAGCGCTTGTTGCAAATGGCTAGAGATAATGCCATAGAAGTCGATCCAGTCTGTGAAGCCGCGCCTCACTTATTGCATGCAGATGTCAGTGCTATTGTTGCCCAAGAGCAATTTGGAGTCAAAGATGAAGCAGTATTGCAAGCGATCGCTCTTCATACTTTAGGACGTGAGGGGATGACACCCCTCAGTTGTGTGGTGTTTATTGCTGATACGATTGAGCCAGGTCGTGGTGAGACACCGGATTTACAAACCTTACGAAATCTCTCTAAGCAAGACCTATACAAGACTGTTTGGTTAGCCTGTGACTACTCGTTAAAATTCCTGCTAGAGAGTCCTCGTCCCATTCACAAACGTATGATATTGACTCGAAACTGGGCGCAACAGATGTCCAGGAAGACAACAGCTAAAAGAGACTGTAAGACAGATTGTGTAAATGCCTAAAGTCCCATGTGCCTAGCTTTCAGGAACGTTTCGTCAATAGCAGTGTGAGTATCAAATGAAGAAGCAACGAAAAGAAATGAAAAGAATTGTACAGCAAGTGATTAACCACAAGAAAACTTAATTACTATTAGAACAGATTGTTTTGTAGAGCGAGGAATCAAACGCTTAATGAGAGATCAAAATAATAAGCCCTCCACCTTAGTAACCCCTGATACCGAACACCAGGATGCTAGCTATGGGTTAGCACTAACCGTTGCTCAAGCAGCAGATGACCGCAAGGGTGCAGATATTGTGATTCTGTCGGTGTCAGAGGTATCGTACATCACAGATTACTTTGTAATTGTGACCGGGTTTTCTAGGGTACAGGTCAGGGCAATCTCTCAGTCGATTGAACAGCAAGTAGAAGAGGCATGGAACCGTTTACCTGTGCGAACAGCAGGAAAAGCAGAGGGAATCTGGATACTTCAAGATTACGGTGACGTGATTGTCCATATCTTGCTGCCTGAAGAACGGAAGTTCTATAATCTCGAAGCATTCTGGGGCCACGCGGAGCAGATTGAGTTTCAGGCATCCTAATTGCAGCACTCACAAAAGAATAATCATGAAATCTCCTGTTTATGTATGTCCTGTTCCAGAAGAGCAGCAACCCATAAATGAATACCAAGAACTAAAAGAATCTTGGTTTTTTAACTGGGCAAGGCTGGAACTACCAAATTATGTGATCAAGCTGGCGTGGGTTTGGGGGTTGAGCTGGCTGATTTCAGGGCCGATAGCAGCCGTGAGTTTTCCACCCCAAAAAGCTATAATCAAGTTTCTGCTCTGTGGTGGAGCAGGAGCAAGTATCTTCTTGATTTTAACTTTGCTGCGGTTATACCTGGGTTGGTTCTATGTAGGCGATCGCTTGATCAGAGAAACCATAGTCTACGAGGAGTCAGGCTGGTATGACGGTCAAACCTGGACAAAAACTCCAGAAATTTTGGCTCGCGATCGCTTAATTGTTTCTTATGAACTCCAACCAATTTTGCGACGTTTACACTGGACGTTCGGATTTTTGATTATAGTCGTGATTGGTGGCAACATAATTTGGCATGTGTTATCAGCCACCTAGCTCGATTGCTCCAACTAAGCTATAGGGTAGCTTTAAGTCTAATCCATGACCAGGGGAAAACGTACTCAAACACGAGCCTTAGAAGTCCGTTTACTACGGGAAGGCATTATCGAATCAGTTCATTCAGCTCAAGCGGTTGTTTGTGATGACCGGGGACGGATGTTATATGTTGCGGGTAACCCAGAAACCTCAACATTTATTCGCTCTGCACTCAAACCTTTCCAAGCCTTAGCGGTCACTACCACAGGTACCCTTGAGCGTTACAATCTCACGGACCGAGACTTGGCTATTATGTGTAGTTCCCATCACGGCACGATGGAGCAGGTAAGGCAGGTCTTTAATATTCTTTGGCGCTGTGATGTTGACCCATCAGCACTACAGTGTCCCATTCCCCCAGGCCAGGAAAGCTCACTCCAGCATTGCTGTTCTGGTAAACATGCTGGAATGTTGGCTGTTTGTCAACAAAGGCAGTGGCTAATCAAGAGCTATTTGGAGTATAATCATCCCGTGCAAATGTTAATCTTAAGCCAAGTAGCGGAGCTGCTACAGATGCCGGAGCAAGAGTTAATTCTCGCTCACGACGACTGTGGCGCTCCGACTTATTTTTTACAGCTACGGCAAATGGCATTATTGTACGCTCTGCTCTCTTCTGGTAATAATCTGGCCATGGAGCGTATTGTCCGCGCCATGATCAGTCATCCCCAGATGGTGTCCGGGGATGGGGGATTTGATACAGAACTGATGCGATTATCCGAAGGGGAACTGGTCAGTAAATCGGGAGCACAAGGGGTTCAATGTATCGGTCGCGTTGGGCAGAATATGGGTCTAGCCATTAAAGTCCTCGATGGCGCAAAATCTGCTAAGTATGCTGCAGCCATTGCCCTACTTAAGCAAATGGCTTGGATTACTCCTTCGGTGGCAGATACCTTGGAGTCGATGTTTATTAATCTCAGTAAATACAAACGTTTAGAAGTGGTTGGTGAGTTATCTATGCCTTAAGAGGTGAGCTTATAGCGGTTTTCAATTCGGTCAGGTACAAATTCTTGGGTTTTAGGGAGCAGGGAGCAGGGAGCAGGGAGCAGGTAAGAGGGAAGTCGGAAGTGGGAAGATAGTTATGAAAAACGCTGTATAGCTTTTGTATCTCGGTTGTCAATATGGGAATTGGCAAAAAAGGCAATAGGCATGCTAGCAATAGGGCCAATAGCTCCGAGCTTGTATTTTCCCGATTCCCGATTCCCGACTCCCGACTCCCGATTCCCGATTCCCTACTCCCTACTCCCCACACCCCGCTTGTATTTTCCCGACTCCCGACTCCCGATTCCCGATTCCCTACTCCCTACTCCCTACTCCCTACTCCCTACTCCCAGAGCACTGATAGAATTAATTTCAGAAATTTCCCATTTCCCCTTGCCACATTTGGAAATTAGGTGTTATAGTTAAAAAGACGACGCGGGATAGAGCAGCCTGGTAGCTCGTCGGGCTCAACAATCAAGTTAGCTAGACGCTTAATAGCGAGCTTGAGCATGGGCGGCACGAAGATAAATCTCCGTGTGTTTACCTGTCAAATTCGGGGAAGCCTGTAGCGAGGTAATCCCGAGCCAAGCTCCGAAAAGGAGAAGGTGTAGAGACTGGTTAGGCAGGCACCCTAACGTTTAAGGCGAGGGTGAAGGGACAGTCCAGACCACAAACTGGAAGATCCAGGCAACGAAAGTTGTAGTTGGTACGCATAACCCGAAGGTCGGTGGTTCAAATCCGCCTCCCGCCACCAAATAGAATATCGCGAAGCCCTGCAAGGTTTTATCTTTGCGGGGTTTTGTGATTTTGGGGAGTGGGGAGTGGGGAGTGGGGAGTCGGGAATCGGGAAAAGAATGAATAGCAGTAGAGTGGGCATCCTGCCCGCCGGATCAATAACAGTAGAGTGGGCATCCTGCCCGCCCCAAAATAAGCATGAAACTGGCAAGATGCCAGTTCCACCAAGATGCCCATTCCACCAAGATGCCCATTCCACCAAGATGCCCATTCCACCAAGATGCCAGTTCCACCAAGATGCCCATTCCACCAAGATGCCCATTCCACCAAGATGCCCATTCCACCAAGATGCCAGTTCCACCAAGATGCCCATTCCACCAAGATGCCCATTCCACCAAGATGCCCATTCCACCAAGATGCCAGTTCCACCAAGATGCCCATTCCACCAAGATGCCCATTCCACCAAGATGCCCGTTATCAATATTTTCGTGGCACAGGCTTCGACGCTGGGACGACCTAACTCTAAGCATGTCCATAGCGCATAAGCTGACGGCTGATAGCTGACCGCTGACCGCTGACTGCTGACCACTGACCGCTTACTATTACCGTAAACTTTCTAACACCTCTGTTGTAAAAGGATTTTCACCTTTCTTGAGAGCGTCAACCCAACCCTGTCGTTGTGCTTTCATTTTCTGATTATCTGTCCAGGTGATAAACACCTCAAAGTCTTCAATCGCACCTTTAATATTACCCGTTAACGCCCTAGCTAAACCCCGACTATCCTGTATATATCCTTCATCTGGTGCGAGTTCAACAGCTTTTTCACAGGCAAACATTACTTTATCAGCTTGGTTATACAGGCTACCATCCCAACAGAGTGCATTCCAAGAATTGGCAGAAATTTCTAAATTAGGATCTAGTTCTTGAGCTTTGTTGTAGCTTGATAATGCCTCATCAACTTTACCTTGAGCTGCTAATTCTTCCCCTTCACTAACAAAAAATTTTGCTGCAAGTTTTCTTGCTCTTGTCTGAGAGTCAAACTCTAAACTAGGGTCAAGTTCTAAGGCTTTTTCAAACTTAGAAATCGCCTCATTAATCTTACCATTCAATGCTGCTAATCTTTCCCCTTCTCTAACCCAAAATTTTGCTGCAAGTTTTCTCGCTCTTGTCTGAGAGTCAAACTCTAAACTGGGGTTAAGTTCTAAGGCTTTTTCAAACTTAGAAATCGCCTCATTAATCTTACCATTCCATTCTGCTAATCTTTCCCCTTCTCTAACAAAAAATAGTGCTGCAATTTTTCTCGCTCTTGTGTGAGAGTCAAACTCTAAACTGGGGTCAAGTTCTAAGGCTTTTTTAAACTTAGTAATAGCCTCATCAATCTTACCATTATCTGCTAATTTATCTCCTTGTAAAAGGAAAACTGTTGCTGAAGCTTCCACCCCACAAAGAGAACGCTCCTTATCACTGACATCAGGGTTATTTTTTAGGTAGTCATTCACCCCTTTACAAGCGTGTTTGAGGAGTTCATCTCGGTTAAAGTTCCACAATTTCACGGTATTGTCACTACTTGCAGAAGCGAGGTATTGACCATCTCGACTGAAGGTTACATCTGTGACTTCACCCTGATGCCCCCTCAAGGTTCCAACCAATTCCCCCTCGGCAGTCCACAATTTCACCGTCTTGTCACTACTTGCAGAAGCGAGATATTTACCATCTCGGCTGAAGGTTACATCTGTGACTTCACCCTGATGCCCCCTCAAGGTTTCAACCAATTCCCCCTCGGCAGTCCACAATTTCACCGTCTTGTCATAACTAGCAGAAGCGAGGTATTGACCATCTCGACTCAAGGTTACATCTGTGACTTCACCCTGATGCCCCCTCAAGGTGTCCACCAATTTCCCCTCGGCAGTCCACAATTTCACCGTACTGTCACTACTAGCAGAAGCCAGGTATTTTCCATCTCGGCTGAAGATTACATCTGTGACCTTATCCTGATGCCCCCTCAAGGTTTCAACCAATTCCCCCTCTGCTGTCCACAATTTCACGGTATTGTCACTACTTGCAGAAGCGAGGTATTGACCATCCGGACTGAAGGTGACATGATTGACCGAACCCTGATGCCCACTCAAGGTTTCAACCAATTCCCCCTCGGCAGTCCACAATTTCACGGTATTGTCCCAACTAGCAGAAGCCAGGTATTTTCCATCTTGGCTGAAGATTACATGATTGACAAAAAGCTGATGCCCCCTCAAGGTTTCAACCAATTCCCCCTCTGCTGTCCACAATTTCACGGTATTGTCCAAACTAGAAGAAGCCAGGTATTGACCATCCGGACTGAAGGTGACATGATTGACCGAACTTTGATGGCCAGTGAAGGTGTGCAGCAATTTGCCCTCTTGCGTCCACAATTTCACGGTCTTGTCCCTACTAGCAGAAGCGAGATATTTACCATCTCGGCTGAAGGTGACATCTGTGACCCCAGAGTGATGCCCACTCAAGGTTTCCACCAAATCCCCCTCGACTGTCCACAATTTCACCGTCTTGTCCAAACTAGAAGAAGCCAGGTGTTTTCCATCGGGGCTGAAGATTACACCACTAACATAAGTGAGGTCTTTTCCATCCGGGCTGTAGAAAAAACGATAACCCGAAGACTGATGCCCACTCAAGGTATCTACCAATTCCCCCTCTCGCGTCCACAATTTCACCGTCTGGTCATAACTACCAGAAGCGAGGTATTTTCCATCCGGGCTGAAGCTTACATTTATGAGCGGAGCCTGATTCCCAGTCAAGGTTTTAAGCAATTTTCCCTCTCGCGTCCACAATTTCACCGTACTGTCCCTACTAGCAGAAGCGAGGTACTTGCCATCGGGACTGAAAATTACATCTGTGACCCCAGAGTGATGCCCAGTCAAGGTTTTAAGGAATTTTCCCTCTCGTGTCCACAATTTCACCGTTTTGTCAGAACTAGCAGAAGCCAGGTACTTTCCATCTCCACTGAAGGTTACAGCCGAGACCCCACCTTGATGCCCACTCAACGTTGCAACCAATTTCCCATCTTGTCTCCACAATTTCACTGTCTTGTCCCTACTAGCAGAAGCCAGGTATTTTCCATCTCGGCTGAAGGTTACATCTGTGACCCAATGCTGATGCCCACTCAAGGTTTCAACCAATTCCCCCTCTGCTGTCCACAACTTCACCGTCTTGTCAGAACTAGCAGAAGCAAGATACTTTCCATCTCGGCTGAAGATTACATCATAGACCTCACCCTGATGCCCCCTCAAGGTTTCAACCAATTCCCCCTCTGCTGTCCACAATTTCACCGTCTTGTCCAAACTAGCAGAAGCCAGGTATTTTCCATCCGGGCTGAAGGTGACATGATAGACATCATCCTGATGCCCCCTCAAGGTTTTAACCAATTGCCCCTCTGCTGTCCACAATTTCACCGTCTTGTCCCCACTAGCAGAAGCCAGGTATTTACCATCTCGACTGAAGGTTACATCATGAACCAAATCCCGATGCCCATTCAAACGGTTAATTTCTCTTCGTTGAGAGACAGTCTGTCGTAGCAAGTCTGTACCTTGCATCAGAACATCTGTCGTTGGTTTCTTAGCTTGCTGTAATTCTTGATTTTTTTCAATGACATCCAACTGAACATCTAAACTTTTCTCCCCTGATAATAAGCGGGAATCTAATCTAGCAATAGTGGCTCTAAGATTAGCCTTTTGCTCATTAATAACGGCGTTACGCCATAACCCAAATGCTGTTGCTGCTAACCCAGAAATAGCCACAGAAAACCCAACCAATCCCCCGATTAGTGTTTGACGCTGACGCTGCTTTTGCTTTTCTTCCCTAACTTGTAACGCTTCACTCAAGCCAATAAACTCTTGTTCAGCTTGGGATAGTTCCTCCCCACGTTCTTTAAGTTTTTCCTGTGCCTGGACTAAAGCAGCTCCCCGCAATAACAGTCCCTTATCCCGGTTCATCTCCTGCCAGTGACCCATAGTTGCTCGGATTCTTTCTTGCCAACTACGGAATTCTCGGTCTGTTTCCATCCATCCTTTCAGTTGCCCCCAGTTACGAATTAAAGCCTCATGGACTACCTCCACAGTTTCTTGTTCAGCATTTTTAGCACTGGTAACAACGGTGCGACTGGTAACCACTAACCGGGCATCAGCTAATCGTTTAACTAATTTCCAGTTGGTCTCCTTTAATTCTACTTTGGTGGCGACTCGTCTAGTATCTTCGGTTCCTTCACCGGGACGCACTAATTGGATAAATATTCGTCTTACCCTTTCTTGTTCCTCTGGCTTGAGTTTACTAAATTCCCGATCAGCATAGCTGGTTAATGCACCAGAAACTTCACCGATTTCTTCATAGGCTTGGTGGGTTAATTGTTTGCTGGTGCGTTTTTTCCAAAGTTCAGTTAGGGCAAATTCCAACAATGGTAGATTCCCTGGTTCTTTATCCACATCCTTGAGAATGCGTTCCACCAGTCCGCCCTCAAAGCTAACCCCTACTTTTTGGGCTGGCTTTTCGATTACTTCTCTGAGTTCCTCTGGGTTCATGGAACGGATTTGAACGTTCACCTTGCGCCAGACATCCGCTAAGGGAGGATAGGACAACACATTCCCTAAAAAATCTGCCCGCATGGTGGTTACTAACACCGTTGATGAAGAAGACTCTGCTGAGCTAGATTGAAATGTTTTTGAGATAATATCAAGAAATAGACGACGGGTTTTATCATCCCTACAAAGGGTGTAGAGTTCTTCAAATTGATCAGCAATTAGTAAAATTCTCTGGTTAGGATGATTCCGGTGAATTGTGGCAAAGACATCAGATAAAGGTAATTCATCATCACTAAAAGATCTAGCCAACTTACGAGCTTGGATGATTGTGTCAGTAGAATCCAGGTCAGATCTGTATAGTGGAACCAAAGATTGAGCTAGAGCCAGAAAAGGGTCTTTACCAGGACGAAAATGGGTAAATTGCCAATGTCCGGCTTTTACTAATTTCGGCACTAATCCCGCTAGAACTACGGAGGATTTCCCACTACCTGATGCCCCCAATACCGGAATAAAGTTACGAGTTTGAGTCGCTTGGAATAGTTCTTCTATAAAAACATCACGCCCAAAGAAATACTCAGCTTCCTTGGGACTAAAGTGAAACAAGCCTTGATAAGGGCATGGTAGGTTGTCACTTGCTGTAGATTGATCTAAATCTTTGGGAGTAGTGCTGCTTTCCTTTTGGTAATGGTAATAATTGATAATTTGGATTTGTTTAACCTGCTCCCCAGGCGACTTCGGCTAATGTTCAGGAGGATTATTGTAGTTAATGGTTACTGTATGACCACTACCACCTTGAATCACAGGAGATTTATTATCCTTGTTGTTATTGACTTCACCACCAGATACCTTGTTGTAATTCACCTCACCACCAGATACTTGCCAGTTTTCCCCTTCCAGGTGGTTCAAATTCTTAATTTCTCTGGCTAATGCTTTAATCTCCTGGGCAAATTGAGAATCTGCTTCCATCGCCTCTTCTAAATATTTAGATACAACTTCTACATCAGTATCTGAACCGTATTCAGCAGAGCGTAAAGCTTTTTATGCCTTGGGATTACTACTTAACTTATCAATAATATTATGGCGCAGTAGATTAACTTTTTCTAGGGCTGCCTCAGTGAACTTTTCTACTGTAGTTTCCGCAGCTTTCGTACCGATAAAAGCAAGAGTGACAATAGCTAAAGCAGACATAGATTCCATATCTTACTGAGTGAAAAATAGGCGAGATTAACTAGGAATACAAGGAACAAATACAGAAAAATTATTTGTAATCCAGATTAACTCTGATAAAATAAATGAACATCCATGAATTGGCTTAGGTACGTTCGACTCAGTGATGGGACTGGGTGACTATAGCCTTTGGGCTACGCTACGCGATCGCATTTAGTACTCGATTCTAGTTTCTGCACCAGCGAAAGTCACACAACAACCCAAACCACAGTATCTCAGTGGTAGACTGCAAACAGATCACAAGTGCAGTCACTAGGGATAAGGCTGTTGGGAAGGGTGAATCTCATGTTTGCTGTTTGACCCGGTGGGTGGAATGGGCATCTTGCCCGTTACAATCGGACGGGCTATCCCAACACTGGCTACGAGGCGGACTATTCCAAAGGTGGCGGTGCGTTACGGGACGGGCTATCCCAACACTGGCTACGAGGCGGAAAATTAGGGCTCGCCCCTCCCTAACGCACCCTACGCACTAACTTCAACCTCCTAACCTTCAACCTCCTAACCTTCAACCTTACAACCTTCAACCTTCAAACCCTCTAACCTTCAACCTTCAACCTTCAACCTCCTAACCTCCTAACCTCCTAACCTTCCAATCCCATTGGTTAAACAACGACTCGACAAATTATTAGTAGACCGTAACCTGTGTGAATCACGACAGCGAGCTCAGGTGCTGATTCGTGCGGGTGAAGTCATGGTAGATGGACAAATATTAGATAAGCCAGGCACTGAAATTAAGACCACCGCTCAGATTCAGGTCAAAGAGAAACCCCCTTTTGTATCCAGAGGAGGGCAAAAACTTGCCAAAGCCTTGGAGGTATTTGGAATTTCAGTAAACGGACGCATTTGCCTAGATGGTGGCATTTCCACCGGTGGCTTTACCGACTGCTTGCTAAAAGCTGGAGCAAAACAGGTTTATGGTGTTGATGTGGGATATGGACAAGTAGCCTGGAGTCTGCGCAATGACCAGCGGGTGGTGTTGAAAGAACGTACTAACTTACGCTATCTTCAGCCAGCCGACTTGTACGGTGTTTCACCAGTCCCGAATCAGGGTCAAGTCTATGCTGATTTAGGGGTAGTGGATGTCTCCTTTATTTCCTTAACCAAAATTCTTCCTGCTCTGTGGCAACTGCTATCCCCTCCCCGTGAGGTAGTGTTCCTAGTCAAGCCTCAGTTTGAAGTTGGTCGTGACCGTGTCGGGAAAAAGGGAGTAGTCAGGGACCCCAATCACCGTGCGGATGCGATCGCAAACGTTCTAGAATCCGCCAAACAGCTGGGTTGGCAGTACAAAGGATTAATCTCCTCTCCCATTACTGGCCCCGCCGGAAATATCGAGTACTTACTTTGGCTAGCCATGGATAGTGTATTACCCTATCCCAATTTAGCAGCAATTAGAGAGATTACCAGCAATAGGGAATAGGGAATAGGGAATAGGGAGTAGGGAGTAGGGAGTAGGGAGTAGGGAGTAGGGAGTAGGGAGTAGGGAGTAGGGAGTAGGGATTTACTACTCCTTAATCGTTGCTATCAGTTCCCTAAAAACCAGGAATAAATTACCTCAAACAATTGATATTATTGTAAGCTATTTATGATAGCTGATAGCTGACTGATGACTGCTGATTGTTTACATATTATTTATAGATAAAACCCCAAACTAAACATTTTTTTGTAATTGTAAAAAAATATTGCAATTTTAAAATTTTACTTGACATTTCCCGAGATATTAGTAATAATAAAGATGTCCAATATTTCCCTAGCATTTGTGGACAAAGAGCCGCGCTTCCCAGTTGCACGCTAAAGCGCGGCTCTAGTCCCCAGTCACAAGCTATGTGTGAGGTAACTATATCATGCCAACAAATCGCTCAAATGACCATCTGATTAAGTGTCAGCGAGCCCTAGACCGCCTTGCCCAACTTGCCAGGAGCCAATCCACACGCCCACATTCCTATCCTCGTCCCATCACTGAGCGAGAGCGAATCCTGATCGATCTATACAGCTACTGCCCATTGTCCATGACCCCCCAAGAGTTTTATGGCAAATGGCAAGTTAACCAAGAAGACATCGGTAACATCTGCTACCGCTCAACCCACGCCGTAAACACCTGGCTCGCCCAAGGTCCTCGCTATAAATCTCCCTCTTCCGATTCCTTACATCATCTCGCGTTAATGGACTTTCTATTAGAAAATTTTGAAGCAATTCCAAAGGATTTATTGAATCGACTCTGCTCAAAGGTTAAAGTTTAAAGAATGAAGAATGTAGAATTGAGAAGGCAGAATGGTGAAGGAAGAATTATAAATTTGTAATTATAAATTTCCAATTCTAAATTATTAATTCTTCATTCTAAATTCACCATTCCAAGAATTTATCAAATTTTAAGTATCCTCAGGTGCGACCCGTGGCGAATTTAATTCTTAATGGGTCAAGCGCACCTAAGAACTTTGCTCACCAGAAGCTAGCTGCTGATTAACCACAACCATAAACTCCTCTACAGAAGCAATGGTAATTGCCTGTCTGTGCAACATTGTCAACATCGAGTCATCTTTAATTTGGTTGATTGTTTCCACCAACTCCCTAGGCACATCTTCAAAACGAACCCGAAGTACTTCCAGCAAAGATTCTCGACCCTTTTGTATAACCCCCTCTTGACGAGCAAGGCGTTCAAAACTAGTAACGTAACGCATACTACTCTCCTGTTCATAACGTCTAATTTCTTCTGTAAAGCCGGTTTGCCAGTTATCCGGTAAACTAATTAGCCAATCAATTAACCGGAATAACTCTAGGATATCTTGCCTGCCATAGCCCCGTTGATACAAACGTTTAGCAACTCGTAATTTAATCTGATATCGTTGCTCAACATCTTGTTTAGTTTGCTGATTGGCCAGATGAGCTGCCACAATTACAGCAAACGGATTGTTACTTTCTTCCAACACCTGGGACGAATAATCCAGCAGTTTCACAATCGGGAAGCGCAACAACACCTCACACCCCCAAATAGTGTAACTGTATTCATTCGGTCGCCAGGATCTGCTTTCATCAGCTAAAACAGCTAAACTGACTACTTGACGCCGATATTTGTCAAAAATGCGGTAATTGTACACATAAATCCTCTCAGCAAACACGGATTCGTATTGACTTTGGACTTCCACATGAATTAATACCCAGGTTTCCTGGCCATCCCTGCGCCAAACCTTAACTAATTTGTCTGCTTCCCTAGTGCTAATTTCCCCATCCCGAGCTATCTGTTGGAATTCCTTGTCCAGAAATTCATAGCCTTTGTCCCAGTCAATATTTTCCTCAATTTCGGGGAATAAAAATGCCATAAAGGGTTGGAAATATAAGGAAATTGCCTCTTTCCATGGATTATCGTAGTCTGCACGTTGATTGGTCATTATTCATGGAATAAATTAAGAATTAAGAATTAAGAATTAAGAATTAAGAATTAAGAATGAATAATGAAGCCTGAAGCCTGAAGCCTGAAGCCTGAAGCCTGAAAAAAAATCCAAGTCTCAAGTCTCAAGTCTCAAGTCTCAAGTCTCAAGTCTCAAGTCTCAATTCTCAATTCTCAATTCTCAATTCTCAAGTCTCAAGTCTCAAGTCTCAAGTCTCAAGTCTCAATTCTCAATTCTACATTCTAAATTCTAACTTCTAACTTCTAACTTCATCCCATCGCCCCCAACGTTTTCAGAGTTGCTTTCTGTGCTTCAGTTAACCCTCTAACTCCAGTAATATTCATAGCTTCATAGAGTCTAGGAGTTCTCAGAATTTTCAAACACTCCCCTGTTTCTACATCCTTTAGTCTTACGGTTTGGTCTTGAGACCCACTGGCCATAATTTGACCATCTACACTGAAGGCGACTGAAGAGACCAGATGGCTATGTCCGGTGCAAATGTCAAGGCACTCCCCTGTGGAAACATCCCAAAGTCTGACCGTTTTGTCAGCACTGCCACTGCTTAGGGTTTTCCCATCGGGACTGAAAGCAACTGACAATACCCAATTGGTATGTCCCATCAAGGTTTTGCAGCACTTACTCTCACCAATATCCCACAGCTTCACCGTGTGGTCTGTACTACCACTAGCCAAGAGCTGACCATTGGGACTAAAGGCGACCGAGTGGACTCGATTACTATGTCCGCGCAAAATTCCTACACAGCTTCCGGTCTCACAATCCCATAGCCTCACCGTGTGGTCGGCACTGCCACTGGCTAAGGTTTTCCCGTCATTACTGAATGCTACTGAACATAGTCTATCGGTATGTTCTTGAAACGTTCTGATGCAGTGACCTGTGCTGACATCCCACAGCTTGACCGTGTGGTCGGCACTGCCACTGGCTAAGGTTTTCCCGTCACTACTGAATGCCACTGAAAATACCCAATCAGTATGGCCATGCAGTGTTCTCATGCAGCGACCTGTGCTGACATCCCACAGCCTGATCGTATTGTCTGTACTGCCACTGGCTAAGGTTTTCCTGTCACTACTGAATGCCACTGAATAGACAAAGTCAGTATGTCCGGGCAAAGTTCTGATGCAGCTACCAGTATCATAATCCCATACTCTCACCGTGTAGTCGTTACTGCCACTAGCCAGGGTGTGACCGTCACTACTAAACGCGATGGGCATTGCCCAATCCGTATGTCCATACCAAGTTTTCAAGCATTGACCGGTTTGATAATCCCACAGCTTCACCTTTTGGTCTAAACTCACACAAACCAAGGTTTTTCCATAAGGACTAAAGGCCACTGAAAATACCTGATTGCTGTGTCCATGCAAGGTTTTCAAACATTCATTGGTGCTAGTATCCCAGAGCCTAACGATGTGGTCGCCACCGCCACTAGCCAGGGTTTTGCCATCTGGACTAAAGGCCACTGAGTAGACACCACTACTATGTCCAGTGTAAGTTCTTAAGCAGCGACCTGTGCTTACCTCCCAAAACTTCACCGTGTGGTCGGCACTGCCACTGGCTAAGGTTTTCCCGTCACTGGTGAATGCCACTGACCCAACGCAATCCCTATGTCCAGTGCCAGTGTTCAGGCATTCACCAGTGCCACTATCCCAGAATCTCACCGTGTGGTCGTCACTGCTACTGGCTATAGTTTTACCATCTGGACTAAAAGCAACGGATCTAACCCAACTGCTATGTCCGGTGCAAGTTTTGAGACATTCTGCAGTTGTGATATCCCAGACTTTCAAGGTGTGATCGCCACTGCTAGTAACTAGGGTCTTACCATCTGGACTAAAAGCGACTGAACATACCTCATTACTATGTCCGTTACAAGTTTTCAAGCACTTACCATCACTGACATCCCAAAACTTAACGGTGTGATCCGCACTGCAACTAGCTAAAATTTTACCATCATGGCTGAAAGCAAGGTCTCGTACCAAATTGGTGTGACCTTCACACATCAAAACTAGTTTACCGCTTGGTACTTGCCAAAGGCGAACCTTCCAATCTGTATCACAGGTTGCTAATACTTTACCATCTGGACTGAATGCTGCTGATAAAATATTTCCTAAGGTTTCCGTAAATAATGAGCTGGTTAAGTCAGCATGGGCGAAATTGACATTGTGTAATTTAATCCCCTGTAGGTTAGCTTGCCAAACTGTTAGATTAGAAAAGTCATAGCTGCTTAAATCCACCTGTAATTGGCGCAGTATATTAATTATATTGCCGCAGATATATGCAGTATATTGAGTTATTTTTTTAACCGTGGAAGTTGGGGAGCGCACCATTGAGATAATTTCTAGCAAGTGATTGGTGAGCTGTTCTGTGCAACCAAAACTGGCGAGTAATCTCTCAATAATCGGTTCGAGAATTAGACACACTTGAGTATCCCAAACATACTCAGGGGCAGTGGCTTTGACTAATGCGTGAGTGCGCAACAGAGCAAACTTTTGACTAGTAATTTCCTCAGGAATCTGCTCAATTAATCGATTAACCATGTATTCCATCACTACAGGTTGTTGGGTAAACCCAGCCGAGGTTTTCTCAATTAATGAGCGCCGTTGTAGAGACCCTAAAGACTGTAAAATGTCAGGAGCGCATCGGTGGCAGACAACGTCCTGTTCCAACTCCTTAAAAAAAACCGGTTCGCGATTAATAGCTAGCCAGTACATCAGGTCTTGTTGTGTAGCACTCAGGCGCTGAAACTGCCGGTCTAGCAAATCCCGAATATCATCAAAAATGAATGAGCCTTGCTTTAAAAAATTCAGGAACTGAGCAATATTGCCATAAAAAAAGTCTCTGACCACACAAGCCACCATTTTTAAGGCTAAAGGATTGCCAGCATAGTGCTCAATCACGGTCAGCCACTGGGTGTCATCCCCAGCAAAATTTCCTTTTTCCTTCAAGATTTCCTGTCCATCGGTGTCTGATAACCCTTTGAGTGGGAAGCAGCGAATGGGTAAGTTTTCCCCCTCCAGGATAATCAAGTCCTGGGGTGGCTCCCGAGACGTCAGTAATAGACAGCTGTGGTGGGCGGTTTCACCAATACTTCTGAGCAGCTCACCGTATTCAGCATATCCTTCTCGATAACTACCGGTGCGATCGCCACTTTGCAGAATCGACTCAACATTATCTAGAACTAGCAAGCAACGCCCCCGTTGTAAATACCGAATCAATCGCAGAATTTTGCCATCCACAGAGGAGGGTAAATTGGTTTCCTGCTGTCGAGACAGAAATTGAATCAGGTCTGCCAGGAGTTCTTCTAGGGGAGGCGCATTGCGTAGAGTGCGCCAAATCACAAACTCAAATTTATCTTCCAGAAGATGGGCTAAGGTCACAGCCACAGAGGTTTTACCAATTCCCCCCATCCCTAGAAGTGTCACCAGGCGGCAGTTGTCCTGAAGAATCCATTGCTGTAGGGTGTTGAGTTCTTCAGTACGACCGTAGAAATCTCTTAGCTTTGGTGCTTGTCCCCAATCAACACGTCTAATTTGAGCTAGATTGGGACTCTTGCCGTTATTGATTTGATCTGGCTTAATCTGATCTGGCTCAACAACCTTTTCCCAATCAACCCCTACAGCAGTACAAATAGCAATGAAGTTGTCACAGCGAATCGGTTGTCTGGCCCAAAATCGGTTTAAGGTTGCCCTAGAGGTGAAGGCACTGCTACACCAAACTTCTGCGGTTTTGTTCCATCTTTTCAGGCGTCTAGCCTGGTCAACCCATTTGAGTCCTAATTCAGAAGCTCGCACTGAATTCTTCATAGCCCAATCTGCTTCTGCTCACTATCCACGCCAATTGTTATGCCAAAATCTGAGAGTACCATGAAGTCAATCTGAGACAATTGACATAATAACCTTAAACAAGGGCACAGGTAACTTCGGATCTTAGAACAGCAAGGGTTTGAGGAATTTTAAGTTTTTTGAACACAGTTAATATAATTTAATAGCAGTTCTCAAATCGGTGAGGGACTTTCGTCCTAGGGAGTAGGGAGTAGGGAGTAGGGAGTAGGGAGTAGGGAAGTCAGCAATCCGGCAAAAGGAGCCCCACATCTCAATACGTAGTATGAGTGCTTAAAGTTACCGTAAGATAGTGGAGCTTTTATGATTAGTCGGTTATGCGCAAAAGGGTTAAATCTTTTGTAATAAAGCTCCACTATCTAAGGTTTCGTCTCCAGGGAGGAATTTTGCACAGAGCCTTTCGGAGTGGGGAGGCGAGCTATAAAGCTTCTGAGTAATTCGGAGTAAGTCATCCCCCTCCTGTCAGCCTCTTCTTGTAACTGCTTTTTCTCGAATTCGGTAACTCTAACTACAAGCTTTTGAGTTTTCATATTGGGTTGACACCTGTCGCTACAATTGTTAGACTAATAATAGGTCGAAAAACAGGAGAAGTCAATGAGAACGGCATACCAATATCGGTTGAGGTTAACCAAGTCACAAGAATTAGAAATAGAGAGGTGGTTAGATATGTTGCGCCACCAGTACAACTATTTACTTGCTGATAGATTCAATTGGTATGAACAAAACCGCTGCTCTATTAACTCCTGTCCTTTGACCTGTTACTTACCAGAGCTAAGAAATAATCCTGATTACTTTTCCCAAAAAAAGACTCTCCCTCAGCTAAAGAATGACAGACATTGGTACAAAGCTATTCATGCTAATGTATTGCAAGATTGCGTCAAGAGGGTAGACCTAGCTTTTAAAAGGTACTTAAAAGGTGACTCTAACGGAAAGAGGAGTGGGAGACCCAGGTTCAAGAGTAGAAACAGCTACAAATCTTTGACTTTTTCTGCTTTCTCTAAAAACCCTATTCAGGGAAATAAATTGAATCTGCCAAAGTTCGGATGGGTTAAAATGGTCTACCACAGGCCAGTTCCGGATGGATTCAAGATCAAGACTGCTACGGTTACTCGAAAGGCTGACGGTTATTATGTAACTTTGTCTTTACAGGATGATACTGTCCCTGAAGTGCTCCCAATAGAGCAAGTATCAAATCCTGTTGGCATAGACATGGGTCTCAAGGCTTTCTTAGTTAAGTCTGATGGTTCAGAGGTACCAATTCCTAAGTACTACCGGAAGGCTCAAAAACGACTAAAAAAAATTCAAAAAGTTGTCAGTAGATCAAAGAAAGGTAGTAGCAACAGAAAGAAAGCTGTAGGTAAACTGGGAAAAGCTCATAAGAAGGTTGCTGACACTCGAAAAGATTTTCATTTTAAGACCGCTAAAAGTTTACTAGATAACCATGACTTGGTTGCTCATGAGAAGCTAAACATCAAAGGTTTGGCTAGGACTAAACTAGCTAAATCCGTACTAGACGCTGGATGGGGTCAATTTCTGTCTATATTATCAAGCAAAGCCGTTCGCGTAGCGTGGCCTACGGCCATAAATGCTGGTTTGGTCACAGTTGCAGTAAACCCCCGAAATACCAGCCAAAATTGTTCCAATTGTGGAACAAAAGTTCCCAAGAAATTAAAAGACCGCATCCATTCCTGTCATTCCTGTGGTTACACCGAGGATCGTGATGTAAATGCGGCAAAAAATGTTTTGAAGTTGGCGGTGGGGCATCCCGTCGGAAATAAAGCTTACCGAGTATCCGTTCGCGCAGCGGAGGCGAAAGCCGATACCAGTAGGTGGAGTTGGTAAGAAGCCCACACTGTAATCTACGATTCAGTGTGGGAGTATGTCACAAGAGGAATCCCTTAATCAAGAGGGTACGGAATTGGTAAAAAATCTTGTTTACCTCATTATATCATGTTCGGATAATTAGTGATAAAAAACCTGATCCGATGAAACCTTACTCCTTTACTTCAGCATAGCTGCCTGCCCACCTTCCGGGCGGGGGTTTAGGGGGGATTCCCTCTGCCTTCGATTCGGATCTTAGTATAAGTATTCAGGACATGAGCTTACTAGGATAAACGCTATATGTCCAGTTAATTATAGCATTTTAATTTGAAACTATGATTTATATAAAAAGTGATACGATGATTTTTTGGTGTTATGATAAATAGTGGGGTTGATGATATATTTTTCAAGGCTATATAGCAGTTATAAATTGGGTGAGGGACTTTTGTCCTAGGTTAATGGTAGTAGGGAGTAGGTAGTAGGGAGTAAGGAGTAGAGTAGTGGTAAAGATGTAGTGGTTTTGCTACAAAAAAATCCTATCGAAGAAAGCCCATTTCTGACACTAGGCACCCTGACACTAGGCACCCTGACACTAGGTCAGAAACCTAAAACCTCAAGCCTAAAGCCTAAAGCATTCTAGGGGTTTGAAAAATTTTTGTTAACTTTTTAAACCACTAACCGACTCCTGCAATTCCTGAGCTACGGCTACAGTTGAGGTTAAGGAACTTGAAATTTCCCTAGAGGAATCAAAGGTGCGTTCCGAGAATTGAGCCATCTCTTTGATCAACATAGCAACCCTCTGAGTGGTTTCGCTTTGGGAAACACTCCCCTGGGAAATGGCTGCTACTAGCTGCTCGATCTGGCACGAAGCCGACCTCAGCTGTTTCAGATTCTGCTTAGCTTCCTCAACTCGACTTGTCCCCTTCTCCACCACAGCAGTGCTCTGTTCCATTACCTTCACTAATTGAGACGTTTCTAGGTCGATCTCATCTACTATCTTGTGAATTTCCTGGGTAGCTTTGATCAATTGGTTGGTAAGCTGATTTACTTCTTTGGCAATCACGACAAAACCCTGAATCCCATTACCAGACCGCCCAGCCTCAATCTCAGCGTTAATAGCCAAAACATTGGTTTGGACCAAGAGCATGTTGCTCAAGGCAACCACCTTAGCAATCTTCTCGGAAGATTTACCTAGCTGGTTCACTCTTGACGTGGTTTCGCCAATCGTGTCTCGCAATTCCAGGATACTCTCCTGAGTTAGATGAATAGCACTGCTGCTAGCTTCAACAGTGGTTGCAATTCCATCAACCACCCTCGCCGCCTGATCAGCATTCTCAGCCACTGCTTGAATCGAATCGGTGATTTGCTCCACTGAATCCAGGGCGTGATTGGTTTCTGAAGCGTGCTTAAGAGCATCTTCTGCTAGTTGACCGACTACCACCTCGTTGTTTCCCAGTAAGGTATTGACTTCAACCGCTGAGTTGTTGACCTGGGTTACGATAGTTTGCAAATTTTCAATAATGGTGTTAGAATAATCAGCAACTTTACCAATCTCATCCAAAGTCAGGTCAGAGCGCACTGTCAGATCTCCTAGTGCTGCCCCTTGCAAATTTTCAAGCAGTACCAGCAGTTGCTCCTGGAGTGCTTCTTTTTCCTGTCTTTGCTCTTGAGAAATTCTTTCCGTCTTTTCCAGGAGATTAGCCTGCTCTACAGCAAAGCCCAATTGAATCGCCACCTGAGTCAAAACGTTAATCTCCGTTTCCTGCCAAGCTCTTGGCTGTGAACATTGATGGGCAGCCAGAAAGCCAATCAAGTTCCCTGCCACGAAAATCGGTGCCACTAAACTTGCCTTAGCTCCAAGCAGTAGAGAAGTTTGGCCAAGCCTCTCTACTTGGGACTGCTGGTAGTAGGTCAACTCACCCTCAAGATTATCAATGGCTAGAACCTGATGTGACTGGTAGTGATCAACATCCTCTAGGGCAAAATCCAACTCTTCCTTCTGTGTTTCTGGGGTAACAGAGCCATCCAGAGTTACTGAAAGGCCAACCATTGAGCCTTTATGATTCTGTTCGAGGAGGTAAATGATTGTGCGATCGCACGAGAGCGCTCTTTTAATTCCCACCACCGTAGCTGCGAAAATCTTTTCCCGTTCTAGGGATTTAAGCATGCTAGCGGTAATCTCATTTAACGTTTGGGAAATGTCCACCGTGGCTTGCTGCTGTTCCAGGAGCAGGGCTTGGGTGAGGGCATCACCGATTTGTCTAGTTAACTGCTGCATTAACTGACGTTCTGACTCCTGCCAAGGGTGGGGTTTTGAGCAATCATTCGCATACAACAAGCCGAAAAGTTCACCCCCAACTATAATTGGGGCAACTAGGCTGGCTACGACACCAAGGCGTTCAAGGAACTGGCCAGGAGCACCAGTTAGAGTAGCTTGTTGAAGGTTCTCGACACTCACAAGCTTCTCCAACTTAAACTGTCTAATTTCCCCGGTCGTGATTGGTTCATAAATAGTTTGCCCTAGGGCTTCAACCATACCAGAATCTACGACCTCCGCTGCAATTATCCCGCTTTTGAAGTCAGGATTAAAGCGATAGATAAACACACGGTCTGTCTTGAGGGCAAGGTGTACCCCATAAACGGAAGTTTGTAGGATATTGTCGAAGTTTAAGGATTGCTGAAGCTGGTTGCTGACTAGCGCTAGTGTCCGCGCCTGTTCAGTTTCTTGTTCTTGCTCCTGTAATCGACCTTTGACCCGTGTCACCAGGTTATTAAAGACTTGAGCCAATAGCTGCGTCTCGGTAGCACCAACAAGCTCCGCCTGAACGTTCAGGTTGCCTGCAATCACCGCCTTAGCAGTATTAGCCAACTGACCCAAGGGTTTTGCTAACTGATCGGATAAAGCTCTCACTACCAAGGTAATAATAATGCCCAGTAGCACGAACACACTAGCAAAGCCTATTGCCGCTTTTCTACCCGCTGCTCTGAGTTCACTAAGTTTGATCGAGACGGCCACAGTCCAATTGCTATCAGGAACTGCAACCAATATATAGTGCCTGCTATTATGATCAAAGGTGGCCAGCTTTAAGTTTGGGAAAAGTTCTGAATTAGCTGACTTTATGGTCAGTCCCTTCTGCTGCACTGTTTGCCCAGTTTTAACAGCTTCGAGCAAAATTTTTACGTTCTGTACAACTACTTGATCCTTTGCCCCGAGCAGTTTCTGTGGCTGGTCTTTACTCTTCCCTTGGTAGATGGTATCAACAACAGCCACAGTGTCGTCTTTATTCAGGGCTAGTAGCTGCATAGATTGAGAATCCCCAATTTCCAAATCCTTCAGCAGGTTTTTAAATATGGTGCTGAAAACCGAGGCAGGCAAAACTCCTCTAACAACCCCTAGGAATTCATCAGTTGCTGGGTCTGTGATCGCTTTGCTGAACTCAATCACGAACCTATCGTCAGTGTGATCAAATTTCGTTTTAATCACCTGCTGACTGGGATCATTTTTTGCATATTGCCACCAGTATTCATCCCGTTGGAGAAAGTCAGGAGTAGGACTGTTGTAAGCCACATTAAACCCGTGCTTTTCGGTGAAAGATATCTCGGCAAACTCATACATTTCTGTAGTTTTACGTAAGTAATCATTGAGAGCTTGATTTGGCTGGATTAACCGGGTAGCCGAGAAAGACTCTTCAACCTCGTCGTAGGGTAATTTGGAAAGGTTTTGATCTTGAGAAACTTTGGCTGCAGTGCTAGCCGCCTCAACTACTAGAGGGCTAGCTGCCAAAGTAGCAGGTATTCTTTTTGCTTCCTCCAAAAATATATAGAAAACTCTGCCCGCAACTAGGGTTTCACTCTCTAATAGTTGCTCAGCTTGCTGTTGGGAGCTGCGGGAAATAGCACTGTAGCTGAATAGTCCAGCCAGACCTAGAGGGGTTAAAACCGCTGGGAGAATGGTCTTCAATAATTGAGTGCGCAGATCATTACTTTTCCTTTGTGGTTGGGAATTGTTGGAATCGGTGGGTTGACTTGATTGTTGATGGTAGTGCTGTTGTCGATCTTGGGTTATCCCTTGAGGTATGACTGGTAATTCCCAGGGTAAGTCTTTTGAACAATGCATAGGACTGTGACTATTTTTCCGATCAGGATAACTATAGGGTTTATAAACGAGTTGTGAAAATCCATAAACCAAAAATTCTTGGTATTACAGGAATCTTGGCCGGGTGAGAGTTCACAACCTATTTATAATTTATAGATTGACTACAGTTTTTAATGTAACCATATTTATCTAGGAATTAATCTCAGTCAATTAACTGAATTTTATGCCTTAAGAGTTACGCCAATTTAATTAATATACGCTATGGATAGTAGTGATATAGTCATATCTAACTCTACAGGTAGAGTTTTTTGGAGTTTTTGTGTATGCTCGCAACTGCTGACAGTAAAAACTAAGGCTGGCTAAGAGATATCTAAAACTTCATCGAAACTTCATCGAAAATTTATCAAAGTATCCATCAATTGAAATAACTCTTGCTAAATAAAAAATAAGATATATTTTAAATTATTTTTATGATTCTTATTATTGAAGAATTTAATCGGTTTTGATGGTTAAAAATCTAGTAAACTCAATAAGTTATCAACAGACAATAATTCATCTGTTGACTGGTGTATCTATTGCTCTTATCCTAGGGCTTACCGCCTGCGAGAAGAAACAGTCTGCAAACCCATCAGTGATACCCGTTGATACTTCCCATCAACAAGTGTCGGACAATACTGTCCGGGTGGGTGTGCTGATCATTGATAGCGTGGATTCTGTCAAACAACGGTATCAGCCACTCCTAAACTACCTCTCTGGGGTGATTAATCGCCCTTTCTCCTTAGTACCTGTTACCCAAGAAAGTCAATTCATTGAAGTAGCCCAAGGTAATTTGCACTTTACCACCAACAATCCTCTGGCAGCTGTGCAAATCCGTCGGCTCTACGATACGGAATTTCTACTTACCCACTCTCGACCTCAGGTGGGTACAAAATTTGGTGGTCTGATCATCGTCAGAAGCGATAGCAATATCTACAAGCTGAAGGATCTGCAGGGTAAGAAGGCAGCCTGCGTGGCTTTTCAAACGGCGGCGGCTGGCTGCACTTTCCAAATCTATCATCTGCTTCAACATGGTATTGACCCGTTCCTGGACTTCAGCAGTTTTGTGGAAAACAAATCACAAGACAAGATCGTGCTTGACGTAGTCAACGGCAAAATTGATGTTGGGTTTATCCGTACAGGTCAATTAGAAAAGATGCTCAACCAAGGCTTGTTGGAAAACCTGGAACAGCTGAGAATCCTAGATTCGGCTAAGGACGAATTCTTCTATACTCATACCACCCAGCTCTATCCCGAGTGGCCAATTGCTGCGGTTAAGGGTACTGACCCGCAATTAGTCGCAGCAGTGACTGAAGCGCTTCTGAATATCCCAGCAAACCATCCAGCCCTCGTAGCTGCTAAGATAGAAAAATTTTTACCGGCAGAGGATTATGGCTCCCTGGATAAGCTGATTGAAACGTTGACGCTAAAAAGTTGGCATGCTAATAGGGATCCGTTTAGGAATTCTGGGAACAGGCAACAGGGAGTAGGGAGTAGGGAGTAGGGAGTAGGGAACAAAAATTCTCACCATTCCTACACGGATTGCTATAGCATTTGTATTTGAGATGTAAACCGAGAAGGTGTTATTTTATTTTACTAAAAAACTCTGGAGCTCTTGCCCCTCTTGCCTTCCCCTCCTGGGAGGGGTTAGGGGTGGGTTCCTCTTGCCTCTTGCCTTTTTCGACAATCTATAACTTTACAACTTGTTTTAAAACTCTATATTATAGCAATCCTAAATCAATTGAGAGAATGTTTGTTCCCTGTTCCCTACTCCCTGCTCCCTGCTCCCTGTTCCGGTGATCCGCTGTTCCCTGTTCCCTTTGCTATAGCAACCCATTCTAGATTGAGTAAAGTACTAAGCCTAAAATTCCAGCAATCGGGATAATTAACAGCACCTTCACGCGGAACCGCCACATGGCAGCTAAAGCTGCGGCAAAGATCACCAGGCTGCCAACATGAAATTCAGCACTCCCAGCTACTACAATAGCAGCGGTAATGATCATGCCAATGACGGCAGGACGAATTCCTTTGAGCGCCGCCTGAATGACTGTAGATTCTTTGATATGTTTCAATAAGTGGGAACAGGTTACCATCAGCAGTCCTGGTGGTAAAAAAATTCCTACTGTTGCTACTATTGCTCCCGAAATCCCTTTCACCACATAACCGATGAAGGCAGCGCTGATCAGAATTGGTCCAGGAGTAATTTGTCCGATTGCGATCGCATTAGCAAATTCTGTCTGAGTCACCCAACCGTAATTATTCACCACCACTTCTTGAATCAGGGGAATGAACACGTAGCCTCCACCAAATAGCATTAGGCTCATGCCGGAAAATGTGACGAATAGTTTCGCGAGGCTGGTTTCCCCCAAAAAGGGTAGGGGAATCAGAGAAAGCAACAGAAAACTCAGGAGGATGAGCAAGGTGACTGACAGCTTCAGCCAGGAAATCCCCTGAATTGACTCCTGAATCGGTTGAGCTTGGGAATTCTCCTGTCCCGACTGCTTAGTGTCACCTAACCAAAGCCATCCTACCAATCCAGAACCCACCACGACTAGTACAGTAATGTAGAATCCTCCTATTACCTTGAGTAGGACTGCCGCTATCAAAGCAATCATTACTTCCCGCCAGCCTTTGATCGCTTTTTTGCTCATGCGCCTGGCGGCACTCAAGATAATCGCCGCCACCGCAGGAATAAATCCCGCAAAGGCTTTTTGAAGTGCTGGAATTTCCCCGACCTGGAGATAAGCAATGGTGAGACCAATTACCAGGATAAAAGAAGGGAGCAACACACCGATAGCACTGACTACAGCTCCATTAGTCCGCCGCAAGCGATAGCCCACATAGGCTACTACATTAGCAGCAACTGGGCCAGGTAAAACAGTGGCTAAGGAAATGCCATCTAGCATATCTTCATGGGTGAGGAGCTTGTGCCGCCGCACCATCCGATTCTCAACTACGGAAATCAGAGCCATGAAACCGCCAAAGGCTGTACTTCCGATCTTGAAAAAGTTCCAGAACAGAAACCAAAGGGATACCGACTCGGGATTTTCCGAGTTTACATGCAGTTTTTTTAACATAGTCAGTTATTTAAGCCACTACGGTCTGGCGTGCTTTAATCTCTTTGAGCAAAGTGGCTTGGCGATCCCGTCGCTTTAAGTCCTCAGGATCCATCTTTTGGCGTACTTCTGCTTTTAACCTTTGGTTAATCGCATTAAATTTAGCGATCGCAGTGCTGCTGAATTTGATTTCTTTGCCTTTAAGAATCCCAACCCGTTCGTAACCGAGAGCATCAAGTACATCTCCCGCCACCAATTCAAAAATCAGGATTTCCTCATCCGTAGCTTCCTGGAGAAACTTCTTAGTGTTTTGTTTAATGACAGGTTGGGTTACATTACTCCATAGGGAGCTAGACGTTGCAGCATTCGAAGCTTCCTGGGATTGATGGAAATCCAGCATCTCAGGAGTATACTGCACCCCTAGGAAATTACACAGATCCTGCAGAGTCGTCTCAGGAGAGCTGATTAGGGTTTCATAACTGATACTGAAAAACCTCTCGGGACTTAGGCGAGAGCGCATCTGGAGTGCTAAACGCTGAGCTTTTGCCCATTCTTGAGCAATATGGTAGAAGTGCTTTTCTCCAACCACTGCCTTCTTAAAAGAAACCGCCACATCTCGACCATCCCGGTACAAATAGATAAATTTAGCGTTTTCCAAATAGGCGGTAATCTCTGGCAGGTAGTAAACGTTGGCTAAACTTTTGCAACACCATTGCTTTGCTCCCCAAGTTTGTGCCATAATATCGTAGACAGAGGCAAATATCGCCACCAAAGACCGCTCTCGGCAAAGGGAAATTACTTCCTTTGTATCTAAATTCACACCCTCCCAAGGGACGGGATTGAGTTCCACTAAACGACACACATCATTTACTAAGAGGGTAAAGGTGTCCGTTTGACTCAAATCCCCATAGCTAGGTAGTAATGGCATCATCCGCTGCAATATGTGAGGGGAGTGGGGAGCAGCGAGATCACCGATCTGATTCAACATCAGGCGCAATAAATTAGAGCCTGAGCGTTGGGTGCCGATCATAAAAATAGACATAACTTTGAGCTATCCTCATCACTGAATTCCAATTGCTGACCTTGATCACCGATTAAGTAGAAGCAGCCATCAGAAAACGTTGTGGTTGCAAAGCAGCACAATAAAAGCTTGGTCTTCACCAAACCAACTCTCCCTAGCTGCGAGTGGAGCGGTGTTTAGCTAACTAACCAAGCTCTGTCTAGTGGATAAATGCACAGAAATCACTCTTGACTTACTGCTGCAATAGGGGGTTTGAGTAGCAATGCTACAGAAACTTACACCCTTGACTAAAACTGAGGCAGCAATAAATGGTTTAACAACCGATCAGCGCGTTTATATCTGGGTTGTAAACAAAATTATTGCCGGAAAAGGCTTGCATACAAGAGGCAAAAGGCAAGAGGGGAAAGAGATACGGAGTTTTATTGGACAATAAAAAAAGACCTCCTATGTTTAGATCTGATTTATAAACCCTATCAACCAGATCACACCTTCGTTAACTGATTACCCGATCCGGGATAACAGCCGAAAATTAAGCACTATCACTAAAGTAGATAGGTTAAATGATTGACATTTTAGGCAGTTAAACCAACAATCAAGGGTTTTAGCTATAGGGAACAGCGGATCTGGGAACAGCGGATCTGGGAACAGCGGATCTGGGAACAGAGGGTGACAGACATTTTATATATCTGAGTGCGTAAGTCCTGTGTCATACCAATTCTTAGCGCTCACACCGCTAAACATCAATTTCATCTCCCCATCTCCCGACTCCCGACTCCCGACTCCCGACTCCCGACTCCCGACTCCCGACTCCCGACTTCAAAAAATCTGTATCAATGAAATAAAACTGAAGCCAAACTGAGAAAAAAAAGCAAAACTGAGACAACTGAGACAAAAACTGAGACAACTATTATTCAAACTTATGCTATATAGCGGCTCTGAATAGGATTAATTTCATCGGTTTATGCTTCAACCTGAGATTACTCTGAGAAAAATCTAAGCTCACCCTGGGTTAAGTATGAAAAAAATTATACAACTAAGCCTAGTTAAAATAACTGAGGTAAAAAACTGAGACAAAAACTGAGACATTAGGCTCTGATCCGAATGCCATTGTAGAAATATAGACACCTTAGCGGCTAGACAAAAGCGCTAATGCCCTGTTGAAAGCTATGGTTTTTGCCTAAGGGTCAATGTTTGCCTGAGGTTAAAAACATTACACTGGTCTATTGCCGGTAGACCAGTGTTTACTTCCAGTCTCAACTTCATTCACCAACTTCATTCACTTGCATTCGGAGGAACTTTGATGTCAAACACTTTTATTCCCACTGGAGAAACTCTAACCGAGCCCGTAGTACTACCTGGAGTAGGGGATTCTTTAACCGTATTCGGTACATTAGATGTTGATGGTAGTGCTGTTGATATCACCGGCACTAATGCCAGCATTTTTAACGCAGAAACAGGGACAATTGATGGTAGCTTCAACGGTGTCAACTTCTTTAATGGTGGTGCTTCTTCTGGCACATTAACCAACCAAGGCTTGATTACCAGTGATAGTCGTCCCGTCAACATCGGTGGTCAGAACATCAGGGTTGATAACTTAGCCCAGATTATCTCCTCTGCAAGTCCTCGGGATGGTGTCGTTTACGCTGACCAGACTGCTACATCCTATGATATTTTCAACGGTCCTGATGCTGTAATTGATGTGGGTGAGGGGAATGATGGAGATGCCATTTCTCTACAACTCGGTGCTAATGTCACAGGCAGTGTGGTTAATCAAGGTACGGTGATCGGACGTGGTGTGCCGGTGGGTAACAACCAAGCTACTGCGATTCGCCTCAGACAGGGTACTGACATCGGAGGAGCGGATGTCTCAGTCTTCAATGGTGATATTGTCAATGAAGGCACCTTGACCTCAGAAACTGACAGTGGTGTCCTGATTGAGTCGGGAGTCGAACTCAACGGTACAATCGTTAACAACGGTACGATTGATGGTGCTTTCAATGGCGTCAGCTTTGGCAATGGCGGTACCTCTTCTGGGGCGCTGCAAAATTTCGGTACTATCACTAGTGCTAGTCGTGCCGTAAATATCGGTGGTCAAGATATTAGCCTTCAAAACTTCGGTCAGATTCTCACCTCTGCCAGTCCCCGGGATGGTGTGGTTTACACTGACCAGAGTGCGCTTTCCTACTCGATTGTGAACGAAAGTAGTGGTCTGATCGATGTGGGTGAAGGCAATGATGGAGATGCCATTTCTCTACAACTCGGTGCTGATGTCACAGGTAGCGTAATTAATCGAGGTACGGTGATCGGACGTGGTGTGCCGGTGGGCAACAACCGAGCTACTGCTGTTCGCCTCAGACAGGGTACTAATACTGACCTCTCAGTCTTCAATGGTGATATTGTCAATGAAGGCACCTTGACCTCAGAAACTGATGCGGCAGTACTGATTGAGGACGGAGTCGAACTCAACGGCGAAATCATTAACAGGGGCACTATCAACGGTGGTGTTGTTGCAGGCAGCCCTCAGGTGGCTATTGATGTTCAGGATGCTGAGGGTGACGTAACTATTGTTAACCAAGGCACTATCAACGGCGATGTTCTACTCAGTGCGGGTGATGATACCTATGATGGTATCGCAGGCACTGTTAATGGTACTGTTTTCGGTAATGAAGGCAATGATACTCTCATTGGTGGTAGCGTTAATGATGTCTTGAACGGAGGGGTTGGCAATGACTTGTTAACTGGCAATTCAGGTGCAGACATCTTCGCCTTCGGCAGTGAAATCTTCCAAGACGGTTTCCAGGATTTTGACCAAATCACTGACTTTCAGGCAGGGGATAGCTTTGATTTCGCTGATGAGTTCTTGGGCAATATTAGTTTCGGTCGCGAAACAGTTAGTGGTCAAGAAGCGGTAGTAGCCATCCTTGGCGGCGAGGATAATCTGACTGTATTCGGCAATCTTGATGCTGCTGAGCAGGCATTTAATGCATTTGTGTAACACATTAGTTTAATCCCAAGACTGTTCCGATTAGTTCTTACATAAAAGGTGTTTACCCAAGACTGTTAGCGATCGCTAGTTAGATTAGCGATCGCATTTTTTATCTAAGCTCAATAGCTTACATAAAAACCATATAGCAGTTTTCAATTGGGTGAGGTATAAATTCCTAGGGAGTAGGGAGTAGGGAGTAGGGAGCAGGGAGCAGGGGGAGCATGTCACCTTTGTAATTAGGTACATGGATCCCCCCTAACCCCCCTTAAAAAAGGGGGGAATTAGATGAAAAACTCCCTGTGATTAAGAATTCGATTCAATTCAAAAGTCCCCCTTATTAAGGGGGATTTAGGGGGATCTAAACCAGGAATTAACAAAACTGACATGCTCCCGGGAACAGGGAACAGGGAAAAAATCCTGTGTACCTCACCGAATTAAAAAACGCTGTAATATGAGCTCAAAATGATATAAGTCTGAATAAAATCGCAAAACTGATACAAAAACTGAGATAAATAGTCTTGATTACTATGCTATAACCACCCCTAAGCTTGTTGAGTATCTCTATTTATTGGTCAATCTGAAAGTAACTTAAACTTAATCTGAATACAGCCTTAAATTAATCTAATAAAAATCACAAATATCAGCTTAATAAAAACACTTGATTCAAAAACTGATGCAAAAAATGAGACAGTATTCCTGGCTCTGCTCATTACTCTAAAACTAGACAGGTAAAGAGGACAGGGTAATGTGGCATAAAATCATCGTTTGGCTTATAACTGAAATTATTTTAAACTTGGTAGGAATTGATGACCTAGCGGACTATAGCGAATTCATCTTTGAGAAACAATTCATTAACCTCAACAGCTCTCAGCTGTCAGCCGTCAGCTCAATGCTTACGTTTGGGAGAATCATTTCCCCTAGCATCAGGGATGTCGGTAAGTGTGAATATTAAGGATATAAAGCATCGAGTGATTACTATCTTTACTGGCTTTTTAAATAATAAGTTTGATAGTTTAAAGGGTACTAAATAGAGGTAATTTAGAATTTAGAATTTAGAATTAAGAATTTAGAATTTAGAATCGGGAATCGGGAATCGGGAATCGGGAATCGGGAATCGGGAATCGGGAATCGGGAACAAGTAATCCAAAATAGGTAATCCAGAACAGGTAATCCAGAACAGTAATAATAGTTGACTGCATCGCTACTCCCTACTCCCTACTCCCTACTCCCTATTCCCTGTTCCCTGTTCCCTATTCCCTGTTCCCTTTGCTATATTTTTATGAAGTTCAAGTAAAGTCTTTTCAAGAATTGTTACATCAATAAAGCTTAATTCATAGTTTATGAAATAATCCGAGAAATCGGGAGCATCTTTATTGATTAACATGAAACCTCGGATTGACCAACTTGTCGCAGCAAGTCCTTTTGTTCTTTGTTCTCTACTGGGTGCAACTACGGCATTAGGGCAAATAACCCCAGATAATACCCTCGGTAAGGTCAGTTCTGTAGTAACACCCAATGTGACTATTAATGGTGCCCTGGCAGATTTGATAGAAGGTGGAGCGATTAGAGACAGTAATCTCTTCCACAGCTTTTCGGATTTCAATGTGGCCGAGTTTGGGCGAGTTTATTTTGCGAATCCAGCAGGAGTTGCCAACATCCTGAGTCGGGTAACTGGAACAAATGTTTCTAATATTTTGGGGACTCTGGGAGTATTGGGAAATGCTAATTTATTTTTGATAAATCCCAATGGTATTGTATTCGGGTCCAATAGCAGACTCGATCTGGGAGGCTCATTTTTTGGGAGTACTGCTGATAGTATATTGTTTGACGATGGCACAGTATTCAGCGCAAAAAATCCCAATGATAAACCGTTATTAACTATTAATATTCCATCTGGGTTGCAATATGGCTCAAATCCCGGAAGTATTACTAATCAGTCTAGTCTGTTTTTGGTACCAAATGGTCAAACCTTAGGGCTGATTGGTGGTGAGGTTACTATTCCTGGTGGTTTGATAGCTGCATTGGATGGACGGATTGAGCTGGGGAGTGTGGGTAATGGTGTGGTGAACTTGACCCCAACCGATACTAGTTTTGTGTTGGATTATTCAGCAGTTCCAGCGTTTCAGGATATTAGTTTGTCTGACGGTGCTTTTGTTATTACCAGTGGCGAAAGTGGTGGCAGTATCCAGGTGCAGGGAGCTAATGTGAGTTTACGCGATCGCTCTTTTGTGTTTGCGAATACCGAAGGTAGTGGCAGTGGCGGTGGCATAGTTGTTGATGCTTCTCAGTTGAGTCTTGAGGATGGTTCTATTATAGGTGCTAATGTATCCGGCTCAGGACAGGGGGGAGATTTGACAGTGGATGCCACTGAATCTGTGCGAGTGGTTGGTGCGTCTGATGGTACTCGCAGCCTCTTGGGAGCCCTAGTTCTTCCAGGAGCAACAGGAAAAGCGGGAGATGTGAGTATTACCACTGGGCAGTTAATGGTCTCTGATGGAGCACAAGTTTCAGCTAGCACTTTTGGTGAAGGGGACAGCGGAAATTTGACAGTGGATGCGGACTCTACTGTTCAAGTGATTGGTACTTCAGCTAATGGTCAGTTGCCCAGCGGCTTGTTTGCTCTAAGTTCTGGGATAGGAAAAGCGGGAGATGTCAGTATTACCACTGGGGAGTTAATCGTCTCTGATGGAGCATTTGTTTCAGTTAGCACTTTGGGTGAAAGGGACGGCGGAAATTTGACTGTGGATGCCTCTTCTAAGGTTCAAGTGATTGGTACCTCAGCCGATGGTAGGATTCCCAGCGGCTTGTTTGCTCTAACTTCTGGGATAGGAAAAGGGGGAAATGTCAGTATTACCACTGGGGAGTTAATCGTCTCTGATGGAGCAGTTTTTGATGCTAGCACAAGGGGTGAAGGGGACGGCGGAAATTTGACTGTGGATGCCTCTTCCAAGGTTCAAGTGATGGGTACCTCAGCCGATGGTCGGTCTCGCAGCGGCTTGCTTGCTCTAACTTCTGGGATAGGAAAAGGGGGAGATGTCAGTATTACCACTGGGGAGTTAATCGTCTCTGATGGAGCAGTTGTTAATGCTAGCACTATTGGTCAAGGGGACGCCGGAAATGTGACAGTGGATGCCTCTGAATCTTTTCAACTGATTGGTACCTCAGCAGATGGTGGGTTTACCAGCCGCTTGTTTACTCAAACTGAAGGGATAGGAAAAGCAGGAAATGTGAGTATTGCCACTGGGCAGTTAATGGTATCTGATGGAGCAGCGGTTTCAGCTAGTACTTTTGGTGAAGGGGACGGGGGAGATTTGACTGTGAATGCCGACTCTACGGTTCAAGTGATTGGTACCTCAGCCGATGGTCGGATTGGCAGCAGCTTGCGTACTCAAACTCAAGGGACAGGAAATGCGGGAGAGTTAAATATTACCACTGGGCAATTAATTGTATCTGATGGAGCACAAGTTTCAGCTGCCACTGTTGGTGAAGGGGATGGGGGAAATTTGACTGTGGATGCCTCTGAATCTGTTCAACTGATTGGTACCTCAGCCGATGGCAGGATTTCCAGCGGCTTGTTTACTCAAACTGAAGGGATAGGAAATGCGCAAAATTTGAGTATTAACACTGGGCAATTAATTGTATCTGATGGAGCACAAGTTTCAGCTGGCACTTTTGGTGAAGGGAATGGGGGAGATTTGAATGTGAATACTTCCTCTACGGTTCAAGTGATTGGTACCTCAGCTGATGGTCGGCGTCTCAGTCGCTTGTCTACTCAAACTCAAGGGAAAGGAAAAGCGGGAGATCTCAATATTACCACTGGCAAGTTAATTCTCAAAGATGGAGCACAAGTTTCAGCTGCCACTTTTGGTCAAGGGGACGGGGGAAATGTGACTGTCAATGCCTCCTCTAGTGTTCAAATCATTGGTACTAGTACCTCAGCCGATGGTGAGTTTCCCAGCGGCTTGTTTACTCTAACTGAAGGCACAGGAAATGCCGGAGAGTTGTTGAATATTACCACTGACAAGTTAATAATCTCTGATGGAGCAGAAGTTAGTGCTAGAAGTTTTGAACAGAGAACTTCAGCAGGCAAGGTAGAGATTAATGCTAACTCCATCTTCCTTGACAACAAAGGAATCATCACAGCAGAAACAGCAGGACAAGAAGGCAATATTATCCTAGAAGCTGGTGACATCCGACTCCTCAACGAAAGCAAAATTAATACTGACGCCCAGAATACCGATGGGGGCAATATATTTATTGATACTGATACCCTAGTCGGTCTGGGAAATAGCGACATTACCGCCAATGCTGAAGAAGGTCGAGGAGGTCGTGTTGAGATTAATGCCCAAGGCATCTTTGGCTTAGAGTTTCGCGACCGTCTCACTCCAGACAATGACATCACTTCCACCTCCAACCTTGGCTCATCCTTCAACGGTGACGTAATCCTCAACATCTCACAGGTAGACCCCACCTCAGGCTTAACCGAATTGCCAGGAAGCCCTGTAGATGCAGAAGCGATCCTGGCCAATGACCTTTGTGGCTTTGAGAATAATCGGATTGCTGGCGGGAGTTCCTTTTTCATTACCGGAAAAGGGGGTTTACCACCGACTCCAGAAGATCCGGTGATTAATGCCCACAGAACAGTGGGGTGGCGAACTCGTCCTGGCTTAGCCAGCACCAGCAGACAACGATTACAGCAGCAACCTTCAGTAACACAGCCTCAACCTCCCCAAGAAAAAAAAGTGATTATCGAAGCCCAAGGCTGGGTAACAGCAAAGGATGGCACGATTATTCTGACCGCCCATCCGTTTAGGGGTACTCCTGTTGATCAGATATTGCCCAATCTTGATTGCCATTCGGGAGTAGGGAGTAGGGAGTAGGCAGTAGGGAGTAGGTAATCGGGAATCGGTAGAACGGGCAAGATGCCAGTATCCTGCCTTGGGAATCGGTGGAACTGGCATCTTGCCAGTATCCCGCCTTGGGAATCGGTGGAACGGGCATCTTTTGTGGAACGGGCATCTTTTGTGGAACGGGCATCTTTTGTGGAACGGGCATCTTTTGTGGAACGGGCATCTTTTGTGGAACGGGCATCTTTTGTGGAACGGGCATCTTGCCCGTTACAATTATCCGGCAGGCAGGATGCCCACCCCACTGATATTCATCCCTCGATTCAGCAATGCCAAGAAAAGTTGCACCTGGCTGACAATACACGATCAGCCAGAGTTCAATGCAACTATCAACTCACAAAAGATTATAATAACAAAAACTGAGATAAACACTGATCTCTTTTAGATCTAGGTAGTCATGCTTTACTAGCAGATGGGTTGATCGGGTGCTCAGGTGCTCGGAAAAATTTGTATTAAGAGTAATTATGCGGAGATGATATAATTCCAGGTTGGGGGTTGTTTGATATTATGTCCGGATAATTAGTGATAAAAAACCTTCTGGGATTAAACCTTACTCCTTTACTTCAGCATAGCTGCTTTCTGCCTTCGATTCGGCGCAAGCGTGTAAGTATTCAACCGCACATGATATCACTTGCTGCCGACCACAGGTTTAAGAGCGCACAGGGTTCGGGCGCAAGGGAAGCGCCCCTAGAATTGATTGGTTTGACCCTCATGATCAGAAGTGATATAGTTTATTCCACTACTCGAATCAATCCACGGTTCAAACCGTCATAAATCTCTTGGACTAGGGTTTGCTCTTCTAGTGAAAGTGATGCCTTGGCTAGTAAAGCTGACATAAAGAGCTGTTGGTCAATGCGGGTAATTTGGCGCATATGAATAATACGCTTAGCTATGTGCTGCACTGGGAATTTGGGGAAGATCACTTGAGAGGGTTTCATGGGCTCCACATAATCTCTGTAATTTTAACTATCGGCAATTTTGAAGAGATAGTCTGTGAGAGAGAGTCCTAGCTAGTAGTGATTCGAGATCAAAATTTGTGGTGATGGGATAGGGGTTAACCTGTGATCTGAGTTACAACGATGGCAGACTAGTAGCCGATCAGCGTTGACGGTCGTGATATACAGCATGTTGATTCTAGGAGAAGAGAACGATCGGAGATGGGAAGCAGCAGACTAAAAAAGGAATAAATATCACTATAGTCCAATACTTAGATGCCTGGAACTGTCTAAAGGCTAATAATTTCGTATCTGAGAGCTTGATAGTTGTGGTTGGCACTGATGGTTCAAGGGCCAAGGCTGTCATAATTTGTTTACCCAAAACCCGTCCTAATCGTGGTGGTACAGCATTACCGACCTGTCGAAATCCATGCCATTTGGTCTGGTGGAAGCGAAACCAATCTGGAAATGAGTGCAGTCTAGCGGCCTCTCGCACCGAGATGACCCGTGGATAATCAGGATGAATGGGGCGAGGAGAGGTGTAGCGACCGTTTTTATAACCAGTACCTGCTCTTAGGGTATGGCATGGTTGATCCCAGTGTAAGCGTCGTAAGCGACTGGTAGTATCTACCTCGCCCATGGGTGTGTTTCTAAACCGCTCAATAGAGGCTTCCGTGTGCTGGGTTTGCAGGGAACTGGTCAATAGTTGAGGATTCCACTGGCGGGGATAGGCAAAGTTACCAGGATCGGTGATTATATCCCTTAACTTTTCTACATAGGGCATGGCTAAAGCTTGGAGCAGGTCTAGCTGTTCTGGTGTTAGTTCAACACAATCGGTTTTCTGGAGTTCGGGAAAATCATCTAAGTTAGGCAAGTCTGCGATCGCATCCTTAACAGTTACCCATTGGTGAGAGCCTAGTTCTGAGTCAGGATAAGCCACTGGTGTTTCCCCAAGCCTAGAACCCAGTAAAAACAACCGCCGCCGTTTTTGAGGCACGCCAAAATCTGCTGCATTCAAGACCTTGACTGGCTCAGTTATGGTGTAGCCAGCTGCTTTAAACTCGCTGATTAGCTGCTCGAACAGGTCTTGGTATTTCTTCTGAGCTAAGCCTGGAACATTCTCCATCACAAAATAGCGTGGTTGGAGTTCTTTGACCAAACGGCAGAACTCAAACACTAAATTATTGCGTGCATCATCTACTTGACGCTTACCGATCAAGGAGAATCCCTGACAAGGGGGTCCACCAATCACTAGATCAATGACTAGATCAATGGTAGAAACCTTCGATGAAACCTCTGTACAGTCTTGATTACAGTCTTGGTTTTGCCCCCTTTCAGTTGCCCACTCCCTCAGGGCTTTCTGAATTTCCTGACCAGACAGGGTAGCAATGTCGGTACATAAAACCTTGGTTTGGGGGGAATTGAAGGCATACACTGCCCCATGAATTGGGTCTTGTTCAACGGCGAGGGCAACATCAAACCCCGCCTGCTCAATCCCTAGGGAGAAACCACCAGCACCAGCAAATAAATCAACGGCTAACGGTCGATGAGGGAAATTGGCCATGCCGTTTATAGAGCGGTTTTCAATTGGGTGAGGTACACAATTTTGGGATTTTAGGGAACAGGGAATAGGGAACAGGGAATAGGGAACAGGGAATAGGGAATAGGGAACATTGCTATAGTACCTGTAACCCTTAGTAAGCTGTAACCCATCTAATTTAAATACTCAACATGAGAGGAGAGTGGGGCAGGGTAAGAGGCTAAGAGGGATTGACGACTTTTCCCGAAACTAGAAAATAGGCAAATTAAATGGACACTAGCTTATCTATAATGGTTGATCAGTAAGAAAACACTATTGTCTACCATACCTTAGTTAGTGCTCTTTTTTACGATTCACATTAATGTCGCGACTAGTAATAGCAATCCGTTTAGGAATTGTGATAATTTTGATTCCATATTCCCTACTCCCTAAGGGTGGATCTCAATGGATGCAAAAACACTCATAAAAATAGAATTATAATATCATGTTGTAACAATTACCCTTAATAAAAATCTCCCCATCTCCCCATCTCCCCATCTCCCCATCTCCCCATCTCCCCATCTCCCATCTCCCTACTCCCTACTCCCTACTCCCTACTCCCTTTCCTAAAGTGCTGATGCCAATTTTAAAATCCTCATTTTTCTGGTTTTTCTGCTTTACGGTAATTTTCCTGCTATCCCAAGATTTCTGGTCTTGGCAGCAAGACATTTCCTTCTCCTTGCTCCATCTTCCCCCCTGGGTATTCTATTTTATTGCCTTACAAATTCTCCTCGCGATCGCATTGTTACTATTTGTGCTAAATTTCTGGGAAACTTCGTCTAAGGAAGACCGTTAAGGAGATGACACTAGACTCGATTATTCCCTATGTTGTGCTGGCCGGGTATTTATTAGTAACCCTTGTGGTAGGACTAGTTGGTTATCGCCAACAACAAAACACCCCTGACGATTATTTTTTAGCTGACCGTAACATGGGAGCAATTCTCCTATTTTTCACCCTAATTGCTACCAATTTCAGCGCCTTTGCTTTTCTGGGATTTTCAGGATCAGGGTATCGCATTGGTCTGAGTTATTACGGAATGATGGGGTTTGGAACTGGCTTAATCGCACTAACCTTTTATTTTATCGGTTATCGAGTCTGGCTTTTAGGCAACAAACACGGCTTAATCACCCCTTCTGAATTGATGGAAGCTCGTTTCCGTAGCACAGGTGTATCCCCTGGGATTAGCAATACCCTCAAATTAATTTTTCTGGCGGTTATGGTAATTTTCACCATTCCCTACTTAACCCTACAACCGATTGGAGCTGGCTATATTCTTGAAACGTTAACCAATGGACAAATTCCCTATTTTACAGGGGCTACCTTTTTGACAGTTGTAATCGTGCTGTATGTGTTCATGGGGGGAATGAGAAGCGTTGCCCTAACCGATGTTATCCAAGGGGTTTTAATGTTTACCTTAATGTTAGCAGCAGTAGCAGCAATTGCTTCTAGTCTAGGAGGGATTGCTGAAGCTAACCGTACTGTCTACACCCTCAAACCTGAATTGTTTTCTCGACAGGGTATAGATAATTTTTTTACCTATCGTAAGTGGTTTAGCTTCATGATTCTCTGGATGCTTAGTGTTCCTATGTTTCCCCAGATGTTCATGCGATTTTATACCTCAAAAACTAGCAATTCCCTAAAAGTTTCGGTAGTGATTTATCCCCTAGTAAGCGCTATCATGTTTATTTGTCCGGTACTAATCGGAATGTGGGGACATATTTCCTTTTCTGACCTGACAGGAAAAGCATCTGATCAAGTGTTTCCGATGATGCTAGCAGAACATACACCAATCTGGCTAGCATCTTTAGTGATGGTCGGAGCATTAGCTGCTTTGATGTCAACCTTAGACTCCCAGCTTTTGGCTCTCAGTTCCATGCTAACTAGAGATATTTATTTTGCTTATTTCCGTAAAACCGCTTCCCTCAAAGAACAAACCTTTGTTGGTAGACTACTGATTGTTTTATTGGCAATTATTGGTTTAATTATCGCCAAAAATCCCCCAGATACGATTACTGCGATCGCAACCCAAGCCTTTACCGGATTAGCAGTACTGTTTCCGACGGTAATTGCAGTATTGTATAGCAGAACTATTCATCCTCTGACCTGTATTGTATCGATTCTTGTGGGTGAAGCCGCAGTGATTGGCTTTCAGTTGGGGATTATTCCCAAAAGTCTTACCTTCGGTTTTCTGCCAGTTGTCCCTATTGTTGCCCTTTCCGGATTAATTATTATTGTCGGATCAATCAAGCCGATCCGGAGACTGGTTGATAGTCGTGAGTCTTGAGTGGGTCAGTGGTCAGTGGTCAGCTATCAGCTATCAGCTATCAGCTATCAGCTATCAGCTATCAGCTATCAGCTATCAGCTATCAGTCATTGGCCAACGGCTGACGGCACCTCAAGTAGCGTGCGCGTAGCGCATATGCTTACGTACTGAGTCTGGAGTTGGAGAGTCTTGAGTAGACATGCTTGGCAATTTGTATTATAATGTAATACAAACACAGTATTTGAGAATGTAGAATGTAGAATTTAGAATTTAGAATTTGAAATTTTACATTCTACATTCTACATTCTGTCTTCTATAGCAATTCTCTGTCTTGATGCAGTCGCTCATGGGGGAAACCCCCAAGACCGCGCTGCATCGCTATGCCATCAGGTACAAATGGATCCCCCGTTGCTCCCCCTTATCAAGGGGGACTTTGAGCTTGATAAGCGTACCTAATAAATCCTAGAAACGCTATACATTCTACATTCTTAATTCTACATTCTTAATTCTTAATTCTTAATTCTTAATTCTACATTCTAAATTATACATTCTGACCAACATCGACTAGCCGGAGGCTAATATGTCCAAAAAACTCGACCAAATTCTTGTTGTGGATGTTGAAGCCACCTGTTGGCAAGGGAAGCCACCCCCAGGACAAGAAAACGAAATCATTGAAATTGGGATTTGTGTATTGGATGTTGTTTCTGGGAAGCCCCTGGAAAAAGACAGTATTTTGGTAAAACCAGAACGCTCAAGGGTCAGTGAATTTTGTACCAAACTAACTACATTAACCCAGGAGCAAGTTGACCAGGGAATATCGTTTGTTGAAGCGTGTTCAATTCTACAGGATAAGTATTTATCTGCTCGGCGAGTGTGGGCCAGCTATGGGGATTATGATAGAAATCAATTTCAGAAACAGTGTACATCGCGTTTTGTGAGATATCCCTTCGGTTCCAGACATATCAACATCAAGACCTTGTTTGCCATTAGTTATGCTTTGCCCCATGAAGTTGGTATGGCACAAGCTTTGGATTTACTGAATCTACCGTTGGAAGGTACTCACCACCGGGGAGGAGATGATGCTTGGAATATTGCTTGGATCTTCTCAAGGTTACTTTCGCAATTCAGAACTACACCATGATATCGACTAGACTTGTTCCAGAAGTCGGGAATCGGGAATCGGAACCCACCCCTAACCCCTCCCAGGAGGGGAACGGGAATCGGGAATCGGGAATCGGGAATCGGGAATCGGGAATAATAATTGACGAAAAGCGATGCAGCGCGGTCTTTAATAATGTTTATCACCACTATTATAAAATAATAGCGATTTGCAGATAATTTAATTATGAAAATGAAGTTAAAAAAATAAAATCGACTTATTAATTTGCAATAATAAATAACTTAGTTTGCATACAAACTGCTCTATTCCCTGTTCCCTGTTCCCTATTCCCTGTTCCCTGTTCCCTATTCCCTGTTCCCTAAAAACCCAGAAATATGTACTTAAAAAATAGCAAACTACTATATCAATATGAATCCGTCTCGGTTAGTCAAAATTAGTAAATATTTGAGTAAGCATCTTCGGCACCAGCCTCAGAGAATTGGAATCACACTCGCTCCTGGTGGCTGGGTTGGTGTTGAGGAACTACTGGCAGCTTGTAAAAAGCATTCCTTTCGGATCAGCCGTGCTGATTTAGATCAAGTAGTTGCCAAAAATGACAAGAAGCGCTTTTCCTTCGACTCCACAGGTACCCGAATTCGTGCCAATCAAGGTCATACGGTCAAAGTCGATTTACAACTAGAAGTTGTGGTTCCACCAGATGTGCTGTATCACGGCACAGGTCACCGGGCAGTTGAGTCAATTCTCCGGCAAGGTTTGTGTAAAATGTCGCGACATCATGTTCATCTATCGACAGATATGGCAACTGCCAGAAAAGTGGGAGCAAGACATGGTCGCCCTGTGGTTTTTGCCATTGATGCCGCAGCTATGCACAAAGCTGGTCACAGCTTCTATTGTTCTGATAATGGAATTTGGTTAGTCGATTGGGTATCACCAGAGTATTTAGCAGTGTACATTTAAGTCAAAATGTCATCGACAAGGTGAGAAAAAGCATAAAAGCTGTAGATAATCAACACGATAGCCATTACCTGAACCATAGGGGAATTAGAGGAAGGCATGGTTGTACCCCTGACCCACATGGATACGGCTGCTCCCATAGCAAAGCTAGAACTGAGTACCAGATAGGGCCAGTCATCGGTATAATATCCCCAGGTGGCTAGTAATGCCATTGCCAATGAGGTCATCATTAATTCAACGAACTCTGGTGGATTGTACTGGGTTGAAAGCACTAATGTTCGCCACCAAAACTGCCAAAGTCTCATAAATTAAAGTAGCTAGTTAATGCTCTAGGCTAGCGTTGACTGAAGACTCTGATATTCTAATATAGTTATGCTTATAGTTATGCTCCTGTAAATAGCTTAGAGCTTCCTCGGTTTTAACTTGAGGAAATTTGAGGTAGAAGCGGCTGACACTTAGAAAGGGTTCCGGTGTTTGTAAGATAACCATGCGATCGCACCATTGTGATAACCAGGGTATTAATCCTCCTGGTGCCACTGGTGTGCAAATCCAGACCTGTGCTGGATTGTGGGCTTTTACTGCTGCGCTTGCTGCTGCTATGGTCATTCCAGTAGCAATGCCATCATCAACCAGCAACGCTAGGGCACCAGTAGGATTGGTTTTCGGACAACCCGGTTGCAGTTGAGCTAGCTGAGCTTGGGCTTTTTCTTGAGCTTGAGCTAATACTATTTCCTGCCATTGAGCATTTTTGTTTCGCCATCGCCTTTGCCCAGACCAAAGTACAACTCCCGAGGAAGTCACCGCACCGATTGCTAATTCTGGGTTGCGAGCCGTGGTAATTTTTTTTGCCACTACAATATCTAGTGGACAATCCAGTGCCCGAGCTACTGGTGCTGCTACTGGGATACCCCCCCGAGGTAGTGCATATACAATAGGCGTTGCATCAATACCTGTAGCGTGCAGCCTGCTCACCAAGGGGATAAGTGCTTGAGCGAGCTGCTCACCGGCATCAGCGCGATCGCTAAACAGCGGGGCAGTGTGCATGGCTTCCTCCGGTATGAAGTTGCCTGATATATATTATAATTACGGATTTTTGTCAAGATTACTGTATCAAAAGAAAGATTGTAATAATTACTTGCTCACAATCTCCTGAATCTACTATTAGTAGTAAGGTGCCTTATGCCTGCAAAAATTTCTGTGAGCCCTCATGTCCAACGGAGAACAACTTAGTCTTTTTGACGAATCAGAGTTAACCCCATCACAGCCCAACAATGTCCAAAGGGAGCTAATCCCCACTGATGCCAAAATCCCTATTCCTCCTGGCACTTACGACACCATGGAATCCTTGACAGAACACTGTCAATCTTGCCAACGGTGCGAATTAGGAGCTACCCGCACTCAGGCTGTTATTGGACGTGGCAACCCTAATGCCCTAATTATGATTATTGGGGAAGGACCGGGTAAACAAGAAGATGAGACTGGTAAGCCCTTTGTAGGCAGAGCAGGGCAACTGTTGGAGAAAATTTTGGCATCTGTGAAAATCGATAGTGAACAAGATGTATATATTTGTAACATGGTGAAGTGCCGACCTCCTGGTAACCGCACTCCTACTCCTGATGAAATTGAAGCGTGCAAACCTTACTTGTTGGAGCAAATTCGCCTAGTAGACCCCCAAATTATTCTGTTCACTGGTGCCACAGCGGTAAAAGGCTTAACTGGTAACAAGAAGGGGATTACTAAGATTCGGGGTACCTGGATGGAATGGGAAGGGCATAAGTGGTGTATGCCAATTCTCCATCCTGCTTACCTACTGCGGAATCCCAAACGAGATCAAGGTAGTCCAAAGTGGCTGATGTGGCAAGATATCCAGAAAGTGCGTGCTAAGTTAGATGAGATTCGCTCTTAGATGCAATAGATATTAGGGAATAGGGAGTAGGGAACAGGGAATAGGGAACTCAGAAGAGGGAACAGGGAGTAGAGATTAGTTAAGTGTTAATTGTTGATTGTTAATTGTTAATTTACCATTGAAAGTTTAAAATTGTTAATTTACAACTTTCAATGGTAAATTAACGAAAAACCAATAATTATACAGCGTTTTTAATACAGGGTAATCGCATTGAAAGAAAGTGATAAAATCACTGTAAATTGACCGAAAATTTGACAGTGAAAACTTGACAGTGTATCATAAGCCATGAAGAGCACTTAAGCCAAAGAAAATCTATCTAAGTACAACAGGGATATTGGATTTAAGCTATCA
>NZ_JAAHHW010000209.1 GCF_010692325.1 Moorena sp. SIO3I8 | reverse complement strand
AAGATGCTAAAAACTGTAGTTAAAGATACCAAGTTAATCTAAAACTAGTTCATCCGAAGTTCCCTGATCTAAAGTTAAACACTTCTGCATCCCACCTTGAGTGGGAAGGAATCCAATCAATCATTATATAGAGTGGAAAGATCAGAATTTATAAGAATTTGTGGGGTCTTTTTTTAACGCTTCCCTTGCGCCTTAACTTGCATCCTAACCCTATAAGCTCATAGGTCTGGTGTGGGGAATTCTAGTTCTTCTAGTTTCTAGTTTGGGTAAAATGCAATCAGCCAGGTCTAACTAAGGGGAATCACCATGCTAAAGTATGACCCATTACAATATCTTCCTACTTCCGAGGAGTTACCCTCTTCTGATAACACCCCTGTGGATAACGAACTGCAAGATTTAATTCCCCACTTGCTCAAAGGGATCTTATCCTTAATCTGGCAACAGCGCTATGACTGGTTTTTTGGAATTGATATGGGCTACTATTACCACCCTAACCAAAGCGCGATAGTTCCTGACGCTTTCTTAAGTTTAGGAGTAGACCGGCGCAAAATTCGTCCCAAGGGTCGTCAAGGACGTTTAAGTTATGTGCTTTGGGAAGAAAACAACACCGTGCCAATTCTAGCCATCGAAAATGTCTCTCAAACCTACAATGGCGAGTACGACCAGAAAAAATTAGACTATGCCGAATTAGGATTCCTATATTATGTAATTTATGATGGCGACAGTTATTATCCACGCAAAGGGGAGCCCTTTGAGGTTCATCGCTTGGTAGATGGGGTGTATGTGCGTCAAAGCGGGAATCCAGTGTGGATGCCAGAAATTGGGTTAGGAATTGGTACAGAGTTAGGAAGTTATCAGGATTGGAGTCGGGAATGGCTTTATTGGTATGACCTTCACGGGAAACGGTATCCCTCCCCAGAGGAAAGAACTGAACAGGCTGAACTGGAAGCATCTCAAGAACGTCAACGGGCTATTCAAGCTGAGCAACGGGCTGCGGAAGCTGAACAGAACCTTGATGCTTTGAAAGCTCAACTAAAACAACTGGGGATGAATCCTGAAGATTTTATGAATCGTTAGCTGGAAGAAGCAGCTAATCCTAATAGCAAATTCCCCTTGAAAATTCCCTTGATAATCTACTCTATAATCTAGTCCTTGAGATGCAGACGAAAATTTTTATAGCCACAACAACTGACCCACCCGATGTCTCAACCCAAAGTCTTCATAACTCGCCGCCTTCCTGATACCAGACTCGAACAACTCCACCAAATCGCCAATGTGGAAATCTGGCCAGAGCGTCAACCGCCTCCCTACGAGGTATTGCTGAACAAAGTCAAAGAAATCGATGGCTTACTGTGCCTACTCACAGATTCCATTGACAAGCAAATCCTCGAAGCTGCACCATCCCTGAAGGTAATCAGCCAATTAGCAGTAGGTTACGATAACATTGATATCTCTGCTGCCAGCATCCGGGGTATCCCCATTGGTCATACTCCTGGTGTCCTGACTGAGGCAACAGCTGACTTAGCCTGGACGTTACTCATGGCAACAGCACGGCGAGTGATTGAAGCAGACCAATTTGTAAGTGCTGGTCATTGGCAGACTTGGGAACCGACCTTATTGCTAGGACCAAACATCAGCGGTGCTACTTTAGGAATTGTTGGCTTTGGACGCATTGGTCAAGCTGTTGCTCGTCGTGGGCGAGGGTTTGATATGGAAATTCTTTATTACAGTCGGCATCGACGGGACTCAGAATTAGAAAAATCTTTGGGTGTAAAGTATGCTGAATTCGACGTGCTCCTAAGGGAATCAGACTTTATTACCATTCACACTGCTCTGTCTGAAGAAACCTACCATTTATTTAGTACTCCCCAGTTTGAGCTGATGAAATCCTCAGCGATCATGATCAACACGGCACGAGGAGCAATCGTAGATCCAGAAGCATTGTACCAAGCTCTAAGCAATGGTCAAATCGCTGCTGCTGCTCTGGACGTAACTAAACCAGAGCCCATTCCCATGGATAGTTCCTTGTTGAGCTTGGATAATCTGATCATCACCCCTCACATTGGCAGTGCAACTTATCAAACGCGATCGCAAATGGCTACGATGGCCGTGAATAATCTTATTGCTGGACTTTTGGGTAAGCGATTACCCTATTGTGTGAATCCACAAGTGTATTAAAATAAAGTATTAAAATAAATCGGTTGGGAGCATGTCACTTATGCAGAACATTTGTACTAAATTTGGGTAATAGGTAATAGGTAATTGGTAATTGGTAATTGGTAATAGGGGCAGCATCTCACTTATGCATAATATTTTTACATTATCTATAGCCCCCTAATGGGTTTAAGCTTGCGCTCATGGGACATAGTACAAATGTTCTGCAACTTTGACCTGCTCCCAATCGGTTTACTTGAGTTCTAATTTAAGCAAACTTAATATGGACCCTAAAAAACCCATCAAATCAGCTATTTCAGACATCCAACCAAAACCCTCTAGTCGCCCTAGTCTGCGCGAGAAGTTCTTCAATACCCTCAAGACTAAATACCCTAACATCCACGCTCTATATGTAACAACTTGTATCATAGGCATCTGGAGTGGCGCTGTCCTGATCTCGGATACATGGGCACAAGGAGCCAATTTGCTTGAGGAGCCTGCCCCTGAGTTTGCCCTAAAAGTGGTGATGCGTCACCTTGCTTTGTTAATCATTGGTTTGTTCACGCTCTGGATAGATGACCTATCCTTGGAGGAGCTAGTGCTTATGAAAAAAACTCCTATGGAAAAAGATTTCGAAGAAATGAATTCGAGGGAAAAGCTTTTCTATAATTTCAAAACCAAATATCCTAACCTATCAACTATGTATACTCTGCTCGCAATCATCACTTCCTGGTGTGGTATATGGGGGTTGATTTGGGACATACCTATTCAACCGTTTTGGCGATCACTAATGACAGTTTTTCTAGGCTTTTTCCTGCTATATATTGACGATTTGAAATTGGAGGAACTTTAACTTGGACGAACTAAACTAGACTAACGCAGTAGTCGGGCATAATTTTTAACTTTTAAGCAAGCCCTACTTAGCATAAATCTTATTCGAATAAGTAAGTCAACTATTATTAAATTTACCTATTGTGACGATTTTAGTGTTAGATTTAGATGAGTTTAATAAATAATCGGATACTTGACTAGGATAATTTAATGAGTTCAGGGCTTATAATTCTTTCGTTAGTGATAGCGTTTCTTTATGGATCGTACAACTTTTTTATAAAGCTATCATCCGAGCAAATTGATCATATCTTGGGAGCTGCTATTCTCCAATATACGGCTCTTCTCCTAGGACTACCTGTGCTTCTTTTTCTCAAACTAAAAGGTGCGCCAATAGAAGTTACTACCAAGGGCATTACCTACTCGGTATCTGCAGGAATTCTGATAGGGCTAGCTGAAATTCTTTCATTTTACTTTTTTGAAGATACTGATGTCTCTATTGGATTACCTGTAATTATTGGAGGAAGCGTTTTGTGTGGGAGTTGTTTAGGTTTTTTTATTTTGCATGAAAAGTTAACTGTATTGCAAATCATAGGAATCCTTATGGTGATTATAGGTATAGCAATAATTTCCTTTAATACTCAGTTAGATGCTTAAGATAACCGCTGTTAAGGTGTTTAAAGTTTGGTGGTATCATCCGATATTTGATAAATACTATAGAGTGACAATTATTAATCACAACTCAGCACTCAGGTTGAGCTAGGTAAACCTTGGTACGATACGTCAAGTAAACTAAACCTTTGTGATCACACCAACTGTTGTACAATTCCTGCAAATCAGAGATAAGTTTCTGGTGAGCTAATCCTTCCCGTGGGATATAGGAGACACTCTTAGCACGACCAATCAGACCATCTTTATCTAAGGCTTGCTGATAAGAAAAGGTGTAGGAACAGACCTTAGGAAACAATGGACTAGCGAGCAAGGGGTCTACCGAACACATACGGGACTCAGCCGGATGATGATTGGAGGCGATTTGCACTAGATGAGTATAGCCTTGGGTAAAATCATCTTGACGGTTGCGGTCATTCCAGACCACAGCTAATTTTCCAGTAGGCTTCAGGATACGGCGAAACTCTAGCAAACTTGGCTCTGGGTCAAACCAATGGAAGGATTGAAAGCAAGCGACTAAGTCAATAGATGCATCAGGTAAGTTGGTCTGTTGAGCAGTTCCATCCCGGAATTCAACCAATGGATGGCTGGTAGCAGCTTGTCTCATCTGAGTATTGGGTTCGATGGCAATAACTCGAACTCCCCGTTGAGCTAGTAGCCGAGAGGAAATTCCTGTTCCTGCACCAATATCCGCAGCTACCAGTTGCCCTCTGTTCTCAAGTCCTTCCAGAATCTTGTCGATAGCTGCAGCTGGGTAACTGGGTCGGTATTTCGCATAATCTGCCACCAGTTCAGAAAATCGACTCTCTGGGTTCATCTGGTGTAATGGTGTTGTCTCAAGGTTCGTTTCGGTCATGATTAATACCAATCAGGATTTAGGCAATCACTGTACTTGTAGGGTAGGGTACTAGTTGTGTGGCCAGATTAGCAATTTTGACAAAGATTTACATAATCCGTGCATTGAGATGATTTTAGGCTTCGATCCAGGACGAGATAAATGTGGTGTAGCAGTAATGGAAAAAGAGGGTCAGCTGCTAACCCATGAGGTAGTCGCTTCAGGAAATGCGATCGCAAAACTCCAGCAACTGTGTCAACAATTCCCCATTGAAACCATTGTGATGGGAGACCAAACTACTGCCAAGAGATGGAAACAGAAAATCCAGGAGGAATTACCAGCATCAGTACCTATTGTCCTGGTAGATGAGCGCTACAGTAGTTTAGAAGCTCGCCCACGCTACTGGCAAATGTATCCTCCCAAAGGGTTCCAACGCCTCATCCCCGAAGGAATGCGCCAACCTCCTCGACCCATTGATGATATTGTGGCAATTTTGTTAATCGAGCGCTATATAATCAAAAGCAAAAGCTAAAAGGGATATCGTCGTCTTCCCTTGGGCATGACCTATTGACAGGATGCTCAAGCCTCTTCTAATTTTCCCCTATTATCCCTTCTGAGAATATAGCATTTATCATAGTAATGAGGTACACAGGATTTTTACACTGATCCAAAGTTCCCTACTCCCTACTCCCTACTCCCTACTCCCTACTCCCTACTCCCTACTCCCTACTCCCTACTCCCTACTCCCTACTCCCTACTCCCTACTCCCTACTCCCTACTCCCTACTCCCTACTCCCTACTCCCCAGAACAAAAGTACCTCAACGAATTGAGACATGCTATAGTTCGGCTCGAATCGTAAAAGCATAGTTTCCCCCTGGTTCGAGCTGGTAATCCCACTGTTCTAAAAATCGGCCAAGGGGTTCCTGAATCAAGGCACGGCCCAAAGAGGGGGTGACTAACAGCTGACTGACCCGAAAATGCCACTTAAACTCCCATTCATAGTCTGCGGCTTGGACTTCCCCTTCAATCTTGCCCTGTTGCCAGCAGTGCCGCGTAATTCTGACGTAGGCAGTGGTTTCAGGCAAACCCTTTGCACTCACAATGGTAAAAAATCCTAATCTGCTTTAAAGACATAGGTTAGCAGACCTGTTGGCAGATAAGTCAATAGGGATCAAGCCGAATGTGATAGCAGTGTGGGTGGTTGATGACCAAGGAACCCAGGGGGTGCATGTCAGTTTTGTTAATCCCTGATTCAGATCCCCCGTTTCCCTTAATAAGGGGGACTTTTCAATCTAATTCCCCCCTTTTTTAAGGGCAGGGCTGTTTCAAAGAAAAATAAGTTAACGAGAAAAGGAGATAGGGGGATAGGGGGATAGGGGGATAGGGAAATAGCTCAAAATTTTCCGAAAAATCCCCAAATTTAGTC
>NZ_JAAHHW010000208.1 GCF_010692325.1 Moorena sp. SIO3I8 | reverse complement strand
CGTCGATCGCTTCTATGAGCGATTTCCCAGCCAAAGATAGACTCAAGGTCGGTATGGCCGGTCTGGGCTTTGATTTTTTCAGTTAGAGTTAAGCGAAGATACTTGCCAATGGCGGAAATCTTTTCATCATTGACTAAGTAAGTCCATCCTAGAATTAGACAAACCCAAGGAATTACTAGAAGGGCATAGGAATTAGTCTTATTGGAGAGGGCGAAGGAGAGAATACCACCAAAGATTCCTAGGGTTATATAAATCATCTGGTCTCGGAAGCCAATACGCTGGGCTTGCTCTTCTTTCAATTTTTCGTATTCGAGCATAAACACTTGGAGTATCTGTTGGTCGTCCATAGCCCTTTCGTTGTTGCTTAAGTTAGTTTGTTAATTTATACTTTAAATTATACTATAATTAGTTAAATGCTAATCATTTAAATTGCCGTTAGAGAATTTTTTAATGTTGGTAAATATGATAATTTAAGAGCACACAGCTAAAAAAAATAGCTACAATAAAGTAAATTAATTCAACTAACAGGTTCAACCTATGTCTTGTGCGGTTATCCTCATAGCAATTCAAGGTGAATACATGGCAGTACGTGCTCATCTCACTGACTTGAAGGAAGAGATGCACCCCAAAGGGAGTATTTATGAGAGGGGTAAATTCTCTAGTCATGGTAAGGAGTGGGAAGTGGGTGTATAGCAAAATCAAGGAAACCTTGCTTTTTATGACCAACCTTCAGGATGCTGACGACTCTCAAAACTTATAAACTAAATTTAAACTAAATTAGTGGAGGTTAAGGAAAGTGCCAAACACTAAAATATTCTCATATCTATCACAAGACTATCTTACTGTCGAACTAGAAGCATCATTACTAAATATCTTTATTAATATTGATGGCATTGCAGGAAGAAGAGGTATTCTTACCAATGCTGGAGTTGATGAATACTTTATTAATAGGCTAAATTTTAATTCCAACATTAATGAATTTATCACTAGTTTAGTCTCTCAGTTTAAAGACTATCGAGTATCCCTTCAAAACCCATATTATCATCCCCTACTCTTGTTTTCACAATATATCCTTCAACAACCTCCACAAAAATATAACTTAACTGAACAAGATCTCAAACTATTTCAAAAAATCCGTACTATTGGCGGAGAACAAATAAAAACTTTAGTCACTAAAATTAGTGATGATCCTAATTTTAGTGAAACTAACGATAAAATTGATAACTATTTGGACAAGGTTGAAGAAAAATTAAGATATCAAGGGTGTTTAGATTTTAAGTATGATGTTAAACATGAAGAACAACAATTTAAGCTTGTCAGTAAAATTCCTAATTTTGAAATTCCTTTCGGAGTCTTTAATATGAGAGGGTATGCTTTTTTCATATTCTCTTACTTACCCTCTATTAATAGTAAAATTTTACAACAATATTCTAGTCAATGCTTAGACTATGGAAAAGAAAAAACTACTATATCTAGTTTTGGACAAGTTCTTAATGCAAGAGTTCCTTCTAATGTTTGCTTTGCTATAGCTATTGTTAAGGATTTAGAACCAGAAATTAAGAAGAGTATACGAACAGAAAATCCTTTGGATTTTGAGACAGATACATTATGGTACAGAGTACCTGTTGTTTACTGCTTAAGTGACGAACAACTTTATTTTTATGACCAACCTTCATCATTCTGGGAAAAGTTCAAAGGAGAAATAGTCTGGAAAAGATTGAGACAAGTGGTTGAAACCACTTTAAACCCTTAATTAACATCACATTGAACTCAATAAAGTACGCACATAAGCAGCTGCTGTGACTGCCGCGTACTGTTGCCAAGTATCGGATTTGTGAGAATCACAATAGTCACAAATACCACGAACCACAATATAACCTATTCCATGATTCCAAGTGGCATCCGCAACACCAGAACCTTCCATTTCAATAGCCTTAACCCCAAATTGCTTCCGTAACATATCGCGTTTCTGCGGATTTTTAAGGAGTTTATTCGCAGAACCAATGGCACCTAAGAAAATTTTAGGCTGATCTTGGAGTCTTTTTGAGTCTTGTGGATGTGGAATTACCTGATCTGGTTGCTCAGAAGAATGAAGCAGATCCGTTTCTTGAGGGGGACGTTGCCAGTTTAGCTTTTGTAAGGCTTTTAGAATAACATCTTCCCAAGGTCGTTGCCCTAACATTTCATTAACACGCAAATATTTTGCAGCTTCCACTAACTCTGCACTAGCGGGAACTGGCATAGCACGAATTTCCGTAAACTGTTGGGACTCCTTATCAAAATCGTACTGCACAATCCCCTTCTTGTTAGAAACAATAATATCACCTAAACGTACATGGTCTTCAACTTTGGTAGGATGAGGAACACCTCCAGCAATCCCACACATAATAATTGATTGTACCATAGGATAATGGGACAACATAGTTGTTGCTCCCATGGCTGCTGCATTATTTCCCATATCAGCTAAAGTTACAGCTACTATTTGAGGAGTCCCATTACTATCGGCAACATCCGTTAACCAATATCGTCGCCCCGCCCCTTTTCCTGGTTTCTTTTCCTCTTGCCCTTGGTCAAATACAGCTTGAACAGCTACATATTCTTTTGGTAGTGCCGTAATTATACCAATAACGGGTTCTGAATTTCCAATTTTAGAAATAACTAAATTAGGTTTAATTTGGGTATTTTCCGTTGTAAATAATTGAAGTTTTTGTTTACCAAAAGCCAGTATTTTACATAAAATATCTATGTCTTGATCATCTAAATTATATCTTTCTCCTTGTTCAATCAGATACTCTAAAAAGCTAATGAGAGGATGATAATCTGGTTTTCGACTAGAAACTCTATATTGTTTAAATTTTGCAACTAAAATGGTAATAAATTCACTAATATTTAGATTAAAATCAAGATTACCAATAAAATATTGATTAACGCCCCCGTTACTTAGAAGCCCTTTCCTTCCTTGTATAGAATCAATATTTGTAAATATTTTATATAAATATAATTCAAGTTTTACAATATCATCTTGCTCTAATTCAGAGAAGATTTTAGTTTGTGAATTTATCATTGTACTATCCTTAATTTGGTTAATATTTATATTTATATTTTGTATATGATTCAGTGCTGGAATAACATCTGCCCCAATCAAAATCATAATCTGTTCAACAGGGTGTGTTTTGTCATTAAATTTTATAAAAAGATGGTCTGTATATTTAGAAAGTACCTTAATAACTTTAGTTAAATCGTTTTCAGTTAACTTGAGTAATGGTATAACAATATTACCAGATTTTACTAAAGTACCAATATTTTCATTAAAATTTATGTTTTCAGGATTAGTAAAAGCTTTTTCAATTATGGATGGAGGAATTGTTTCTTTTAAAGCATAGGATAAAGCATCTTGTGGAGAAGCTAGTTTAGCTATTTCAGTAACCTGATTATATCGTTCTAAATTTTTTTGTTCTTTTTTTGGAATAACATCAATTTTTTGTTTTAAATTATTAATATAATTTTGATTTATATTATTATTGGATAGATCTCGATCTGTATAATTTAAACCAAAAGCTTCTACTAATTTTTTTTGGGATACGGATAAATTAATAATTTTAGGATCTGCTTTGTGAGGATAAACAATTGTCCTCACAATAGCTTGATAGTTATCTAGTTCATTTTTAAGTTTCTGGATTTCTTCAGGAGTTATTTGTTTCTGGAATAAACCGACTGAAAGGATTGATTCTTTACTTTTATTAACCTTAGCTTCTAATTGATTTCTATGTTCCCGAAGAAGATTGATAAAATTAGAACGCATTTGATTAAATTCATCATCACCTAATGTATATTTTTCAATATATTTTCTGATTGCTTGTAAACATTGACTACGACATTCATCAGCAATTAGTTTATTCTGTTGATCACGACTTTCATGATTTTCTGAAATTGCAGTGATTGTAGTGAGTAATGGATGATCTTTTGGCAAACTATCAATCTTACCATAACTCCCTGGTTCATTCCCTAAGGGAATTGCATCACGAATTGTTAGATTTGGATTATTTTCTATGAGCCATCTTGGACAAGTTTTCTGGATTATATTGATGTAGTTAATTATCCGATCACGAAACTCTTCTGTAGCAATAAGCCACTGCTGATTCTCTGGATCAACAGTATAGTATTTGGCAAGTTCAAGGATTGCTGCTTCAGCACCTTCATTAGGATTTATGGATAAAGGAAACTGGCGAATAAACTGGAAAATATACTTAAATTCATCCCGAATCCGAACATTATGGTAAGATGGATCAAGAATATGTATCCAAGCATTTCGAGTATCTTTAAACTTTTTCCAACTAAGTCCGATATTTGCAGCTTTTTTCCACCAGTCCAAATATTCGTAAACAGGCCATTTTACCTCCTTAGTGAGAATATATCTTTCGTGAATAATAGTTTGATACTTTATAAGTTCCTGACAATATTTTCTATAAAATGTTGGCTGTTCACGAATTATTTTTAATTGATTATATAGTTGTTCAAAATCTAGATTATTTACCAACTTGTTTTCTAAATCTAATAAATTATTTATAATTACTTGATTGCTACAAGGATTATAGTTATAATTATTTTGTTGAAAATTTTTAACATATTTAATAATTTTATTAGGGAGTATTCTAATGTATTCATTAATTCTAATGTATTTATTAATTATTTGGAAAAACTCAACTCTATCATTGTAATTTAGTAATGAAATTTCAGAAATGACATTAGCAATAATCCTTAACTCATTCCAAAGCTTTCGACAGTGATATTCCCATTCATTAATTTTATGCAGAGGAATTTGCGATTTTTTATGTAACCGGTTAATTTCTCTTTCAACTTCTGACCAATAATCAAAAATTACCTGATTCTTCTCATAAAAACTGTCAACCCATTCTCTAACATGGTCGTAAATCTCCCTAGGAGTCATTCCCCTGATTGGCATCACATCAACTGATAGAGAACCAATATCATTAAATGCCACAATACAGGGAACATGACGACCTATGCCTAGTTGTTGGGCAAAACGAAATGCTTCTTTAACTCCTGGCACAGTAGAAAGTTTTTGAATCCTCCAATTTAAATTTCTGAGTGTTCGCTCAGGGGAATGAACAGGATCAAATCCTCTTGGTCGCAATTCATCCCAAGGTTCCATGTCAAGATATTCATCTTGCCAATAAGGATAGCGACGTCTCACCGAAGTAAGCATTCTTCTAAGAATGATTTGAAGCCGACTTTCGCGTCTTCTCATGACCGTTCGTTCTAATTTTCGCTCATCAAGGTTAGAAAAAAAGATAAAACGAATGCGGTCTGCTGTTCGATGGCATAAGTCAACAAAATAACGTTGCAGGAATTCTATGCACACTGGCGAACCATCATTGACAAAAACGAGGCTGAAGCCAAACCTATCTGTAAGACTCCGATGTGGCTCATCTAGCCTCAAAGCATAACGATATACTTCCTGTGCACTCTTAGCCCGAAAACCCATATCTATGAATTAACTTTGCATAATTTTATAATTATAGCAGAGACTCCCCAGGCATTGGTTAGTTCAGTTGTACCGATTGGCAGAAAATCCAAATACTGCGATCGCTTCTTCATCCCCCCTTCAGCCCTCTATCAAGGTTAACTCAGTAGGATTGTAATGACTATAAATAAGTAAGCTCTCAAAAAGCGATCGCATTTTTTCTATACCACCTCTAACTAGATCATGATATCACCAAAACCCCAAAAAACTCCTCAGATATCTTGACCCTATTCCCTCTTCCCTACTCCCTACAAAATTGTTACAAATATTTTCAAAATATGCTACACTAAAAGATTATTTGTGCTATTATAAAAGAGTGGTTGGTAAAACATCCGCGTCAATAGCTAGCCCGGGAAACGTGCAAATCTGCGGGCTAGCTTTGGCTCCCCTATGAAAGGATTGGGTAAATCGACAGGATTACTCCTGTTTCGTCCCCTTGGCACCGTGCGAACAAGTCTCCAAGTACACGGCGCGACCAATTCCTTTAGAACTCATTTATCATTACCTCCTCTTTTCTTAGG
>NZ_JAAHHW010000207.1 GCF_010692325.1 Moorena sp. SIO3I8 | reverse complement strand
TCCGTTCCCACTGGTCCGAGACGCAAAGCATAGCGGCGTATCATGATAGCACAGCTCCTGATTGACTAAACTCTCTACAGCTACCGATTCTAAACTAAATTGATACCTATTTGATGACACGCCCTAGCGATACTAGGTTTTGGTGTCTTTAAGCCATTTTGAGGTGTTTTTTGATAACTAGCAACTTAGGTTAGTAGTAGGGTAGATAATGCCAACCCTAGCAGAACTTAGGCAGCAATTCTACCTGTAGCTTCTGTTAATAATTCCCCCTACTACTTCTGGACTAGTGTTCTCGAAGAACAGAGGCTTGATCGCCACCCTTTCATTAAAGGAGTGGTAAAGCAGCTGATCCGCGCGTTGCGATCAAAGATGGGGTGCGACCTCGCGCTTTTTGAAAGCTAAGCGTGAAAGCCCACCAAGAGAGGGAAGAATCACTTCTCAATTTGACACAATCTTTACACACTCTTTACATAATTTTGAGATGATCCAGTGCAACTAGCCGTTACTAATGGTAAAACCCAAATAGTGATGAACGCATATCAAGAAATTACATATAGCATCTGTCAAAAGAGGTATATTTTTGAGTGTTCTGTGTTTATCCAAAATTTGTAAAGGACTAGGCTTACAGCAGGATTGTTCATGAGACTTTTGCTGGTAGAGGATGACAATGCTCTAGCTCTAACCTTGAGTAAAGTGTTGAGAGAGCAGAATTATATTGTAAATATTGCTGGAGATGGGGAAGAGGGTTGGGAGTATGCTCAAGCCTTTACCTATGACCTGATTGTGCTGGAAGTGGATTTACCCAAGCTCGATGGTATCAGCTTGTGTAAGCGACTACGGCAGGCAAGCTATGATAGAGGGATTTTGCTGTTGCTTTCTCAATCAGCTATTGCTGAGCAAGTCAAGCTTAATGCTGAAGCTGATGATTATATTGTTAAACCCTTTACAGCCAAGGATCTTTTGACTCGGATTAGGACATTACTGCGTCACCACAGTGTTTCTGGATTAAGGCTACTGGAATGGGGTGATGTCTGCCTAGACCCGAGTACCTGTGAAGTAACTTATAAAGGTCAACTGCTCCATCTCTCACCAAAGGAATACGGTCTTCTAGAACTATTCTTGAGCCATCCGCGCCGAGTATTTAGTCAGAGTTTCATTCTCGGACATCTGTGGTCATTTGAAGACCCTCCTTCACCAGAAACAGTTAGGGCACATGTTAAGGGGTTAAGGCGCAAGCTCAAGAGTGTTGAAGCTGATGATATGATTGAAACTGTCTATGGTATGGGCTATCGCCTCAAGAGCTTACCGAGGAGCAAGAGAAAGAAAATCAAACCAACCCCAACCAGGTTCAATCAGCCTTGGGAGCTTTCTAAAGGAACCATGTGGCGTCAGTTTGCCACTGTAGAACAGGCGGTTAATGCTCTCGAAGCCGGACATCTTACTGAGGAGCTGCGAAAACAAGCCCAGCAGCAAGTCCACAAGCTGGTTAGAGCTTTAGATAAGTTTGGCTTAGTGGAAGGATCACGGCTAGCCCAAACTATTGAGTACTGGCTACAGTTCGTCAGTATAACCAAGACAAGGAACTCCGGTAAACTTAGATATCGGTCAAGACGCAGGAACTATGACAACCAAATAGAATTGCCTAGTCCTCAATTACAGCAGCTAACCTCCCCAACTAATATTCAAAATCTGGCATCTTTGGTAGCACTTCTGTCTGAAGAACTCCAGCAACCTCCATCAGCATTCTCTGGTGATGTCATTAGTGAGTTGGAAGATAATCCAACCATTACTGTCTTAAAAGAGTCTGAACTAACCAAGGATGGTAGATCAGAACCCCTGGCACCCGAGCAATTCCCAAAAAAGCTTCCCTTGATTTTAGTTATCGATGGAGAGGTGCAACTGACACAACAGTTGGAAAGAGAAGCAGTAAATTGGGATATGCAAGTAAAAGTTGTCCTAGATCCCAGGGAAGCCAGATTTGTCATGGATCAAGAAGTACCTGATGTTGTTCTACTGGAGTTGATGTTTCCCAATGATCCAGAGGTCGGAATGGCACTCCTAAAATATTTCCAGAACCAATACCCTCAAATCCCAGTAATCGTTTCTACACAGCAAAATCGGTTTAGCGATCGCGTTGAGGTTGCTCGTCAGGGAGGACGGGCGTTTTTATCCAAACCCGTTACCCCAATACAGTTACTAGAAACCGTTGAAGATGTCTTAAATCAAGCTAGACCTTCCACCGCCAAAGTCCTGGCAGTAGACGATGATCCCCTAGTGCTCGAAAGTATACGACACTTCCTACAACCTTTAGGAGTGCAGATTACTACCTTAGAAGAACCCGATCAATTTTGGGAACAGCTCGAAGCGACAGGACCTGATCTACTGATCTTGGATTTAGACATGCCCCAATTCAATGGGATTGAACTGTGCCAAGTTGTGCGCATTGATCGGATCTGGCATGGATTACCTATCCTATTGCTTTGTGAACACCAAGACTCTGAAACAATTCACCGCATTTATGAAGCTGGAGCTGATGACTATATCTTTAAACCGATAACGAAATCCGAGTTAGTCACCCGTGTTTTCCATCGTCTAGAGCGTACCAAACTGCTCCGTAGTTTAGGAGAAACTGACCAATTAACTGGTGTGGCTAATCGTCGTCAATCTACCATAGAATTTAATCGATTACTGCGTTTATCCCAACGCTACCATCAACCTCTTTGCTATGCCTTATTGGATTTAAACAACTTAAAACAGGTGAATGAGCAATATGGTCATGTGATGGGAGATAGAATGCTTAAGCGGTTAGGACAAATCTTGCGGCAAAAGTTTCGCAGCGAGGATATAGTTGCCCGCTGGGGAGGTAAGGAGTTCTTCATCGGGATGTATGGTCTCAATCGACAGGCTGGGGTCAGAAGGCTCCAAGAAATTTTGGAGACTGTTAGTGAAGAATTTGATAACTGTGAGCTAGTGCAGGTAACATTTAGTGCTGGGGTGGCAGAGTACCCTGAGGATGGCACAGACATCGAAAGCCTCTATCGAGCCGCTGATGAGGCTATTGAGCGAGGCAAAGCCACTGGTCAAGATTGTGTATTCCCAGCTCAATCCCTAGTTGGAAACATCAGTCAATAGTAATTTTTGAGTAGTAATTTTTCAGTAGTAATTTGTCAGTAGGTGAGTAAAGCTTTCTCTGTCTTACACTAAGCTGATTTTGATCTAAGCACCTAAACAAAATTAATTACATATTCTTGACCAAAATTGTCAAGAAATTTTTTGAGATATTTAAGAAAGCTTTTCCAGTTTTCGTAAGCATCAATTTCAATCCACTCATACTTAATAAATTTCCAGAAAATTTTAATTAAGTTGTACTTAGGTGAGTAAGTAGGTAACCAAAATCTATCTAAATTTTTGGCTTTCCATTATTCTAGTTTTTCTAGGATTTTATTGCTCGTGTGTATTGAAGCTTGAGCCATTACTACTACAGTGAGTTTATCTAAATTTTTACTAAAATTATATAAAAATTTAATCACGATTTCACTATCAATTGAGCCCTGATGTATTTCGGAATCTAATTGATTTTTACATCCCATTAATCCGAGAACATTAATTCTTTTGCTTTGGCAACTATTAAGAGTTATTCGTTTTAATTTTTCTTGCCATCCGTAAGGAATATCTGGCTTCAAATAGAATCCACTTTCATCTAAATATCTTAAGTCAATTTCTCCTTTTTTAGCTTGCTGTTTTAGCTCTTTTAGTCTGGGTATCTTTACGTCTAGCTCCCATTAATCAGGGGTTTTACTCGTTCCTATCTTCATTCTTTTCCATTTCATATTCAACTTTTTTATGGTTCTTTTTATAGTTTCCTTACTTACATCTATTTTCCACTCTTTATTGATTTTATTTTTAACTTTGTTTAGGCTTTTTGGTTCAGATTTTACCCACTCCTTTACTTGTTGCCTTTGCTCCTGATTTAATTTAGGTTTTCTGCCCCTACCTTTTTGATTGTATATTCCTAGGATTTTTTGATCTTCCCATCTAGTTAACCAGTTATATATAGTTTTTCGATTAACTCCAAATAATAAAGTTAATTCCTTGTATTAAAATTTTTTATAACTCAACAATATACATTTAGCTCTGTCTCTCACTTGAGGATATTTACTTTGCCAACTTATTCTTTATAAAAGTTTTTTAGTCTCGGGATTTAATTCTCTAATGAATCTCATATAAATACCTATTTTGATCGATTTTATCTAATTGTATATTATTATGTCAAAAATAGGTAATTAATTTTGTGCACCTGCTTATTAAACCCAATTGCTACCAGGTAGGACGTGAAAAATGGAACCGATACATTCACATTATTTTCACAATTGGCTCTACTATTTCACAATTGGCTCTACTATAAAGATAGTTTAAAGATTATCGGTGATATTGAACATAAATGTTGAATGATAGTTAAAAACCTATACAAATAGCCTCTAAATTGATAAAATCGAGGCTAAAAAAAATCTTACAATGTTGCTTCAATGAGATCAAATTTTCCACAAATCGTCAAAAGATACCTAGGAAAACTACCCAGGGTAAGCGCAAGAAAAACGAACTCATAATATGCTAGGGGAACCGATGTCACAATCAAGGTATCCAATGGTCATTGGCTTCGATAAACCCACTAAAACCACCGCAACCAGTCCTAAATCCTCACCACTCCAGCCAGCCGGAGATACTCAGCAGTTTCAACAACAAATGCTTGAGCATTTTGAGCACCTGGGAGATCCACGAGGGAAACAAGGAGTGCTTCATCCATTTGTAAGTATAGTAATGATTGCACCCGACGCCACCATCGGGGGCGCGACGGGGTGGGAAGACATAGAAACCTATGGAGTCAGCCACCAGCAATGGTTATCCACCTTATTACCATTGCCTCATGGGATACCCTGTGCAGATACGTATCGACGAGTGTTTGAACAAATATCTTAAGCGTGCCTTTGAGGAGAGCTTTAACAGTTGGTTAGCTAGTTTAGTAACAGATGCCCGGAGCACAGGTAATTCCCATTGATGGCAAACAAATCAAGGGTTCTTATGACCGTAACCAGTCAAAATCAGCATTGCACGTGGTGAGCGCCTGGGCAAGTGACCATCGGTTGTTTCGTAGGTCTTGTCAAAGTGGACGATAAAAGCAATGAGATTACAGCGATCAAGCGCCTTACTGGAATTACTCGACATCTGCGGATGCAACCGATACCATTGATGCGATGGGGACTCAGCATCAAATAGCTCGTAGTATTCGCGCTCTTAGTGCGGATTATGTTCTGGCACTCAAAAGAAATCATCCCACTTTATGGGAGCAGGTGAAGCAATGGTTTGAAACTGCTGTAGCTAATGAGGCAAGAGGGTCTTGAGTATAGCTACGATCTACGGGTGGAGTCAGCACACCATCGCACTGAAAAGCGCGATTGTTTGGGCGGTTTGTCTTGAGCAGATAGACAATGATTTGTACCAACAGTCCCAGTGGGATGGATTACAGACTATTGTTATGGTTATTCGTACTCGTCATCTGTGGAACAAGACTACCCGTGAGGTGATGTTTTACCTATCTTCTCTACCAGCCAATGCTCAACAGTTGGGTAAAGCTATCCGACAGCACTGGTCAATTGAAAATCAACTTCACGCTCGTCTTAGATGTGACTTTTGGGGAGGATAATAGCCGGATTCGCACAGGCCATGCTCCACAGAATATGGCTTTACTCAAGCGCGCTTAGTATTAATTTACTCAATCTTGAAACCAGCTATAAACGCAGTACTCGTCAAAAAATCAAACGAGCCAGCATGGACACGAGGTATATGCTGAAAATTTTAAAAGCCTCGATTCCCTTACAGTCTAACTTATCTGGGGCATAATTTTTCGCCGCTGTACCCTGGAAAACTACCTGATGATGATTATCCAGTTCTCATACTAAATCCGGTTGTCATACCCCATTAAAAAAATGCTTAAATAGAAGCTAGCCAATGATAGAAAGTTAAATTTCTAATTTCTTCTTTCATCTCACTCAAAACCTGACAACGTTTTACTAACAATT
>NZ_JAAHHW010000206.1 GCF_010692325.1 Moorena sp. SIO3I8 | reverse complement strand
TCAAGGAAAAGAAGTAGCAATGATAAGTGAGTTCTTTTGGAATTGGTTGCGCCGTGTACTTGGAGACTTGTTCGCACGGTGCTTTGGGGACGAAGCGGGAGCAATCCCGCTGACTTACCCGATTTACCCTTAATAAAAATCTCCCCACCTCCCCATATTCCCCTCCTGGGAGGGGTTAGGGGTGGGTTCCCACCTCCCCATCTCCCCATCTCCCCACACCTCCCACCCTTTCCTTAATTATGGGTATTCAACCAGACTTGATATAACCCATGATCTAGAGCGGAATATTGATAGGTATAGCCCACAATTTATTTCTGACAGAGAGTGGACATCTTGGCGAGTTTTGTTAAACCGTTAACCTTTAGAGTTCCGCTAGCTTTAGCAGCACATCCCAGAGCAAAGGAATTTCAACAACACCAAGCTAATCTGACTAAAGCGAAACAGGTTTATTTCAATACTCTGGCAGTGTATGCAGTTAACTTTTACTTGCGGTGTATGGGATTTGAGACAAACTTAGAGGAAAGCGACAGTTGGAACCCAGTGATGCAAACCCTGATGGATGTTGCGGATCTGACGGTTAAAAATCATGGTAAGTTGGAGTGTAGACTTGTTTTACCTGAGGCTAAGTGTGTCAAAGTTCCAGCAGCAGTCTGGCAGGAACGAATTGGTTATGTGGCGGTGGAGCTTGATCAAGCATTGGAGGAGGCAACTCTGCTAGGATTTATTGATACAGTGGTAACAGAAGAATTACCCCTCAACCAATTGCGAACCCTGAAAGAGTTACCGCCACACATTAGAGAGTATCGGCAATGTCCTAAATCCCAGGCAGGGGCAAAGCAGTCGAGCCATAGTCATGCTCTCAAACCCAAGGTCTTCTGTCCCGATGCTTCACCCTCCAACACTATGGAAACAGACTCTAGCCAACAACAGCAACCACAAAGCCAGACAGCAGTAGTGCGATTAAGCCAGTGGTTAGACAATAGTTTTGATGCAGATTGGAAGACTGTGGAAACTATCTTACAGCCAGCACCGGAGCCTTGGCTGGATTTGAGAAGTTTCCCCTTTGACCAACCTAGTAAAGGATTGCATACTACCGTGGGAGTAAAACGAGGTAAACTACTCGGTTCGGAAATCGCCTGGGGTGGTGAGAAGGTGGCTTTATTTGTAGAGCTACATCCAACGGACTCACCGAAAATGAATATATTCATTGAACTTTATCCTCGTGGTGATAGAGACCGTCTTCCCAAGAATCTACAGATTATGGTGCTGGATCACGAGGGAATTGCGGTGATTCAAACCCAAGCTAGAGAGACGGAAAATATTAAGTTGCAAGTAAGTGGTGAACCGAGAGAACGTTTTAGCATTAAGTTAGTTTTGAATGATGTCAGTATTACGGAAAATTTTTTAATCTAAAGTTAGCGGCGATTGCGCTACCGGTATGCTTCGTAAACCCAGCCTTGTATTAATCCGATTATTAATTAGATATAATATTACTATAGCAGTTGTCTAGATTTTGGCTTATAGGAAGTAGGGGTAATAAAGGGGATTTGGTATTATTATAGGAAAGCCCGAGTAAGTAGGGCTAGTTTTTTAGTGAGAAACTGACTCAGGGAAAGCATCGTCTATAAATCCATCGCTATTGCATAAAATTTCTTAATCAGAAGTAAGGGGTAATGGGGAATATTTTTATCGATTACGTAAGCATTCAGCAGTCAGCAGTCAGCAGTCAGCCAAGGCCAAAGGCCTTTGAGCCATGCACGCTACGCCCATGATGGGTGATAGCACCTCAAGTAGCGTGGCACAGGCTTTGGCCTTGGCCTTTAGGCCACGCGGGGCGCGTTTGGCCACGCTGTGCGAACGACGCTGGGGCGCATAATCTGATAGCTGATAGCTGATAGCTCAATACTTACTCGATTACTAATACTTAATACCTAATAAATAATTACCAAAAATGGGAAAGTTAGTTGTCCTGAGTCTAGATGATGATTCCCAGCAGCAGGGGTTTCAGGTACGCTTAGAAATTGGTGAAGAAGGGTCACGCCCAACGCTGGAAATGACAGGTTACTTGCCTGCAGATTCAGAACTCACTACTTACTTACAAGACCATTGGCGCGAAAAATATCGGAGCCTAGGTTCACCCGCGAGAATCCAGCCCGGAAAAATTATCTATGGTGGTTCCATTAACCAAAAGCTCAAGGAATGTGGGGATTCAGCCCATGAGTTAGGTAATAGACTAAAACGATGGCTGGATTCTGAACAGTTTCGTCCCATTGATAAGCGATTACGGGAAGAGTTAAACCCAGAGGAAACCATTCGGGTGCTGATTCGCACGGAAAATACCCAGTTACAAAAGCTGCCTTGGCATCTGTGGGATTTTTTTGAGCGTTACCCCAAGGCTGAATTTGCTCTGAGTGGAAAACAGTTTAAGCGACCCGAAGGCTCTGCACCTACCGGGAAATCTAAAGTTAAAATTTTAGCAATTTTAGGTCATAGTGCTGGTATTAATATTAAGGCAGATCGACAACTGCTGGAGAATTTATCTCATGCAGAAACCGTCTTTTTAGTGAAGCCCAAACATCACGAAATTAATGACCAGTTATGGGAGCAACCTTGGGATATTATCTTTTTCGCAGGACATAGTGAGACAGAGGGGGAAACGGGTCGAATTTATATTAATCCTACTGATAGCTTAACCATTGATGAACTGTGGTATGCCCTCAAAAAAGCCGTGGCCCAGGGCTTAAAACTGGCAATTTTTAATTCTTGTGATGGGTTGGGATTGGCACGGAAACTCCATGATTTGCAAATTCCCCAAATGATTATAATGCGGGAGTTGGTGCCAGATCAGGTCGCTCAAAAATTTTTGAAGTATTTTTTGAACGGGTTTGCTAATGGTAAGTCTTTATATCTGGCAACGCGGGAAGCACGGGAGAAATTGCAGGGGTTGGAGCGTCAGTTTCCCTGCGCCAGTTGGTTGCCAGTAATTTACCAGAATCTAGGACAAGAACCCCCAGCTTGGGAAGATTTGTACCAAGAGTCAGAAATACCATCAGAAATACCATCAGAAATACCATCGGAAACACCATCACAAACACCATCACAAACACCATCGGTCTCTTCTAAAGGCAAGTGGCGTAGTGTCCAGAGAGTGCTGCTATCTAGCATAGTGGTCACTAGCTTGGTAATGGGAGTGCGATCGCTTGGCCTATTGCAGCCCTGGGAACTGCAAGGGTTTGACCAGTTGATGCGGCTGCGACCCCATGAAGGACCAGATCAGCGACTGTTATTAGTCACAATCACTGAAGAGGATGTGCAGTCTCAACCTAAGGAAGAAAGAAGAGCCGCCTCCTTATCGGATCGTTCCTTAGCCAAACTGCTGGCAAAGCTGGAGCAGTATCAACCGAGAGCTATTGGTTTGGATATTTATCGGGAGAATCCTGTGGGAGGGGAATACCAGGATTTAGCGACTCGGATGCAAACTAGTGATCACTTTTTTGCCATCTGCCAATACGGAGACCCAGGAGTTTCCCCACCTCCAGAAGTCCCAGAGGTTCGCCAAGGCTTTAATAATGTTTTACTCGACCCCGATCGCATTATCCGTCGCCATTTGTTGGCTGTAGGGTCACCATCTCCTTGTCAGAGCTACTACTCATTTAATGTCCAGTTGGCAACACGTTATCTGGCTGATCTAGGAATCCAGTTGGAGGTGACAGAAAATTACTTAAAGCTTGGCACTACAGTTTTTAAGACCCTAGAAAAGGATTCTGGTGGATATCACAATCTAGACTCTCGTGGTCAGCAACTATTACTGAATTATCGAGCTTCCGGTCAAATTGCTGAGACCGTTTCCCTTGCAGAGGTTTTTAGGGATCAGTTCAATCCTGACTTAGTCAGGAATCGCATTGTGATCATCGGTACCATTGCGCCTAGTTTTAATGATAATTTTTGGCGCACACCCTACAGTGGTGGTCAGTGGTCTGTTGAGACCATGAGTGGGATAGAAATTCAGGCACAGATGATCAGTCACATCCTCAGTGCAGTGCTGGATAACCGACCGTTGATTTGGTGGTGGTCTGAGCCTGGTGAAGCGCTCTGGATTTGGTGCTGGGCTGCGCTCGGGGGTACGGTTGCTGGAAACTTTAACGTGCTGCGTTCCGTCCTGTTGGGTACTGGAACTGCTGTGGTTGTTTTATATGGAAGTTGCTGGGTTTTGCTTATAGTAACAGGTGGTTGGGTGCCATTAATTTCCGCTACTATAGCATTGGTGGCTACTGGTGTGGTCGTTTACTGTCGTTTAGAGAAGAGATCATAGTAATTGACTCGTAATTAGTAATTAGTCTTTTGTGATCTACATTAAGTCTCTTGCTAGTTACAAATGACCAATGAATAATGATACCAAATTACTTTTGATAACCCCCCTTTAGCCGCGACTTATTATAGTGGTTGATGCTATAATAAATTGGGCTAATTATAATATAATAAAAAAAATTTGTCTGCCCATACTGACTAAAAATGGGATTATTAACCCGGATTTGGTATGACTAATTACTAATAACTAATCACAACACTTGACCGGATTTTTATCTGGAAGTTGTGATATACAGGGGTGTTTATCTGAATCCATCAATTGGATATATCAGGTAAACATCTATCGATGTTGATCTGAATTTTGAGTTATGATGTTAACTAAATTATTTCGGCTTAAATACCTATTTGCCTCTAATTTAGTCTTTGTTGGCTGGATCAGCTGTTTCTTGGTCTCCCGAGTAGAGGCTGATCAATCCATCAATCTTGGGCAAGTACCAATTTACTTTATCCAACCCAATCCCAAACCCCCAGACAATGGGACTCCTTCTGCTCCCCACGGTACTGGAACCCGTGGTGATTGCCTATACAAGCCGGAGCTTCCACTACTGACTCCTTTAGTAGGTGGTTATAATTTGGATTTAAGCGTAAGTGATTATCCAACCTTTTGGATATATCTACCTTACACCTCAGAGGATGCACCGTCGGGAGAATTTTCCTTGCAGGATGAGGATGGGGAAAACGATATTTACCGAGAATCTGTTAAGCTACCAGACCAGCCAGGCATTGTTAGTATTACGCTTCCTAAGACAGAAAATCCCTTGGAAGTTGGTCAAACCTATCGCTGGAATCTAGAGATCAATTGCCCTTCTACGGAATTATCCAATGAATTACCAACTCCAGCGTCTGTGACAGGACTAGTTCGCCGAGTTGCCCAGTCTAAAGACTTAGAAAGGGAGTTAAATGGGGCTAATACTCCTCTAGAGAGAATTGCAGCTTATGGCAAGCATCACATATGGTATGATACCCTAACTGAGCTAGCTGAATTACGGCTGCAAGATCCACAAAATATGAATCTTGAAACTGCTTGGATTAAGCTATTGACTGATCAAAGTTTCGTAGAAACAATTTCTAAAACAAACATTTTGGGTAACCTTCAGTAAATTATAGCGGTGCTCGTTTTAGAAGTTAGAAGTTAGAAGTTAGAAGTTAGAAGTTAGAATTATAACAGACAACCTACCCTACACCGAATACGGGGCGAACAACATTTAACCTCTCAACCTGCAACATTCAACCTGCAACATTCAACCTGCAACATTCAACATTCAACCTCTAATATTCAACCTTTAACTTAAACATACTGGAATTCACAGCCAATTCCCAACCAAAATAAATGGTGCCCAAATATGAGGACGATGGTAGTCTGTGCTGGGATATTTCTTCTTCAGAAACGCTAATTGAGCATTTCGCAGGGCTTCGGCTTTAGTCAACTGTGAATTATTTAACTGTTGGTAGAACTGATTCATAAATTCGGCTGTAGAGGCATCATTAACTTGCCACAAGGTGGCTAGGGTACTGCGTGCTCCTGCTCTAATCGCTATCCCAGCTAGTCCTAAAGCGGCTCGTTTGTCCCCAGTAGCAGTCTGACAAGCACTCAGCAACAACAGTTCAATGGGGGTGGTGCCACTGGAGTCACTCATCCGTAGTAAGTTATCTAAATCCTTGACTTTGATGCGTTCATCCCAGTCTAGGATAAATGTTTGCTCTGGGTTGGAACTGAACTGGCCGTGAGTGGCAATATGAACAACATTGAAAGACGCTGCTGTTAGTTGATTTTGCAGGTTTTCTTTGATAAATTCTTGATTTTCCAGTTTCTGACTACGGTTGACCTGTTCCCCAATTTTGGTTAACTCGAATCCTACGTTATCGATTGGTCCTAAACCTTCTTTTTTCAGGGTAATCGCATTGAAAGAAAGTGATAAAATCACTGTAAATTGACCGAAAATTTGACAGTGAAAACTTGACAGTGTATCATAAGCCATGAAGAGCACTTAAGCCAAAGAAAATCTATCTAAGTACAACAGGGATATTGGATTTAAGCTATCA
>NZ_JAAHHW010000205.1 GCF_010692325.1 Moorena sp. SIO3I8 | reverse complement strand
GAGTTCGATCGCCTGAATTACTTTTTGGCGCAGGTCTTCGCTGTAAGGAAAAGGCATGACAGAAATCGGACGATAAGTGGAAGGGCTTTTCGTTTTCTTTGTCCTAACTATGATGGCGACTGCTATAGCTCGAAACGGGCTGCTCCTACCACCAAAGAGTGTTGGACATAAAGTTTGGCATCCTCAACACTGCTTGCCACTGCATCGCTTGCTTCTTGCCGGAGTTTGTTTACCGTTCCTAATGACATGGTTTTCTCAAACAAGTCAGCGTCTTGATGCAATAGCGAGTGGGGGAAACCCCCAAGACCGCGCTGCATCGCTAGAGCACTTTGCACCTGGCGTTGACTATTGCGGTAAACGACCCTCAGTAGTGCCACCATTGCTACTACTCGTACTCCGTATCCACTCCTGTTGACCTCCTCTGGCAATTTAGCCCTGGTTGATCTCTGACATTGCCCACACTTCAACGAGTGTAAACGATGCTCGATCACGATCGGTTCAATCGGTGGAATCTCTACTATTTGGTGGCGATAGGGGTTTTGATCTTCGACCCTTAGTCTTTTCCCACAACAGGAGCATTTGCTTGGATGATGGTCAATGATCTGGTTACACCGCTCGATTGGATACAAGTCTCGACTATGCCCATCATGACCTGGTTGACCTCCTCGTTTTCTCTTACTTTTGTTTTTCTGTGGTTTTTTTTCCAGCCCTGGTGGGTCAAAGGAAGGAGGCGATGATGAGTTCTTTGATGTCCGTCGGGTTTTTTCTAATAGCTGTTGCTGAACTGCCGATATATCTGTGAGTTGTTTTTCTAAATTTTCAATTTGCTGCGCCATTCCCTCTACCAGTTTTTTGACACTGGCTGGAGTTTCTTCCCAATCTGACCAGGGGACTTGCTCGCTCATGTTTGGGCGCTGCTGTTCCATGTTCCTTACCGCACGCATATTCTCGCTACCATTTTTGGCGAGGGCTCTTCTACCCCCTGAACGCTTACTTTTTGTCACCCCTGAACGCTTACGAATGAACTAAAGTTTTATAACTCCGTTCTTGCTCTTGCAAGCGCAGGCGAGCTTGTTTAATATCAGCCTATGCTTGATGAATCGTCTTTTCATAAGTACCTTGTTGTTCTTTCAGACGAGACTGAGCTTGTTTTATTTCTAATTCAGTTCTGATGATAGTTTTCTGGGCTTCTTTGGCTGACTGTTCAACCTCTAAAAAGCGTTCTTTGGACAAAACCCCCTCTTCATAAGCTTGTTGGTAACGGGGAATTCTTTCTTCAGCACTTTCTAAACGAATGCTTTCTAATTCATAGGCAACCTTGCTAGAGTCTATCGCCCCTCGTGCCTGCTCTATTTGTGCCAATAGTTCTTGTTTTTGTAAACTGTAGGCGAACTTGAACGCTTCCAGATTCTGCCGTGCTTGCTCGACTTGCGCCTGTTTTTCCAACTCTTGAGCTTGGTTTTGTTGCTCCTGGGTACGCAGAGCCAGTATCAATTGGTTTTTGAGCACCTCTAATTGATTCAGGCGATTCTGTTGCCCTTCTAATTTTTTTTGTTCCTGCTGAAGTTCAGTGCTAACTAACTCTGATTCCAGTTCTAGTAAGGTTTGACCAGCCGTTACCAATTCCCCTTCTTTGACCTTAATTGCTGCTACCGTTCCTGCTACGGGAGCATCAAGTTTGATAGTTTCCCCCGTAGGTTCCAATCTTCCTCTGGCTTTTCCCGTCTCATCCACCTTCGAGAATATCGCCCAAGGTAAAGCAATACCGATAAATACTATCAAAAAATACAGTAATCCCCTTGTCCAAACCTGGGGTAATGTATCCAGCAGTTCCTTAGTAGCATAAGACCAGTCATGACCCTGGAGTGGTTGATCATTCCTAGGTTGAGACGTCGTTTCTTGGGTGAGTAACTCCTCATAGCGACGCTGATCTGGAATAGTTTGAGTAGGACTATGTCCATTTAATGTATGATGATTGTCAGCCATAGCAGTATTTTGGATTGTTGGCTAAAGGATGAAAAAAATTACGGTAAATTAACTCAGCTGAGGCAGGGCTGGGGAGGATCGAGCCTTGGGGATGTTGTTAAGGGTGTTGATCCCCCTAAATCCCCCTTAATAAGCTATGCATTAGTCACATCTTTCTTAACAATCCAGAGAGCTGATGGGACGTGAGGCAAGGTGGAATTACTTGATATTACTTAATCCATATCCGTGTTGAGTTTTTGTTCTTCCATTCAACCTCCATTGGGTACTTCATAATGTAATACAGAAGAATTCTGCATTTGGGGTAGCTTGGCGTACGCTATTACTTGCTGACGAACTCAGGGATGATCCAATGTTCGTGAGTAAACTGACAGAGCCACGAAAAATTCTCAACTCGGAGGGACTTAAATGAAAGCTTGGGCAGTAGAAGAGCTGCAAGATGCTGAATTAGGGGATGTACGTCGCAAAAAACGGTTGATGCGGATAGGAGCGCGATTTGGCAGCCCAACCGAATGCCAGTGTGCCGCAAGCTTCGGGAAACTTAGCTGCGACCCAGGCTGCCTATAAGTTTTGGCGCATCACCTTACATCAAACCGGAAGCGATCGCATCAGCTCACCAACGCCGTACATTAAAACGAGTAAAACTTGAGTCTATTGTCATGGCCATTCAAGACACAACAGAACTCAATTTCACTCATCATCCAGGGAAGAGGGGTATGGGTTACTTGGACAATGCTAAGGCAAGAGGCTTAAAAATTCACTCAGTATTTTGTAGTACAAGTAATGGTGTGCCTAATGGTGTATTACATCAACAAGTCTGGGCTAGGGATATCGCTGAGTTGGGTTCGAAGCATCAACGACACAAAAAACCCATCTCAGCAAAAAGAGAGCCAGCGTTGGTTAACTGCCTTGGATGCTACCCAGAGTCTGATTCGAGATCAAATTACCGTTGTCACAGTGGCTGTGCGCGTTGCTGACATCTATGAGTTGTTCATGCTGCCGCGCCGCCCTTCCTCGGAGTTTCTGATACGAGCGATGCACAACCGTACAGTCTTTCCCTACCTCTTTTGACCAACAACTCCAACGTCTTGAGCAAGCAATTGGAAAAGTAATGCCTTGTGGTCAGCTGACCTTAGAACTCAGACGAAATCCAGAACGCCTTGCCCGTCTTGCTACTAGACGCCTACGTACTACAACCATTGAGTTACAACCACCAGCTACTCATCCCGAACGGGAGCGCCTCCAACCAATCCGCCTACAGGTAATAAAAGCAGAAGAAGAAAACCCACCACCCGGTGTGGAACCAGTTCGTTGGTTACTCTTGACTACCTTAGAGGTTACTGGCTTTGAGGATGTGGTGCAATGTTTGCGTTGGTACTCTTATCGTTGGTTGATTGAACGCTATCATTATGTCCTCAAGAGCGGTTGTCGCCTCGAACAACTGCAACTGGAAACTGCCGACCGGATCCACCGAGCTTTAGCCACTTACACCATTGTGGCTTGGCGCTTGTTGTGGATGACTTACTTGGCTCTAACCCACCCTGATACTCCTGGGGATACGGTACTAGAAACCCATGAGTGGCAAGCGCTTTACTGCACTATTCATCAAACACCCTCCCCACCTGAGGTCCCCCCTAATTTGAGGACTTGTGTGCGTTGGATAGCCCAGTTGGGTGGTTTTTTGGCGCGCAATAGAGATGGTGAACCAGGGGTGAAAACCCTTTGGCAGGGTCTGCGACGACTGCATGATATCGCACAGACTTGGCTTCTACTTTCCCCCAAAACCACTTCTGGTGTCAAGTCCCATTATGTTAAGAAAGATGTGACTAATGCATAGCTTAATAAGGGGGACTTTACCGATTCCTCCCGACTCCCTGTTCCCTGTTCCCTGTTCCCTGTTCCCTATTCCCTGTTCCCTATTCCCTACTCCCTACTCCCTACTCCCTACTCCCTACTCCCTCCCCTATAACTGCTGCTGATTCAGATAGAAATAATGTCCTCGCTTTGCCATTAAGTCTTCGTGAGTACCGCTTTCAATCAATACCCCTCTATCGAGCACTAAAATCAGGTCAGCTTTGCTTACGGTAGAAAGACGATGAGCAATAACTAGGGTGGTGCGGTTTTTGAGAATAGTATTGAGATTGGTCTGAATAATCCGCTCCGATTCCGCATCCAGGTGGGAGGTGGCTTCATCGAAAATTAATAGGCGGGGATTTCCCAAGAGGGCGCGAGCAATGGCTAAACGCTGTCGCTGTCCCCCAGACAACATCCCTCCTCCCTCGCCAATCTCGGTTTCATAGCCCATGGGCAGTTTTTGGATAAATTCATCGGCACCGGCCAGTTTTGCTGCTGCCATAATTTCGTCTAAGCTAGCTGAGGGATAAGCCAGACCGATGTTTTCTCGAATTGTCCCTCCAAACAGAAAGGTATCTTGATCCACCACACCAATTTGCTGGCGCAAGGAGCCTAAGGAAAGACTGGTGATATCTTGCCCATCAATCAACACTTTCCCATCTGAGGGAAGATACAGCCCCAACATCAGCTTGGAAATAGTGGTTTTACCGGAACCACTGCGCCCCACTAGGGCGACCATTTGCCCTGGTTTTACCTCAAAACTAAGATTTTCCAAGACATTGGTATCACTTTCTGGGTGATAGCGGAAGGTGACCTGATCAAAGCGAATGTGACCGCGCAATTCAGGTAATGATTGCCGTGCTTGATGGACCAAATCTTCTTCTGGTTGGTAATCCAGCACATCATTGATGCGCTCCATGGCAATCACAACTTCCTGAAATTCATTCCACAGTACCGTTAGCCTTTGGAAAGGGGTAATCCTGGTTGACTGACAAAACTATTCAGCAGCATACTTGTACGTTTGTATTTTGAATTCCAGCCGATAAAATCGTTTCAGATGTTGTTTTCGCGAAGCTATCACCGGGTCAGGGTCTTGATTAGTTGTGAAACACACCCGTCGAATTAGTGTCCAGCCATTCTCTGGCATAGGCTTTGATCCACTCCCAACCAATCCGAAAGTAGCTGTTACCCCGCGCACCAGTGAGTATCGACCCACCGACGCTTACCCGTTTCTACAACCTCAACACCTTGAGCGGTGACGCAAACGAGTGGCTACGGCCAGGATAAACCACAACCGAGATAGGGCAGGCACTGAACGAATTTCAGACTTCTGCACATTCGCTCCCATTGGACTGGTCATCCAAAAAGTTTTCCTCAATATCAAACCGCAACCCATATTCTTGCGCATGTTTGGAGAGTGGTCTGTTCATCACTGATAATGGCCCATTATCACCATTGACATTGTTGCGACCTCAGACCAGATGAACCGGACCAAAAAGCGTGCTCCTTGTGCAGCCTGACGTTATGAAAGCACAGGGCAACTCCACGTAGAACATGGAAATCTTTAAGCTGAGACCAGCCTTTCCCGGCGAGCCTTATCCAACTGTCCTTTTTCAATCGAATCCGATAATGCCATCCCCATTGGCAGGTCATCGCTTTGATCAAATCAGTGTGGACAAAGCCACGGTCTGCAAGCAAAACCACCTTGACTCCCATAGGGCTTCCGTTCAAGGGCTTGTTGCAGTAGACGCTCGATAATCGTTGAATGAGACAGACGCACGCTTAATGTTCCATCACCCGCGCCTAGCACAGGTAAGGCCCGTGCTTGATGCACCACAACCAATCGCACCAGACAATACTGATCCGGTGAACAGTGACCTTTCCAAGCCTCAGATATATAGAGTCATCTTGTCCTACCGCCAAAGCTGCTTGAATCAATGGAATGTAGCAGCCGTTCGCGTAGCGTGGCCTTTTGGCCATGGATGTTAATCCGAGCATTGTAAAGCCAACGTTGTATCCGACGTTGCTTGCTTTGAGCATATTGGCCGAACCACGGGACGAACGGGAATCCAACGGGTCAAATTGACTTCTCCTGTTTGGATCAAGGCCACCACCATCCATAAACAGGTCGTCAGGTGACCCAGGTGAGCCCATTCATGGGGTTGACCCAACCAGGTCTTAAGGGCATTGATTAGACGGGAGTTTTTTTCACAGCATTCCTAGGATTTGAGTGGTATCTGTCTTTAGAATGCTGGCTCCCACTCACTTGCTGTCAATACCTGCTATCTCCCTCCTGATAAGCATTTGACCAATTTGTGCTTAACTTTTTGTCAGTCAACCAGGGGGTAATCACTTGACCCAGCAACATATTAAAAGCCACCAATTGCCCAATGGTGAGCTGATTTTGAATCACCAACCATGCCCCAAACCAGAGCAGTGCGGTAGTGGCTAACCCCTCGATCGTATTGCTGAAAATCTGGAGTCGATTGCTAATCACTTGCCCAGAAAAGTTAGTTTTAACTTCTTTATTTAATAACTCTTCCCAATGCCAGCGTACGGTTTGCTCAACTGCTGTGGATTTGACAGTGCGGACACCAGAAAGCACTTCAATCAGATAACTGCTTTCTTTTGCGATCGCATGAAATAATTAAACTAAGCCAATAGGTCACCCCATTAACTCGTCTTCAAAACCGTACGTGACACTTTCGCATCATACGGCTCCTCATTATAGGAACACACTGACATTGGTACCTCTAGAACGGATTCTCATCT
>NZ_JAAHHW010000204.1 GCF_010692325.1 Moorena sp. SIO3I8 | reverse complement strand
GTGTTAGTGGGTACGTAGGACTGAGCGAGTCGGGAGTCGGGAGTCGGGAGTCGGGAGTCGGGAGTCGGGAGTGGGGAGTCGGGAGTCGGGAGTCGGGATTCGGGAGTCGGGAGTCGGGAGTCGGGAGTCGGGAGTCGGGAGTCGGGAGTCGGGAGTCGGGAAGAGAAAATAGTCGTTAATTTTCAGGTGGGCAGTGCCTAGCAACCTGCATTGCCAGCTTGGTGAATCTGTCTGCGACCCTGCCCACCCTACAGGAACTTTAAACCCAGAATTTTTGGTAATAGGGAACAGCGGATCTGGGAACAGGGAACAAAATTATCACAATTACTACACGGATTGCTATTAGCCTTTTAAGGCAAAATGCAAAATGCAAAATGCCATGCTCAAGAGTGGTTTAAGCGATGCATCGCTTAGTCTATTAATCCTATGTTTACATCTCAAATAAAAATGCTATAGCGTTTTTCCTAGCTATGAGGTACACAGAATTTTTGCCCTATTCCCTATTCCCTGTTCCCTATTCCCTGTTCCCTATTCCCTACCTATTTCGTGAGCGCTGCCCTATAACCCGTCGCCGAGTCTGAAACCACATAGAAATACCTGTAATTGCTAAGGTTAATAAACCAAAGGCATTGAGAAAGGGATAAATCATTTGTAAGTTAATGGCACCAAATTTTCCTTTGTGCAGATCCAAAAGCCAAATAAATTCACTACTTTTATCAGTAATAACTGCCACCTGAAACAAGGAACCTGTAATCACAGTCAACAACACTGGCAAGACCATAATTGGGGCAAACCAAGCGTGCAATTGACGTAAACGGAATCTCTTAATAGCCATAGTAATTATCAATTATCAGGGCACTTTAAGTACAAATAAATATCTATCTTGGTTTTAGGGAGCAGGGATCAGGGAGCAGGGAGCAGGGAGCAGGGAATAGGCAAGAGGCAAGAGGCAATAGGGAAAAAATAATGTGTAGGTCATAGCTATGATAAACGCTATCTAATAGTAATATAATAGTAATCTAAATTCTAGAGAGTAGCTCAATGAATTGTGATAATTTTTGATTCCCTACTCCCTACTCCCTACTCCCTACTCCCTACTCCCTTTGTTATAGTAATAGTATTAGAATAATGGTTGCCAAGTTTTGCCGCTATCTTTAGATTGTAAAATTCCATTCTGATCATTAGCAGCGTATAAAAAATCGGGATTAGACGGGGCGATCGCCATATACAAAAATAAGTCTCCAGTTTCTGCGCTTATGGCTTCCCAAGTCCTACCCCCATCGGTACTTTTAAAGAATCCTCCGGAATCTTCTGAAAGGATGTGAAATCCATAAATTACTGTTTTTTCTGCTTCGGATTTCAGAGCCAGACTAGCAACGAGGGACTCTTGAGAATTGGGGACTAAAATCCAGCTTTTTCCACCATCCCTACTCTCAAATAATCCCAGAGTTGTAGCGGCAAACACGTGCTCAGGATTGCGCGGGTCAACTACTAAGTTATGGGGATTATCCTCCAGTCCCTGCGCTGGTAATTGATTCCAGGTTTTGCCACCATCCTTTGAAACCAACAAGCCTTGTTTTCCAGAAACCGCCCATCCATAAATTACTTTGGGGTTAGCTGGTGCGATCGCTAACGTCAGAAAATCTACCCCGAGCAGGGATTGGAGCTGCCATTGTTGCCCTTTATTGTAGCTAGTCAGAAAACCGAGCTTGCCTCCTGATGGTGGATGTAAGCTAGCATAAAAGCGTCCGCTATCCTTGGGATGAGCCACAAAGCTGGTGAAATTAGAACGAGTTTTGCCAACTTGCAGCCATTTCCCTGCCTCAGAACGCTGCAATAGACCATGATGGGTGGCTACGTAGAGGATTTCCGGATTCTCTGGACTAACAGCCATAGCGTGAATATTAGTCTTCTGCCACCACTTCTCAGGAGCATCACTAAGAATAACGTTGTTATTAGTGACATCATTGGTCACTCCTGTTATGGTTGACTGAGTGATATTGGTTTTAATTGTGGTGGGTTGACAACCCATCACCGTAATAGCAACAATACTGTAAATAAACCAATTTTTAACCATATCGTTTATCTCTACATTCATCTATACATCAATTGCTTGATTGAAGCGGGTACAAGTGGCCCTACCACCAGTAATCCTAAGATGAATTCTCCCAATCCCAGGGTTGGACTGGTAATTTCAGTTCTGGTAGTTAACGTTTTACTATCCACTGTTGCTGCTTCGGAAACTGTAGCGGTTGCCACAAGAAAAGTTATTGGTACTGATACCGATTCTAGACCAAGCTGGTTTGATGGTGATGGCGTAGTTGCCGCTTCTGGGGTTTGTTGAGGTATGGTTGTTGGTTAGAATGTCCGGTGTGGGCAAACAAAGGTTCTTTAATGTATTATAGGTCTGGTGTATAACTCCATTATTTGGGAGTACCTTGATAATCCTCCTTGCAGGTGGTGACAAGCGCACCCAAGACCGGGACATCAAGACAGCCCTAGATCTAGCACAAAAGTTATAGGAGATGGTCATGACCAACATCAAAACCCATCCCTGGGATGTGGCAGAACATCTGGAGACCAAAGAAGATATGGCTGCCTATCTCGAAGCTGCTCTTGAAGATGGCGATCCTGCCTTGGTGGTGGCTGCTCTAGGAGATATTGCTCGTTCCAAAGCAATGACACAAATTGCTCACGAAACCGGTCTCGGACATGAGAGTCTTGATCAGGCGTTGTTGATGGAAGGTAATCTAAAGTTAGCCACTTTTCTCAAGGTAATACAGGCACTTGGTCTACGGTTGCGGGCTACTTCGATATGAAGTATTGCATTTTTGTTGTTGTGTCTTTTGACTAACTTAGAACGTTTCTTCCTAAACCAATTGGTAACCCAGTTACTCAGAAAAGATTTCAAAATTAATAATCATATCCAGTAGGGATTTCAAAATAAGATGGGTTTACCCTGGATCAGGCAAGAGATAATAAGTCTTGACCCTGCAGCTTGCTTATTTCCATGGAAACCACCACTCAAGATATGCGTTCGCTTCCATTGCCCCCTGGTAACGTCTGTTTACCCATTATCGGTGAGACGATCAGCTTTTTAACGGATCGAAATTTCCACAAAAAGCGGTTAGACAAGTATGGGCGCATCTACAAAACCCACATTTTTGGTAGTCCTGCGGTGACGATGAATACTGCAGAAGCGAATCAATTTCTGTTTACGAATGAAAATCAGTATGTTGCTTCTATCTGGCCCAAAAGCACGCAAATCTTACTTGGAGCCGCCTCACTGGCCAACCAAACGGGAGTTTTCCACCAAAAGCGCCGTAAGTTAATGTCCCAGGCGTTTCAACCGAGAGCATTAGCTAGTTATATTCCCACCATGGCCAACATTACTAGCAATTATCTCCAGAAATGGGAACAGATGGGAACTTTAACCTGGTATCCTCAACTGCAGGACTATACCTTTGAGATCGCTAGTACCTTGCTGATGGGAACTGATGGAGGTTCCGAAACCCCTCTGGCTCAACTATTTAATAACTTTTCTGAGGGAGTGTTCAGTATCCCGCTCTCTCTACCTTGGACAAGGTTTGGTAAAGCCTTGCGTGCTCGTCAAGGATTGCTGACCTATATCGAAACCATTGTCCAACAGCGACAGCAACAGAAAAATCCCGGAGAGGACGCCTTGGGACTATTGTTACAAGCCGAGGATGACCAGGGGAATTCCTTGAGTTTGGATGAAATCAAAGACCAAGTGCTTCTGTTGTTGTGGGCAGGCCACGAAACCTTAACCTCTGCGATCGCATCTTTTTGTCTGTTGACAGCGCAGCATCCAGATGTTGTTGCCCATCTCCGTGCTGAACAACAGCAGTTTTCTGGTTCAGAAGCCCTAACCATGGAACATCTCAAGCAGATGACCTATCTAGAGCAAGTGCTCAAAGAAGTGCTGCGCATAATTCCTCCTGTTAGTGGTCTTTTTCGGAAGGTTATTCAGTCTTTTGAATTTAACGGTTACTTGATTCCTCAAGGTTGGAATATACTGTGCCAAATTACCGAAACCCACAAAGATGAGGAAATTTATCAATATCATCAACGCTTTGACCCAGATCGGTTTGGCCTAGATAGGAAAGAAGATAAACAAAAAACTTTTGGATATATCCCCTTTGGGGGTGGTTTACGGGAATGTTTAGGCAGGGAGTTTGCCAAATTAGAAATGAGGATTTTCGCGGCTCAATTGCTCCGGGATTATGACTGGAAACTAGTGCCAGGTCAAGATTTAGAAATGGTGGTGATTCCAACTCCCCATCCCCGGGATGAACTTAAGGTTAAGTTTAGTCGTAGAGTAAACTCTTAAGGTAAGCATATGCGCTACGCGCACGCTACGCGAACAGACGTGAGCTTTTAGCTCACGCTACTTGAGGTGCCATCAACCGTCAGCTTATTTTTTTCAAAAACTATTCCCGTAGCGTAGCCACAGGCCAAAGGCTGATATCGCGGCGCTACGGGAAAGGCAAGAGGCATGCATGCTAGAGGCAAAAGTTGATGGCAACAGCTTTTGCTGGTTGTATAAATCTCAAACACCTGAATCGGTAGTGCTATATCATCCTTAAGTTAAGCTTAAATCTCAAGTTGTTTAGGGTTTATTTGGTAGAGTAATTCACTATTAGTGCTTAAAAATGGCTAGTCTTCCCTAACCATTGCCATGGAGTGATCCAACACTGAAGATTTTAGTTTCACTGATGATCAATTCAATGTCGAAAGCTGACCATAGCCTGTCTAGGAAAACTCCCGGTGATTTATGGTATTCAGATCAAGAACTTTTGGCTCCATATTTATATCTCGAAAAAGATGGATACCTGGTTTATGTCATGGGTGTTAATGACCAGACTAAAAATTGGACTGAACAGGTTCGCGAAGTGCATAAAATGCACTTAAAAAAAGCAGGATATGATGGATTTAGTAATCGAATCGACAATGAATATCATTTAGTAGGAACCTATTTTTTTGTCATCAAAGACAATGAAATAGTACTAACATCACGAATTAACGATAGAACCAAGTCGAGTAGGTTCCCTTTTGAAATGGGGCAAAGACCTAATGGTGAACATTACGTTTTTCAAGACAAGATTCCGGCAGTCGATATCAATACATACAGCGTGATGCTCAGACACTACAGGCGAGCCATGCCATTACTATTAGCAGCTTTTGGTAAATATATTGATGACTTAGGAGCTAAAAGGGCTTTCTGTTTGGTTGATCGTGAAAACAAAGTTACTCAGAGGATGTATCATGATGATTTCCACTTCTTATACTCAACTACATTTGAGGAGCCGATAGTGTTCCCTTCTTTCCTCAATGGATTGAACCAGCAGCCAGTTGAATGGAAGATGATGGAATGGAATGAACAAACGATTAAGTATTATTCTGAATTGCACCGAATGATAACTATAGAAACGAAATAAAGCACCTAATAGTAAGTATTTATATGGCGGTGGTGCCCAGAAAACATCGTAAGGATTCAGTTCAATAGCTGTAAGTATATCCCTGACGTATTGTTCAGTAATTTGCTGAATTTGAACTCAGCTGGTAATGCCATCGATGTAGCACAAAGATTATTTTGTGAAGGCAAAAAATTAACGAGACTATGGTAGTATAGTTTTGTCAGCTAAAGGTTTAGAAGTTCTTTATGCTGAACAGTAGCAATGCTGTTGTGTAGTAGGAATTTACCTAGCCTTGAAGCTACCTTGGTGAATTGCACCAGTCAAATCTTACTTTTTTATTGATGGAGATTAGCCAACATGCTTACTGAATTTCAAACCAAGAAATGGACGCATTTGTTTAATATTTATGATACTAATAATGATGGTGTTGTAACCAAAGAAGACTTTGAGATTAAAGCGCAGACAGTAGCTAAGTTACATAATCTTGAGCCGGGATCCGCTGGTTATGACAAGATGTATGCCGAAGTCATGGCTGATTGGGATCATCTCCAAAAAGATGTAGATAAAAACAATAATGGTGAAATTAGTTTAGATGAGTGGCTCGAACATGGTTACACTCGAATTACCAGCAACGAAATGTACGAGACTGTAAAAAAAGAAGCTGATGAGGTTTTCGAGCTGTTTGATCAGAATGGAGATGGTGTTATAAGTCCTGAAGAATTTTATAATTTGATCAAAGCCTGGGGAGTTAGCGATGAAGAATTAGAGATTGCTTGCTCTAAGCTAAATCTGAAAGCAGGTAACACTTTGTCTAAGGATCAGTTTAAAGACTTGCTTGAACAATTTCACAAAAGTGATGACCCAGATTCTCCTGGTAATTATCTTTTCGGTTCTTTCTAAGCTCGATCGCTTTTAGCGTGGCCTACGGCCAATCGCGTAGCGTGACCAAAGGTCAATCGCTTTTAGCGTGGCCTACGGCCAATCGCGTAGCGTGACCAAAGGTCAATCGCTTTTAGCGTGGCCTACGGCCAATCGCGTAGCGTGACCAAAGGTCAATCATTTGATATTGTAGATCTCGTAGTGGCGTGGCAAGCTTAAAATAGTGTAATAGACAGAAAACAAACTGGATAATATGGGAAGAGGTCGTCGGGTAATGGTTTTTCTAACTTCAGACCAGAGAGAAAAACTGGAAGGAATTAGTCGTAATG
>NZ_JAAHHW010000203.1 GCF_010692325.1 Moorena sp. SIO3I8 | reverse complement strand
TTTGGGAACATAAAACCAGTCAGGAGCTTCTGCTCCTTTTTCGGGTGGGTCAGTTTCTCGCCAATAGATACCACAGTCTTGTCCAATGGCATAGTGTCCATCGGGATGAATTTGTTGTAAAACTGGTCCAATGGAATCTGTGAGTAAGATGCTTTGGGGGTGTTCCTGAAAATTTTTCACAAAACTTCCATCTGATTCTGGTAGTTGGGTGTGATCTGGGAAAGGAGGAGGTAAAACAACCCGGTCAATACTTTGAGTCATGGTTTCCTGATCGGCTACTGCTGGGGGTATAGATTTATTTTGGCAGAATTTTTCATGAGTCAGGACTTAATAAAATTTCCAATTATCTCCCTTAAAAATACCTACAAAATTTTGCGCCCAGTCAAAAGTCCCCGCACTTCCAACATGGCAGAATAAGTAGGCAAAATATGAAGGGTTTCATGATCTGGAGTTTGTTCCAAAGCGGTAGCGATCGCTTCTGCTAAATCTTCTTTAATAATCAATTGGCAATTAGTCTGATTTTGATTCTGGTCTTGATTCTGGTCTTGATTCTGGTCTTGATTCTGGTCTTGATTCTGGCTGTATTGTAGACGGAGTGCCATATCATAAACGCGATCGCCACTGACTACTACAGTTCCCCCTGAGTTCACTAATTTCTCTGTATCCACATCCCAAATCCAAGACACATCTGTGCCATCGGGGGTTCGGTCATTGAGTACCACTAGCTTAGTGGATGCTCCACCTTGTTTTTGCAAGTCATTTACAGCCCGAATCGTTTCATTCATCCCTACTGGATTTTTGGATAACAGAATCCGAACCCGCTTCCCATCGACAACTAATTCTTCTGCTCGTCCAAAGGCAGCGCGAAAGCTTTTAATACTGTTGTAGATGGTATCCCGGTCAATTCCCATCTCTATGGCTAGTAATCCCGCTGCCAATGTGTTGTATTTGTTATAGATACCAATTAATATTTGTGGCCACTGGCTACTATTGACTCCGAGTTGAGGTTTACTAAAGCCACATTGAGGACAGTGATAGTCTCCTAAATGGGACAGATAAACCCCCTCATAGTCCAGGGGATGTCCACAACTGGGGCAGTAAATTGAGTCAACAGCATGGGGAATTTCATCAAGATAGACATCTGGCTCACTTAACCCAAAGAAAAGGACTCTCTGGGGTAACTGTTGACCGAGGTAAGAAAGGGTAGGGTCATCGCCGTTTAAAACCACAACGGTTTCCTGAGGTAACGGAGCGATCGCATTTTGCCAGCGACGGCTAATGGTATCCACTTCCCCATAACGATCCAGCTGGTCACGAAACAGGTTTAAGCCCAAAATAAATTTAGGCTGACAATCAAGCAATACCAAGGGCAGCACATTTTCATCTACTTCCAAAAGGGCGTAGTCAGCATCCAACTGACCAATGCCATTGGTATGAACTAGGAGTGCTGTCACTAAGCCATTAATCAAATTTGCCCCAGTACTATTGTGAGCAACTTGCCAACCAAGGTCTTCCAGGATAGTGCATAGAAGTAGAGAGGTGGTAGTTTTACCGTTAGTACCAACAATTAGAATCACACCTCGTCTGACCTGATCCAAGAGTAAGGGAAGCACTTGAGGCTGGAAACGACGGGCAATTGCTCCAGGCAGAACACTTGCTGCCCCTAGGTTTAATAACCGAACCAGAGCGGTGACGGTTTTGGCAATGCCTACGGATAACCCTAATCGTAATCTATCGATAATTGATCTAGTCACGGGATGAAAGCTACAAGTTGTTCGTGGATTAAACAGTTGGAACCAAAGATGAACCGATCAGAATCGAAACTTCCGATCAAAACTAAAAACCTACCATTGATGAAGTGGAGGATAATTAGGGAAGATTTCACGCCCACCACAGCGCAAGTACTTCACTGTGTCCTTCATGCAATAGTGCTGCATCGTTCATCTTTCATACTTAATAGGCAATGCTAGCAGTTCAAGAAGCAGAGTCAATCATTCTCAATTTGGTTCAACCCTTTGACCCACGGCTGGAAACACAGGTGGTAGAGCTATCTGCTGCCACTAATAGAATTCTGGCAGCAACAGTGACCAGTAACTTAGATTTTCCCCACTGGGATAATTCAGCCATGGATGGGTATGCGGTGCGCTATGGCGATGTCCAATCCTGCAATCGCGAACAACCAGTAGTTTTAACTATTGTCGAAGAAATCCCTGCTGGATATCAACCCCAATGTGAAGTGAAACCGGGACAAGCCTCACGGATTTTTACTGGAGGTTGTATGCCAAAAGGAGCTGATACGGTGGTGATCCAAGAAAACACCAAACTCCAGGATAACCAGGTGGTGATTTTGGAGGCTCCCCAATCCCAAGCCTTTGTCCGTCATCGGGCATCTTTTTACCAAGCCCAAACCAGTCTTATGAAACCAGGCATTAGGCTTGGTGCTCCAGAAATCGCCATTTTAGCTGCAGCTCAGTGTAACCAATTGACAGTGTATCGGCGTCCTCGGGTGGCAATTTTTTCCACTGGCAACGAGCTAGTAACCCCTGACCAACCCCTAAAACCTGGTCAAATTGTCGATTCTAATCAGTATGCCTTGGCTACCTTTGTCTCCCTCTTAGGGGGAGTACCCATAGCTATGGGGATTGTGCGCGATCAGCCAGACGATCTAAAAAATGCGATCGCAAACGCTATCTCCGAAGCAGATATGGTTCTATCTACTGGCGGTGTATCAGTGGGAGATTATGACTATGTAGACAAAATCTTAGCCCAGCTCGGGGCAGAGATTCACATCCACTCGGTTGCCGTTAAACCCGGTAAACCCCTAACAGTTGCTACCTTTACCTCCCCCTTGCCTAATTCCATAGAAGACAGTGACCTTTCTAGCACTCCCTCCTGTTCAAAACGTCCAGTACTGTACTTTGGTCTACCTGGGAATCCCGTTTCAGCACTAGTTAGTTGTTGGCGGTTTGTTAAACCAGCACTGTTAAAACTATCTGGTTTACCGGAGGAAGTCTCGAAACCAATTTTTGTCAAAGCGATCGCATCTAATGACTTACATGCCGGTGGACGCCGGGAAACTTACCTGTGGGGACAACTGTGTTTAGATGCAGCTGGTGCCTACGAATTTCATCTGGCCAGTGGTAGTCATAGTTCTGGTAATTTGATTAATCTTGCTTATACCAATGGTCTAGCAGTGGTGCCAATCGGTAAAACCTTGATTCGGGCTGGTGAATCAGTATTAGTCTTACAGGTAGGGGAAGGTTTGGCTAGGGCAAAATAATATGAAATCCGGTTGAATAACCATACTTCGTGGTGAGGGGAGCTTCGGGTGCAGGGGAGCTTCGGGTGCAGGGGAGCAGGGAGAGAAATATTTTGTCTAGATATCGTAAATGTAGACAATTATCCGGATTTGATATAAAAGGTAAAAGCCATGGAAGCAAGCATCTTTGATTTATAACCAGAAACCGGGTTTTAAGGGTCTTGGTGCGTAAGTCCTGTTGGCTAACGGTGTCACCCCAAGCTCGCCACACCGAGTCAACCGGTCACCCACCCCATCACCCTATAACCGTAGTAAAGCCGGATTTTTGGTTTCACTGTGTAAGTCCTAAAATAGATAGAGTAGTCTTGGAAACCAGGTTACTGGTCAGTAGCGCCTATCGATACTATCTACGGTAATCTTCAAGGTCTTAAGCCTAGCCAGCTCAAGCAACTCAAACGGTTGTATCACCAACGCTTACCGAGCGATAATTTGACTACGCCGGAGTTTGCTCAACGTGTTGCAGCCATTAGCACAGACATTCAACAGCCCCTATGCACCTACATCAATCGCCGGGGACAAGTGATTCGTGTGGCTGTAGGTACCCCTACTCAGACCAAAATTCCTCCCCTGGAATTGCCCCGTTACGGTGCTGAACGATTGTGCGGGATTCGCTGTATCGCCACTCAGCTCAAATCAGAAACCCCTAGAGAATCTACCCTCACGGCTATGGCAATTCAGCGATTGGATGCATTGGTGGTACTTACGATTACTGGGTCAGGTATGATAAGGCGGGGTGGTGGAGCAACAGGTTATATCAAAGAAACCTATCTCGCACATTTGCTCCCTCCTAGTAACTCAGAAGGACACAATAAGGTAGACTCTCAACTCCTAAATTGGAGTGTATCATCACCCATTAGTCTGGATATTCTGACCAAGCAGGATTTCCAGGAATTGGTCGAAGAGCTAGAAGCTGAGTTTCGACGGCAATTTGTGGCTCAGGAAGTCGATGTTGACCAAGATAGGGTGCTGATTATAGGGTTAATGACTGAAAAAATCAGCCCAGAGCGATTTGAAGATGGCTTAGCAGAAATTGGGCGGTTGGTGGAAACCGCTGGTGGAGAAGTATTAGGGGTAATCCAGCAAAAGCGATCGCATCCCCATCCCCAAACAGTAGTTGGTAGCGGTAAAGTAGAGGAAATTGCCCTGACTACCCAAACTCTAGCCGCTAATCTGGTAGTATTTGACCGCGACCTATCACCAGCACAAGCTCGCAACCTAGAATCCCAAATTGGTGTTCGGGTTGTAGACCGTACTGAAGTGATTCTCGATATTTTCGCCCAAAGAGCTCAGTCCCGTGCTGGTAAATTGCAGGTGGAACTGGCACAACTAGAATATATGTTGCCTCGCCTTACTGGTCGGGGTCAGGCGATGTCCCGGTTAGGGGGTGGCATTGGTACTCGTGGTCCGGGTGAAACCAAACTGGAAACCGAACGTCGCTCCATTCAGCGTCGAATTGCCCGACTTCAACAAGAAGTAAACCAATTACAGGCTCATCGGTCAAGGTTAAGGCAGCGGCGTCAGCAACAGGATGTTCCGACAGTAGCGGTCGTTGGTTATACAAATGCTGGCAAATCTACCCTGTTGAATACCCTAACCAATGCTGAGGTTTATACCGCTGACCAGTTATTTGCTACCCTTGACCCCACCACCCGACGCTTACCTATTGTTGACTCAGTAACGGGGAAATCTAGCGCTATGCTATTGATCGATACGGTAGGGTTTATTCACGAGTTACCCCCACCCTTAGTAGATTCATTTCGGGCTACCCTCGAAGAAGTAACAGAAGCAGATGCTTTGCTGCATTTAGTGGATTTATCCCATTCAGCGTGGGCTAGTCACATTCGTTCTGTAATGGGGATTCTGAGGGATATGCCCATTACACCAGGACCGATTTTAGTAGTATTTAATAAAATCGACCAAGTAGATAGTGATACCCTAGCGTTAGCGAAAGAAGAATTTCCTCAAGGAGTCTTTATTTCTGCTAGTAAACGTCTTGGACTGGAGACATTGCGTCAGAAACTAGTTGAGTTAGTTCACTATGCGATCGCAACTCAATAAAGTGAATCAGCTTCATAAAAAAATAACTAAAATCGTGAGTTCGCTCGTTCTAAACAAGTAGTTATTTTGGCAGTTTTATGTCTTGCTAGGAGTCGATTTCACCAAAGTTACTACTTTTAGAGGACTACCATTATGATATAATGACTTAATAAACTGGGTTAGCTTCATAAAAAAATCACAACTGTAAGCTAATAGATAGGGATAATTTAATTGTTAAAACCAAAACCAACTTCAAAGTTTGATGCTTCGTTCTGGGGACGCCGATATCCTAAATTTCCTTGAACAAATCCAGTTGGCTCGCAACGTCCCGATTGGCTTAAGGTGCTATCGTCTGCGAACTATGTGCATGCATTTTGGGCGCTGGTTAAACTTAGAGCCAGAAGCAATGCGTCAGCTGGTTTTTTTGTGCTATTGCCACGGTTTAGGGAAAATTAGCATTCCCGATCAGATCCTGTTCAAAACAGGACCGCTGACAGAAAAGGAGTGGACAAAAGTTAAGGAGTATCCTGAAGTTTCAGAACTGATTTGTAACCAGCATCCACTCCTGAAGGAGTTTGCATTCTTAGTGCGTACCCACCAAGAGAGGCTGAATGGCACTGGTTATCCGGATGGGTTGCGTGGTGAGAAAATTCCTTACATTGTTCAGGTCTTTCAGCTGGTGAATGCGGCAGATGCTATCATCAGCAAGCGGCTATATCGTAACCGTAGTGATCCCCCAGGCATTCGCCCCTACTGGAAACAGGCGGTAGCAGAAATTACCAAAGAAATAAACGTTGGTGCAAGAGATCCAGAACTCTGTGAAAAGTTTTTCCGCTTTCTTGAACTGTACTATCGAGGCGGTGGTTGAAGGTTTAAAGTTGAAGGTTTAAGGTTTAAGGTTGAAAATTGAAGGTTGAAAGTTGAAGGTTTAAAGTTGAAAGTTGAAGGTTGAAGTTTGAAGGTTGAATGCTTAAGGTTGAAAGTTGAAAGTTGAAAGTTGAATAAAAAAATAGTTGACTAGTTGGTTTCACCTTTTTCTTTTTTAAGCTATTGCCAACGGGTCTTACAATTACCAAGCATCTCATCAATACCTGCTTTAATCGTTAGAGAAATCCGCTGACTAAAGTTGTCGCAGCATGGGTGGTTTTTACATTATTTTTGAGGATTAAACGGTCACTTGTATTTCTGTATAAAAGCAGTAAAGCTGGAGTGCATCTCAGTTTTGTAAGACTCAAGTTGAAAATTGCCCGTTGAGGTAGGCACACCGATGCTTCAAGACTTGTGGGACGTTACTCTCATCCCACTGAGCCCCCGAAATCTTGATACGCCGACCC
>NZ_JAAHHW010000202.1 GCF_010692325.1 Moorena sp. SIO3I8 | reverse complement strand
TGTCACTCGGATTTCACGAGGGATGGTCTTTCACCATCATGGTTATCAAGTTGTCAAGGTTCTTTCTTCCTTGCGACTAATCCTCCTAAACCCTTGATGGGCAAGGTTTCTAGTCAACGAATCGCACGGCTGCATCCTACCCGGTAGTAGGGATTAAGTTTGACATAACTTACTGAGGTTTCGACCGTTCCTCAGACCTATTTGTGCTACCGTTTTTACTTGTTCCACCTGATGGATTGTTTTGGTGACTATAGGACAGTCCAATTTGCCTATTCCCTCCTCAGAGTTTACAGCTATCTTTGGAACATGCTGTGAGGATATAAGGAATGAAGTCTCGCATTTTTACAGATTGCGGCTTGCGAATAAGACACTTTTTCAGGACTTTTGCTACTGCTATCCATATCACCTCCCTCTTAGCGGCAGTGTGGCTAATCTGCTTCACCTCTGATTCCGCCCTGTTGCCAGCTTCACTCTGCTAGGATGTCGCCTGCTCGGTGTGGCCAGATAAGGAGTCTGCTGTCTCTTCAGCGGTGGGGTTTTCACCCACATCCGTACAGGTAGTTAGGTTTGTGATTTGATCACGCGCCCCCGAGTCATACCCTACTCTATTACGAGTAGCTCCTACTCGGAACAAGCCGCACTCCAAATTCGGCTATAACCAGTAACTTCGAGCTTCCGTTGCTGGAGTTTTCCCATCGGCAAGTAGCCAGATGATTTGATAGTGACTGCGTTGCACCGAGGAGGTGCTTGCCCGGTAACGAGAGTAGAGTTCCTCCGAACTCAAATGGGATTCAACAGTGACGGTTTTTGGCATAGCGAGTGGCAATGCAATGTTTTTTCAGAGGAAGGGAAGTTTAATTATAACTAATTATCCGAACTTGATATTAATCGAGCAGGCAGGGTGTGAGCTTCTGTTTCTGCCTGCTTATTCACCTGACCTAAATAAAATTGAGAAATTTTGGTCTCGACTGAAACATCATTTACGGAAGACCATTGAGGAATTTGATTGTTTGCAGGATGCTCTGGATAATGCTTTCAGAGTATTGTCCTAACCAACTCTTTCTCTGCTATAGAGTCTGCGTTTTAGATTATTTCGTCGCCCCCTCAGGTTTTCAACTCCTTTAAAAAAAAACTTTAAATTTTTTCTGAATTCGATTTTAAAGTGTGTAAATTATAATCAAGGTAGTATAGCGCTACGCGCAAGTCAGAAGTCAGAAGTCAGAAGTTAGAAGTAAGCTATGACTAAGTTTCGGAGTTTAGGAATGTCAAACACCTTAATGCGTAGTGCTATAACTGCCAAAGTTAGCCACTTGTGGTTTATTTTTGTTAGCCTGCATGAAAGCCTTCAATTAACTCAATACCTGAGCTCCTAGAATGTCTAGACCAGTTTTATACATCGCTATCACTAGCCACGGTTTTGGTCATGCTGTACGTACTGCCTCCGTAGCTGCGGCTATTCAACGACTGTGTCCGGATATCTTACTGATTCTAGTAACAACAATACCACGCTGGTTATTAGAATCCTACATTCCGGGGGATTTTATTCATCGCCCACGGGCTTTTGATGTTGGTGTTATTCAAACCGACAGCTTAACAATGGATAAAGAGGTAACCTTAACCAAACTACAGCAAATTCGTTCCAATGCTAGATCAATTATTGCTAGTGAGGTTGACTTTATTCGTAACAATCGAGTAGGCCTGATATTAGCCGATATTCCCCCCTTAGCTGTAGGTATTGCTCAAGCGGCTGAAATTCCCTGCTGGATGATGAGTAACTTTGGCTGGGACTTCATCTATCGAGACTGGGGAGGAGAGTTTGCTGAGATTGCCGATTGGATCAGTGAGTATTATGGGAAATGCGATCGCTTATTTCGCCTTCCTTTACATGAACCCATGAGCGCGTTCACCCAGATCACCGATGTGGGCTTAACAGGGGGATCACCAGGATACAGTACAGATCAATTAAGGAAGCATTTTGATCTGAAGTCTCCAGAGTTTAAAACTGCTTTACTCACCTTTGGGGGATTAGGGTTGGAACAAATTCCTTACCATAATCTATCTAGATTCCCTAACTGGCAGTTTATCACATTTGACTCTCAAGCACCAGATTTACCCAATTTACTGAAAATCAAGGGTCACGACTATCGACCAGTGGATTTCATGCCCTTGTGCTCGCGAGTGATTTCCAAAGCGGGGTACAGTACTTTTGCTGAAGCCTTACGCCTGGATATCCCAATTTCTTCAGTTACCCGCTCGGGATTTGCTGAAGCCGCTATCCTAATAGAAGGGGTGCAAGACTACGGTCACCATCAGATTTTAACACCGACAGAATTTTTCCACGGCAACTGGGAATTCCTCCATCATACTCCCAAGCCTCCCAGAAAATCTCATAGCTTGGTAAAGGATGGAACAGACAAGATTGCTAAAGATATTGTTAACTACCTCCAGACTCACACTAAATAGCCTAAATAGCCCCTGCCATGATATCTACCGTAGATTCGCTTATAGAACAGATCCAGAATAGCCAAAATTCTATCCCAAAGTCCATCGAAACACCAGAAACCTCTACTATTGAAGAACAGACCTCTGAAGAGCAGACCTCTTTCCCCAGCCTAGAGTTGGCAGCACGAGACGTTCGTATGGTACTTGATCAACAAAGGGAGCGCAGTCAAACCTTGACCACAAAGCTCAATATCTTGTTTGTCACTAACGGAGCCTTGTTAACGAGTTTAACCATATCTGGGCTAGTATTTTTCCGCAGCCCATTTGGTATAGCCGAGATACTGGGATTTATGCTTAATTTTACCCTACTAATCCGTGCTTTTCTCCCGCGTCAGATAGCAGTCAGTCCCAACTTGGGAGATAAAAAATTCCTAGAACGTTACCTGGTACTATCACCAGAACAATACCAGCTACAGATGCTGGTTAATCTGGTAGAGACTTATAATGCAAACAGGCAGCGATTAGAAGATTTTTCTCTATCGTTGAAGTATTCTGCTTATGTAACTTGGGGGGTTGCCTTGATTATTACTTTGAATGTCATAGCAGAGTTTTGCATTCCTGCGCTTAAACTGATGTGATGTATTGTTGGCTTTCGCTGAGACTATGAATTCTAAACAGGTTAATAAAAAACCCTCCGGAGAACCCTTGAGTTTACCGGAACCAGACCCAGAGAACATCACTGTCTTGACCCGTAACCTGCCCAACAAGCCAATTCTGCCCTGGAATCACTATGATTCCCCTTGGCGTGATGGGGAACCGGAGAATCCAGAGGCATCGGAAAATTCCGAGCAGGCAGATGAGTCGAGTGACAATCAATCTGCAACTGAGCCAGAATCAGCAGAAAAGCCAGAGTTATCAGAAACTGCTGCTCAACTGGATAAGTTGTATACAGAAGAATTGGCAACCGTCCCTGAGTCGTTATCAGAAGATACTCTAGAGTCATCAGAAACTGGTGCTGTGGTGGATGAGTCTCCTGACAATCCACCAACAGCTGTAGCCACAGAAACCTTGGAAACACCTGTGGTGGATAAGTCTCCTGTCAATCCACCAACAGCTGTAGCCACAGAAACCTCGGAAACACCATCCGAGGAACTCAAACAGCTCGGGTAGCAGTGGCTAGATTAACCAAGCCTTCTATGACTCATTATCAACAACGACTCAAAATCAAGACTACCGGTAAATCCTTCTCCAACATTACCGGGAAAGTTCAATCTGTGGTTGCTACATCAGGACTGGAGACTGGACTGTGTACCATTTTCCTCCGTCATACCTCCGCAAGTTTGGTAATTCAGGAAAATGCTGATCCTGATGTGCTCACGGATTTATCGAACTTTTTTGCTAAATTAGTACCAGAAGATGGCAAAAGCTATAGCCATAGTGCCGAAGGTTCCGATGATATGCCTGCTCATATCCGCACTGCGCTGACTCAAACATCGGAACAGATTCCTATTGCTCAGGGGAGATTGCTCTTAGGAACCTGGCAAGGCATTTATATTTGGGAGCATCGCCGACAGGCTCACTACCGGGAGGTGGTGGTGCATATCGCCGGGAATTAATCTCAACCAGTATCTATTCTAACTATTAGAGTCGATGCCCGGTATTATCCGGGCAGGGCTGTTTCATTCTCAATAAAATAGAAGATAATCAGAGATAATTACTCTTAAGTACAAAAACTGAGGATATAGCTCAGATTATGGCTCATTAGACCTCTTGCCAAAATATTTTGAGTTATAATAGTAAATTTTGTGAAAATTAGCTAAATTGTATACTACGCTTATACACAAAGAGATTACAAAGCAAGTTTGTTAGTCTTAAGCGTACGCTAAATAAAAAATTGCCAAATTTATAATTATACCACGAAAGACTTTTGCAAGAGGTCTATTGTCTTGATGCAATAGCGAGTGGTTTGAAGTTACCGTAAGACAGGCTCGCCTTAATCAATAAGTTTTAACCATGCATCTGCATAGCCTACCAACCATAAAGGCTCAACGTAATCAGGTTTCGTCTCCGGGGGAAACCCCCAAGACCGCGCTGCATCGCTTCACTGATCGCTCCCTTGATCGAATCAAAGCCATGTGCTCTTAAAAGGGTTAAAACCCAGGTTTTGAGCACAGATAAGTTTAAAGGAGCAAATCCTGATGTTTGTGGGCTAATATCTTCCTCATAGATGACATCTTTTACCCAATCAAGAGAATTTTCAATTAGCCAATGTCCTCGTATACCTTCTGACAGACGGCGAGATTGAGGTGGTTTTGAACAAAGATAATAACTGATGCTTCGATAAGTCTCATTGCCACGAGTTCCACTACGTTCGACTTTAATCACACAACCCACGCCAATCCATTTCGGATCAAGGTTTTCGGGTGGATCAAACACAACGATTTTACGATAACTATTACGGTTTCTAGTTTTTTCATGATGGGTCACTTTTTGTTGTGCTCTTTGCCGATTCGATAGGGTTTCTATTTGTTGATATAGCTTTGGTTGATTAGTTTTGACTTTAACTAGATAGTCATTGCCTGATTTAACGATCGCTTCGAGACTGAAGTTCCCCCTTTGACAAAAATGGCAACCTATGCAGGGTAAGGAATAGCAGATTTTCTGTCGGTCATTTACTGGGTACAAATAGGGAAACACCAAGTAAATCTAACGCCTTTTGTTGGACTGGTGTGGGTTGAGTAATTTTCAAAAAAGTCAGATCAGCCCCCTCTAATTTAGAAGCAATTGTGTTGAGAGTAATTGTTACTAAATCTGCCATCAAAGTCGAAAAGCTGTGTACGGGTAAGTTCTGGGCTGTCCGCTTCTTACGAGCCGTGGGATTTAGCTTTTTTTGAACGTTTAACAGGAGTAACTCCATCCCAATCAATCGGGGTGTCGTCCTCGTCATCAAAAAGAATCGGTGAAGCGAGCCTGCTTCATATGCCATTCCACATAATAAGCCAGCATACAAAGAAAAACGTGAGATTTAACTCGGCTTTCGAGATGGTGATAAATGGGACGGACTTTTAAATCCATCGTCTTATAAGAGCGAAAAGCCTGTTCGACTTGAGACAGACTTTTGTAAGCTTTCACTGTAGCTGGAGCATCTAAAACTTCGGTGTCTACAGAAGTACGAATGACATATAATCCATCCAAGGCAGCGGCGGCTTTTAAGCCTTGGGGCTTGCGGGTGTAGGAAAAGCTGTTGTTCGTGATTTCCAGTTCAAAGAACTTCCCCACTCGATACTTGTTAATCACCTTTCCGACTCGGAGGCCAATTTGGTCAGCACCCTTTAAAGCCCTTTTTTATCGGAGAGTAGCTTGAACAATTTTTTCTAATTCTTATTCTGTTTTCTGTAAGAGTTTTTCTCGTTTTTGAGCCCTTGAATCAGCAGTTATTGGATTGCGACAAGCGATTAATCTTTCCCCCGGATAATCTACTGATTCCACTTCCACTAAATTTTGTTCATCAAACAGTCCCAGTTGAATCACTTCTTGCTCAGCCAAGAGTTTGATTTGATGAGCAGTTAAGGCTGTAATCCAATCGAGATCCTCCCTTGTCGAGAACTCTTGGTTGATACGGGTTTGAGTAATCATACCAAATCCGGTTGTCAAACACCCTTATAATATAAGAAAATTGATGGAGACAAGATGGATGCCCAAAAAAGTTACTCTAGCCAATCATTGTAGTTCCGACGAACTGAAACAAAAGTACCTCAAAAGTAAAGATTTAGTGGCCTTTTGGCCACGCTACGCGAACGAATCAAGAAGATGGCACCTACTGTGGAAAGTGTCCTTAGGGTGGACTATTAAAAATAGTGCCATCGCTGTGGGTATTAATTATGATTATGGCAAAGAGATAGTTAAAAAATATAATAATTTTGGAGAAAAAGGAGTCCAGAATTTAAAAAATAAGCACAGACAGCATAGGGGAGGCAAAAAACCACTACTAAGAGAATCTCAACTTAAAAAATTAGCAAAAGAATTAGAATCAAGACCATCAGACGGAGGAATTTGGACAGGACCAAAAGTAGCTCGTTGGATCGAAAAAGAAACCAGAGACGAAACCTTAGAGAGTGGTTTGAAGTTACCGTAAGAATAAAGAAGCCTTATGCCATGAGTTTTATCCCTTTTACCCATAGCCTTTCGCCTATAAAGGCTTCTTTATTCTAAGGTTTCATCTCCGGCCTTATTTCAGATAACTTAAAAATATTACCCATAACCTGTCCCTATAAAGGCGACCC
>NZ_JAAHHW010000201.1 GCF_010692325.1 Moorena sp. SIO3I8 | reverse complement strand
TTGATTAGTAGGTGGCTGACAAACCAGCATTTAAGGCCTTTGGCCACGCTTCGCGAACGGCTTTGTTTATCAGTAAATATATTATAGCAATTTTTTAATACCCTGTGCAAAATTCATCCCACACCTATGCTACGCATATTTGTGTGGGGCTTCTTTTGCCGGACAGCTAAACACAGAGCCATGGATGTATCATCAGTCCAGTAGCCAGGCTTTAAACCAAAAGGCCCACCACCCACCATATCTTCAATCGGGGTGAAGGAGCCTGGTGCCTTAAACTCTAAAGTAGTACCGACTGCATCCCCGACAGCCAATCCTAAGAGACTGCCACGGTAACGGTTAATTAGCTCCATTGGATAATTCCTCTTCTAATCCATAACCTCTGCTAATCTAGTGTTCGTGTTCTTTGCATCTTCGCGGTTAATCACAATCCTGATTAACCTAACACCCTCACCCGGAGCTTGTTCAACCAATGAAACCGTTACTCAAACTCTGGCCTATAGCCTTGGTAAATAGACTGGTTTCCTTTCAGCAAACCATTAAACATCAGGGTTGGTGGATTTTGCTATTTGTGATCGGGATGATAATTCCTCTATGGCAGCTTTCCCCATCCTACGCCAGTAGCACCTTTAAAGATGTCCCAGAGAATTATTGGGCTCAACCGTGTATCACTAAATTAGCACAACAAAATATTATCAGGGGTTACCCAGATGGTACCTTTAAACCGAATGCTCCGATCACCAGAGCTGAGTTTGCTGCACTGCTTCTGAAGGCTTTCCCTAGTGCTCCTCAAGTGCGCAGTGACCAAAAATTCGTAGATGTACCAACTAATTACTGGGCTAATCAGGCTATTCGTAATGCTGATAAAACGGGATTTTTGGCTGGCTATCCTGGTAGAGTTTTCCGCCCTAAGCAAAATATCCCTCGTGTCCAAGCGTTAGTATCTTTAGCTAGTGGATTGAAGTATAAACCGGTCAAGCCTTCCGTAGAGACTTTAAAGGCAGCGTTTACTGATGCTACGGCAATTCCGAACTATGCTCAAAATGCGATCGCAGCAGCTACGGAAAATCAGATTGTGGTCAATCCCCCTAATGTGAAGCAATTCAAACCTAACCAACAAGCTAGTCGAGCTGAGGTAGCTGCTTTCTTGTGCCAAGCTACCCAAACCACTGGATTGATTCCTAATCAATACATTGCTAAGGTTGAGCCACCAACTCCTGCTTCTACTGAAGCGGAGTTAAGAGGGGTATGGCTGACAAATATTGATAGTGAGGTACTGTTGTCTACTACAGCATTAACCGATAGCCTAGAAAAACTTAAGGAGCTGAACTTTAACACGGTATATCCTACAATGTGGAATTGGGGTTATACACTATATCCGTCTCAAGTAGCTAAACGGGTAGTGGGACTGGAAGCACGAATATCGACGGAGTTAGAAAAAGACTTATTTGACCCAAAGAAGGGGGTACAGGGAGGACGAGATGTTCTCAAGGAGATTGTCGAGGTCGGACATGACAATGGTTTGAGAGTTATTCCCTGGTTTGAATTTGGCTTCAAAGCACCTTCCTATTCTGAATTAGCCAAACGCCACCCAGATTGGCTGACCCAAACCAAAGATGGGGTCAAGACTCAAACTACTAAAGGATTAGAACCAGAGGATGAAAGACTACAAGAGATTGTTTGGCTCAATCCTTTTAAACCAGAGGTACAGCAATTTATTCAAGATTTAGTTATCGAAGTTGTCAGCAACTATGATGTTGATGGTATCCAATTCGATGACCACTTTGGCTTGCCAGTGACCTTTGGTTACGATGATTTCACAGTAGAATTGTACAAAAAAGAACACCAAGGTAAATCTCCCCCCACTGACCCAAAGGATGAGGAATGGGTACGCTGGCGAGCCAACAAAATTACGGATTTCCTAACCAAGCTGTTTAGAGCAGTTAAAGACAGTGTTGAAGACAGTAACAATGATGTGATTATTTCCCTATCTCCCAATCCCCAGCGTTTTTCTTACCAATTCTTTTTAGCTGACTGGGCAACTTGGGAACAACGGGGTTTAGTAGAGGAACTAATTGTCCAGATTTATCGAGATAATTTCAGCACTTTCATCTCGGAATTAGACCAGACAGAACTCAAAAGAGCACGGAGTCATATTCCGGTAGGAATTGGTATTTTAAGTGGTCTCAGAACTCGTTTAGTTCCGGTATCACAAATTCAGCGGCAAGTGGATGCTGTCCGACTGCGGGGATTTGCTGGTGTATCGTTTTTCTTCTATGAAACCTTGTTAAATATGAGTGATGAACCAGCTTCTAAGCGTGAGAGCGGTTTTGAGGTCATGTTTCCTGAATTTGTGAAAGCACCAGATATAGAGGATTGGAAGAAATCGAATTGAGGCGTTGCTGAATTGAAGTATGTTGGTATAAACACTCTTTTCTATTAGTTGACCACAATTTAATTATTTTTCGGAGATATCTAGTAGTCGGAGTATATATCGAACTCAGGTCAATCGATTCTATCCCTCCTACATGCTAAATGGAAACTCTTCGATTTGCCGAAGGTAAACCCGAAGCAACTGGCTGTCTGGGGGCGCGCAAGTAATACCAGACTTAGCAAGTCCCTTAACAGTATTCTCGCAATCCAACTTTGACGTGAAGGAGGATGCCTCTAAATAGGTTAGCTGGGTTCCGGGAATTTTTTTGGTTAAAAACGGCAAGATGGGACTTAAAACATTTTCTGGGGAACTCAAGATCACATCCCGCATTTTTGATTCCCACTGGGGATAGTCTATTTGCTCGATAGGGTAGCCGATAGAACGGATGAGATCGACTAGCTCCCCTATCTGCAAACACTGAGGATTGACTAAGTGGAAGCTTTTTCCTAGGGATTCTTTCTGCCTAGATAGATCAACAATGGCTTGACTGACATAGTCTACTGGTGTCAAATCGAATTCAATATTGAGATCGGGAGCAATGCCTTGCTCGACAAAGCTCTTTAGCAGGCGACCTAAGGTTTGCTCAGCATTAGATGCGCCAGTTTTACTGTGCCCGCTAATCGTCCCTGGTCGGTAGATACTAACCGGAATACCGATAGAATGTGCGGTTTTAAACAATTTTTCTGCTACCCATTTACTTTGAGCATAGCCTCCATAGACTACTTCACAATCTTCCAGAGGGTCTTCTTCTCGAATGGATGGCTTGTTGAAATACCCTGTTGACTTAAAAATAGCCGGTGAAGAGATAAAATGGACGGACTTGAGTTTGATTTGACTGGCTAATTTTAAGATTTCCTGAGTTCCTCCCACGTTGGCTGCTCGCATAGCCGTGTAGGGATACGCTAAATTTAAGAAAGTGGCAGAATGATAGATAATATCGATTTCCTGTGCTAGCTGCTCGAACTGTTGCTCGTGCAGTCCCAAAAGTGACTGGGACAAATCCCCTATCACTGGAATAATTCGGGAGTTGAAATTTTCATATTCCAGTAAATAGCGATCGAGGTTGTTGGTAATTTTATGCTTGCCTTCAGCAGTAGTCTTACAGCCACGAACCAGGCAATAAATTCTGGCTTGGGTTTGTCTGAGGAGTTCATCGAGTAAAAAAGCACCGAGAAATCCCGTTGCTCCAGTCAAGAAAATAGCATTGGGTTCGGCATCAGACCCAACGGAAGTAAAGTTCGGTTTGATGGTGGGATCTAGAACGGCTTCTGAAAGCAACTCTTCCACAGTCATGCTTTCAATCCCTGCAGCCTCTTCTGAGTTGCTAAATGTCTCGATTGCTTCAGCCATGTTAGCTACTGTGGGTGCTTCTAACAAGGTGCGTAGGGGGAAATCAACTCCAAAAGTGTGTCTTACTTGGAAAAGGAGCCGAATTGCTAGGAGAGAATTTCCTCCTAATTCAAAGAAGTTGTCCCTCAGGCCAATGGGATGGATGTGTAAAACCTGACTCCAGAGTTGGGCTAATTTTGTTTCTAGTGAGGTACGGGGTGGGACAAACTCCTGCTCTAAAATAGGTCGTTCGGGATTAGGTGCAGGGAGCGATCGCCTGTCTAACTTACCATTAGGGGTTAGGGGCAAGTCGTCTAAAACTACAAATGCCGAAGGAATCATGTATTCTGGCAGCTTTGCTTGAATAAGTTTTCGCAATTCTGGCACAATTGCTGTCCGAGATTCTTCAGCAAGAGTGCTGACAATATAAGCAACTAAGCGCTTGTCACCCGGAATATCTTCCCTAGCAATTACTGCGGCTTGTCTCACCACAGGGTGTTGAGTAAGTACTGCCTCAATTTCCCCTAGTTCAATGCGGAAACCGCGAATTTTTACCTGATGATCCCCACGACCGAGTAACTCAATATTACCATCGGCAAGATAGCGAGCTAAGTCTCCCGTTTTGTATAATTTTGACTTTTGATTGTTGACTTTTGAATTGTCAAAGGGGTTGGTGATGAATTTTTCTGCTGTTAATTCTGGGCGGTTGAGATACCCCCTGACCAGATAGTCTCCGCCTACGTAAAGTTCCCCAGTTTCTCCTCTGGAAACGGGTTGCATTTGGTGGTCTAAAATATAAATTGGCAGCTTAGCAATCGGGCGAGTTATAGAAAAGTTGCGCGGTTCTGGTTCGGGTTGACAGTGCCAGGAGCTAACCACAATGGTTTCAGTAGAGCCATATATTTCAACTGCTTGGCAATTGGCAAGGCTCTCCCAAAAGCGTTGTTTGAGAGCAAAGGGAAATGCTTCCCCACCTACAAAGATTCGTCTGAGATTCCTGCAAGTTTTCAAGCCCGGATCTTCGAGAAAAATCGAGAGCATAGAGGAAACAAAATAAGCAACGGTAATTTGCTCTTGGGCGATTAGCCGAACTATGTAAGCACTATCTTTTTCACCGTCTGGTTTTGCTAAAACAACGCAAGCTCCAGCCATTAGAGGCCAAAATAACTCCCAGCGGCTGGACACATCAAAGCTGAGAGAGGCTTTGTGCAAAACGCGATCGCTTTTCTGATAGGGAAAAGTCTCTTGAAGCCAGCCCCAGCTTTGACAAACCGCTCTATGGGGCATCATTGCCCCTTTTGGCTTTCCAGTGGAGCCAGAAGTATAGGTAATGTAAGCTAAGTTTTCTGCTCCAACCCTACCGACTGGGTTAGTATTGCTTTCTACAGCTATTTTCTGCCAATCTGTATCCAAGCAAACTAGATATCCTTGATATTCTGGAATTTCCGGCACCAATTTCTGTTGTGTCAACAGCACTGACACTTGGGTATCATGGAGCATGAACTCCAAACGCTCCCTCGGATAGGATGGATCTAAGGGCACATAAGCCCCCCCTGCTTTAAGAATCCCCAAAAGTCCGACCACTGTATCAACAGAACGCTCGACACAAATCCCCACTAGAGTTTCCGGTTCTACACCCAAGGAGCGCAAATAGCTGGCTAACTGGTTCGCTTTATCATTCAGTTCTCGGTAGGTTAACTGCTGGTTGTCAAATACAACCGCAATCTGATCAGGTGTTCGTTCTACTTGGGCTTCAAATAACTGAGGTATTGTATCCATATCTTGTTTTTGCTGCGCTAAGCGCGAACGTATGAGGCTCCATTAATATCAATGTTGGTTCCAGTTGCCGAGGGGACTTGTCCGGATAAGAGGAAAACCACCATGGCAGCAATTTCCTCTGGCTGAGCGATTCGCTGTAGGGGAATACCCGATACAATCTCAGACAGAGGATAGTTTTGGGTAAATTCCGCAGCCATCTGGGTATCAACAAAGCCCGGGCAAATAGAATAGGCTAGTATGCCATCAGCAGCGAAGTTTCGAGCAATACTTTTGCTTAAATTACTCAGTGCTGCTTTGGAGGCTGCATAGTGTATATACTCTGGGGTGTCACCACGATGAGCTGCACGACTAGAGATGTTAACAAGAATTCCTCCTCCCTTGGACTTAAAGTGTTCTATTGCCCGTCGGGTGATGGAACTAACAGCAATCAAGTTCACCTGAAGAGTTTCAATCCATTTCTCTTCCCAGACTGACGGATTATCATCCAAGCTGAGTTCGGTCATGATGGCGGCATTATTCACAACACCATCAAGGGAATATCCCAGATTAAGAATTTCCTCTACTAATTCTTGTCCTGCTTGGGGCTGGGATAAATCTTTTTGAATGACAACACAATCAGTTTTTGCCTTGGATGCCAATTCTTTGGCTGAATCGATATGGGAATTACAGTGCAGGATAACTCGTGCTTCTGAAGAAATAAGGGATTCGGCGATGGAGTAGCCGATTCCAGTTCCCGCACCTGTTACTAGGAATGTCTTTTCTGTGATTTTTAAGCTTTGAATATTCATGGTATTGCTTCCATCAGGTAGAATTCAGGATTCCTTGCCAGGAAAAAAGTCTGGCTTCCAATTTGGTGGAACCTCTCCCGCTTCATTCTTAAAATCCTCAAAGGAGTTTGGCGAACAGATAGCTAAAAAATATAGGACATCACTCGATTCATTTCTAATTTGATGTAGCGAACCTGGAGATACCACCTTTCCATCACCACGGTTTAGAACATGTGTTGTTCCATCTATTTCTAGAGAGGCTTCCCCTTCAAGTACATAGATAAAGTGTTGGGCGTATTCGTGGTAATGTAATATTCCCTGGCTTTGGGGAGGCATCATCTCTTCTGCGATAGTTAGATCCTCACTTGTTAATAAATGCCATCCTTCACAGCCAGTGCCCCATTGGAAATTCTTGGCAGTAGCTTTATTGATCTTTTCTTGATTTGACAAGA
>NZ_JAAHHW010000200.1 GCF_010692325.1 Moorena sp. SIO3I8 | reverse complement strand
CCATAGCTCGTAATTTTACACTCAATTTATACCGTGACCAAATGTTTAAAAATATGGCACAAGCTCAACGACTTTGTTCTTTTGGTCTAGACACGCTTAAGCAACTTTTTAGAATGAAATAGCCCTGTAGGAAAGGTCAGAAAAACACTTATATCACACCCATTATATCTTCTGGCACTGCACCTCAAACAACAAGCAATTCTAATCCCTCATTTCATGGTTGACCAACAAAGAGGAGAGCTAATGAAAGGTACAGTTATCAAAAATCTCAAACTGATCAAAGTTGTTGACGGTGACACCATCAAGATACTCTTGGATAATGAGCAAGAATCAATTCGGTTTGTTTGTCTTGACACAGAGGAAAGTCAGCGCGCTGGCAGTAAACCTATAACCAACGCTGGCATCCTGGCCTCACAATGGGCGAAGGAGTATTTCGGGACAAACGAGGAAGGGATACCCAATCAGGATGTATGGGTGGATCTTGAATTCGACACCAACGATCCGGTGGAGGTTTGCCTGGATAAACATCGGGGCAATTATGGGCGATTGCTCTGCTATATCTACAAAGCCGGAGAGCAGGAGAATTTTAGGCGTTGCTTAATAATAGAATGATTTTAAGAGTTTTGTGGAATGGGCATCTTGCGTGGAACTGGCATCTTGCCAGTTTCATGCTTATTTTCGGGCGGGCAGGATGCCCACTCTACTTCTATTCAGCGCGAAGATTCAGCAACGCCTACAAATCGGTATTGTGCCGTTAACTATACCGATAGAATAATTAAAATTTTACTCTGGTTGCTTTAATAACAAAAACCTGTTATGATTGATATCATTGCAGGTTTTGGCATTACAATAAATTCTAGTATAGCCGTCGATAATATCTCCAATTATAGCGTTTTTACTAGTAATAATATCTAGTAAATTTTCCCTAATCCCTACTCCCTAATCCCTACTCCCTACTCCCCACTCCCCACTCCCTATGAAAGATACAGAAACAACCCTGACTAAAGCCCTTGCTATAATTATAAACTATTTAGACGCTAATTTGGAACCCGATCCCAAAGTTGTTAATTATCAAACCGCTAATGATCTTAAGGAAAAACTCGATTTAACCTTACCCGATGAAGGAGTAGCGTTAGAAGCCTTGATTCCTATAGTATAATCTTACCTGAACTATAGCGTTAGAACCGGTAGCACTCAATTTTTTAATCTACTTTATAGTGGGTCTAGTATTCCGGGAATCATAGCCGACATGGTGACCAGTGCCACCAATACTACCATGCACACCTATGATGTCGCCCCAGTAGCCACCCTGATGGAAATAGAATTGATTAAACAATTGAACAGTTTAGTGGGGTTTAATCCAGGTGAAGGGTTGATGGTAACTGGAGGAAGTAATGCTAATCTGATCGGAATGCTTTGTGGACGACATCAAGTTTTACCAGAAGCTAAATTGCAGGGATTGGGTAATCATCAGTTAGTCGCCTTTGTTTCCGATCAAGCTCATTATTCCTATTTAAAAGCTGCCAATTTGTTAGGGATTGGTATCAAAAATTTAGTCAAGGTTAAGTCTGATGTTGATGGCAAAATGATTCCCGAAGCACTAGAAGCTGCGATTCAACAGAGCTTATCAGAAGAAAAAACACCGTTCTTTGTGGGTGCAACTGCCGGTACAACTGTTTTAGGAGCCTTCGATCCGTTACCAACCCTTGCCGAAATTACTAGGAAATATGGCTTGTGGCTGCATGTGGATGCGGCTTGGGGTGGGCCGGTTTTATTTAGTGAAAAACACCAGCATTTGTTAGCAGGAAGTGAGTTATTTGATTCCTTTACTTGGGATGCTCATAAGTTAATGGGAGTTCCTTTAATTTGTTCGGCTATTTTAGTCAAAGAAAAAGGAATATTGTCAGAGGCTTGTTCTGGGGGAGGTACCGATTATCTATTCCATGATGATGAAAATAATTTCTATAATTTAGGGACTAAGTCGTTACAATGTGGTCGGAGAGTAGATGCCCTAAAATTATGGCTGTGTTGGAAATACTATGGTAAAAAAGGTTATGAGCAGCTGGTCAATCATTTATTTGACCTAGCTAATTACGCCACCGAGTATATCCGCAGTTGCGATAATTTAGAATTAATCGCTGAACCACAATTTTTGAATATTTGTTTCCGTTATATCCCCAAAGATGAACCGCTTGACGCTACTGGGTTAGACCAGCTGAATCTAGACATACGCAACCAATTATTTCATACTGGAACAGCTTTTGTCAACTATGCTCATTATCAAGGTCTGGTTATGATTCGGTTAATCCTGGCTAACCCTGAATTGCAAAAAGCCGATCTAGAAACGTTTTTCCATAATTTACTTGATTATGGGAAACTATGTGAAGCTGTTAAAGGATAGAAGAAATAATGAAAGATAGCAAAGACTTTTACGAAGGGATCGGATTGACTTTGCTCGATCCTCAAAATGAGACGGAAGGAGTCAGGGAGTATCAGAAGTTAGAAGAAGAATTTATCAAGAGAACCTTTGAAGGGGTGGATAGTGTTCTGGAGGTAGGATGTGGTGAGGGACGTTATCTTCGTCATCTTGCTCCCCTTGTCGGTAAGATCACAGGAATTGATTTTGCTGAACAATTGGTAAACCTAGCTAAAGAATCAACTGCCACTTTTGATAATGTAAACGTCATTCTCGGAAGAGCAGAACATTTACCCACTCTGGTTCAAGAAACTTTTACTTATGCTTTATTGGGATGGAATACGATTGGCAATATTCCTCAAGAAGTTCATGAAATTATTTTCGATAATCTCGAAAAACTAGTAGAGGAAAAGATATTTATTTCGACTTTCAAATGTGGTCCAGAAGTCATGGATGATCGCTTACGCTTTTATGCTAAAACGGGTTTAAAAGTAGAAAGTATCAATGGCAATCAAGTGATTTTAGAAGGGGGTTCCCATTGTCCTAATGCTTATCCTTTCAGCTATTTCCAGGAGTTGCTTGAATCTATAGGATTTTCTATGGAAACTCATGATTTGGGCTGGGTTGGTGTGATGATTGAAGGAACGAAGAAATAACTTGACTGAATGAGATTTTACCGGGAGCATGTCAGTTTTGTTAATTCCTGATTCAGATCCCCCTAAATCCCCCTTAATAAGGGGGACTTTTCAATCTAATTCCTGAATCTAATTCCCCCCTTCGTTAAGGGGGGTTAGGGGGGATCTATGTACATAATTACAAAGGTGACATACTCCCGATTTTCTCCACCTTGAGGAAAATATCAACAATCACAACAGGGCTTTATTCAGATTTAAGATCATAGGCATAAACGGTAGCCTCCCCATGGGAAGCACGCCCTGCAAGCGCCCCATTGATTAGCTCCTTTGCAGAGCCATCCCCTAGCACCGCCTCGACCTTAGCCACAAACTGACTCATTTCATCAGGTGTCAGCAATGCAAATGCCACATCTGTTGACCGCCAACCAGGGTCAAGGCTTAGCCTCACCATCTTTTCATCCTGGGCTTCAATCCAGTGGGATTCCGCTGGGCTTACATTACCAGTCATGGTGAACCCCATTTTTTCCATCAGCGATGTGAACCAAACACCCTCGGTCAGGGACCAGACCGAATCCAGACGCTCCCAGGCTGATTCTGGAAATAGGTTAAAATGCCAGTAAGCTTTACGACGCTGCTCTCGGCTAGTAGTCACAAGTACAAGTCGTCCACCAGCTTTCAGCACTCGTTTTGCTTCCGCGATCGCCCGCTCACATTGCTCCCTTAAAGACGTTGAAGTTTCGCCTGAATGCACATCTTCCCCTCCAAGGTGGTGTAGCACTTGGGCCAACAGCACTAGGTCAAAGCAACCGTCCTCAAAAGGAAGCTTGGTGACAGAACCCACTTCAAAGCTGGCATTGTCCAAGTCTTGACAATTTTCTTGGGCGATCGCAATCCTCGCGGAATCTGTGTCAATTCCCACAACTTTACTGGCCACCTCAGCAAGGTATCGTGCGTGCTGCCCTGTGCCGCAGCCAGCGTCTAACACCACATCTCCTGGGCGGACAAATCCCAAGATCTCTTTTACCCCAAAGGGGCTGCGTGCTTGGTTGTATTGGGCCGCTGACTAGTCGGAATTATCATCGCTAAGTGCTCCCAGGACAAAGATCTGGTGCTGTACTTCCTGGTTGCTTTCAATCCCCACAAATGAGTGCTTATGTACCACCTCAGCCACCCCTGTGGTCACTAGTCGGCTAACCTCGGCAGTGTATTCACTCTCGGCTTCCCGCATTGACAAGACTACGAGTCCGCCATCCTTTGTGACCCGGATGAACTCTTCCAAGGCTGGTTGTGCTCGAATCTGGCTTCCTGAAAGCCCTCCCACACACAGCACAGCATCGTACTGACGGTCGGGTATGGGCAAGGGTTGATTAGCATCTTCTACATGATACTTATGGTAGAGTTCCCGGCGACGCGCCTCGAACAACATCTCGGTGGAAACGTCCATTGCCTCTAGGTTGGTGAGGCCATGATTACGCATCAACAGCAAGGCATTCTTCCCTGTACCAGCCGCCACATCCAAGATTAGTGGTTTATCGGTTTGCACCAGTTGACCGAGATATTGCGCCAAAATATCCGTGGCAATGGCTGGGATTTTGTAGCCAGCTCGATTTACATCCTGTTCATAGCGGAATGCCCATTCCTGATAACCAGCCTGATTGTCATCTTGCTTGAGGTAGTGCTCGATATTACTGATGGCTTCTTTGACATCCCCTGTTTCCCCTACATAACGCTCTGTCCGCAGATAAGGGTCGTGAGCCACCACCCGATGCATTCGGTGTAGCCCTTGGTTGTCTGCCCTAGCCAGGTGCTGCACTCCCAAGTTGTCCGAGATCACCACATCCCCCTTAGTCCAGGAATGGCAAAGAACCTGGTCTGGACGGTTGGCTTCGTCAAAGACGCGGTTCAAAAGTTCCGTACTCTCCTGTTCCGACATTCCTACCAAGGACACCGTGAAATTTGAGTTCAGATAGAGCAGTGGAACACCTGTGTCGGGATGCTTAATCACTGCCGGATGAATAGCCTGCACGTCATTAGTCACATCATCCGGTGGGTTGACCCGGGCATAACCCTTCTGGAGAGAGTGGAGAGCGCTGATACCATGCAACTGCTCCCTTAGTTCTGGTGACAGATTGCGGTACATTTGGTTAGCATTTTGGAAGCAGGTATTACCACCGCTAGGAGGCAGGATAAACCCACATAATACGCTGGCCCGGGATGGGTTAACTCGCCAGCTCATATCTGAGTGGAATAGGAAGGAATCCGCTGGAATCCCCGTGTCACCCATGGTTTCCATAATTTGCACCTTGCCAGTGCTGTCTTTGGGTGCGTTTACTGGGTGGTAGTTTTCAACTTGGCCAAAAAGTCCCGCTAACTTTAACAGACTTGCATCAGCTTGGATTGGTTGAGCGCCGACACTGGCTCCGTCAGCAGGAATAATGACTACCCCATTTTCGTAGAGCAGCTCTCGAATGCGATCGCATTGTTCTGGGGAATTAACATCAACCTTCGTCAGCTTGACCCCAAAGGGTTTGAGTTGATGGACTGCAAGAGTGGATAAGGTTTTCATGGATATTAGACTGTTTAACTGGTCAACCGTTATGATACACTGGTGATGCTCTTTTCCAAAAAATCAGGCTCAATCTCTTCAGGTTTAAAAACTAAGTCAGGTTTGAGGTAATGTAAAGGATAATCTTGGCGCATCCGTTTGTAACCTCCACTGGTAATATTGAGCACAATGGTTTCCTTTTTACCTATTTTTACCGCCTCAACCGCTTGAATTAAAGCACCAGTTGCCACACCGGCAGCAGGACTAACATCTATTCCTTCCAATTTCTCAAATAAAGCCCTTGCTTTGTCTGATTCGTCATTAGTCACACCATACATTTCTCCATCAGTATCAGCCAATGCTTCATAAACCCCTCCCGCAAGAGAGTAAGCTGGGTTTCGGTTGGTAAGTACCTTAGCAGAAACCTGACTAATGCATTTTTTTGCTTCTATTTCGCTCAAAGCAGTAATTTCTCGACTACCCGCTTTCCAGGCATCGGTCATGGGTGTAAAAGGAATGTTTTGACAGAGGTGAAGCTTCATTTTTTTGTTGCCAAATCTGCCATCTGCTAAAAATCTGAGATTGGCTTCGTAAGCTGAAATCCCACCAGTACCGGAACCCACGGCTTGGAAATAGTGATCAGGAATTTCCCCAATGGTTACTGTAGCATCCACAACCGTTAGCCCCATTCCATCCCGTCTGGCTACATTTTTAGCTCCTCCTTCCGGAAAGAAACCCTCTAATTCACTGATGATTTGTCCGATACGAATCGCATCGGAGTAGTCACCATTCCCACCAACAGCGATCATACGAACACAAGAATCAAACGGCTCCTTTGACCAGATGGCAGATAAATTTTGCTCTGGAATCACCAAGCAAAAGGGGATTTTCAGCTTAGAGCAAACCGTAGCAAAGGCTCGACCCGTATTTCCAGCTGAAGCAACCACAAGGGTTTTGGGGTTATCCTCTGGTATTCTAGCTAGGATGGGGAAAGCTTCTAATTCTTTAAACGAACAAGTCGAAAGATCAGCATCTCGCTCTGGCCAGTAGCCATTGAAACAAATGAAAAGATGATCTAATCCGAGATGGTGAGCCAGATTCTGGCTTTGATACGTAATCGGTTTACCATCTGCCTCTAAGTATCGATCAACCGGTAGCCAATCGATATATCGGAATAAACCTGGGAGATTCTCTTTGACTTCTAGCTTTTCGTTAGCATAGACAGCACGCAGAAGGGATGGCTCATGTTTCTCGTCACAGCAAAGGCGGAAAGGGCTGGTTGACTGACAAAAGTTCACATAGCGCGATCGGTGCAGGAATCGGTGTAGCAGCGCGCTACCCAACGGAAGACTCATTCTTTCCCAGTGATGGAAGGTGTTACCTTCTCAAATTGGCTACAAAT
>NZ_JAAHHW010000020.1 GCF_010692325.1 Moorena sp. SIO3I8 | reverse complement strand
GCCCATAGCCGACCAACCATAAAGGCTGCCCTATTCTAAGGTTTCGTCTCCGGAGGTACGAGAATGCTGAAAGTACCGACCATCCAAGACAGAGCATGGCAAGTAAGCGCAAAATATGCCTTGGAACCAGCCCATGAGGCGACGTTCAGTGCCTTCAGCTATGGATTCAGAACAGGCAGATGTGCTCAAGATGCACAAAAAATGCTATTTCAGAATCTAAATTCTGGCAACAACGGCATCAATAAAAGGATAATCGAGCTAGACATTAAGAAGTGCTTTGACCGCATCTCCCACAATTCCATCATGGATAGGTTGATAGCTCCTGCGGGTCTGAAAATGGGGATATTCAGATGCCTAAAAGCAGGTATCAATCCGGAATTTCCTGAACAAGGAACGCCCCAAGGTGGTGTGGTCAGTCCACTCTTAGCCAACATTGCACTTGACGGAATAGAGGAAATTAACAAAAAGGTCAGAAGCATTCGATATGCAGATGACATGGTGATTATTCTCAAGCCAAACGACAACGCTGAAAAGATTCTAGAAAAAGTGAGGAACTTCTTAGCCCAACGTGGATTGGAAGTAAACCAAGAGAAGACCAAGCTAACCAAAACGACAGACGGATTTGACTTCCTGGGTTGGAAATTCCGAGTCCAGAGAAACGGAAAATTTCGATGTATTCCCTCAGAGGAAAACCATCGTAATATCCGGAAGAAGATTAAAGCCGTGGTGAATAGCTCGAATTATGGTGCTGAAGTCAAAGCCCAAAAATTAGCCCCAATCGTGCGTGGATGGAGGAACTACCACAAAAGCTGTGATATGAGCAGTTCCCGAGATAGTTTATGGTTTATGGCAAAAACCGCAAACCGGAAATTCCGCAAGGAAAAGAAAGTGAATCGGTACAAAGCCACCGAACTATGCAAGAAAGGCTTTCCAGCAGTTGGGTACGAACAAAATCAACACGTCAACGTTAGAGGGACTAAGTCCCCGTATGATGGAGACTTAGTCTACTGGAGTATGCGGAACTCCGTACTATACGATGATGCTACCGCTAAAGCTTTGAAAAGGCAAAACCATTCTTGTGGACATTGTGGATACAAGTTCTTAAGCGACGAATCTGTACACCTCCATCACGTCGATGGAAACCACGACAATTGGAAGCAAAAGAACCTAATGGCAGTACATCAAAGCTGCCACCAGATGATTCATTGGAGCAAGCCGAAAGGCAAGCCGAAAGGTTGAGGATACCTAAGAGCTGGGTGCGGTGAAAGTCGCACGCCCAGTTCGGAAGCGGAGGTGCCCTGGGTAATACCAGGCATCGACCGTAACAATTCTAAATTCTAACTTCTAACTTCTAACTTCTAACTTCCCTACTCCCTACTCCCTATTGCCTATTGCCTATTGCCTATTGCCTATTGCCTATTGCCTATTGCCTATTGCCTATTGCCTATTGCCTACTCCCTACTCCCTACCATGAANCCTTAAAAGCTGCCCTTTACAGGATTTCAAAGAGTCCTACATCCATGATTGAATCACTAGAATGGATTTAAAGCCATAACAATCCCAGAAAGAAAAGCTAATGGAAGTTACCTTTGATCTACCTGATGAAGTAGTAACTCAGCTTCAACCCTTTTGTGATCAGCTACCTGAAATCCTAGCCTTAGGATTGCGAGAATTTAATGCTATTCCTCAAGAAGGTTTTTCCGGTATGGCTGAAGTTTTGGAATTTTTTGCAAGTCTCCCTACAGAATCAGCTATTATTGCTCTACGGCCCTCAGAAGCCTTACAATCTCAGCTATCTATCCTCTTAGAGAAAAATCGGACAGTGGGTTTGACTCCAGCAGAAGAACAGCTCTGGCAACATTATCAATATTTAGAGCATATTATCAGAATCGCCAAAGCTAGGGCATTTTTGAAGCTAAAGGAAACTGAGGCTAAATGAGCAAAACCTATATTCCTGTCGCCCTACAAATACCGGGATAAACGTAACCTAAATCCAGGCAATACATTCTCACCAAATAATTCCGTGGGAAGGTTTCGCATCTCTCCTATAGCACCATCATACAGCAATCGAGAACAAGCAATCGCTTTTCAATTGAGTTTGAGCATGATAGTGGGTTTCATAATTAATTGTAAAAAGCACTGCATCGTT
>NZ_JAAHHW010000002.1:143834-264526 GCF_010692325.1 Moorena sp. SIO3I8 | reverse complement strand
CTTGTTTCGCTTCCCAAAAAGCTCGTGACCGCTACTATCGAAAGATTACCTTCTCTCTGATTCAGGAATTTGATGCCTGGGCCTAAATGTACTGCTAAATGTACAAAAAAAAGTGTCCGTCAGTCAGGTGACATGCTCCCTGTCTTGATGCAGTCGCTCATGGGGGAAACCACGGCAATAGCGAGTGGCGCATGGGTCTGTGTGCGGAACCTGCGTCCGCACCGCTGTTTGCCCCGTGGAACGGCAATAGCGAGTGGGGGAAACCACGGCAATAGCGAGTGGGGGGAACCCCCAAGACCGCGCTGCCTCCCCAAGACCGCGCTGCCTCCCCAAGACCGCGCTGCCTCCCCAAGACCGCTTAGGTGCGCTTGACCCGTAATTAAATTCGCCACGGGTCGCACCTCTGCATCGCTATGAAAAGTCCTGTTTGATGAATTCAAAAGTTCCCAAAATTAATGCTTCCGGTGTTGGGTAGTAGAGTAGACCCTTCTGTTGTATAGCCCATTTCAAACGAAAGACAAACTCTTGCCAAGATACATAACCGTTACCGTCAACATCTAACAAATTGCAAATCATCTCCCTTGGTTTTTCTGTGACATTAACACCTGTGAAAATATCATCAAGAAAATGATGGATGGGTATCTCTTCCATCGTTTTAGTAATCTCTGGATTTTGCCAAAATATGCTATAATTTGAAGTCAGTTATTATTGATTTTTATGAGACGGCGAATTTATTTTTTCTGACAATTTTTTCCATCGTTGTTTCAGACTAATGATAAGTGGGTGTTCATCAGAAATATCGCTATCTGAAGTGATAATTTTAAGCATGGATGATGAAATACATCCTCCACTATATTCATACAGTTGGGCTAACCCAATGATGGTATTGTAGTTAAAGCTGTTTCCTAGAAGTAAGTGCTCATCAATTTTTTCTTCCATCTTTTTGCATAAGTTTTCATCCCATCCGGTTTTTTCTGGTTCGCCGAATCGTTCAATCATAGCTTGATTTAGCATTTCAGCATTGGCAAAATCACTGATTCTAATAGTTTGCTTAACACCAATCATTCTAGCAACAGCACCCATTTTATCTCCCATGAATCCATGCCATCCACCGAACACGAGATCGAAGGCTTCCTTACCATAAACTTCTTGATCCCTAGGAACAGGTTCTTTTGATGCAATGGTATGTACTTTGCGGGCAGCTTTAATAATGGCTGGCAGGTTGTATGTACGAGTTACAAATTTATTGCCAAGCCGGGCTAGATTTGTTAATGTAATACTTGAGCATGAATGCCCTAAAGCTGCCCCGGCCTTGCAAACGGCACTCCATATCCCATCAGCACCATTCGCCAATGCTTCTAAAACTGTTGACTCTGCAAGGCCAAAACCACAATGTACGTGAACCAGTAGTTTACCATGTGACCAATTTGCCGAAATCATGGTTTCACGAATAATACGAGTCAGTTTGCTTACAGTTTCTGGAAGCAAAAAACCGGTTGGTTCCTCAATCATCAGTCCAAAGGGACGCTGATTACTGGGCAGATTGCCCAAGGATTCAATCAGATGTAGAGCTCTGGTCAAACCCTCTGTATCGGTTTCAAAATTTGCGAAATCTCTTAAATTTACAAGAATGCGTGGAGGGAGTTTTTTTTCACCACGTGGAATCAAATTTTTATTAGCCCACTCCACTTGGTTTAAAATGAACTGGTTGAGATCGAACTGCTCATAATTGATGGCAGGACTACATAAATCTATTTCGATAATAGCATTACTCATCTTATGATCGTTGACCATTTCCAACAATCCATCTGCTGGCTCATCAATGGGAACTCCATATTTATCTAAAGCACTGTAAGCTTCGCTAAATCCCCACATATTATCTAAGGATCCCCCCAACTCAATCCAATGTTTTGGAATTTGGTCATCAACGTTTCTGTTAGCTCCATAAGTGCCAAGAATCACTTCATTGAGTTCAGTTTCAGCAATAGCCTTTAAGATGTTGATTTTATCTTCAAGAACATGACCACGAGCAGTTCCCACAGTAGTTTCACGAACAGAATTATCTAGAACAAAGATTTCAAGATCCTGTAGGGTTTTAAGTTCCTCATCTGCCTCATTGCTAGCCCTGTCGATTATCGCTTTGAATTTGTTCATTTTTATAAGATCCTCTAAATTTTTTTTGTCTTCGGTACTTACTGTGCTAGACTATCAATTTATAACAGTAAGTACCGAAGACCCAACGTTCCGAGATTTTTTAACTGTCACGCCGTTTCCACAAACTGACTAAGGTGATAACATACTGGAACTTACGAGCGTGTTCCCGGATCAGGAAGGGCATATCCTGTGTTTCGAGCAATTCAAAATCTCGGTTTAGCTCTGCTTGTAATGTAGCAAAGGAAGCCTTGCCATCATGCCCGCCCAGCCAAGCATCCCGTGGCGTGAAACGCTCATCCCAGGTGAACGGTGTTGCTAGTACCAGTAGTCCACCTGACCTTACTAGCCCGCGTGCGCCGCACAACCGACTGAGAAATGCTCTAGGACTCGGTAGACGACAAATCAGATTAGCCCCTAACACCACATCGAACCCAACGAGTTCAGGGGGCAACGCACAGGCATCCGCACGGCGGAAGGTCACCCGACTGCGATCTAGGTTTTCTGGCAAGCAAACTTCAGCTTCGCTGGTGTTTTCCCCTTCATCGCGGCGACGATAAACAAGTCTGCCTTCGCGACGTAGCGTCTGTGCAGCTTCAATAAAAGTAACACTGAGGTCAATCCCTAACACTGACTCGAATCCCCTGGCCAGCTCGAAGGTTGAGCCGCCAACGGAGCAGCCAACATCCAAAGCGCGATCCTTTTTGATTCCCAGGTGTTCGGCTCTCTCCAAGGTTAGTGTGGCAATGCTTTGAGGAAATCCCACCGCATCCTTCGGCCCGAAGTTGTAGGGCATTGCTTCATCAGCCGACCCATAATGCAGCATCAGGTTTTCTGCTAGAATTTTCTCACCTTCATAGGCTTTAACCCCACTGCTTTGGCTACTAATAAGTACTGCATCGCAGGTGGCGTCACCATCATCAGATCGAACTAGCCTAAATCCTGCGTGCTGGAAGAAGTGAGGCCGGAAGTGAAACCTTGCCCACCGGGTCGCTTCATCACCAGTACTTATGAAAGACCCGCCGAGAATCATCTTATGTTCACCGTCGAAACAAGGGGTACTAAAGTCATCATAGAGCCGGTGGACCCGGAACCCTTCCAAAGGATTGAAATCATCCTCACACCAATGCCAGACATTGCCAAAAACATCGTAAAATCCAGCTTCGTTAGGCAGTAGAGCATTCACTGGGGTTTGAGATCCCCAAGTTAGATTCAAATTAACTGGCTCCTTGCCCCCGCCCAAGCAATGATGTTCGGCTTCCGTTAAAAGTCTGTAAGGGATGGGGCTGTTATCCTGCTCAGTCTTCCAAGCACAGTAGGCTTTCGCTTCATACCAGTTGACAGCAACCGGCCAAGACCAAGGTAGATCAACCACCTCAAACAGCGTACGCAGTCGATACTGGTGCAGTCCTGCTGGTCCATCAGCCACCCAGAAGGTCGGCCATTTAGTATTGCGATTTTGCTTCCAGGCCCAGCCCTCTTCTGTCCAGTATTTGGGTTCCTGGTATCCGCCAGCGATAACAAACTCGTAGAATTCACCATTGGTGACTAAGTATCGACTGGCTTGAAAACTCCGAACCCTTACCTGCCGTGAACCATACTCGTTGTCCCAACCAAAGCAGGGTTCTTCCCAAGGCTTACCCAAGGTCACGGTCTTGCTGGAAACGGCGATTAACTCGTTCTCAACGGTCTGACTCTCTGCAAATGCTGAAGGATGCAGGTTTGGCCATGCTTCTGGCTGACGCAAAACCGACAGTGGCAACTCTTGTAGCAAGACACTGGAGGTTTCGATGTGGATGCGTTCGTGTTCAAATCCTAGGAATAGTGCCCATGCGGGATTGTCCATAGTGATAGGTGGATGGCCGTCTTCCAGGGCGGGCAAGGTTTCAATCAATTCTCGGACAATCTTGTAGGTACTCCGTCTATACTCGACTACTTCACGGACTGACGGCCAATCCATTTCATTCTTGGACATATCGTCCCAGGACATCTCGTCAACGCCAGTTTCAAACAATTGCTCGAAGTATGGATCAATCGACTCATGGATGAGTCCAGCTAGCCGAAGCTTGTTGATATAAAGCACGGCTGGATGACATAGATAGAAGATTAGAGGATGACGAAGTTGGTGGTAGGGTGGGTCGAGGAATGCCCGTTCTCCCTGTAGTGCTGACAACAAAACTTCGGTCATCAGCCAGCCATTATCGAAGTAGTCCAGAATCTGGTGGCGCGTGCAGGTGGCTAGATTTGGGATCGGCATGGCATGTAGGACTTCTGTAGGTCGCAGCCCAGTCCACCACCAATCTGGACGCGGCCCAATCAGGGGATCTGTGGGGTCTTTCTCCCCGTTCAGGTTAGGGGACAAGAGTGTAGTTAGATCTAGATTTGGATTACGTGTTAAAGCAGTCTCCACCTTGCTGTGTTCCAATAAAAATGATAGTTGAGTAGATTAGACCTCTCCAGCAATTAAGTAGGTGGGCATAAATAAACCTTAAAACTCAGAATCCGAGAATGAAGCTGGAAGCCTCTATTCAAGAGGTTTTCACCATTTTGAATCTCAATCGCTATTTTACGAATAATTGAACCCAGCTACTTAGATTTTTACGTAGAGAGGTTAACAGGGTAAACGCATCTTGTCAATAAACCGGGGATAGTTCGAGCAAGTCTCAGTATGAAATATCAACTAGTGTTGGGAGGGAGTTCTAACTCCAATCCCTGGACCATGAAAGTGAGCAGATGTTCCCAACTATCGAAATACATATAACCGGTCCATGAGAATTGCTGGGATAGTTCTCAATAAACCCTGGCTGATTGTCCTTGTTAACAAGGCATTTTTCACATATAGTGCTTATTTAATAAAAAGAAATATATAGGACTCATAAAATTAGATGCGTTTACCCTGGATAGGTTTAATGTTGTTCGCCCTTGGCGATTCGGTTTAGGGTAGGTTGAATGTTGACGGTTGCATCATAATCTAATCCATAATCCCTAATCTATAATCCCTAATGACTGTCTATCTAGGCATCGATTTCGGAACCTCTGGCGCACGGGCAGTAGTGATAGACTCTGTTGGTACTATCTTTGCCGAGACTCAATATCCGTTTCCACTCCAAGCCATCACCATTGATACCGCAACACAGTGGCAGAAGGTATTATTTTCCCTGATTGAGCAAATTCCCCAGTCAATCAAGGGTGAAATTAATGCGATCGCAATTAATGGCACCTCCGCAACAGTTTTGTTATGCGATCGCATCGGTCAACCTGTAGATGCACCCATCCTTTACAACGATCCACGAGGAGTAGCTGTGATGGAACAACTTAGAACCATTGCTCCTCCCAACCATGTCGTTTTAAGTGCTACCTCCAGCCTTGCCAAACTTCTCTGGTGGTATGACTGTACAGATGTGATCAGCAACATCTGTGCTGAAACTAATCCCCTATACTTCCTCCATCAAGCGGACTGGTTAGCCTTTCTATTGCATGGAAAACTAGGCATAAGTGATTATCACAATGCTTTAAAGCTTGGTTATAATCCTGAAAACTTGTGCTATCCTGACTGGATCAAACAGCTACCGGTGTCACCCATGCTACCCAACGTCTTGGCTCCCGGTACACCAGTAGGAGTTGTAACCCCTGAGGTAGCTCACAGCTTGGGATTATCACCAGATTGTCTAGTTTGTACAGGTACCACCGATAGTATTGCCGCATTTATCGCTAGTGGTGCCAAACAACCAGGTGAAGCGGTAACCTCCCTTGGGTCTACCTTGGTACTTAAACTATTGAGTACCACTCGTGTAGAAGAGGCCAAATTTGGCATTTACAGTCATCGATTGGGAAATTTATGGCTTACCGGTGGCGCATCCAACACCGGTGGAGCAGTACTACGACACTTTTTCAGTGACAGAGAATTAGAAAGTCTCAGCTCTCAAATCGACCCCGAGCAAGAAAGTGCCTTGGATTATTATCCCTTACTTAGACCAGGCGATCGCTTTCCCATTAATGACCCGGATCTCCCCCCAAGATTGGAACCCAAACCCGATAATTCCGTGGAATTTCTCCAAGGAATCCTTGAAAGCATAGCCCGAATTGAAGCTAGGGGGTATCGTTTGTTACAACAGCTCGGAGCAAGTCCCAAAACCTGTGTCTATACTGCTGGTGGTGGTGCCAAAAATCCTACCTGGACAAGGATTCGAGAGCGTCAGCTCATGGTACCGATGTTGCCATCTATTCACACAGCGGCTGCTTATGGTACAGCACTATTGGCCAAGCAGGGATACCTGTTAGAAGATCGGGTATAGGGTAATCGTGTCTAGGATTACTGCATGACCGAGTGACTGGGTGAGAATCTGCTGTGAATTATCAGCCCTGGATCAACCTGACCATCATCACTATCCCAGTTCGCCCTATACCCTAGAGCTCCTAAGCTCTAGATAATCCCCATGTTAGCCAATCCTAAGATAGTGCCTAGTCCTATGATGTGACCGAGGCTAGTGGTTGCTAGTAATGCGGGAAAACCCATGCCACCGAAGAACTCAGGCATAGGCAACGCTGGCCCTGCGCTAGGATTCTGGATAGTAGCTTTTCCTAATGCAATCGCTAGGACATTGCAGATAATCATGATGATTCCGACTGTCGGACTCCATTCCAGGGTGTTGGGAACGGCAGATGCAGCAGCAAGCAAGATTGAGTAAGTCAATTTGTGTTCTCCTGTTTTTGATAGACTCTTACAGTGATCTCTTAAAGATTTAATCTTTTATAAAGATTTTACCAGCGCGGTGTCATAATTAGTTTTTTTTGCCAGAGTCGATTCCGTTGCCAGTCTTGCTTTGATTCCCCTTGATTAGAAAGCCAAAGCCCGTGATTACTAGACTTTTGGGCGGTGGGATTCGGTAAAATTAAATCAAGCCTTTATGTAAATAATTGTTAAGTAATCCCTGGTTGCTCAGTCAATGTTTCGGTAAATTTACATAAATTAATAAAAGCGGGATAAACCCTGGATTGATCAATCAATCCGGGTTGACCGGATTGATTCATCCTGCATGGCTGGTGACATCTTACCGGAGCGGCGAGTGTTACCAGCCATGACGGGTTAGCTGAAACTATAATTATGCTGCTGACGGACGCATTACTTTTAGATTACAAACGCTGTCGGCGTCGGGCTTTTTTGGACATTTATGGAGATCCCACAGAGCAAGACCCACCCTCAGATTTTCGGCTGAAACTGCAACAGAAAAGCCGAGACCATAAACAACAGATTCTGGCTACTGTGCCCCACCACTCACCCCGCTACCGCAGAACAGATTGGCACGCTGCTGCACAGGCCACCTTGAAACTAATGCAACAAGGGACAGAGTACATTTCTGGAGGGGTACTGTTGATGCCAACTGGTGACGGGGTGACATTGCTATGTTTTCCTGATTTGCTAGTCAAACAGCCGGGACGTTCTAATTTTGGTGATTGGATCTATGTTCCCACCACCATTAAGCTCAGCAAACGGCCCAAGCCAGAGTATAAAATCCTTACCGCTTTTCGTGCTCAGCTGTTAGCAGCAGTACAAGGACAGTGGCCCAGCACTGCCTCATTAATTTTGCGTAACCAAAAGTCCTACACCGTGGTAATAGAACGATGGGTGCCACTGATGGAACAACTGCTATCGGAATGTATTGAGACTCTATTGCAGCGACAAGAACCAGAGGTGTTCATTTCCCGTCAGCGGTGTAGTCTTTGCTGTTGGTATCACAGTTGTTATGCGATCGCTAAATCTGTAGAGCACATTTCCCTATTGCCTGGAGTAACACCCAGCCGCTATCGGGATTTGAAGGCTTTGGGAGTAACCACAATCGAATCCTTAGCCACGTCCACAATTAGTGAATTAGAGCCAAGCTTTGGTAGCTTAGTAGCTTTCCAGCTGGTGCAGCAAGCCCAATCTCAGGTACAAAACCGGGTGCTGCTCTATCCCAAACACTACTTTAGTATACTTGAATACCAACAACTAGAGCGAGGGAATGGTAATGCCAAAATCTCGGCAGACCTCCCGAATCAAAACTCTTTACCAACAGCATCTGTTGAGCTTTATTTTGATATTGAAGCACAGCCTGATTTGCCCCTGGAGTATTTGCTAGGGGTGTTGGTGATTGATCGACGCACTGAAACTGAGACCTTCCATAACCTATTCGCAGAACATTCTTGGCAAGAAGGATTCATCTGGCTACAATTTCTAGACTTAGTTGAGCGTTATCCAGATGCCCCAATCTTCCATTTTTCCAAGTATGAAGTTGATACGGTCAAGCGCTTAGCAACCCTTTACCAAACTCCACGACATATAGTTAGACCCCTGCTAGATCGTTTCGTGGATGTTCATCAAATAGTTATTGATACTGTGACCATGCCAGTGGAGAGTTATTCTCTGAAAAATCTGGCTAGATGGTTGGGGTTTGAGTGGCGCGATCCGGATATGACTGGCTCCGAATGTGTGTGTTTGTATGACCAGTGGTTAAAAACAGGCAATCACTCTATTCTCGAAATTATCCAGCGCTACAATGAAGATGACTGCCGCGCTACATATCACCTCAAGCAGTGGCTAGTCAACTTTTTGTCCAACACTTTGCCCAACACTTTGCCCAACACTTTGCCCAATACTATTAACTTTCAAAACTTAGCATGAAGTTATGCAACAATTTCTTAAGTTATTAGCTTTTGTGCTCTAGCTTACACACAAAATGTATAGCTAGATGCTAAATTAAATCTAAAGGGGGCTTTCGCCATCATTGGATGGAGGGGAGCCCTCTCTATAATTTTTAGAGGTCTGGTATTGAGAGGTCTGGAAATTATTGAAGTCTAGAATTTCTTTTATAACAGGTGATTAATATGCTTCCACTTTTTCTAATTCTTCTGGTAACTGCCCTAGGGAGCATCTTGATATCTTGGAGAGTCTCTCACGAAATCCCTCGCCTATTGGGAGTAGGCAGTACCATTGTCTGTCTAATATTTGGTTTTGCTATGGCACCTTGGCCAGTACAGGTTTTGATGCTCCTATTAATTCTTAGCCTGGAACGATTTTATCCATTCAGCAGAACAGCTTCAGAGGCAATTTTAATCTCAAAAGTCTCCAATACCAACAGACAACGGTGATTATGCCATAGCAGTACATAAGGTTTTTGGTCTTGAAAAAACAATAGTGAGCCCTAGGGTGCGTGATTAGCCCACCCTATTGCGTTAGCGCTGGGATAGGTTATACTGGTTCCAGCCATAAACTGAGCCTTCGGTCATTGGTCGAGGGTAAGCTCAAGGCAAATCGGCTGAGAGCTCAGAGGTCTAAGGTGACTGCTCAAAGTATTTTTCGGTTTTTTTAAAAAAAAGCCTTGACAAATACACCAGTCATACATAATAATAGTAAATGGCTCGGAGATTGGGACTGTAGTTCAATTGGTTAGAGCACCGCCCTGTCACGGCGGAAGTTGCGGGTTCGAGCCCCGTCAGTCCCGTAGAAAAAATGTAGGATACTATCGACTCCTCCTAAAGATGATCCTAAACATGATCTAGCTAAGAGTAGTTGATTGTTGCAGGTACAATAGAGACGAAAAGACAATAGTAATTAGGTTCTTAGCAATCAGCTGTGACAGTTAGAGTCCGTATTGCCCCAAGTCCAACCGGAAATTTACACATTGGTACCGCTAGAACCGCTGTATTTAACTGGCTATTTGCCCGTCGCCACAGCGGTAAGTTTATTCTGCGCATTGAAGACACCGATCAAACGCGATCGCGAGAGGAATATACCCAAAACATCCTCGATGGTTTAACTTGGCTGGGACTGGAATGGGACGAAGGACCATTCTTCCAATCCCAACGTCTTGACCTTTATAGTGCTGCTATTCAACAACTCTTAGACCAGGGATTGGCTTATCGCTGCTACACCACAGCTGAGGAACTAGAACAACTGCGGGAAGCTCAAAAGGCAAGAAAAGAAGCCCCTCGCTATGACAATCGCCATCGCAATTTGACACCAGAACAACAAGCAGCATTTGAGGCGGAAGGGCGCAAGCCGGTGATCCGCTTTATGATTGATAATGACCGCGAGATTGTCTGGAATGATCTAGTCCGAGGTAAAGTCACCTGGAAAGGCAGTGACCTTGGGGGTGATATGGTGATTGCTAGGGCATCTCAAGAGAATGAGATCGGTCAGCCTCTGTACAACCTAGCTGTGGTGGTGGATGACATTGATATGCATATTACCCATGTCATTCGCGGTGAAGACCATATTGCTAATACTGCTAAACAGATTTTGCTCTATGAAGCCCTAGGGAGTGTAGTCCCAGAATTTTCCCATACACCTCTGATTCTTAACCATGAGGGACGGAAGCTATCCAAGCGCGATGGTGTAACCTCTATTTTTGACTTCAAAGCCATGGGCTTTACCCCTGAGGCGATGGTTAATTATATGACATTGCTGGGATGGTCTCCCCCTGACTCTACTCAGGAAATCTTTACTTTGGCTCAAGCCGCTCAAAAGTTCGGTTTTGAACGGGTGAACCCAGCTGGGGCAAAGTTTGACTGGGCTAAGCTGGATTGGATTAATAGTCAATATATCCACCAGATGAGTGCATCTGAGTTAGTGGACTTGCTAATCCCCTACTGGGAAAGTGCTGGCTACAACTGTGATTCTGTGGAAAATCGCCCTTGGTTGGAACGGTTGACTGCCATGATTGGGCCAAGTTTGACTCGCTTGCCAGAAGCCGTAGATATGACTCGGATGTTCTTTACTGAGTCAGTTGAGTACACTGAGCAGGCAGTAGAGCAGCTCAAAAAAGCTGGTGCTAGTGAGGTGGTGCAAGCTATTCTTGACCAACTCGGTAATTACCAACAGCTGAGTCCAGAGGAAGCTAAGCAGATTATTAACCAAGTCACAAAAGCGCAAAAGGTCAAGAAAGGATTGGTTATGCGATCGCTTCGTGCTGCACTAACTGGGGATGTCAATGGTCCTGATTTGATTGAATCCTGGGTACTGCTTCATCAGCGCGGGTTTGACCAAACTCGCTTGAAGGAGTCATTGCTGAAGGTGGCATGATCCCAACCGATAGGTAACTGATGGGTTACCGATTGGTAACCCGTTTCTGATCCTGTTTGGGTCAATTCTTTTACCCTGAGCCGAAGTTACCTTGTCCAAAGTTCCCGACAACCCACTAATACATTTTGGCTGTTCCATTAAAACTTTCAAGGGAGTAAGCAAAACTTCTTCTAACTCTGAGGTCGAAAAATCTAATGAATTAAAAAGCTAAATTAATTTTAGATTTAACGAGATAGATATATTTAAGCTCTTGACTGAGATAATCTGCCCACAAATTAGGTTTGATATGATACACAGACAGTAGTGCGATCGGAGGAACAATTATTCGCAGACGTACTCCTTATAAAGCGAATTGTATTTACAAGGAGAGTCATCATCGCCATAGTAAACACTAGTCCAAAACGGACTGTCTTCTATGAATAAATGGCAATTCCTCACGTCATAAAGCCTCAGATATTCAGGCTTGTTTGTTTCCACCATATTTTGGAGTTTAAAACAGCGAGCAGCTGTTTTAAGTTCAACAGATTTGAGTGCGTTCCGCTCTTTTTCTAAAACCGAGTCACATTCTTTCACATCTTTACCCTGACTCACTCGACTGTAAAAACACTGAGCCAGACTTTCTTCAGTCTGACTTTCTTCAGTCTGACTTTCTTCAGCCAGACTTACTTCAGGCAAACTTTCTTCAACCAGTGCTTGTGCTTGACCGGGGGCAACGCCCTCAGCGACGGCGATACCCAACAATAGCGTGCTAGAGACCATCAGGATTCCTGACAGCAGCAAGGAAAAAAGACGTTTCATCAAATACTTCCTTTTTTTTTATTAAGCCAATATGATTTTATCACAACCGTTTGCCTTAGTTGCAGCACAGTAAAACTTATGTGTATCTAGCGCTACTGTTATACTAATTGGAATTGGGTAAAACTCAGATGTTGCACCAAAAAAAGTGGCGGTGAGAAGAAACGGCTGAATTGATTGTGGTTAGGGGATTAGAGGCCGTTCTTTATCATAGCTAGAGACAACTAATCAAATACCTTTAAACATTCTCTGTATTCCCTATAGTTTGGGTAAAAAAAATTAGTTCACGCTTAGAAGATGTATGTTTTACCTCACGGGGTGACTACATAAGACTCCCATGCCTCGTTCCCTGTCAGAATGCACCCAATTGATTGAGAGGTTTCACTAGACGTATTACCCATCAATTATCCTGCGGTGATTGGGGTTATTATGAGAGTATCTAAAGGAACTAAAAACTCACCTTTTTGGAGCTTAATATTCATGGCATCAAGGACAAACAAAAAATCTATAAGGCTCGCTGTTTGGTAGTCTTTATCTTCATATTCTATAATTTTTTCCTCGGTTAAACCAGCGATATCCGCCAGTTGTTTTTGGCTTATATTAGCAGCTATTCGAGCTTTGATAATAAGTTGTGGTAAATTGTTAATATCATCAAGCTTCAGAACAATTGGAGTACGATCGTCATGGTTGATGAGGGTTTCGTATTCAGCAACTTCGGCTTTTAAAGCATTAAGATGACTTTGTAATGAATCGCGCTTAATCTTCCACCAACAATCATTTTTTTTGATATCTTCATCTTGAGCGTCATAAACAGATAAGTCAGATTCAAATTGACGAACTAATTCTTGGCTGTAGTCATACTGTCTTTGATTTTTAATCATGGTTCCCACCTCAATAAATCTATAGCAATAATTCCTTTGGCGTTTTTATTCCTATCCTTTTGAAAGAATTCTAGGGAGTTCATCTCGTAAATGCCCACTGGCTGCTCTGAAGGAAAAATCTCACCTTTATAGATAGCTTTTTGTGCATCGCGGTCGATAGGATTGAGTAATCTGGGTGCATGAGTAAGGAGATAATTTACATCCACATCTTCTGTATCCCAACATGCATCATAATCATTTGGTCTGGGCTTACTTGTGACAAAACTGCCATTGATATAAATGGTTCTACATCCCGCTGCCTTTAATTGCTCCATTGCTTTTTTGAGTCCTTCTATCTGGCGTAACCGCGTTACGTTAGTACCAAAACGCTCTTGAAATTCTAGCCATGTAGTCCAATGTATGCCAGGTGGTAGGTTTCCTTTTTCATCAAAACCGGGTATTGTCATTTTAACGCAAAGCCAATATTCGACATCTTTTAATCACAGATGATAGAATAATTTTCCGACTGGTGGAGAATAGTTGCTAACTCTTCAATCCTTCGGCTTTGGAATAAGGTGGCTATGGGGAGATTGTTCCCTAACTGCTGCTGAATTTGATTAATAAGCGCGAACTGCTAAAAGGGGAGAGGGAGTAGCTCACAGGGGAACTGGTCTGGTTTTCCCGCAGATGAGCAATATACCTAATACTGGCTGAAAGCACTGCACTCTAAACCCTTGTATAGACTGTGCTTTATTTTTTTATGGCTGAAGGGACTTTGGTTACCTCTGGGGCGTTGCTTATCCAAGGAATGGTTTTCTTTTTATTATACCATTCCTTGAAGCAGCAACGCCCCTTTTTATAGCACAAAATTATACTAGCTTTACATACCAATAATTCCAGGCTATTTCCTCGCCCCTTCAGGATAAACCCTCTATTTGAACTAGATGCCAAATTGCTCTTTAATACCTTGGATAAAGGTCTTATCATCCAATTCTTTTCGATTAGCTACCATCATCCTGGCATCTTCGCCAGCAGTATATCGCAATTTATCAGTGCCGTCTGTTGCTGCTTCATAAATCACGTTAGCGACAACAATAGGCTCAGAAGCCTGCTCAGCCAAAGATTCCATCGAATTGAACAGCTTACCAATTAATTCTTGATACTCAGTTAGGCTTTCATCGTTGCTCATATCAAGAGAGCGACCAGCAAAATCCGTGTTAATCACTCCTGGTTCAACAATTTTAACTTTGCAGCCAATTGCCTCCATTTCAAAACTCAGACCTTCGGAAATCCCCTCAACAGCAAATTTAGTCCCGTTATATAATGAAAATAATGGAAAGGTCATTTTGCCACCAATCGATGAAATATTAATCAAAATACCATCTTTATTTTGTCTGAAATGGGGGATAATTTATTTGGTTACATCCAATAGACCAATAACATTAACATCAAATTGTCTTATTATATTTTCCCTGGGGGTTGCTTCTAAAGGGCCAAAAGCACCATAACCAGCATTGTTGACCAAAACATCTATTTTGCCGAATTTTTCAATGCCTAGCTCAACGGCTTTTGTAATTGAATCTTGGTCTAAAACATCTAGTCTTGTCACCAACACATTATCAAGGGTGGTTAGTTCTGTTTCCTTTTCTGGAGTTCTCATGGTCGCAACCACGTTCCAACCCTTTTCCTGGAACAATTTTGCAGTTGCTTTTCCAATACCGCTGCTTGCTCCTGTAATTAAAATTGTCTTACTCATTTTGGATTCAAACTAATTTTGATGATTTGACTATGACAATTCAAGCTTGAATGTCGATTCAGTTTCATTTTATACTAAAGAAGCGGGAAATTTCACTAGCAAGTTACGCAAAACTAGATGCAAAGTGCGCCAATAAAGAATTCACCTTATGTAACAAAAAGGGAAAAGATGACTGTTGTAAAAAAACAGATAATGTATAAGGTACTCCCGACTCCCGACTCCCGACTCCCGACTCCCTAAAACCTAGAACGAAAGTACCTCACCCACTTGAAAACTGCTCTAGCTCACGCGCTAACTACTACTTCTCCTACAGGATGAGCCACACAAGTCAAAATCATACCTTCGTTCCGTTCATCCTCTTCGAGAGCATCAGGTTCCTCGTCATACTCTACTTTCCCTTTTAGAAGCTTTTGCTTACAAGCACCACAGGCTCCCATGCGGCAACCGCTGGGTAATGCCAATCCTTCTTGTTCCGCCACATCTAGGATCACATCCTCTGGATCACAGGTGACTTTTTTCCCAGACTTAGCAAAGACTATAGTCGGTTCATTAGAGGTTGACGGTGATTTAACTAATTGCAGTTTAGGACGATCTTCTGCTTTGACTGGTTCAGTAGTCTGTTCTACTGCTTTGGGTTTTGAGGGCTTTTTGCCACCAAAACTCTCTTCATAGTAGTTCTCCATCGGGAAGTCTAGACCGGCTAGCATGGCTTTCACCCCTGCCATAAAGGGATTCGGACCACAGACATAAACAATGCGATCGCGAAAATCAGGAGCCATCTCTTGCACCATGGTTTGATTAAGTCTTCCGGTATAACCCCACCAAGCTTGGTCGAGTTCTGGACGAGTCGTGGTAATAGCAGGCTTAAAGTTAGGGTACAAAGCCGCCATCAACTCTAATTTCTGACGGAAGATGATATCTTTTGGGCTACGAGCGCTGTGGACAAAGACCACATCCACATCAGCCCCAATGTCACAAAGCCACTCAGACATGGACATCATCGGAGTAATCCCGCTACCTGCTGAGATGAACAGCAGTTTATTAGCAGAATGGTCAGCACAGGTAAATTTCCCCATTGGGCCATTTAATCTCACCTCGGACCCAACTTTGATGTTGTCGTGCAACCAGTTAGACACCAAACCCGCTGGAACATCAGGAGTATCGGCTGGTGCTGGAACTCGCTTGACAGTAATTTCCAAAGTATAAGGACGTGAGGGGGCCGAAGAGATGGAGTAGGAACGCTTCACTGGTTTGCCATCAATCTCCAAATCCAGAGTGACAAACTGACCTGGCTTGTAGCTGAACAACATTGGCGGGTCGGCGACAAAGCGAAAGGTCTTGACATCATGGGTCTGATCAATGATCTGCACACAGCGGACAGTAATCTCACCCTTAGTCCACCGCTTCATCCCAGTGCTATTGTCATCTACCACTAGGTTCTGTTCCTGGTTAGAATCATACTGCTGTAGTTCTTTGACCAGCAGGACAAAGTCACCGATGCGGATAATATCCTGTTCCCTCAGGAGCCAGTTCTGGTTAACATCTATCTCCTCATTATTGATCCGAGAGCCATCGGTGCTACCGAGGTCAGCAAAGTAATACTGTCCCCCAAGGCATAGGATTCTGGCATGTACACGACTCACTAGAGGACTATCCAGAAGTAGGTCACAACTCGGGTGACGACCAATCATATACTCACCTTGAATCCCAGTTTTCGGTTTCAGGGTTTTTTCCTGTAACTCGTTGGTTTGAGAGTTGATAAGTATAGTTTTTAGCATGTTTCGTGTTACTCCAGATTACCGCAATCATCGGTCAATTGTGTCAATTACTCAGGACTTACCCATAAACTCTGCCGCTAGGGTGCGTTGATAACACACCATACTATATAAGTGCGTTTGCGTTTGTTACCCAATTTGGCATAAGTCCTGGTAATGAACTATCAGAGGATGATGTATGCTAACTTGACACTTGAATTAACACTTTATTCCAGCATCATACTTAGTACCTTGACCTCTCCCAAAAGTTCAGTGTTGGACACATGGCTATATACTTCTCAGCCTTTTGGTAATTTTTTATGCAACAGCATTTTATGACAGCTCCATGCTTACCTTGGCATCGCGATCAAGATTATTTCGCCGCTGAAACTTTTGATATCATATAACGTCTGTAGTAGTCAGCCAGAAGCTAGGCCATTTGATCATCCTAGCTGTTCAGACTATTGATGTGTTGAGGAAGATTGATCTCCATGAAATATCCGATGCGAGTGTTATTATCACTCTTAACCCTATGTACTATTGGCTTAGGAACCGATAACGTATCTGCTCAATCGAATCAATGTATGAAGATTCGTGCTGTGCGTCGCTTGGCGATTAGCGAAAATTTAGATAGCGATAATCTTGCTACCCTAGAATATAAGTACTGTGGACAGAGTAACCGACGTTCATCAAGTATTCAGTCACCACGAAATTCTTCTCAAGATTGCTTCGACCTGACTGTCATGGCAAAACTAGCGAGCATGACAGAAGAGGGAACAAGCTTTTTGGGTACGATTGAAAGTTTACAGCAAGTTATCTGCAATGGTCCTAGCCAAGGTCAGAGGTCTTCGTTAGAGTGGCCAAATGGGGAAACTGCCAAATCAGGGTCAAAATGGAAGTATCCCAACGGAACGACTGCCAAATTCGGGTCAAAATGGAAGTATACTAACGGAACGACTGCTAAAGTCGGGTCACAATGGAAGTATCCCAACGGAAAGACTGCCAAATTCGGGTCATCAGGTTCGTGGAAGTATCCTAACGGTCAGACTGCCCAATTGGGGTCACGTTGGTATACCCCTAAGGGTAGGACTACTTCAGTGGATAGTTTACTGAGCCAGGGTTGTAGTATAGTTGGCACCACAGAATGCGATCGCATCCTCACACACATCAACCGCTCTGACCGGAACAGCTATAGCCTGAACCGCTATGACCCGAACCGCTATGAAACCGAGAGCAGAGACAATTTCTTGCGGGATTTGTCAATCATGCAAATTCTTGACAGGCTGACTAGAGTAGCAGATTAAGCCTCAAGGAGTAACAAGCAGCCTTTTAAGCTCCTAAGGGTGTCGGTCCCTAGCTTAGCACTGGGTGTAGGGTTTAGTGAATAATTGGAGCCCTAATTAAAACCCTATACTAAATTTATTGAGAACTGCTATAAGTCCCTAAACATAACTTTTGATAGCTAATAACTGACAGCTCAATCCTTAAAATTGAATCGCGACCAAGATTATTTCAATGGTGAAACTTTTGATATCATCCAACGTCTGTAGTAGTCAGTGAGAAGTCAGGGTCTTTGAGAATCCTGGCTGTTCAGATTATTGATATCTTGAGGAAGATTCATCTCCATGAAATATCCGATTCGAGTGTTATTATCACTGTTAACCCTATGTACTATTGGCTTAGGAACTAATAACGTATCTGCTGAATCTAATCAATGTAGGGAGATTCGTGCTGTCCGTCGCTTGGCGATTCGCGAAAACTTAGATAGGGATAATCTAGCTACCCTAGAAGATAAATACTGTGGAAATAATAACTTACCTTCATCAAGTATTGAGTCACCACTAAATTCTTCTGAAGATTGCTTCGACCTGACCGCCATGGCAAAACTAGCCAGCATGACAGAAGACGCAAAAAGCTTTGTGGGTATGATTGAAGGTTTAAAACAGGTTACCTGCAAACGTCCTAGGCAAGGTCAGAGGTCTACCTTATACTGGCAAAATGGAAAAACAGCCAAATGGGCTTCAAATTGGTATTATCCCAACGGTCAGAGAGTAAAAGGGTGGTCAGGTTGGTATTATCCCAACGGTGAAACGGCCACATCGGGGTCAGATTGGAATTATCCCAACGGTAACAGGGCCACATTGTTCTCACAGTGGTATACTCCTGAGGGTAGAGGTACTTCAGTGGATAGTTTACTGACCCAGGGTTGTAGTATAGTTAGCACCAGAGAATGCGATCGCATTCTCGCAGCAATCAACCGCTCTGACACGGACCGCTCTGAGGATAAAAACTCTGACCGGAAACGCAGGAACAATTTATGGCGGAATCTGGCAATCGTAAAACTGTCTTGGCAGACTTACCAGCAGACTAACCAGAGTAAGTAATTAAACCTCAGGGGGTAACAAGCAGCCTTTTAAGCTCCTAAGGGTAGTGAATAATTGCAGCCGTCATTCAAACCCTAGACTAGATTTATTAACTTGAACTTAGCCTAGGCATTCGTTTATTATTACCTGTCATCATTTACTGATAATTTTTTAGCCAAGTTGGGAGCTCAATAGAACTGGACACCCCTTCAGCCAGTAAGCATTCAGTGGTCAGTGGTCAGCGGTCAGCAGTCAGTGGTCAGCTATCATGGTCATTTTATTCAAAAACACCGATCTAGTAGCGTGGCACAGGCTAGAAGCCTGTGACCTAACCCATAAGCTGATAGCTGATAGCTTATGACTGATAGCTTATAACTGATAGCTGATGACTGATAGCTGATAGCTAATGACTGATAGCTGATGGCTGATAGCTGATAGCTTACTTAATTAAGATGTAAGATCGCTATAGGCTCTATGGCCATGTGTGTGAGGATTTCTCTAAATGCGAGTTTTATTACTGTATCCCTTATTTCCCAAAACGTTTTGGTCTTATGACAAAATCCTTGAATTAGTTAATCGCAAAGTTTTATTGCCACCCTTAGGTCTAATTACTGTTGCTGCATTATTACCTCAAGACTGGGAATTTAAACTTGTTGACCGCAATATCCGAGACGTAACCGAAGCAGAATTTGAATGGGCAGAGCTGGTGATAATCTCAGCGATGATTGTCCAAAAAACGGATGCCCTAAACCAAATTAAAGAAGCCAAACGACGTGGTAAATTAGTAGCATTTGGGGGACCTTATCCTACGTCTTTACCAGAAGAAGGAAAGAAGGCAGGGGTGGATTTTCTCATCCTAGATGAAGGAGAAATCACCCTACCGATGTTTGTAGAGGCTTTAAAGCGGGGAGAAACTAGTGGAACCTTTCGCACTACAGAAAAACCCGATGTCACTCAAACCCCGATTCCCCGCTATGATTTGTTAGAGCTTGATGCCTATGATTCAATGTCAGTCCAGTTTTCGCGGGGATGTCCTTTTCAGTGCGAATTTTGTGACATTATTATTCTCTATGGCCGCAAACCGAGAACAAAGGAACCAGCCCAGCTTCTCAAGGAATTGGATTATCTCTATGAATTAGGCTGGCGGCGTGGTATCTTTATGGTGGATGACAACTTTATTGGGAATAAGCGTAATGTTAAGCTACTTCTGAAAGAGCTAAAAGTATGGCAAAAAGACCATCACTATCCCTTCCGATTTAATACGGAAGCATCGGTAGACCTAGCTGCGGATTCAGAATTGATGGACTTGATGGTGGAGTCTAACTTTGATGCTGTCTTTTTAGGGATTGAAACACCAGACGAAGAAAGCCTTAAACTAACCAAAAAATACCAAAACACTCGCAGCTCTCTAACGGATGATGTAGATAAAATAATCCGTGCGGGATTACGACCAATGGCAGGGTTTATTATTGGTTTTGATGGAGAGAAACAAGGAGCAGGTTCCCGTATTATTAGTTTTGTTGAACAGGCTGCTATCCCTACAGCCATGTTTGGCATGTTACAGGCGTTACCTAATACTGCTCTGTGGAATCGCTTAGAAAAAGAAGGGCGTTTGCGAGATAACACTAAAAAAGATATCAATCAAACCACCCTAATGAACTTTGTTCCTACTCGTCCCATTGAGGAGATTGCTCAAGAATACATCGAAGCATTCTGGACGCTATACGAACCTGAGCGCTATATAGACCGTGCCTATCAATGTTTTTTAAAGCTTGGCCCCCCTAAATGCAAAGCCCCATTCAAAATGCCGGATTTGGTAGATTTGAAAGCTCTGGCGACTGTAGTTTGGCGGCAAGGGTTTAAGCGCAGTACTCGCTGGAAATTCTGGCATCATTTATTTGGTATTTTCAGGCATAATCCAGGTGTGTGGGAACATTACCTTACTCTATGCGCTCACAACGAACACTTTCTTGAATATCGTCAAATTGTCCGGGATGAAATTGAAAGACAGTTAGTTGATACTAATCCTAAATTGATGGATAAAGAATTAATAGAGATATAGCAATTCTCAGCAACATTTTATGGATATTACTTATCCTTTTAAGGCAAGAGGCAAGAGGCAAAAGGCAAGAGGCAAGAGGCAATAGGCAATAGCAAAGAGGGTTTTAAGCGATGCAGTGCTAAAACCCTCTCCCTCTACTCCCTCTACTCCCTCTACTCCCTACTCCCTACTCCCTACTCCCTAGAATGAAAGTCCATCACCCAATTAAGAACTGCGATCTATGGCCTTGATAGTTAAATCTCTCAAGGTGAAGGTGAAATCTAGTTTTTTGGTTGTGCTAATAAATTCAATGATGACTTCAGTAGCAACTGCTGTAGTCATCAGCACTAAATTCCGAGCTAATGGATAATCACAAACATCATCATTAACTGGGGAAGGAACTCGATAATTTTCATTCCAAATTATCTCACTGTAGTCTTCTGCTAACCCAACATGAAGACAAGGGATTTGGGAATTATCACAGTAATCTTTTACGGCTTGACGAGCGACACTGTTATCAAAGGTGTCAATGACTAAAGTAGAATTATTCAGTAATTGTTTGGTATTAGCTGTAGTTAATTCCTTAACCTTAGCCTCCAATTTTACCCCAACCGCTTGGTAGAGGGAATGGGCCAGGATTTTGGCTTTATGGGCACCAATATCAGAGCGGTAGTAGGGTTGGGTAGAAAGATTGCGTTCTTCAATGCGATCGCAATCAATCACCTTAAGCTTTCCAAACCCTGAACGAGCTAAATTTTCGGTAATATTTGCTCCAAGTGCTCCCGCACCACACACGGTTACGGGGTAGTCACGTAACTGAGCCATGACTTGGGAGGTACGGTAGAGTTGTTCGTGGAAAAAAATTGACATAATCCTAATCCCGATTATCTCGTGCCTCAATCACGCCAACCAAGGACTGTAAATCAAAATCGCGATCGCGTCCACTCAGACAAATCCCAGAACTGATTACAGTCAGATCCTGTTTAGATATCGCTGATATGTGGTGTTTACCGTCAGCAGTGCTCCAGCGCACTTGCCAGAATTCTCCCCGGTCATGGAACTGTTGCAGTGCTCCCCCACCCATTTCCAAAGCTTGCTCCAGCCTTCTGTGATCCCGTTGATGCTGGCTTTTATCTTTAAAGTCTACAATCTGTTGTGTTACCAAGTCATAAACTATTCTGATTTCCGGTGTCAGCCCCTTTAAATCCAGTTCTTCAGGTGATATTACTTGCTTTAACTGTTCTCTAAGTTGTTCTGCTAGTAAAGGATCTCCCTTACGGTCAAGCTGCTGAAACCACCAAGCCTTACCATCCCCACGAGCTACCACTTGTTCAAAGGCTACCCCGCCCTCTACCAGATGGATAGGAATAGGTTTAACCGTGCCAAAGCGCTGACGAGCATCGGATTCATTCACCGGATATCCTAGCCAGGTCTTTCCCGACAATTGATAAGCTAGTCGTAAACGCAACGGTTGGAGCAGTTGCCAATACTCATCAAGTTGAAACACATCTGGCTCTTCCACCACAGTTGCCACTTTCTCGTTGACTGGCTGAAAAATACCCCATCCTTCAAAGTTACGAGGCTTAGGGGAAAATGTATAAATCATTCCAGCAACACGAGTTCTTACCCGTCCCCCACGTACACAGGGAGCGAGGAATTGATTGTCACTCAGTTGCGCTTCCTTTGCAGCAATTTGATTGATGAGGTCGAGGATATTTGCCATGATCCTGCTCGATTGTATTAATTAATGTGCAAGTCGCCAGAGCCAAAGCGTTCGTCACTTAAAAGGAACTCCGCCGGTGAGTTACTACACACTCTTTAAATGATGGCTACTTCTAAGCCCACATTCCGGGTTCTTTGCGCCTTCCTCGCTTCACGCCCGCTACGTTAGAGTAACGGTACTATTCCTCTCGTACTAATGTATGTAAGCTCTGGCTGTTAGGGCACACAAGTTCTTAAAATTTATTCAAATGATCGCGACTATTTATCATCTCGCACCGGTAGCGGTGTCTCCAGAATCTCCATCAGTAACTCTAGCCGTGACGGACGAGTCATCAGTGGAACCAGGTTTGGTAGAGAATAGTAATCTCCAGCAAAGGTAAAGGTTTCTACTGGCACCTCTTGCTGCTTCAGTGTAGTTTCCACCCAGTCGTAGGAGTAACCAACTCGGACAATAATCACATTGGGCATCAATCCCAATTCACGAGAGTAGGTCTTGTAAACTTTACCAAAGTAAGGTGCTGTGTTTTCACCTTCATCGGTAACCAAGATAATCTGGTCAACCACCTGCTTCCGAGAGCGCATTACTTCTAAAGCACAACCAATGCTAGTTCCACCCCCTGCTTTGATGTGCCTGAAGGCACGTTCCCAGTCACTCAACTCTTTTCCTTGAGCCTTAACTGGGTAAGGCATATTATCGAAGGCATAGACAAACAGCTCAGCTTCAGTAATACCAGAGATTAGGGCTGCCAGCCGCTTACCAACTTCAATGGCTTTGTCCATTGAACCGGACTTGTCCACTAGTAGAGCAGTGGGCTTGGTAATGGTACCCTTGCGCTTTACTTGCTGATTGGTAACTTGTTCTAACTTAGCAAGAGTTTGAGTATCTAACTGAGCAGCTTCAGCAGCAACTTGTGCCTTGAACGCAGAAACGCGATCGCTTGTCTGTGCCTGTTCTAGCTTTGCCTCAATCAACTCCTTGACCTGTGGGTGTTCCATCGCACCCCGCCCTTGGAGGGATTTGAGATTATTAATTACCTCTTGGGGTGTCATAGAATTGATTAGTGCTACCAACACCGTAGGAGTGACAGAGCGCACAGCACCAATGGCGATGGTGTAGGGAATCTTATGTTCAACAATCAATTGCGCCTGTTCAGCAGCAGTTTCCGTTTTCGCTAACTGCTTGAGTATCCAAGCTAAGGAACCTTCTGGAGGATGATCCTTAAATAAGACTGCATCTGCTCTAGGGCTAGGCTTAATATGTAAACTAGCATAGAGATGCTTCATCGCCTTTCGACCCCGCAATGCTGCTCGGTCAAACAAGGCTGGAGTCTTTTCCCGTGTTTTAAGGTAGCGCCGCACTGCTGTCCGAGCCGAACGAGGCACCTTATTGCGCTGCTGCTTCATAAAATCCACTACTCGTGCCACCTGGTAGGGTGGGAATTTTTGCAGCATCACAAAGCCAGCATCTCGGTGTTCAGTCAAATTGCTAGTCAACAAATGACCTAAAAACACTTCTTTGTGGTCACGGACATCCCCGTGATTTTCGTACCAAACGGCTAAGTGACCATAAAAAATTGGGTCAATTTCTACCATCAGTTGGTGCAATTCTGTTACTTGCTCCAGCTTACGATGGGGTGTAGTCAATAAACTGTTTAGTAATTCTAAACGCAGGTCACGCTCTTCAGTTTTCATAGGATTCACCTCCTATGGTCCTATGTAATTTCTGGATAAATCTATAATTTACTTGGTTGTTTGGTTGTTTGGTTTAAGGTTGAAGGTTGTTTGGTTTAAGGTTGAAGGTTGTTTGGTTTAAGGTTGAAGGTTGTTTGGTTTAAGGTTGAAGGTTGTTTGGTTTAAGGTTGAAGGTTTACTAAAAATCAACCTTAAATATTGTAAATATTATCCACTAGTTTAGTAGCCTTGTTTCGGCTTCTCAAATTCAAATACTCGATAAAGATAAATTATTAACAGACATAGTTACATCCAGTCAAGAATAAATAAGGCCAATAATAATTATAACAATGGTAGCTAATACTAGCTTCTTTAACTCATTAATCGGGGATATTAAGCTAATAAAAAACAAGAATTAATAACTAATTAGATGTGTCATGATTTAGTAATTTAGGAATCCTAAATGAATGAATTGTGATAATTTTGTTTCCTAATCCGTACTCCCTACTTCCTACTCCCTACTCCCTACTCCCTGTTCCCTATTCCCTGTTCCCTTTGCTATAAAAGATTGAATCAATTCGCGCAAGTTCAGAAAGCTGTTGTATCACACACGGGATTTGAACCCGTATATTCTCGATTTAGAGTCAAGTGCCTTTCCATTTGGCGAGTATGAAAGCTTTCCGGGTCAGGGCGCGAAGGTGAATCGGTTAATTTTAAAGTTGTTTAGTTATGGCAGCTGATTTCCACTAGAATTAGGGTCCCCGCGCAAGTCAGTAAAGCTTTTAATAAAATGATGCTCTATCCATTTGAGCTACAGCGGCAAATAGCGCCGCTGATAGGATTCGAACCTATAACCTTCCGATTCGTATTCGGTAGTATGTAAGCTTCAGCGGTTAGGGCGCGGGGGGAAATTTGGAACAATTGCTCCTGTGCAAGTTATAGCAGAAGTCAGAAGTCAGAAGTCAGAAGTCAGAAGTCAAACTCTTGCGCTTACTTAGGTTTGAGACTTTTGTCATGTCCGCGCCTGCCCTGGCGACTGCTATAACAAAAGCTTTGTAGGCTTCTTGAGATCAGGGCACAGGACAAAAGGTTTAACCTTTTAACACCTTTTAACCATAAACCTTAACCATAAACCGCTTCAGGTCTGATAATCAGATTGCGGTTGGTACTGCGGTCAATGACATAAGAGGTAAAGCGCTCTGGGGCTACATCAAAGTACTTCGCAAGTTGCTGTTTAACAGCAATATCGTTCATACTTTTGGCTATACCCAGCTGACCTTCAGCAATGTCGTAGGAACGACCTTCAAACCGAACATGAATCATTGGGCATCCCTCCTTGTAGCGCGATGTTTTATCTTTGACCTTACTTTTATACTACATACATATTACAAATGTGTCAAGTCCTTGGCACAAAATTTTTTAGGACTTAGGGATAAATGGTATATTTAACTTATTTAACCCTTAAAAGCAGGGAAATTCATTAGACCTTATACTAGGGACGGTAACTTGGGGCTGATATCGTTAGATTGTTCGCGACCCGATTGAAGCTCAACTAGGCGAGTGTTTATCTTAGGATTTAAAATTATACAGTAAAATTTTATTATTTAATACAATCCAGCTCAAAATATTGAAATTAACTTTCAGCAAGCAATAGATGAGCAACTTTAAGGATCAAGTGGCACTAATCACAGGAGCTTCCTCTGGCATTGGAGCAGCTCTTGCTCATGAATTAGCCCGTGAAGGAGCCAATGTGGTACTCCTAGCTCGGCGAGCAGAACGATTAGAAACCATAGCTTCACAAATTGATCCTAATGGTCAACGTGTACTTGCTATCCCCTGTGATGTGACGAAGGATGGTGAGCTTGATCAAGCGGCAACCTTTGCCCGTAGTAAGTTCGGCAAAATTGATATCGTTGTTGCTAATGCTGGCTGGTCTTTGAAGGGTAATGTGGAAAACCTCAGGGTGAATGACTATCGACGTCTGTGGGAAACCAATGTTTTTGGGGTACTGAGTACCATCTACGCGACCTTAGATGACCTCAAGAAAACTCAAGGAAGACTGGTCATTATTAGTAGCTTGACACTCCCCGTCCTAGAAGAACGGGGATTCTTACTTCAGCGAGCCAACTTGCTCAACCAAACCGGAGTCAGGAAGAGTAGGGGTTGATTCTCCATAAGCGTTCGGATCTACGATCCAAGTTCCGGTGTGCCCCACCGTACTCAAGGCTCTTTTTAGTATATTGATCGCGGCGTTGTGGTCTCTGTCCAATTCACATCCACACTTGCAGACGTGAGTTCTAGTAGATAGTGACTTCTTCACTACTTCGCCGCATTCTGAGCAGATCTGGCTTGTATAGGCAGGATTTACCGCAACGGTGACCCTACCAAACTTTTCCCCAAAATGCTCCAACCATTTTCTAAATTGATACCAACCTGCATCGTTAATAGATTTGGCCAAACAGTGGTTTTTGACCAGGTTCTTTACTCTTAAATCTTCGTAGGCGACCAGGTCGTTAGACCGGACTACGCAACCTGCCAGTCTCTTGGCATGTTCTTCACGTTGCCTACTTATTTTAAGGTGTTGTCTGCCTAATCTATTGACAGCTTTCTTTCGATTGGATGAGCCTTTCTTTTTCCGGGAAACCCGGCGTTGATAAAACTTGATAGCCTTTTCTCCCGTTCTATAAAATCGGGGATTGGGTTCAGAGTTTCCATCAGAATCAGTATAGAAGTCTTTTAGCCCAACATCTAATCCGATAGTTGTTCTGGATGGTTCCAATTCTTCATTTACATCAACAGAGATGCAGAACTGAACATAATACCCATCAGCCCTTTTGACAATGCGAAGTCGTTTGATTTGCTTCTTGTCGAAGCGCCACAAGTCCCAGGTACCTTTGAGTTTTAGTTTTCCGATCCCTTTCTTGTCGCTGAAGGTGATCGATTTCTTATCAGGGGATAACTTCCATCCTGACTGCTTATATTCGACTGACCTACAACGCTTCTGGAATTTAGGAAAGCCTTTTTTACCAGGTATTTTCTTTTTGCAGTTGTCAAAGAAGCGAGAGATTGATGACCACGCCCTTTCAGCGGCAGCTTGCCGGGCGGTAGAGTTCAATTCATTAGCAAAAGGGAATTCCTTGGCAAGAATTTTGCAGTACTTGCTAAGATCGTATTTCCCCGTACCTTTGTTATCCATCCATAAACGGATGCAGCTATTACGGATAAATTTAACCGTCCGAATTGCTTCGTCTATGGCTTGATATTGAAGGGATTTTCCGTAGGCTTTGAACTCTATTATGATCATCAGAACTCGACCTAAACTGATATAATATTACGCTAACATACCTGGCGAAAACTGTCAAGTTTAATTCAAAGAAAAGCCGTCCTAGAAGGACGGGGCTTTAAACCCAAATTTTTGGTAAAAAGTTACGTTGCCTTGAGTGGCGATTCTCCCTATACTATGAGTAAATTTGCTATCCGGGCTTTGTGTGAGTCGTTGTCTCAGGAGTTGGCTCCCCATGGCGTGTCGGTCACACACATTTGTCCAGGATACGTTGCCACTGAAATTCGTCAGCTAGACAATCAGGGAATTTGGCATTCAGACTGGCAGGATCCTATTTCCCCCAGGCTTCTGATTTCTGCTGATCAAACTGCCAAACAAATTGTTAAAGCTATTTCCCGACGACAACGGGAACAGGTAATCACAAACTATGGCAAGCTGATTGTCCTGATCAAACGTCACATGCCTTGGTTGCTCTCATGGCTGATTTCAAAATTCCAAATCAAGGTAGCTGCTAAGCCGTCACCAATTAAGCACTAATATTTTTTACTATAGCAATTATCAGCGACGTTTGGGCGTTGCTGAATTAAGGAATGAATGCGCGATTATCTGATTTTATTACAGCCCCCTAAATCAGCAACGCCATGAGATGACCCATTTACCATAAAGTTGTCTCCGACTACCTGTTTTTGCACTTAACAATACCTTTAGCAACCTTAAACTAATTACCATATCCCTTTTTCTTACCATAAAAAACTGTTTTAAACTCTAGAAAATCGGTATTTGGACTATAAAGCGTATAAGTAGCCTTTCCTGGTTCTTTGCCTACATTTCCTACACCAACAACTCTTCTTTTGGGTGCAGTAATAGTTTGCACGGGTTGCTGGCGATCTAAAGTCATCACCGAACTATTTACCGAACCTCCTTGTAGTTGATATTCAAATACTTGACCCGAACGACCACAAAAGAGATAATTTGCCTGGACTCTTTGCAAGCGGTCTAGCATTTTCCAGGGTGCGGTTTCGGGGGTTAACTCATCGCTGACGCTAACAGTGCTACCGTGAATTAACAAACAATCTAATTCAAAGAAGCCAAAATGACAGTTGCGTAACCACTGTACGGTTTCGCGAGATACCGAATCCCAAAGAAGTTTAGCAGTTTCTTTACCAAAGCGCTCGATTAATTCTGTCGGTTCTGGTGTCGAACCCAAACCGTGTAAAGTAAAGCATTGTTCTTCCCACCAGCCGACGCATACTTGGGGTTCTAATTCTCCAGGTAAAGGATTCTGAATTCGTTTAATTACTTGTTCGCTATCTTGGTTAGCTGCTACGATATCGCCCAGAACATACAATACTTCCACCTTAAAGCGCTGGCGTTTGATATCTGCCAACACTGCTTCGTAAGCTGCGATATTTCCTTCAATTCCGCTTAAAATTGCCCACATTGATTTTCAATTTAAATATTTAAGTAATTTAATTTACCTCTCACACACATGAGTCGGATCGTCGGCTTTTTCGGCAAATTCCAAACCTCTAGCCAAACGCCAAGCGAAAATCGGTGGTAAACCAGCATCTAAGATGGCAGCGCAGGTGGTTTTATAGTCATACTCCACTTCCCGCAAGTTTACTGCTTGTGTTTCCGTATCATAGATAACATAGGTAGCATTGGGACGACCATGACGGGGTTCGCCTACCGAACCGACATTGATAATTCGCTTCAGGGGACTATTAAAACTTATGGTTGGTTGTTCGTTTCTACTGGGTTGACGAACTTTAACCTGTAATTGTCCAGAATCTAGGGTGCGGACATAGGGAAAGTGGGTATGTCCGCAAAATAATATATCTGCATCGCTGGAGAGAACTCTTTCTAAAGCAGTGAAAGCATCCATTTCGGGTAACAAATATTCGTGGTTGCTATTAGGACTACCATGTACGAAACAGAGATTATCTTCTTTGTAGGTATGGGGTAGTTGGGCTAAATATTCCCTAACTTCGGGATTGACGTGCTTATTTGTCCATTCGTGGGCGATTTTACCTCTTTTTTCCGCCAACAGGGAAGGATAACTACATTCACAAGCATTTAGTCCTTCTACAATATCTTCATCCCAACAACCCTGTACAGTGGGAATATCTAAAGAACGAATTTGTTCCACCACTGCATTAGGATAGGGACCATAACCCACTAAATCCCCCAGACAATAAATCTTTTCTGCTTTTTGTTCGTCAATATCCAGTAAAACTGCATCTAAAGCTGCATAATTACCATGGATACAAGATATCACTGCTATTTTCATACCACTTCTACCTCTACTTCACTTTCTAAAGACTCTTTTACTTGTTGTTGGTAATAATCAATTGCCGATTCGGGAAGACAGCAATCTTGGACAGTTTGAACAATTTCAGCTTTATCTAAATTACTACCTACTATTTCAAAACCACTAAAACGATCTGGTTTACCATTTAACCAACGGGGTAATTTTAAAGGTGTAAATGCTAATTCGGATTCCCCTAGTATGAAGTCACCATAATAAATTTGTCCATCCATTAGGTCGAAAAGTCCTTTTACCCGAGCTACCTCACCGTAAGCACCTTGAGTAAGTTCCAGCCAAAAAGTAGCTAAACTATCAAAATCTAAAATTTCCCCCGTCAAAACCCCCCGATGAATCTGCAAAGCTGTGGTTGGCTTAGTGATGTTATTTCCTGGAATAACTTCATCCGCCCAAGTATTTAACTCTGTACTATCTGTATCGCCGGGGATTATGGCTACTCGATGGGGGTTAAAAGTTTGCAGTAAAGGTTCAATTCCGGCTAAATCCAAATACCAGGGAATCTCTAGATAAGTAATGGTTTTGTGTAATTCCGCTTCTTCCCCTGTCTGATAAAGTTTTAGTTGAGGGTATTCACTTTGGAGATATATTGCATCAATGGGTACGGAATCGGTTTTAGGACTGAAATAACCTACAGGTTTATTGGTTTGGGCTATTTGTTGACGAATCCAGTGGGTTTTACCGCCACCGGTCGGACTGGCGACAGCAATAATCATAAGCAGTTTTTTTTTATGACGATAATCATTGTATCAAAAAAAGAGATGAGCTTTATACCCATCTCTCACGCTGACACGCGAATCAATTAATGCATTGCAGGGTTGTGTCTACAGAACTCGATGTAGCAAGGCGATTTAAGATTTCCGTCCCTTCCTCGACAGGAAGTAGCTTTCTGTTTAGGGTGTCTCCTGGGGAAATTTGCGACATTGTTAACATATTAAATGTTTTGCTTGATTGTTCCAGTTTGTTAAGGTAGACCCTAATTTTTGCTACTAGTTACACTCAGCACTAAGCACTCATTACTCAAGCACTATATAGTAAACTGCACCCTGATTTTTGCCACTAGTTACACTCAGCACTCAAGCACTATATTTAGATGGATGGCTCAGTGCTGAGGGTTACTCGTCCGAGTGAACTATATCCAACTTCAGTAATATAATGGTTAGGATCGTGAAGTTCAGCCATGATGTACTGAGCCGAGCCCTCAGCATTCAGATCAGGACTCAGATCAATGCCCCGACAAAATCCCGATTTCCATTCAAGGTTTAGGGTTTTAGTCAATCCAAATAGACCCGCACCAATTGCACCAAAGTTCACGTTTTGTGCTAATCCAAACGCTCCATCAAGACGAGTAACAGTCATGAAACAACTGCGTCCTTGACGCGCTGCTTGATTCAGGGATGGTTTGAGATGTTTTGCAATCAAAAAGACCTGCTTAACAAGAGCTTTTTCTAGGTCAAGAAAGCGAATCCCATGATTGGGACCGGTCTCAATGGCAGGATTGAGATGAATGAATGCAGCAACCGAACCATAGTTAGCAGTAATTGCTGCCAATTGTTGTTTCAAATGCTCCTCACTCAAATCGTTCAACACAATACGACTAACTCCTTTCGGTAAAGGTAGTTGTTCTGCAATCAGGGATTGGGGAAAACTTAAAACCACCACTTTCCAGTCACGGTCTGTTAGGGATTGAGCCAGTTTGGATGTAGTTAGTGAACCATCATCGGTTAACAAAACAATATGCTTGTCAGGTAACGCGAAATCCAAACTATCTGGCTCAGGTAAAGTTTTAAGTTTTACCAAACAGCGTGGAATATTATGATCTAGGTCAAGTTGCTCACTAGAAGGCTGCTGCTGGAACTTTTTTTTTTCAGTCGTCGCTGTCTGCTGTTGAAGATACTCAACAATTTGACCAAGAGTGCGAAGTTCTCCGAGTTGCTCTGGATTGGCTTGAGGCATATTAGGATACATTTCCTGTAGAGCGCTTAGGATTTCCACCCGTTTGATCGAGTCAATCCCTAAATCCGCTTCCATGTCCATATCCAGCTCTAACATTTCCGCTGGATAGCCGGTTTTTTCGCTAACCACATCGAGCAGAGTTTGACCGATGGCCTTAACATCTATAGCTGGTAGTGGTGTTGGAGTTTCTAGGTCTAGATTTTCACCAACTGATTTAACCTCATTGCTTTCCACTGGCTCAGATTGGATTGTTTCCATCTCAGCTGAGCTATTGGTTGTTGCTTCAGGTTGGACAGGGAGAACCTTGGAACCATTAGACTGTAAGTACTCCACGATTTGACCGAGGGTACGCAGTTCTCCAAGTTCCTCTGGATTGGCTTGAGGCAAATCAGGATACATCTCCTGCAAAGCGCTTAGGATTTCTACCCGTTTGATGGAGTCAATCCCTAAATCCGCTTCCATGTCCATATCCAGCTCTAACATTTCCGCTGGATAGCCCGTTTTCTCGCTCACCACATCGAGCAGAGTTTGACCGATGGCCTTAACATCTATAGCTGGTAGTGGTGTTGGATTTGCTAGCGCTATATTTTCACCAACTGGTTTAACCTCATGGCTTTCCACTGGCTCAGATTCGATTGTTTGCATCTGAGCTAAGTCAGTACCAGTTGTTGCTTCAGGTTGGACAGGGAGAACCTTGGAACCATTAGACTGTAAGTACTCCACGATTTGACCGAGGGTACGCAGTTCTCCAAGTTCCTCTGGATTGGCTTGAGGCAAATCAGGATACATCTCTTGCAAAGCGCTTAGGATTTCCACCCGTTTGATGGAGTCAATCCCTAAATCTGCTTCTATATCCATATCCAGCTCTAACATTTCTGCTGGATAGCCCGTTTTCTCGCTAACCACATCGAGCAGAGTTTGACGAATGGCATTAATATCCGTGGCTGCTGATGGTGAAGATGGTACTTTTGCTGTTGGCTCAACCTTGACTTCAGCTACTGGACTTTCCTGAACGGGTTTTGGGACATTGCTTAAAGCTGGCTGTGGCTCCGGCTCCTTGACCAAAGTAGCAGCAGGATTGGTTATAAATGCACTCGATCTACTCGAGCTATCAGCGAGATTCGGTTTAACTGTTTCCTCTTGGTTGACAACTTCGCTATTCTCAGAAGTTTGGCTATCCTGCTGGTCTACTAACTTATTTTTTGGTTTGGTCGCTGTAGTGAGTTTGGTAGTGCCTGGCCAATTATTGAGACTATCCTGAGCGCTAGTAACCGATGTTGTCACCGTTGTAGGAGTAGGTTGTTTGGTTAACTCCTGATTCCCCACCAATTGATTCCCTACACCAGCTTCTAGCACTGGTTGATCAACAACCTCACCTGTGAGAACCTGTTGATACTGCTGTTTTACCAGTTGGAAAAAGTTTTTAGTATAGTCTACCTGATGGTTTAAATATTGTTCATGGACGTTGAGAGTCTGAGCTTGGTGCTGGTGAAACTGCATCATACTGCGCTCTAAGCTCTGTAGGACAACTTGCTTGGTTTGCGCTTGTTGATCAGTTCCGTTGCTGTTTCCAAACAAGGAATGTTGCTGCTGCATCAGTTGGAAAAAGGTTTTGGCATATTCCAGCTGATTGTTCAGATATTGTCCGTGAACCTGTAACGTTTCACCTTGATGCTGACTAAACAACTTCAAGCTGTACTCTAAGCTCTCTAAAAGACGTTGAGAATTTACAGATAGGGTTGGTGTTGAGGGCATGTTCGATTCAAGAGCAGGTTGAGTAAGAGCTAGTGCTGGTTTGGCATCAGACCTGTCATTGGTGCTACTCCCAGAGGAGGTCACAAGATGCCCATTTGGCTGTTGAGTAGGTTGAGTGGGAATTGATGTGGGTTTGGTCTGAGAAGTCTCCATGGGACGTAACCGAGATGTGGGCTGGATGAATGGCGAGAGTGCAATCCTGTGTCTTGGGTTCTGGGCCATAGCCCCGTTGCCATTGCTCTGGCTAGACCGATGTCCATTACTCAGGGATGGTGTCGATGGAGTAACAACCTTAGTTGAAGAACTCTGCTGATGATTGGCCTTAGCTGTGTGACCATTGCTCTGGCTAGAGCGATGTCCATTACTCAGGGATGGTACCGATGGCGTGACAACCTTAGTTGAAGAACTCTGCTGATGATTGGCCTTAGCTGTGTAACTATTGCTCTGGCTAGACCGATGTCCATTACTCAGGGATGGTGTCGATGGCGTGACAACCTTAGTTGAAGAACTCTGCTGATGATTGGCCTTAGCTGTGTGACTATTGCTCTGGCTCGACCGATGCCCATTACTCAGGGATGGTGTCGATGGCGTGACAACCTTAGTTGAAGAACTCTGCTGATGATTGGCCTTAGCTGTGTGACTATTGCTCTGGCTCGACCGATGTCTATTACTCAGGGATGGTGTCGATGGCGTGACAACCTTAGTTGAAGAACTCTGCTGATGATTGGCCTTTGCTGTGTAACTATTGCTCTGGCTCGACCGATTTCCATTGGTGAGCATTTGTGTCAGTGGAGTTTCCACTGTGCTCACATGACTTACCCCATTATCCTGAGCAAGAGATGTCACTTGATGTCCATCCTGCAAAGCATTTTCAAAAGCCTTTTTCGTCTTTTCTGACACATAATTAGCGCAATTTAAGCGGAAATTCAGGGGTTTTTTATTGTCAGTCTTGGGTGCTGGAGGCTCAATTTGGTAGGGGTCGAGGTTTTTCAAGGGCAAACCAGCGACGCGCAACTGGATAACCGCTTGACGCAATTGGCGATCGCTATCCTGTTGACGACTAGCATTTAAGGCTACGGCGACATGGGGTTTATCACCAAGAATATCCTTTACTAAGTGGGTCAGGATGCTCCGAGGTCCAAACTCAACAAAGCAATACCCCCCTGCATTGTAGATAGTTTCGATTTCCTGCTTGAACAGTACTGACTTGCTTGAATGTACTCCCAAAATGTTTTTAATGTCTTGGGGTTCAGTGGGATAACGCTCCCCAGTCACATTGGTATAAACAGGAATTTTTGCTTTTTTGAACGTAACTGCTTCACTCGCTTGAGCAAAAGCTTTTTGGGCATGTCCAATCAGAGGAGTATGGAAGGCAGCGGAAACTGGCAGCAAAGTAGCAGAATACCCTTTTTCAGTCAACACTTCCTTTACCTTCGGAATTTCTGCTGTTGAACCGGCTAAGACCACTTGGCGATTGGAATTGAAATTGGCAATGGTAACTTGAGGAAAACTATCAATAACCGCTTTGACTCGATTAACTTCTCCGTTCACCGCCAGCATTGCTCCCGGATCAAAATTTGGATCATCTGGGGTTGCCATTGCCTGGCCTCTAGCTTTAACTAGGAAAAAGTAATCCTCATCACTCAAAACTTCAGCAGCCCAGAGAGCAGTGAGTTCTCCAAAGCTGTGTCCAGCAATAAAATCAGGCTTAAATCCTGCCTGTTGTAGAATCTTATAAAGACCAACACTGAAGGCTCCAATGGCTGGCTGAGCATAATCTGTACCTTGCAGTGCTTCAGCCTGGATATGCCGTTGAGCTGTATCAAACACAGGCGCAGGAAAAACCTTTTCTGAAACGGGCTTCAAACTATCCTTGAGGAACAGACTATCCATATAACCATAGGTCTGGCGCAAACAAGGGAAATTCATCACCAGTTCCCGCCCCATTTCTAGATACTGGGAACCTTGACCTGAAAACAGGGCAACGACTTTTCCTTCCAGCTTGATGCCACTGTCACGATAGTAGATCCCTTGGGGATGATTCCACGACGGTGCTTGTGGTCTCTTTTTCAGGTAGTTAATAGTGGTTTGTAAGCATCTGCAAGCTTGTATTAGAGAATCCGCCACAAACCCCACTCTGGCTTCAGTGACCGGAATTTCTTCAGCTTTACAGCTATCAATTAGTTCCTGGTAGTGCTCCTCTCCAGTCTTAAATTGCAATTTTTGTAAGGTATCTTCACAACGAGCTAACAATTGCTCTGGTGTTGGCGCAGACAGGAGAATGGACTCGGAAGTGTGGTGTAAACGATAGGCATGATTGTTTTCCTGTTCATATTCTTCGAGAACAACATGATAATTCGTGCCACCAAAGCCAAAAGAACTCACACCAGCACGCCTTGGCCCATCTCCTTCAGCCCGAATCCAGGGTCGGGTTTCACTATTCAAATAAAATGGAGAATTATCAAGATCCAGTGATGGGTTGGGGTTGGTGATGTTGATAGTAGGTGGCAAGATTTTGTGGTGTAGAGCCAAAGCAGTTTTGATTAGACTGGCGGCACCAGCCGCAGCTTTGGTATGCCCAATCTGAGATTTAACACTACCGAGAGCAACATACTGCTTTTTGGGGTTGTTTTGACTAAAAACGTCCTTTAGAGCCTTGAATTCACTAGGATCCCCAGCCCTAGTCCCCGTACCATGTGCTTCAATCAAGCTGACACTACTAGAAGAAAAACCTGCATCTTCGTAAGCCCGCTTCAATGCTTTCGCTTGTCCTTCTGGGCGAGGAGCGTAAATGCTTTTATATCGACCATCACTGGAGGTACCAATGCCTTTGATCACAGCATAAATTCTGTCATTATCTCGCTTAGCGTCCTCCAGACGTTTAAGTACCAGCATTCCGATGCCTTCACCCAGCATCATCCCATCCGACTCAGCATCGAAAGGCTTAATAGTCTGGCTTGGGGAGATGGCAGGTGTTTTGCTAAAACACATATAGGCCATGAGGGAGTTATCAGTGTCAACTCCTCCAGTGAGCATCATGTCAGCACGATGCTCACTCAGCTCACTAATTGCCATTTTTAAAGCACCTAATGAGCTGGCACAGGCGGCATCCACTACACAGTTTGTTCCCCCCAAATCTAGACGGTTGGCGATTCGTCCAGCAATTACATTAGCTAGCATCCCGGGAAAAGCATTTTCGTTCCACTGCACATAGGCTAGCTTTATCTTTTCTACAATTTTTTTAGTATCGTGATCCGATAACCCACTACTTTTTAGGACTTTCTCCCAAATCGGATACTGCAATCTAACTGAAAGTGGTGTACATAGTTGTTTTGCCAGTGCCGAGCCTAGGATAACCCCAGTACGCTCTCGATTAAACTCCCGGGATTTGCCATAGCCCGCATCTTCGATCGCATCCTTTGCCACTACTAGACTTAACAACTGGGAAACATCTGTTACTTCCAGGATGTTCGGAGGGAGCCCAAACTCCATGGGATTAAAATCAATATGTGGGATAAATCCACCTCTTTTGCAGTAGGTTTTGTCCGGTGCCTTCGGGTCTGGATCGTAGTAGTCCTCTACATTCCAGTGGGAGGCAGGAATATCAGTAATGCAGTCGATTTTTTGAATAATATTCCGCCAGTATTCCTGCAAATTTCTGGCTTTCGGTAAAAGCGATGCCATACCAATAATGGCGATAGGAGTTTGTGGGAGTTTTTGGTTGATATTGCTTGATTGTGTTAATTTATCCGACATCGTGTCTTTCCCTTGGATACGTTGGATCAGATTCTTTTCAAAGCTATCCACGTCGTCTTGGAGCTGGGCCAATGCCATGTCAAGTTTAGAATTAGACATAGACTGAGTCTTAAGCACGGTAAACTAGTTAACTTAATTAAAATTTAATTTTTTTTGGTGATTATAAAACTAGTTTTATAAACTAAATTGCTTAGTTTATTAATTTATTATCAAGCTTTTAATTTTAAATTAATTTTTCGTTAATAACAAATGAAAAATTAAAAATTTAGCAATTTTATGCCAAAAATAAAGGGAGATTTATTTTTTTTTTTTTTGTTATAATTAAAGTACCTTATTATGAAATGCAATAATAGATTGCAACCTAATTATTGCCTCCATTTTAGCTATTGTAAATAGGATCGATTGCCCTAAGGGATAAGTTGGATGATCTTTTCAAAAATTTCATATCCTGAATGGTTATTGTTGACTGTTTGTAAAGGGACATAAAAAACTACCAATAGAGAGACTTGTGGGAAGAGAGGAAAGTAGGGGAGGAGCAGGGAGAAAGTCCTATATATGAAGGCAACTTGGTATCACTTATTTCTGCGATGTTGCACGCTTACTGCCGTAACTCTACATACCATAGCTTCAGGTGAGAGCAGGCTTGATTGCGTTTTAACTCTCACCACTCTTGGCGCTTATTGACAGGTTTATTGACCAGAAATTAGCGCCTGAATTTCCAGGAAACTACTCTATCTGGTTCAGTGATGATTAACAGGTTTTAGTTACGGCTTAATTTCACCCTACACCTCACACCCTACATCCAACACCAAGTCCAGCTTTCAAGCTGCTTGTCATCCCCTGAGGTATTCAGGCATCAGCTAACGAGCTACGTGCTTACTTTACTTGCCAGCTATCAGCTATTCATGATTCCTGCAACAGAACCGAGTCAGGAGTAGCCGATCACGAAGCGCGTCGCTCACGAAAACAAGCTTATGGGGGAACTCTCTTTATTGATCAGAGGTTGAATTAGATTAGCTGTGTGTACAGCATACCCGTAGCGCCTTAGCTCAGGAGTTGATAGGTAAACGCTCACCCTAAAATAGCAAACTTTTTTCTCCAGTTCAAGTCTATCTATCTAGATCGAGAATAGCAATATAGTTGGTGTCAATGACAATATTGACCAAATTGATATTAGAAAAAATATCTGAATTTAACCTAGCCAATTTTTACGGATTTACACATTGAGCCATATAAATATTCAATACAAAAAAATAATTTATCCTCAATTACTACGACAGGGATTTCGCCTGTAACCGTTTTTTCTGTTGATCTAAACTAGACTTAGCCTCTTAAACTTAGTTTTAAGGAGCCATGTAGCTTGACAAAGCAATCCCGAATTACAGGTTAAATGTTAACTTAAATACAATAATCATACAATTTTATAAATATCAGAAAGATATTTGATAAATTTTGTATAAATTCTTGATTAAGTGGCGATTATAGCCTTAGGTAGGGCTTTAAGCCGTCAACCACTAGGACTCTGCCAATTTAGTTTTGAGGGTTAGAGCAAGATTTTAGGTGTTAAGTGTTAGGCTTTTACATCCCTAAGGGGAAGGAAAGTTAGCTCCTAGGCGTGGTATCACATCCCCTGTTGCAACTTCACGTCAAATCACTTCAGCCTGTTTACGGACAATGATTTCTTCGAGATCAGATAGAATTAATAGACTGCCAGCCCTTAATAACTGTCGGGTTAACTCCTGTCCAAAACCACCAACTGCACCGGTAGTGAGTACAACTACCTCTCGTTAATAAGCCATATTCTTGAACCATAATTGATTTATACAGAACTTCTATTCAATCATTCAAAAACTGTGAATGAAAGTCCGATAAAGAAAGCTCAAGTAATGGTAAAAAAATGGTGAATATATATGTTTTTTATGGACATATAAGCTGCTAGCGTGCCTAAAACGCTAAAAACTCACTCAAAAATAGAAAGTATTTTGTAATCATGGTATTTTATAAATATATCCTCTGCTTTACTAGCAGAATAATACCTCTTTTATACAATAAAATTTTCTTCAAAGGCAATTTTTTTTTTCATTTGTCTAGAGTTAATCCCATAGCCAATCCATTGACAGTTTTAGAGAAGCATTATATCATTGAGCAATCACTATGTTGTTTCAATAAAGATATCCAAAATCTGTGGTTGCATATGCTTGGGGTATGCAACAATTAGTTTAGAAGCTAGCGGCTGATGAGGTGACTTGAGTTAATGACTTGAGTTAATTATCTCAGGAGATATATTTGTCTTGGTTGTAACTAATGCCTTGACCACTACCTTACCGTTACCTCAAATAGGGATGACAGACTGTAGCCTCAATCACCTTATATGACTTCAGAAACGGTCATGGTTTTGACCAAAGCCGCCTGGGAGCATAATTTTTCTACCAAGTACAAGGAAGAATAGGGAGTTTGAATTTTGGTGAAAGCCTCCATTTTTGCTACCGCTAATATTTTATTAGCTACTTTGGGAATTTTGGGAGTTGAGGTCAAACCGGCTACATCTCATTCCTTAAATTTGTCAGATCCGAAAGAATCTGATATCAGTAATTTTTTGAGCAGCCTATCGTCAAACAATCGAAGGATTTCCAATAATAATTCATTCTTGCAAAGACTATTGCCTTGGCCCATAGTCAACAGCGGAACATCAGGCGGAACATCAGGTAGTAGTCAAACCTCAGATGATAATATACTAGCGGATTTTATTACTGTCCTGAAAGTAGGCACCCCAGGTCCCGATGCTTTTGTAGGGGATTCAGGGAATAATATCATTTTCACTCGTACTGGCAATGATATTTTACTGGGTGTCGATCCTGGTGCTCCTATACCTGGTCAAGGAGAAATTGATATCTTAATTGGTGGTCCTGATAGTACTAGTGAAGGATCGAGCTTCAATGCCCCTACCACAGACCGATTTTTGTTGGGCGATGAGAATAATCCCTACTACGCTGGCGGTACCGGATTCCGAGGCAAGAATGACTATGCTTTAATTCCAGACTTCGATCCCAACCAAGATATTATTAGGCTTCACGGCGATTCAAGTAAGTATACTCTCAAACCGATCGGACCGAAACAAAATGGCACAGCCATATTTGTGAATAATCCTAGACCTGATCTGATCGCCGTTTTGCCAGGAGCTTCTGGTCTGAGTGTAGATGGTGACTACTTTGAGTACGATAATACTCCCCCATCCCAACAACCAGCTTTCGATAATGCTCAGCAGTTGGGAAGTGCCAGTGTTGATATCGCCTTTAACGTTGGCACTGATAGCGTTGGTAATGTATACGTTACAGGATGGACTCAAGGGGACTTGGGGCAATCCAATGCTGGATCTCAAGATGCCTACATAGCTAAATACAATAGCCAGGGTGAACAACAGTGGGTTCAACAGTTGGGGACTTCTGGTGAGGACCGCTCCTTTGATATTAGCTTTGACAGCAATGACAATGTTTACATTGCAGGGACTACCACGGGTAACTTAGGGGGGTCGGTTGTTGGAGGAGATGATGCCTATTTTATTAAGTTAGACAGTAATGGCAACACGCTGTTGAGTCAACAGTATGGAACTTCCGAATTTGACACTGCCTTTGCAATTGACGTTGATAATGACGGTAATATCTACACTGGGGGATATACTACAGGTGACTTAGGCGGAGTAAATGCTGGATCAGATCAGCCCATTCCCCTGTTTGATGATTCCTATGTCGCCAAGTTTGATAGCAATGGTAACCAGTTGTGGGCTAAACAGTTTGGTACTCCTGAGTTTGACGAACTTTACGGTATTGCAGCCGACAACAATGGTAATGTCTTTGCTACAGGATTCACTACTGGTAAATTAGGCGAAGAGCATGCTGGGTTGTATGATGGCTGGTTGACGAAGTTTGATAGTAACGGTGAGCAGTTGTGGATTGAGCAGTTTGGTACTTCTAATTATGATTTTGCCTGGGATGTTGCTCTTGATAGCTCTGGTAATGTCTACAGCACAGGATTTACCCTGGGCTCTTTAGGGGGACCTAATGCTGGGTATTATGATGCTTTCTTGGTTAAGTATGACACGGATGGCAACCAGCTATGGACTCAACAGATTGGCACTTCTGGTTCTGAGAGCGCCTTCGCTATTGACATCGACAGTGACGGCTTGATCTATATTTCAGGGATCACTGATGGTGATTTAGGAGGAATAAATGCCGGACTCAATGATGTCTTTGTTGCCAAGTTCGACAGTGACGGTAACCTGTTGATGACTGAGCAGTTTGGAACCCCCGAAGATGACTTTGCCTTTTTTGGTATTGATGCCCAACAGGCTGCTAAGGTTTACTTAGCCGGATTCACTGATGGGTCTTTGGGAGGAGCCAATGCCGGATCCTTTGATGCCTGGGTAGCTAGTTCCAGCCTTTCTACTGGATCTGTGCCTTCAGCTCCTGAACCCACCACCATTTTGGGTTCTTTAGCCACACTGATTTTTGGTGCTGGCTTCAAGAAAAGACTTGGAAAGAAGTTCCACACCACTGTCTCCAAGAAAAGTACTTAACCAGTTTAATCTAAAATCATTAACCTAACACCACCAAAACCTTAGGATTTCCTAACTTTGTGATCTACTGAGAGTAGCATTAACCCAGTAGCATTAACCCAGTAGCTAAAATCTGAGCGGTCTTGCTTGAGGGTGTCTTCTACCACTTTCTAAGACTTAGTACTTAGGGCGTGTTTTCAAAGTTTTCTGCAAGATTTAGATCCCCCCCAGCCCCCCTTAGAAAAGGGGGAGCCATACTCAAAGTCCCCCTTTTTTAAGGGGGATTTAGGGGGATATCCGAGTTTGAAGACACGCCCTAGGCTCCAAGCTTATTGATTTAGAATGGTTGTGGGCTATAGGGTGTGGAGTGTAGTCAGCAAAATTGGAACATTGATTGTTGGGTTCACTGCTTAACTCCTGAGACTTTGCTTAAAGCGCCAAAACGTTTTTTTATTATCTAGAAAATTTCACGATTACATTTATAAAAATATCTATCAAAAAATAATCATAAAATTAGTATTTTATTCAATTAAATGTCCTAGATAGGCTTTAAACAATCTTTAAAAAATATTCCTAAAATTCCCTTGCGATAATTTGCCAATCATGACATACTATTTAAAGGTAGATAAATAGGGTTAATTTACCAAAAAAATAAAGTTTAATTTAGGATAATTACTGGTTTTAAAAAAAATATATAGGTTCAGTGGTGTACTGCCAACATTCATAAATAATTGAATTTTTACCAACTTGCAAAACTTTGTACACACTAGTTACATCTAGTGATGGCGAAGATAATATAGCGTTTATCGTACTTATTAGGTAAAGTCAATTTTATTCTCCCTACTTCCTACTTCCTACTGCCAGCTCCATTCGCGTTTGGCCCTAGGCCACGCTAGGCCAAAGCGTGATCCACGGTCTTAGCTCCCTAAAACCCAGGACGAAAGTACCTCAGCGAATTAATAAATGCTATATATCTTATGATGCGCGTTTTATTACTTCAGCAATAGCAAATTTAGCCAGTTCAAACCATCCATGCTTTCTGCCTCATCTTCTTAGATGAAGTTAATGTACAACAGAATTCATTATACAGTCAACCCAGTGGCATTGCGATGCACTTCTCCACTACTATTGCCAACTAACGATTATCGTGCATAAGGAAAGTCAATCATTTACAAACCCTGTAAGTCAATGGTACCTGATTTTCTCAGCAGCTATGGCTTTAGCTACTGGGGGGATTTATTTCTATGGCTTGCCCCAATTTCAATCTAAACGTCAAGCTTCTATATCAAATTCCCCAGAAAATAATACCATGGTCATGGTTGGGGTCACTGGCCTTGGACGTCTAGAGCCTCAAGGAGGAGTGACTCGTTTGTCTGCCCCTAATTCTGTAGGAGGTACTCGAGTTGACCAACTCTTAGTGAAAGAAGGAGACAAGATTAAGGCAGGGCAAATCATCGCTCTGCTAGACAGTTATGCTCTTCGTTTTGCTACTTTAGAACAAGCTAAACAAAAGGTTAAAATTTCCCAAGCTCGTCTGGACAAAGTTAAAGCTGGGGCTCAGGCAGGAGAAATTTCGGCACAAGAGGCAACGATCGCTCGCTTACAAGCCCAGTTACGAGGGGAAGTGGCGACACAGGAAGCAACCCTGGCTCGCTTACAAGCTCAGTTACGAGGGGAAGTGGCGACACAGGAAGCAACCCTGGCTCGCTTACAAGCCCAATTGCGTAATGCTCAAGCCGAGTATCGACGTAATCAAAAACTCTATCAAGAAGGTGCAATTTCTGCCTCTCTTTTTGACAGTAAACGTCTGCAAGTGGAAACGATTCAAGAGCAAATTAATGAAGCAAATGCTGCTCTGAAACGAACTGTGGAAACGATTCAAGAGCAAATTAATGAAGCAAAAGCGACTCAGCGACGGACTATGGACACAGGTCAAGAACAGATCAGTCAAGCAAAAGCGACTCTAGACCGTATTACTGAGGTTCGTCCAGTAGATGTACAAATAGCTCAGGGAGAGATTGAGAGTGCGATCGCTGCTGTCAAGCTTGCTCAAGCTGAACTAGATTTAACCTACATCCGTTCTCCTATCGATGGACAAGTCCTGAAAGTTCACACCAAATCTGGAGAAATTATTGGCAGTAACGGGCTTCTTGAAATAGGTCAAACCGACCAGATGTATGTAATCGCAGAAGTCCATGAAACGGATATTAGCAAAGTCCATCTGGGTCAAAAAGCTACTATTAGTAGTGCTGCTTTTGAGGGGAAAATACAGGGAACAGTCGCTGAGATTGGTTTACAAATTGACAGACAACAGGTTTTTGATGTTAATCCTGGATCAGATACAGATCGTAAAGTGGTGGACGTTAAAATCCGCATTGATGATTCCGTAGACAGTCAACGAGTTGCAGCATTTACCAACTTACAAGTAGAGGTGAGGATTCACCTGTAACTCGGTTAACCAGATTTAGAAGTATTGAATCCAGCAATAAAGGTTTACCAAAATAGTTTATGTCTGTCTCTCATTATTGTCAAGGGATGCAGCGCCGCATTCTTACTACCTACTCCTATTAACCCAGCACGAAAGTCCCTCACCCCATTGAGAACTTCTATATTAAATTCCCCAGACATCTCATTTAGCAAAATGCTTGAATAATGATTCTCCAACTTCCTATTGCCTGGTTTCAACTAGCGAGACAAAGAGTTCGTTTTCTGGTTGCTCTAGCTGGTATTGCGTTTATCGTTGTTCTTATTTTTATGCAACTTGGGTTTAACGATTCTCTCTATACTAGTGCTGTCAAGGTGCATCAGATTATCAAAGGTGATTTGTTTTTAATAAGTTCCCAATATAAATCCTTGACGGCCAAGCAGAGCTTCCATAGAGAGCGTTTATATCAGGCTCTAGGATTTAATGGAGTAGAATCAGTTAGTCCCTTATATCTAAGATTTGCGAAATTTAAAAATCCCATTAATGCTCAAAAGTTCTCAATCTATGTTATTGGCTTTGATCCGGGAAAGCCTGTCCTTAATTCCCCGGAAGTTAATCAAAACCTGGATATGCTTAAACTTCCTAATGTAGTTTTATTTGACCGGAAGTCTAGATCTGATTTTGGTCCAATTGCTGAGAACTTTGAGCAGGGAAACACGGAACAAACTATTGAAATATTTGGTTTTACAGCAAGAAAAGGTTATCGAGTTAAGGTTGGAGGCTTGTTTAGTCTAGGACCTTCCTTTGGGGTGGACGGTAATTTAGTAGTTGGCGACTCAACATTGTTCCGGATATTCGATCTCAATTCAGGGATGGTTGATGTAGGAGTCATTAACCTCAAACCTGATGCAGATCCTGCAATTGTTTTAAAAAATTTGAGAAACCACTTATCTAAAGATGTTCTAGTTTTTTCTTATCAAGAATTTCTTGACTTTGAAAAACAGTATTGGCAGACAAGAACTCCCGTTGGATTTATCCTTGGTATGATGCTGGTTATGGCTGCAGTGGTTGGTATAGTTATTGTCTATCAAATTCTTCATAGTAATATTTCTACTAACTTAGTTGCCTATGCCACTCTAAAAGCAATTGGATATCCAAATAAATACTTATTATCTGTAGTATTTCAACAGTCTGTTATATTAGCTGTTTTAGGGTATATCCCAGGATTAGCAATCTCTATAGGTCTGTATAATGTTGTCAGGGATGCTACTGGGTTACCAATGGAGATTAGACTTAATCAAGCCTCTATCGTTTTAATAGTAACCATTTTAATGTGTTTTGCTTCTGGTGTTTTGGCTGTTAACAAAATGCGGTCTGCTGATCCAGCTGATATTTTTTAGTTTTCTTCTCAAAAGTTTGATAGTTACTAGACATAAACTTGATAATTACTAGAGTATAATCCAATAAACCGATGTCCCAAGAAATTTTGATTGATATAAAAAAACTGAATCATTACTTGGGTCAACGGTCATTACGGAGCCAAATTTTATTTGACATTAATCTGGAAATAAAATCTGGAGAAATTGTCATTCTAACGGGACCATCGGGGTCAGGGAAAACAACGTTGTTGACGTTAATTGGAGGATTGCGTTCTGTACAAGAGGGAAGTCTAAAAATTATAGACCGAGAATTGTATGGCGCTACTCCTGACGAATTAGTGTCAGTGCGTAGCCACATTGGTTATATTTTTCAAGCTCACAACTTACTAGAGTTCTTGACAGCCCGGGAAAATGTTCAAATGGCGATTGAACTGCATCGAGGCATCTCTCGCCGGGAAGCTCGCACTAGATCTGAAGCCATGCTCCAACTGGTTAAGCTGGGGGATCGAGTTAATCACTACCCTCAAAACCTTTCTGGGGGGCAAAAACAACGGGTAGCAATTGCCCGTGCTTTAGTCAATAATCCCAAATTGGTCTTAGCAGATGAACCAACTGCTGCCTTAGATAGTAAGACAGGTCGAGATGTGGTCGATCTTATGCAACGACTAGCTCTTGAGCAAGAATGCGCTATTTTGATGGTGACTCACGATAACAGAATTTTGGATGTTGCTGATCGCATCCTTCGTATGGAAGACGGGTATCTAATCACACCACAGTCACCAGCTAATGACGAAATGGAAAAGGCAAAAGTCGAAAGACAAATTGAAAATTGAAAATTTCCATTAACATCATCAATTAACTGCAACTACCACAATACAATTACCAATTACAAATTGGCACTTGTATTTTGATTAATGACAGATTAAAACTAACTAAAAAAGTAAACAAAATGCTTGAAACAATCTCTGAGCAAATCGATCAAGACGTTCATACTGAAGAAGCTATTCAAGCCTGGTTAGTTTCCCAACTCGCCCAACGCCTGGAGGTTGATCCTGAAGAAATAGATATCCAGGAACCATTTGAAAGCTACAACCTAGAATCAGCAGATGCTTTGATTCTTTTAGGTAGATTGGAAAACTATCTTGGGCGTGAGATATCTCCCACCCTTTTGTGGAACTATCCCAACATCGAAGCCCTAGCACAACGTTTAGCTGAAGATGCGAATGGTTAAATATCAAGCAGCCAGTAGTGGTAATCATGACCAAAGTTCAGATGAAGGTTAAGAAATGGAAGCGATCGCAATTATTGGTCTAGGTTGTCGTTTTCCTGGTGCCAGAAACCCGGAGGAGTATTGGCGGCTCCTATGTAACGGGGTAGATGCCATTACAGAGATACCAGCTGATCGGTGGGATATCGATGCATTCTACGATCCTAAACCTGGTACACCAGGAAAAATGAGTACTCGGTGGGGTGGCTTTTTAGAACAAGTAGATCAATTTGACCCCCAATTTTTTGGAATTACTCCGAGAGAGACAGTTTATATCGACCCCCAGCAGCGACTTTTGCTAGAGGTAGCTTGGGAAGCCCTGGACAATGCTGGGCAGGTGCTAGAAAAACTAGCCCACAGTAACACAGGTGTTTTTGTTGGTATTTCTGCCAGCGATTACCACCAGCGTTTTCAGCAAGGGGGGTATAGTGTCATCAATGCCTACATGGGGACTGGCAATGCTTTAAGTATTGCTGCTAACCGCCTCTCCTATCTATTTAATTTTCGAGGACCGAGTATGGCAATTGACACAGCCTGTTCCTCCTCATTGGTGGCTGTGCATCTTGCTTGTCAAAGTCTGCAGAGTGGAGAGTCTAATTTAGCCTTGGCAGGTGGAGTTAATCTGCTACTGTCTCCGGAGTTGACCATCATTTTCTCTCAGGCACAAATGATGGCTAAGGATGGGCGTTGTAAGACCTTTGATGCCAGAGCCAACGGTTATGTCCGGGGAGAAGGCTGCGGTATTGTAATACTCAAACGTCTAGAGGATGCGATTAGAGACAATGACAATATCATTGCTGTGATCAAGGGTTCAGCACTTAACCAAGATGGCCGTAGCAACGGACTTACCGCTCCCAATGGTCCGTCTCAAGAAGCAGTTATCCGCCAAGCTTTGGCAAATGCTGGAGTCGCACCAGCTCAAATTAACTATGTCGAAGCTCACGGTACAGGCACTCCCCTAGGAGACCCAATTGAGGCCGAAGCTCTAGGGGCTGTGTTGAGTCAAGACCGTTCCCCGAACAACCCCTGCATTATCGGTTCCGCTAAAACCAATATCGGTCATCTAGAATCTGCCGCTGGCATTGCTGGTCTAATTAAGGTAGCGCTATCGTTACATCATGGTAAGATACCACCGAGCCTGCATTTCCAAACACCGAATCCCTATATTCCCTTCGACAAACTTCTGCTTCAGGTACAGCAAACCCTGACCCCTTGGCCGGAAACCGATGGTCTAGCTTTGGCTGGATTGAGTTCTTTTGGTTTTGGCGGAACTAACGCCCATATAATTCTAGGGCAAGCTCTCCAAGGGGATGAGAACTTGAAGAAAAATAAGTCTGTCTATCCTGGGATCTCCTCGTCACCTTATCTGCTTCCCCTATCTGCTCGCAGTCCAGAAGCTCTCAGAGCTATAGCTCAGGAGTATCAGGAATTCCTAGCACCAGCAGCGTCTGGTAGCACTGCCTCATTATCAGACATTTGTTATACAGCTAGTGTACGACGTTCTGATCATGACCACCGTTTGTCCTTGGTATTTCAAAACTGTGAGGAACTAACGGAAGGCCTTGAAGCATTTTGCTCTGGAGAAACTTACTCCGGTCTGTCTTGGGGTCGTAAGCAACGGAACCGCCGTCCTAAGCTAGTTTTTGTCTTTTCTGGTCAAGGACCGCAATGGTGGGGGATGGGGCGTGAATTATTATCGACTGAACCGGTCTTTTCCTCCACTATAGAGAAGTGCGATCAGCTGCTACGTTCTTATGCCAACTGGTCACTGCTGGAGGAACTGACGGCTAATGAGTCAACATCCCGCTTGGCAGAAACTGAGATTGCTCAGCCAGCTATTTTTGCCTTGCAAGTTGCTTTAGCTGCTTTGTGGCGCTCTTGGGGAATAGAACCCAAGGCCATAATCGGGCATAGCGTGGGAGAAGTAGCAGCAGCTCATGTTGCGGGAGCTCTTAGCTTGGAGGATGCAGTCCAAGTTGTTTTCCACCGTGCTCGCTTCATGCAGCAGGGAACAGGTTTTGGGAAAATGGCAGCTGTGGAGTTGTCCGTAGCTGAGGCAGAGGAACTGTTAGCTAAGTATGCCGGTCGTTTGTCTATTGCTGCCATCAATAGTCCTACCTCACTGGTTCTATCAGGTGAAGCAGCAGCCCTGGAAGAAGTGCTTGAGTCCCTTGACCAGCGACAGATTTTCTGTAAGATGATGCGGGTGAATTATGCTTTCCACAGTCCCCAGATGGAGCCATTTCAAGAGCAGTTAGTGCGATCGCTTCAAGGAATTACACCTCAAACTGCATCTATTCCAATCATCTCAACCGTCACAGGTCTAGCTCATGAGGGTGAAAATTTTGATGGTGCCTACTGGGGACGCAATATCAGAGAGCCAGTGCGTTTTGCCGGTGCCATTGATCAACTTATCAAGACCAAGCATAATCTATTTGTAGAGATTAGCCCCCACCCAGTCCTAGGGATAAATATCTCCCAGTGTCTGAAGAACTCAGGCAAAAACGGAACAGTATTGCCTTCTCTACGCCGACAGCAACGGGAACGAGCAGTTATGTTGGGTTCTTTGGGTACTCTCTACAGCCAGGGCTACCCAGTAGACTGGAGCCGACGCTATCCATCTGGGGGTCAGTGTGTTTCGTTGCCCTCTTATCCTTGGCAGCGATCGCGTTACTGGTTGGACGTAGTTCCTAACTCAACTGAACAGGAGAGTTCAGGGGTAACCGTAACCCTGAGCATGCCATCAGAACTTAATGGGAAATCCACCCCTAATCATGGTGTCGCACCCGAAGCCAAGCCAAGTCTAACTCGCCCTAAATTGCTGGCGGCAGAACCAGAAGAACGCCAGGGACTGTTGGAGTCTTACTTGACAGAATTATTAGCCAGGGTTATTGGAATTGGTGTCAGCCAACTGGACTTACAGCAGCCCCTTCATAGCTTAGGACTTGACTCCATAGTTGGTGTTGAGCTCAGGAATCAAATTGAGACTGATCTGGAGGTGGTTGTTCCTCTAGAATACTTCATTAGTTTAAGCATTGAGGATTTTATCACCCAAGTTTTATTGCTGGTTGTTAAAGAAGCCAAATCATCACCTAATGAAGGAACTCAAGGCAAACCGAGCACTACGGACTTGATGGATTCAACTAATGAGTCTTCAGGGACAATGAACTCTTCAGAGAAGGTAGTACCTCAAGCCAATCTTTGGGTCACTTGTGCAAAGCCGAATCCCCAAGCAAAACTACGTCTATTCTGCTTCCCCTATGCAGGAGCTGGTGCTTCTATCTTCCGCTCTTGGTTAGAATTGCTACCACCAGAGATTGAGGTTTGTTCAATTCAATTGCCTGGGCGAGAAAACCGACTCGAAGAAGAGCCATTTACTCGCCTCTCACCTCTGATTCAGGCCCTAACACCTGTTTTGCATCCTTACTTAGACATTCCTTTTGCCTTTTTCGGTCACAGTTTAGGAGCATTAATTAGCTTTGAGCTTGCCCGTGAGTTACGCAAACAGAACTTACCAAGCCCAGTTCACGTATTTGTTTCTGCAAGCCCTGCTCCTCAGCTACCGGATCTGAATCTACCCATCCATCGACTGCCTGATGATGAGTTTATCCAGTCACTAGGTCGCTTAAATGGAACACCACAGGAAACATTAGAAAATCCTGAGCTGATGGAGCTATTCCTCCCAGTGTTGCGAGCAGACTTTGCGATTTTGGAAACTTACTTCTACTCCAGCGCAGATCCCCTCGATTGCCCAATCACAGTGTTTGGTGGCAAATCCGACCCCAAAGTCAGTGATTCGGAACTTGAGGCTTGGCGCAAGCAGACCCAGAAAGACTTCACCCTGCAAATGTTTCCTGGCGACCACTTCTTCCTCAAGAGCCATGACCAGCTTTTATTGGATGCGATCGCTAGCCAACTTAGCCAACCTGTCGGGGTGATGGGGTGATGGGGTGATGTCAAATCCCACTCCCGGATCGAGAGTGGGATACCACCCAGATACTATTGCTCACAACAAAGCATAACAATCTTCCTAATCTAAGTGCTAACCACTAACTACTAATTACTAATTACTAACCACTAACCACTATTTTCACAAAGCAGCAAAATCTTTCAACCTTGGCCAAAAGGCCACGCTAAGCGAACAACCAACTAACCTTGGCCAAAAGGCCACGCTACGCGAAAAACCAACTAACTTTCAACCGACTAACTTTCAACCGACTAACTTTCAACCTATTTAAGAATAAAATTACCATGCCTGTTATTGCTGCTACTGCCTTCACGTTTCCCGAGCACTACTATCCTCAAGAAGTGCTAGCCACAGCGGTCAAAAAGTTTTGCATCACGATGAATCTAGATTTTGATCTAGATACCATCGACCGCTTTTTCACCAATGTCAATGTCAAAGGCCGTTATTTCACCCACTCCCTAGATTCCTTGTTTGACCCACCGACTCCTGGAGTCACTGCTGACCGGTCTATAAACCTTGCTCTCGATAACTTTGAAAAAACTGTGGGGTCATTGTTCAGTTCAACCGGCATCGAGCCCGAGGAGATCGCATTAATCGCTTCCTCTACACTAACCATTTCGGTTCCCTCCCTGGAAGCTCGGTTAATGAATCGCATCCCTTTTTCACGGTACATCAAACGACTACCAATGTTTGGCTATGGCTGCATGGGTGGAGCAGCAGGTATAGCGCGAGTGACAGAGTACCTAGAGGGACACCCCAAGGATGCTGCAATTTTCTTTGCTGGTGAACTGTCCTCTGCTCTGTGGCAGGGTTCCTTGCAAATGGAATTGCAAACAATGATTTCTAAACTACCAGACGACCCCTCTCTCTACAGCGAAATCATTTGCTCTATCGTTACTGCTGCATTGTTTGCTGATGGGATGGGAGCAGTTTTAATGGTAGGTCGCGAGCATGCCTTAGCCAAGCCAGGTCAAGCTCGGGTAATTGATATTGGATCAATCTTGCTTCCCAATACCACTCACTTGATGGGAATGGATATTGCCGATACCGGCTTCAGGAATATTCTTAGACCTGAAGTGTCTGACCATCTCAAAGGAGGACTGCGAGAGGTGATTGACCGACTCCTGAACAAGCATAACTTATCAACAGATGATATCTCTTGCTGGATTGTGCATCCAGGTGGACCGAAGGTAATTAAAACTATACAAGAGGAATTTGGACTGACTCAGGAAGCAGTACAGCTTAGCTGGGACACCTTAGAAAAAGTTGGCAATATGTCTTCATCCACTGTGCTCTATATGCTTAATGAAGTCTTATCTCAAGAGCAGCCGAGTCCAGGTAGTTATGGCTTGATGGTCGCAATGGGACCTGGTTTCTCCCAGGAAATTCTGCTATTGCAATGGTAGGAAGCGCTCCATGATTACTAAGGTTATCTTCACGCTTGTTGTAGTTGCGGTGATTTTACAGCGACTGATTGAACTTCGTATCAGCAAACAGAATGCAACATACTTGCTTACTAACGGAGGACGAGAATATGGCTCAAATTCTCTTTGGATAGTGAAAGTATTGCAGGTGAGCTGGTTTGCAGCGATGATTAACGAGGTTTGGTGGCTCAACCGCCCTTTTATGCCAGGATTGGCAGCAATAGCACTGATGCTTACTGTAGCTGGTCAAGGCTTGCGGTATTTATCAATGCGATCGCTAAAAAAGCGTTGGACTCTTCCGATCATCACCTTCCCAGGCAAGCCTGTAGTTAACTCAGGAATTTACCTTTACCTAAAGCATCCCAATTGGCTAGGAGTAATTCTGGAAATCGCCGCTTTACCCCTGATCCATACTGCTTATTTCACCACTATCGTTTTCAGCATCGCCAATGCTCTATTAATGAGTCGGCGTATTCAAACTGAAGAACAAGCCTTAAGCGAAGACACCAACTATGGTGATGTCTTTGCCAATCGACCCCGTTTTATTCCAGTCATTGGATTTATTAAAGGAGCTAATAGTTCTAGATGAGAGTTGGTATTAATCCTGAAAACTTGCTCGAAAAGAGTGCCCTTGCCTTGGGGCAAGTACCCCAACCTGCGATCGAAACTCAAGCCTGCCTGATTCTAGCCCGATCTCTTATAGCAGCAACACAGCTAGGTGTGTTTGAAGCCCTAGGGTCAAGTTCACTTTCAGCCGAAGAGATTGCTGGGCGGTGTAATCTCAACAAGCATGCCTTAACCCAGCTTTTAGATGCTCTTGTTGCTACAGATTACCTTGCCAAGGAGGGGGAGTCCTATAGCTTGGCTGTAGTTGCCCGTAAATGGCTACTAAGTCAGAATGAGTCGTCACTTTACGATTTCACCATTAGCCGGGTTTTGGCCTGGGAATGGCTGACCCACTTAGAAGAGTTCATCCGCACTGGAGAGCCTCTGGAATCTCAGGATAAAATGACCCCCGATCACTGGCAACTTTATCATCGGGGTCTGCGCTCAATCGCTAGCCTAGCTGCTCCTGAGGTAGTTCAATACACACCTGTACCAACTCGTGCTCAGAATATGCTAGATGTTGGTGGCTCTCACGGCTATTTTTCAGTAACCCTCTGCCGCCGCTACCCTGACCTTCAAGCGGTCATCCTCGATTTACCTGAGCAGATTGAATATGCAGGACCGCTTCTTGCCGAGGAAGGCATGGGCGATCGCGTGGTGTACAAAGCTGGCAATGTTCTTACAGACGATCTAGGCACCAATGTCTATGACTTAGTCTTTATGGCTAACCTAGTACAGCAGTTTGATGAACACACCAATATTGAGCTATTTCAGCGTTTGGCTCAAGCTCTGCGACCTGGAGGCCATCTCGTCGTTCAGAAAACTATACTTCCTTCCAAACAAGATGGACAACTAGGTGCATTGGGGAATTTGTTTTTATCCTTGACCAGTGCTGGTAGTAACTGGTCGTTCTCTGAGATCGCTCAATGGCAACAAAAGGCAGGTTTAGTTCCCCGCAAACCGATTCAGTTCCGGCGAACACCAGCCACTGGTCAACAGGTGGCAGTAAAGCCCTAAGCCTGTTCCACAGATGCACTAATTAGTTATTATAGCAGTTCTCAAATATTGAGAACTGCTATATAGCAATTCTATATCCCATAAGGTACAAATTGATCCCCCTAAATCCCCCTTAATAAGGGGGACTTTGAGGTTGAAAAGCGTACCTCGTAACTGAGATAAACGCTATATATGTCTATTTTAACTAAAAATTATTTACCATAATTGGGACATAAAACATGTTAAAAGTTTATTACCGAATTATTATTTCCTGTTGGAAAACCTTTGGGATAAGCCACTGGTTTTTTTTATGGGTATTTTTGCCACCCTTAGCTTTTATTTTTGTTAGACTAACCCTGGCTTTAGATGAAATTTTCTTTTCTAAGTATCGTGACATTAAAGTGGTGAAACCGATATTTGTCATTGGACACCCTCGGAGTGGAACTACTTTCCTCCATCATGTATTAACCCAGACAGAAGAATTTAGCACATTCAAAGCTTGGCATATTTTTGTGCCATCACTTACAGCTCGTATTTTAGTTAAACCTCTGGTTGACTATTTAGTTAAACACAATCTAAACTCCCTGATACCTGATGATATTGGACATGGAATTTCTCTTGACAGAGTAGAAGAAGAAGAACTATTATTTCTTCACGAAGCCGATACTCAATTTGTGCTTTTAACAACACCCCTAGCCTTTGATGATCAGGAGCATCCCGAGCTTCGCTTCCATGATCAGCAACCAGCATCTCGTCGTCGAAGTTCAGTAAAATTTTTTGAAAGTTGTTTAAAGCGGCATATCTATTACACAGGGAAAAAACAAGTAATTGCCCAAATTCATTTTTCTACTCACCGTATTAAAACATTGCTAGAAATATTTCCAGATGCCAAATTTATCTATTTAGTTCGTTCACCTCACGAAACAATTCCTTCTCATCTTTCCCTGGATAGAAATTTTCTCGATAACCAATGGGGGATAAAAAATATACCACTAGATAAAATAAAACGATATGAAGAAAGGCGATATCGCTATAATGTAGACCTTTATCGCTATTTTTATCAGCTTAAAAAAAATCAAGAAATACCAGAAATTAACGTCAGAATTATGCGTTATAATTTATTAATATCTGATTTATATAAAGCCTTCGAAGAAATAGTTAATTTTACGGGAATTAATCCCAGCGAGCAATTAAAATACTCTATCAAAGAACAAGCGCAACAACAGAAAAACTATAAACGCAAACATCGTGTCAGAAATCTTGAAGAATTTAACTTAACAAGAGAGCAGATTATGAAAGACCTTTCATTTGTTTATCAGGAGTATAAATTTGACCAGATCACCAATAAACTATAAATAACAATAAACGGGAGCCACAAACCCTTAAAGACATTTGTGGTATCTACAGGTAACCAAGTTTTTTATCAAACATAGAAATAAGGCTGATAGAGAATATGCAATCTAAAACTAATAATACTGTTTCTGACAAACCTTACCTAAATTTGCTACAAAAAGTAGATTTTAATCCGATCTTTATTATGGGAGATCATCGGTCTGGTACAACTTTATTATACAAACTATTGGTGGCGACGGAGTGTTTTAACTTTGTCAAAGCTTATCATATCCTGAAATATGATGAGCTTTTGTTTAATCATATTAATCAAACTGAAGAACAGGCTATTCAAGAATTAGCGCAACTTTTTAAATCATTGGGGATAAGTAATCGCACTATTGATAAAGTAATTGTAACTCCAAATTTACCAGAAGAGTATGGTTTTATTATTAATAATAAAACCGGAAAAAGAGCAGGTCTAAACCCTAATAATTTACCTATTTTAAAAGAGTTATGCCGCAAAATTCAATTGGTATCCGATCCAGATAAACCTCTGTTGCTGAAGAATCCATGGGATTTTCCAAATTATATGTATGTGAAGAGTGTTTTTCCGGCAGCTAAGTTTATTTTCATTCACCGTAATCCGATTCATATAATCAATTCTAAACTAAAAGCCATACGTCTGATGTTATCTACTAGGTGCGAATACACTGCTCTAATTTCCAGAGATTACAGAAATATATTAAACCAACCGCTTCGACATTTAATCTCTCGAATTTTATATTCACCTTACTTTAACTTCGCATTAAGCAAAGTTACTCAAAAGACTGTTCAATTCCATCATTACTACTTCAATAATATTATTTACTTACCAAAAACAGACTATATTTATATCACATACGAACAACTATGTGATGCCCCTAAAACTACCATTTTAAAGAGTCTAGATTTTCTAAAATTAAAATCAAAATCAAATTTTGATTATGAAAGCGTCATCGAACCACGTCCCATAAACTTATTGCCAGAAGTCACCAAAAAATATGATAAAATTTTCCATAAGTTAGAACCTTACATGAGGGAAATATCAGGTTCATATGCGGAAGGTTATAAAGAGGCAAAAAAATAGGCTGAAATATTGGGTATGTAAAGCTAATAGCATTGTGTAGTCTAAAAAGATAGGTCTCTAATTTGCCAAAAGACCTACCTATTTAAAATTTTACCAACACTCTACGAAAACTACCTAATGGGACTAAGCGCGAGAATTTGCGACAGAAATAGTGCTAATATATATAGCAACTATACAACTTTTGATATACAAATTTATGAGGTGCGACCCGTGGCTAATTAAATTAGCCACGGGTCGCACTTAAGGTTTTAGGGAGCAGGGAGCAGGGAGCAGGGAGCAGCGATGCAGCGATGCACCGCTGCATCAAGACGGGAGCAGAGAATAAAAAAGAGGAAAGAGGGAATAGGCACAAAATAATGTGTACTTCATAGCTACGATAAACGCTATATAGGGTAAACTTTTTAGCTTAAATTTAACCCTTCCTCGTAACAATACTTTCAGGAGTTTTTTGCCCCATTAAGCATCAGGGATTTTGGTAATCTCTTATTCCTAGATTCAATACTTTTGGTTTTGTTGAAACAAAAACTGGTTTACCTGTAGCAACAACCTGTTCGATAATATCAGCAGCTCGACTCACTCCCCCTGCTCGTCTAATTCCCTCTTGTAGCCTCAAAGCATTCTTTTTATAGGAATTTTCGGTTAAGACTCGTTTGATAGCCTTTTGTAACTTCTCCACTCTGACTTTTCCCAAAGGTATTACCTCCCCTGTTCCTGTCCAAGCGATCCGCGCCGCCACTCCTGGTTGATCGTTGGTAATGGGAATAGCTACCATTGGTACCCCATTACTCAATGATTCTAGAGTCGTATTCATTCCTGCGTGAGTGATGGTAAGAGTGGCTTTTTGTAAGAGTTCTAATTGAGGTGCATAGCCAACAACTATGGGATTTCCGGGCAATTCTGGCAAAGATTCTGGACTAGCACTCCCACCTAAAGCAATCACTAATTGAGCATCTAATCCCACACAAGCTTCTGCAATCATTTGAAAAACCCAGAGAAGCCGATTTTGTAAAGTTCCCATAGAAGCATAAATTAATGGTTGTCCAGTCAACTTTTCATAAGGAAAAGGCGCAGGTTCTCGACTCCCTGGATTACTATAAGGCCCTGTGAAATGAAAACAAGACGGTAGTTCTGTTCTAGGAAATTCAAATTCAGCAGGTTGTTGACTTAGTTGAGCCAACTGGGAATAGCTGTGATTGGGATTATGATAGGGATATAAATTCCACTGCTTACGATACTGATCAACAACTTTTCGCATAGATTTGATCACTATAATAGAAAGCAGTGCATAAGCCACTCTGTTACGTAGAATTCCCCACCATGAAGGGTCATAATTCCAGTAGGTTATACAGGGAGGAACACTTATTTCCCGATTCAGCATTAAGGCACTGCATACACTAATAAAAGGAATGTCTAGATACTCAGCAATAGTTCCTCCTTCTGGAGAAACTTGATCGACTAACAATAGGTCTATACCTGCTGCTTTAATTACTTCTGGAGCATCTCGAAGAAATATTTTTGCTACATTGACCATCCTATTCATTGTATACTGAAATGCCTTAAATCCACTCAGATTAGCTAGTTTAATAAATACGTCTTTTGTTGTTCCTTTGGGAAAATCCGACTTGCCAATCACTTGAAATTCTAATCCTGCGGCTAGAACTTTTGGTTGAGCATCTTCAATTCCTAATACGGTGACGCGATGACCACGCTGTTTCAGTTCGTAACCTAAAGTAGTCATAGGATTAAGATGACCAGAAGTAGCAGGACAAATGATGCCAATATGAGTCATTTTATTTTATAAAAAACTATAATAATGTATAATTAATACTAATTAATCGTGTTTAATTAGTGATTTATTACGATTTATAGTAGTATATATTTCGTCGATATCGCCATAGTCAATAGTATATCAATGTTGGGTAGTGATCTCAGAAATAACGGGTTTACCTGTAGCAACAACCTGCTCGATAATATCAGCAGCTCGACTCACTCCCCCTGCTCGTGTAATTGCCTCTTGTAGCCTCAAAGCATTCTTTTTATAGGAATCTTCGGTTAAGACTCGTTTGATAGCCTTTTGTAACTTCTCCACCCTGACTTTTCCCAAAGGTATTACTTCCCCTGTTCCTGTCCAAGCGATCCGCGCCGCCACTCCTGGTTGATCGTTAGTAATGGGAATAGCTACCATTGGTACTCCATTAGTCAACGATTCTATGACAGTATTCGTCCCGCCGTGAGTGATAGTTAGAGTGGCTTTTTTTAAGAGTTCTAATTGAGGTGCATAGCCAACAACTATCGGATTTACCGGCAATTCTGGCAAAGATTCTGGACTAGTACCCCCACCTAAACCAATGACTAATTGCGCATCTAATCCCACACAAGCTTCTGCAATCATTGAAAAAATCGAGAGGAGCTGATTTTGTAACGTTCCCATCGAAGCATATATTAAGGGTTGTCCAGTTAATTTATCATAGGGAAAGGGAATTGATTCTCGACTAGCTGAATTTGAATAATGATACGGACCTGTGAAATGAAAACAAGATGGTAGTTCTTTTCTGGGAAATTCAAGTTCAGGAGGCTCTTGACTAATTTGAGCCAATTGGGAATACTGTTCATTCACATTATTATAGGAAGATAAATTCCATTTTTTACGATGATAACCAATAACTTTTCGCAGAGACTTACTCATAAAATAAACCAGTACATAACCTAGTCTATTCCGTAGAATTCCCCGCCATGAAGGGTCATAATTCCAGGACGTCATAACGGGAGGAACACTTATTTCTCGATTGAAAATTAAGGAACTGGATACACTAACAAAAGGAATGTCTAGATAGTCAGCGATAGTTCCTCCTTCTGGAGAAGCTTGATCGACTAACAATAGCTCTATACCTGCTGTTTTAATTACTTCTGGGGCATCCCTAAGAGACATTTTGGCTACATTTACAAACGAATTGATTGTATACTTAAATGCCTTAATTCCACTGAGATTACCTAGTTTAGTAAATATGTCTTTCGTTGTTCCTTTGGGAAAATCAGACTTGCCAATAACCTGAAATTCTAATCCTGCAGCTAGAACTTTTTCTTGAACATCTTCAATTCCCAATACGGTGACGCGATGACCACGCTGTTTCAGTTCATAACCTAAAGTAGTCATCATGTTAATATGACCAGAAGCAGCCGGACAAATGATGCCAAAATGAGTCATAATATTTGATTAATAAAAGACGTTTGTAACTGAGTTTATAGCTATAGCGGAATTTAATAGGACTTGATAAAAAATTAAGCCCAAATGTAACATCAACTGGCTTTGTAAGGGATTAATATCTCCCGATACTTGTCTAACCAATCGATAAAACGACAAGATATAGCCTAGGAAATGTTTCCGCAACATTCCTAGCGTTGATTGTTAATTGTTAACGGTAGCTAGCATCCAGACAAGTTTATTCGTAACGTTATTCCTATAATGGGAGACAATTCCTCCCAGGGTAGACTGCCAAAGTAAGGTCTTATTTAAGCTAACTATTTTTTTGCGTCTTCCTGTAGAGCGGAAAACGTTTCGAGCAAATCACCCTGCTGATGGAAAGCACTTCTTTGCTGGCAATCACAAAAACTAATTACTATAGTAATATACTATTAATCTACCTCTTATCTTGCACTAGCCCCCCAAACTTGCGCATAGTAGGGTTATATAGGGGCTCTATATACGTAGACGCTTTTTTCGAGTTGCCATAGGCTAGTCTGACCTCAGTCAATTTTAACTTGACAATAAGGATATTGACAAGTGCAATTTTGGTTATCTTAACTAATTTGTCGTTAATGTAATTAGCCAAATCTTAAAGTGATTTTAGCTAAGCTTCTTATTGATTAGAGCAGTACTTCCGACTATCATGATAAATTCCGAGACTTTTTCCCTGACCCATTGTTAGGTAATATTTTCTGCCAGTCAGTAAATAGTCACTGATTAATTACACTAACTTCATCCATTGAAAAAAACTATTTATATAAGCTTTACACAGATGATACACAATCTTGTTATGATAATTGACAACGAGTGAATTTTTGGTTAATCTAGTATTGGGAAAGTTTTTCTGTCCCTAGAGGGTGTATGCAAGCTGACTATAGTTACCCTTCACTCTTGGATGTCATGGTGCAATGCAAATGAGAATCCACCCCTCATTTTTTTTCAAATAACTTAAAACCGTTTAATTTTTGAATCTCAGCTCCCATTCATTTCTGAGATATCAAATTCAGGGAAGCAGCTACTACCTAAGTTGATTAGGTAATCTTTACTAGTCACATAACCTATTGTACAGTTTTAGTTAGGGTATGGCTGTTATTTGTTTGGAAAATCGATTTTTAGTTAAAAAAATAATTTCACTTCAATAAAACTTTACGGAATCTACCCTAGCTAGGATGTAGCTAACTATTACGCCAAGGAAATCAATCATTAGTATTGATTTTTTTCATCAATTGATTTACAGCGGATTAGATAAAAATGAACTCCACCTACATCAATAGCTACAGGCATGATAAAAAACTAAACCCCCTTTCCTTATTGGCTCAATTATCCAGTCGTCATGCCAATGGATGTTTACAAGTATCTAGTGGTTCAGTTTCTTGGTCAATCTATCTAGAAAATGGTAAATTAATCTATGCCTCAAACTCCATCAACCCCTTTGATCGCCTAGACCATTACTTATCTCGTCTAAGTCGTAGAATTACTACCCTTGTTAGTGCCGTTCGGGTTCAGGTTCGTCTGCTCTTTGAAGCCAACTTAAACAGTACTTCAAGTTATCCTTCAGATTACCAAGCAATTTGTTGGTTGGTCAATCAACATTATCTGAATTCCGTTCAGGCAGCAAGTCTAATCGAAGAATTGGCTGAAGAGGTAATAGGTTCTCTGCTGTCAGAGAAAGAAGGAACTTACCAATTACTGGAAACTAATCCATCTGAGGATTTGCATAAATTTTGTAGGCTTGACCTTCGCACAATTGTTGAACACTGTTACGAACAGTTACAACATCAGCCCTCTTCTCAATCAAAGCCAGTGAATAATCCCTATAGCTCTCATTCTGTAGTCCCAATCGGAAATTCTACACCATTGAACTCAATTCACGAATCCTCTCTAAATAACTCGGCTCCATTAGAGCAGAGATTTCAGCATCATACCTCGGTTAATCAACAACCAACGTCTACCAGTAAAACTTACAAGATTGCTTGCATTGATGATAGTACAAGTGTTTTAAATGCCATTAACTCCTTCTTGGAAGATAAAAGTTTCTCTGTTGTCATGATTAATGACCCAGTTAGGGCATTAATGCAAGTTATCCGCATTAAGCCTGACCTAATTTTACTCGATGTTGCCATGCCAAACTTAGATGGTTATGAGCTATGTTCTCTGTTACGAAAGCATTCACTTTTTAAACATACCCCAATTATTATGGTAACTGGCAATACTGGTTTCCTAGACCGAGCTAAGGCTAAACTTGTTGGAGCATCTGGTTACTTGACTAAACCGTTTAACCAATCCGATCTCCTCAAGATAGTGTTTAAACATCTCAACTAATCATTGGGTATCTATCTACTTTATATCTATCAAGGATAAAAAGCTGAATTCGGTGTTGATTTATTCAGACATTTAGGGTGGTTTTATAAAAACATATCCCTCTGTTATAGGTTACTATTATAGGTTAGTCTATTGGTTAGAGTTTACTTAACCAATATCTTGGCAAACTCAGAAATTATATATCAACTCACCAATGATCGGTCTCCTAACATAGGTTTACTTGTGAATTAATGAATACGTCAGCACTAGCCCATACCCCCCAAACCTGGTCTCAGTTAGCTAGTATAACCAAACCATCTGAAGAACACAATAATATCGGGGATGCTTATCTTAAATTTTTGTTAAATGAACAAACCCCTGCGGTTATATCTATGCATCAAGCCCAGGAAGTTCTAGTCTTGCCCCAAGAGCGTCTGACCCCCATGCCAAATATGCCCCTGTACGTACAGGGGTTGATGAATCGGCGTTCTCGTGTTTTGTGGGTAATTGATCTAGCTCAAATGCTAGGTTTACCGACCGTAGAAACTAATGTTCAACAGTACAACATAGTGACGCTCCGTAATCAGTCAGCGTCTTTAGGGGTTGCAGTCCAAAGCATTGAAGGGGTGTTGCGACTCACACCCGATTGTATTCAATCTCCACTGGGAGAAGTGTCATCGGGTTTGGTTCCCTACTTACGGGGATGCGCTTTGCAAGAGCAAGAAATTTTGTTAGTACTAGATGGTTTGGCAATTATGGCTTCATCTCTTTTACACAACACCTAATTTAACGGGAATTGACTTAAACTCAATGCCAGCTGGGAATTGTTGATTGTTAATTTAAAACTACCCTCAAACGATACTTTTTTTTTAGATAATAGATATATCAATGCTTTGATAAAAAATAAGTTTGTAGCCAGGTAATGGTGCTTTTTTATGGTGAAAGAATTTGATAAATCAATATATAATAATGAAATTAATCAGGATTTAAATAGTCAAGGGGTAACCAAAGACAGGTATCGTCACCATGCTGAATTGGACTCAGTTATAAATTTGACTAGCACAGAACCAAGCCAAAACTCGGCTCAGGATGGGGCTGAGCCTATAGGCTCCTCTGAAGCACCTAGCAGTTCCAAACGCTCTGGGGGTCTTAAACTCAGCTTAAAAACTAAAGTAACATCATTATTGATCACCCTAGGCACTATTCCTGTGCTGCTGATTGGCTCTATTGCCTATAACTTAGCTAAGCAATCTATTACCCAAGAAATTTCCCAAAATAACATTGCTAGGGTAGTTAGCCTAGAAGACAACCTCAAGGGCTTCATACAAGACCGCTATGCCGATATTCGAGTTCTAGCTACGCTCCCAGTTTTTACTAATTCCAGTCAACAGCAGACCAGCTCCCTTTCGGAAAGACAATCCCTATTATTAAACCGCTACGAAGACATTTACCAAGTCTACGACAGTATAGCTGTTTTCGACTTAACAGGCAAAGTGATTGCCAAATCTAATCAGACTCCGGTAGATAATCCCAGCTCCCGGTCTTATTTTGAGCAGGTGATCAAGACCAAACAACCGGCGATTAGTCAACCGATACACTCGGATGCGTCTGGTCAGTTATCCCTTTACTTAGCTGCACCGGTACTTGACGAAAATACACAAAAGCTGGTCGCAGTTATCCAATCCCGGATGCCCATCCAATACCTTCAAGATTCGATCAACCTGATGGGCAGCGATCGCGAAGAACTTTACTTAATCAATACCACCAACGGTAAAATTTTTCTCTCCAACCAAAGCAAGATCGTTAATCAGCCCCTAACCAAGGTATTCCCGGACGCCAAAGAACTGCTAACTGCTGATAAACCAAATACTCTAGTCACATCTGATCAGGTCAAAAAGCATCAGGATCTGCTAGCCTATACCCCCTTTCGTAAAATCAACGACTTACCTGACCTGCCCTGGGTAGCAGTCATGGCCACCCCAGATGCGATCGCATTTCTGCCCCAGCGACAATTACTCCTCACCCTGACCCTGGGAATCTCCCTGACCACCTTATTAGTTGCTGCAGTAGCTGTCTATCTCGCTAACCGGTTGACCAGTCCCTTGTTAGCAGCTACCAAGGCAGTGAAAGCCCTCGGGGAAGGGCAACTGGATACCCGTTTGGAGCTGGTGGGAACCGATGAGCTGGGGGTACTTGGGTCAAATATCAACCGTATGGCATCTCAGCTACAGACCCTAGTTGCTAAGCAACAAGCTTCCCTAGACAAGGCTCGGTTATTTGCTGATGTTGTCACCCATGCTGCCAAACCTGATCAGAAAGCCCATGCCTTTGATTTAGTGGTAAATGCTGCTAAGGAAAAGTTAGCCGCCGACCGGGTGGTGATCTATTATTTTGACCCAGGCTATCGGGGAACCATTGTGGCTGAAGCGGTAGACTCCCCTTGGCCAAAAGCAATCGCCAACGAAATCACCGATGCTTGTATTCCCAGAAAATTGCTGGAAGCCTATCGCAAGGGAAGGGTTGTGCCCACCAGTGATGTCCAAGCACAGAAATATTCCTCTGGCCATATGCAGTTGTTGAACCGACTGCAAGTTAAGGCAAACCTAGTTGTCCCGATTGTGGGGGTCGATAATCTAATTGGCTTATTGGTAGCTCATCAGTGTTCTAACACTCGAGTATGGCGCACCGATGAGATTGACTTTCTACAGGAATTAGCCACCCACTTAGGACTAGCCTTAAGCAGTGCCAGTCTCGCCACAGTGAAGACCGCCGAAGCCGACCGAGCTGGGCAAGTCATTGAGATTACCTCCGGTATCCGGAAATCCTTCACAGTCGAGGAAATCTACCAGTCAGCCATCAGTGGCATCCGAGAAGCTCTGAAAACCGACCGAGTCCTAGTCTATCTGTTTGACGAAAATTGGCAAGGAACCATTGTTGCGGAATCCGTGGGTCATGGCTGGCCGAAATCCCTAGGAGCAGAAATTGCTGACCCCTGCTTTGCCCACCAATATGTGGAAAAGTATCAGCAGGGTAGAGTTAGTGCCTTGGATAACATTTACCAGGCAGACTTAAGTGAGTGTTACTTGGGTCAACTTGAACCGTTTAAAGTCAAAGCTAACCTAGTCGCCCCCATCTTAGGGGAGGACAAATTACTGGGACTGTTGGTCGCCCATCAGTGTTCCGGTACCCGGCATTGGCAAGAATCAGACATCAACTTTTTCACGCAGATGGCGATTCAATTGGGCTTTGCCCTTGAGCAAGCCAAGCTAGTGGAGCAGCTCAAACAAGCCCGCATTGCTGCGGAAGTAGTTTCCCAGGAACAACAGCAACAACGGGAAGCCCTACAGTTGCAACTGTTAGAACTGGTTAATAAAGTGGAAGGAGCTGCTCAAGGTGACCTCACGGTAAGGGCTGAGATCCTCAGTGGGGAAATTGGCACTGTGGCTGATTTCTTCAATGCCGTCATCGAAAGTCTAAGAGGGATTGTTACCCAAGTCAAAACTGCTGCTACTGAGGTACACCAGTCTGTTGGGGACAATGCTGGAGCTATTCATCAACTGTCTGAAGCCGCACTCCAACAAACCCAGGAAATCACCGACACCCTAGATTCTGTGGCTCAAATGACTGGTTCTATTCAAGAGGTAGCCTTTAATGCCCGCCAAGCCGCTGCTGTCGCCCATACCGCTGCCAACACCGCCCAAAGCGGCACCTACGCTATTGAGCGCTCTGTTGCCAGTATCCTAATCTTGAGAGATACAATAGCAGAAACTGCCAAAAAAGTCAAGCGCCTCGGGGAATCCTCCCAGCAAATTTCCCAAGTGGTGGCATTGATTAACCAAATTGCCCTGCAAACCAACCTATTGTCGATCAACGCTGGCATAGAAGCTGCCCGAGCTGGAGAAGAGGGGCAAGGATTTGCCGTGGTTGCCGAAGAAGTTGGGGAACTCGCTGCTCGCGCTGCCACGGCCACTAAAGAAATTGAACAAATTGTAGATAACATCCAACAAGGCACCTCCGAAGTGGTGGAAGCCATGGAACTGGGGACTACCCAAGTGGTCGAAGGCACCTATCTAGTTCAAGAAGCCAAAGACAGTTTTGGTCAAATCCTCAACGTCTCCACCCAAATCGACCAATTCATTCAATCCATATTCCAAGCTACCGTTTCCCAAGCGGAAACCTCAAGCGCTGTGACCAACGTAATGAAAGACATTGCCCAAATCTCAGAACGCACTTACCAGTCAACAGAACATATCTCCCACTCCCTCCAAGACACTGTCAGTATTGCTGAAGAATTACAAACATCGGTTGGCAAGTTTAAAGTTGATCAGAATTATGACCACTAACCACTAACCACTAACCACTAACCACTAACCACTAACCACTACACATGTCACAGGACAAAGAACTGGAAATTCAGCTACAGTTTCTCGAAGAGGCAAAGGAATACTTAGATACCATTGAATCGGTGCTGCTGGGTTTAGCCAGCGCTGCCATTGATAGTCAGAAAATGGATGGGATTCTGCGAGCGGTTCATTCTGTCAAAGGGGGAGCTGGGATGATGGGATATGGCACCTTGAGTCACCTAACTCACCGTTTAGAGGATTCATTTAAAGTTCTCAAGGCTAAGAAAAATGCGATCGCAATCGAAAACCAACTCGAAAGTCTACTCCTACAGGGGGTAGACTGTCTGCGCCAGGTACTCGAGATCAACCGCCAGGGCAATCGGGTAGACTCCCAGTGGCTAGAAACCATAGCTAACCCAGTATTTGATCAACTGCACGAGATTCTAGGAGACCCGGTCGCAGATGATGCAACTACTATGCTGGGAGCAGAGGATGGCACTAATGTGACTGCCATGCTGTTTGAAACAGAAGTGGAAGGGTGTCTAGCTCGCCTAGAAGGGGTATTAGCAGACCCCGAAAGACCCTGCTTGCTAGAAGAAGTGTCCATCATGGCTCAAGAATTGGGCGGGTTAGGAGAAATGCTGCAGCTTGAGGCTTTTAGCCAGTTGTGCGAAGACATCAATCACCAGCTAGAAGCTGCCCCAGACCAAGTGGAAGCGATCGCCCAACAAGCTCTAATGCTGTGGCGGCAATCCCAGGCGTTGGTACTGGTGGGTCAACTGACTCATTTACCCCGCCGCCTCGAAGCTAGGGAGTTTCAGGAGAATGAAGGAGGAGCTACAGACCCAGGGGTGCCAGAGGAAGCTATATTAGTTGGGGAATTGGAAACCGATCAGCCAGAACTACTCGGACAAGGGGATGAGGCATACCAGGAAGACCAGCCAGACCAGCCAGACCAGCCAGACCAGCCAGACCAGCCAGACCAGCCAGACCAGCCAGACCAGCCAGATCAAGGGGAAGTAAAGGTATTTCAATGGGTGGATAGCAATCCCAAGATTTCTTCCCCCTCTCCCTTGTCTTCTCCCCCTCCCTTGTCTTCCCCCCCTTGCCCTGAACCCATCTTCGTGAGGGAGAACAATCAGGAAGACTCCTCAAAAGACCCACACCAGGAAAATACTGTGCGCATTCCTGTGCGACAGTTGGATCGACTCAATGACTTGTTTGGAGAACTGACTATCGAGCGCAATGGTCTTTCCCTGCAACTGGGACGACTGCGCACCCTAGTAGACAACCTCAGCCGCCGGGTCAAGATTCTCGAAGCCTCCAATCACAAGCTGCGCACATCTTATGACCAGATTGCCACCCCAAGAGGAATGACAGGAAGACAGGGGGATGGGGAAACCAGCAAATCCGAGGGACTGTTGCTGCCATCTTCCGTATCTTCTCCCGCCGCTTCTGACGCTTCCTCTGCTTCCTCTACTTCCCTAGCTATTACTGTTCAAGGGTTTGATGCCTTAGAGATGGATTCCTACAGCGACTTGCACCTGCTATCAAGGGAGGTGATGGAAACCATTGTTCAAATCGAAGAAGTCACCAGCGATTTGGAATTGACCCTAGACGATACTGATAGCATTGCCCATGAATTAAACAAAACTGCCAAGCAGCTGCAAACCAATCTGACTCAGGTTCGGATGCGTCCCTTATCTGATTTAGTGGGACGATTTTCCCGAGCTTTGCGGGACTTGTGTGTGGAGCATGGCAAACAAGTAGAACTCAAGGTAGTGGGGAAAGGTACCCTGATTGACCGCACCATCCTGGAAACCCTGAGTGACCCCCTCATGCATTTATTGCGCAATGCCTTCGACCACGGCATTGAAGACCCTAGCACCCGTCAGGCTATGGGGAAACCGCCAAAGGGAACTATTGAAATCAAAGCCATCCACAGGGGGAACCAGACCCAGCTTACCCTCCGTGATGATGGCAAAGGCATTAATTTAACTAAAATCCGAGCCAGAGCAGAGGAAATGGGATTAGACCAGGAGCTGCTCGCCAGCGCCAGTGACCAGGAATTGCTGTCTCTGATTTTTGAACCCGGATTTAGTACGGCTGATCAAGTCACCGACCTATCTGGTCGTGGTGTGGGGATGGATGTAGTGCGCAACAACCTCAAGCAAATCCGGGGGAATATCCGAGTCGATACCCAACCCGGTTGGGGAACCACCTTTACCCTCACCGTCCCCTTTACCCTATCGGTAGCACGCATCCTGCTAGTGGAAAGTAACGGCATGCTCTTGGCATTTCCCATCGATGTGATTCAAGAGATGCTGATGCTCAAATCCCAGCAAATCATAACCACCCTAGGCAACGAAGTCATCAACTGGCAAGGGAAAATGGTGTCCCTGATTCGCATGAAAAAGTGGCTGAAATTTTACTGTCGCCGTCGGGTCACCACCCTAGAAGAAACCCCGAGCATCAACGAACCTACTATTCTAATTATCAATCAAGCCGAGCAATTAATCGGCCTGTGTGTAGACCGCTCCTGGGGAGAGCGAGAAGTCACCGTGCGTCAAGTAGAAGGAACCCTAGGGTTACCTGATGGATTTAGCGGCTGTACCATTCTCGGCAACGGTCGAGTGGTTCCTCTGGTAGACGCCAACGCCATGCTACGCTGGATAATCAGTTGTCAGCGCACCACTAACCTAGAGAGTTTATCCCCACAACATTGCCCCACCTCAAAGGGATTTGTGGAGCAACAACCTCCCTCAATCGGTATACAACCAAGTACCAAAGACACCATCTTAATCATTGATGACTCGATTAACGTGCGCCGGATGTTGGCATTGGGGTTAGAAAAAGCTGGGTATATTGTAGAACATGCCAAAGATGGTCAGGATGGGATAGAAAAACTGCTTCGGGGATTAGAGGTGAAAGCCATTATTTGTGACATCGAAATGCCCCGGCTGGATGGCTACGGCTTTTTAACTCGGGTCAAAGTAGAGCCGAGCTTAAAGACTTTACCCATTATTATGCTCACCTCCCGGAGTGGCTCTAAGCATCGCCAACTAGCTATGACTTTAGGGGCATCTGCCTATTTTTATAAGCCTTACAATGAGCGGGAGTTATTGAAAACTTTAAATGAAATTATGGTAGAAGACGTATTGATTTAATATTGCTGGTAAGATCATGTCCGACAGAGTATGCGATCGCGAAGCGTGGCCTTAGGCCAATCGCATTCGCTAGTTTTGCGTTGTTTATTTTGCGTTGTTTATTTTGCGTTGTTTTTGAATGAGTACACACAGCTTTTGAGATCTCCTGCATGGATCCCTTTCCCTAAAAAAAAATAAGAGAGCCGTCTTCAAGCTCTCTTGATCATCAGGGTGCATCTACATAATCAAAATATAGCCATTTTAATGAGGGGTGTCACCCCTCATATTAATTTGGCCACATGGCTGTGTCTTCCACTTCCACAGGACTTACGCGGTTAAGTTGATATAGCCCCCCTAGCCCCCCAATTTTGGGGGTAATGATGTCAAAGTACCCCAGAATTGGGTGATTTAGGGAGCAAATGCGTAAGTCCTGTTCCAGTTAACCCTTGGCACTACCTAGGACAGGTGATGAGAAAGTTTAATCAATTTTGGACAAATTTTCCCTTAGAGCCTTGGTCAACTAATACAAGCTAACAAAATGCTTAACATATGAATCAAACGAAAATCTATATTATCCCATGCCCTAATTTACCCATTTATCCCTATACCCATGATCAAATTAGATTCGGGAAGAGTTACTGAGGGTGGAATATTATCGAATCAATAATTAGTACAGAACTTACACACTAAGACCATTAAAACCTGGTTTCTCTTATCAGTCAAAGGCTGAAATCGGTGTAATTACCCTCAATAACCGGGTTTGCGCCGTAAGTCCTATAGGATTTGTCCAACGTTACGAATTCATAGGCTTTTTAAACAAAGTTTAAGTTAAGCAAATTTATCTGAACAGAGTCTACCAAAAGTTCAGCCAAGTTGATACATTCATAAATAGGCACACAAACCAATCGGAATTCAGGACTGTGCCTCCTGTCCTGAACAACTTACAGCCCTAGAAACTTAGTCGTAGAGATTAACAAGACATGTAGGGTAAGGTTAGTAAACAGCACAAGAAAATGTCGCAGAGTCTACCAAAAACTCTTATTATTTGTTAGACTTAAATTAGGGTAACACCGACAGGGATTATTATGTAACTTAAATTAAAGCCGAAAACCAAGGGTTTAATAGTTGCGCTCTCTATCCCGGTGTTATAACTTTTTTGACATTTTTATGGCGCTCGCGGGATATTCCGTCAGAGCTTTGGGAGATACCCCCTGGATGCGATTGCATCTTGCATTGGCGGGCTAGGATCTGCCTTGGTAGATTCTGGTAGCTAAAAAGTATCGGTAGGCGTTAAATAACCATCAATGGGAGTAATTCAGTTTAATTCCCACCTACCCTAGACAACTAAAACCATGTCTAGCCCTAATTAATCGATGTTTTAACTAGCTAGTGGTCATGATCTGAAGCATCTTTGTTCAGCGTCTTTGGCTAACCAAACTGTTAAAACATCAAAAGCCAAACCACTCAGGAAAGTAAGTAATGGAGGAATATAATTTTTTATTGAGCTTCGGCTGTAAGAATCTGTAAACCCTAGCTAGATATTTTGTTGAATAAGTATAACCATGAACCAGGTACCGTTACCTGGTTCATGTTAGTTTTAGCCACTATCAAAAGAAGCTCTACGCTATACCGCCTCAACTAGCTCACTGATTGAACCACAGCAAAAACAAATCTCCCCCCAGCCACAACCGATAGAACGCAACAGATAGAACTATTCAAGCAAGAGCTGTCTGCCTGTGAAATTGCGATCGCTATTCCTGCATCCCGGCATACAACAAACGTGCAAATAGCCGTACCCCATCATCCTGCTTCAGCTCTTCATAGGAGGGGGGCTGCCGCAAGCCCACCACCCGCAGATCTGCCAGCAATTCCGGATGAAACTGACAGGTAAACGATCGCCGAACGGTTTTACTTTCAAAATCTCTGTAATTGATGCAAGTGGCAGAACACTCTGTCAACACCTCATCATCATCATCCGCCGTCGAGCACAAAATTTCAACAGCATCAGGGAGCTGGATAAGCCAAGACAAAGCACTATTCGCCACAATGTGACGGCTGGGAATGAGAGCATCATGAATTAACCGATACGCCCAGTTTGCAAATAAGATTGCCTCTTCGTTCACCTCGTCCGAATGAAACATTGCAATGTTGAGTTCATGCTCATAGGCAATCGACGTATCAATCACCCCTTCGTGCTCATCAGCGGTAATCTCATGGGCAACAATCAGTGCCTCAGGAACACCGGAGGTCTCATGGTCAGGGGATTCATACTGCCGCAGCTGGCGATCACCAATCTCTTTTGCTTCGTTGTGAGCCACCGCAAACTCCTGATGCTCCCAATTGTCTGCCACCACACGGCCATCCCGCTTCTTGATGACCAGGGACTGCCCTACTGCCTGGATTTCTTGACAGACACGTTGTAAAGCCCTCAAAGCCTTGCCATTGCCATCCCCTTCCAATACATCTAGAGCTAACACTTCCCTGACTGCCCGACGAATCAGGCTGATGTGAGCCTGAGCCGCAAGCTGGTGCCCTAAACAAATAAATATGGCAGGTGCGCTTGCAGGAGTCCGAGACAGGATAATTTGCTCAGATAGACGGAGAAGATCCTGATGGGAGCAACTTGCCCCTGCAAAGGTAGAGGGATTCCGGAGAGATGGATCCCCCCCCTCTACCACAATTGCCAATCCTGAGCTGATGACGGGGATCAGTCGCTCCAAATCTAACGGACCTGAGGCCCAATAGGGAAAGAGAATTGAATCACAGTCAGCAACTTTTTGCGCCAAATAAGCCACATTAACCGAGGCACGGACCTCCTCACCTAGGGGGTTACAGCCCACATGTTTCCAGGGTTCAATAATTGCGATCGCATGTCGAAACAACTGAGGATTTGCTATCAACGCCGCAAAAGCTTCTGGAGAGTCGATCACTTTTTCGAATGGCTGCCCCTTGCCCCATTCACAGCTGGGATTGTCGGACAGTAAAGAGCCAGTCGATAGAGGATTAGAGGAATGGCGATCGGCCAAAAACCCTCCCAAAAGAATGTGAACGGACTCAAACTGAGAGCCACTATAGCTCAGATAACCTGGCTTGAGTCGCCAGTTACTTGGTGGTGACTGAGTAATCATAAGAATAATTTCACATTGTCTTCAGTATCTTTGTCTTCTCGACCCCGACAAGAATCGGTTCCTAAGAAACCAAGTCTTAGGCCATTGAAGATAGCGGTGCGACACCGACTACCAGGTAAAAACAAATTACAACACCCCCCAGAGGTTATGCTGGGGTAAATGGTGTGGGATTTGCTGGCTTTAAATCAGTATCGATAAGCACTCAATGAAAGTATCACACTTAGGGACAAGTGTCAAAGTTTCGCGCCTTAAAAACTGAATAACCGTGACGGTGGTTGTTTGTGTGTTTGGCTTTCCCCCCAGGGCAAACACATCTAAATAAATTAGATTGACAAATCTCCGCCCAGCCGCAACCGATAGAACGCAACAGATAGAACTATTAAAGCAACAGCTCCACCAGCTCAAAAACCGTTCCGCCAAAAACAGGGATGGGGAGAGACTTTATCCCATCACAGGCTGGTGGTAGTCTGCCTGGATTACAGAAAAGGTTCAAGTTGGGATTGGGCAACCACTGGGATTGGGCAACTACAACAACAGCAATTGCAACACCTACTGAATTAAACTCCTTGAGACTATAACTATCTGGTCTGGGAAAGGATGATGCTCCACAAGAGTTGCTACATCTCATTGACAGAGTTTATAGTTAGATAAATCTAACCAAAAAGCTACTCTGGCAAATAGTTAAAACTTGAACATTCCAGATCATGATTGGTAAAAATTGTAATCAACTTAGTTTTACCATAACCAATTTTTTTATCGATATTGTAATCACTTTCCGCTTGAAACCAGGGATTTATGTTTATGTAATTATCATTGTTTTACTTATATTAAATACTAGTTTTTTATAGAAATATATAATCCAGAATGTAAACTTGCTTTATTAAAGCGAATTCAATGTCCTTATCAAAAAAATAGCCAGGGTAAAACTTATGATTGATCATCTGCAGTTATCAATTAAAATAGGTATTTAGGAATCTTGGCTGGAGCAATAATTTAATTTTTATCTAGTTTAATTATTCACTTCGTTATAATTTAAAGTTCAATTTAAACAATCAATAAAATTACCTAAAATGTAATTAATATTATATTGAATATAGACTGTACTGTGTATAAAACAAATTTTAAAAACTAAGAGCTTCGTGTCTTTGATTTCCTTCCTAGCACCCCTTGAAACAACTCTGCTTTTTTAAGGGGGATGGAAGGGGGTTAATCAGGCAGAGGGAGTAAGCATTCAGCGGTCAGCGCTTAGCGGTCAGCTTATTTTATTCAAGTGCGACCCGTGGCGAATTTAATAATTAGATGCGGAAAGCGCACCTAAGCATCTCAAGTAGCGTGGCCACAGGCCTTTAGCTGATAGCACCTCAAGTAGCACCTCAAGTAGCGCATTAGCTGATAGCACCTCAAGTAGCACCTCAAGTAGCGCATTAGCTGATAGCTTACCAGAGGGATTTAGGGGAATCATAATTTTTTGACAAACAATCTATTAGCAACAACCCCAATACTTCTGTAACTACTACAGGACATGGTTGATTGCTCTTATTCACAAGGATCCTTCTTTATACTATGTTGTATTCACCAAAAGCTATAGTAAAAGAACTGGCTTCAACGCCTACTACACTATGCTAGAATCTGGAAAAGTCCTCCAAAATCGCTATTACCTCCAGCAGCAGCTGAATGACAATCCAGTGCGCCAGACTTGGCTAGCACTGGATTCCGAGTCTGACACACAAGTCGTAGTCAAGCTTTTGGCTTTAGGTGGTCCCGTACAATGGGACGATTTGAAACTATTTGAGCGGGAAGCGCAAGTTCTCAAACAACTGGATCATCCTCGGATTCCCAAGTATCGGGATTATTTTTCCCTCGATGAGAGTATCCTATGGTTTGGACTGGTTCAGGAGTATATCCCTGGTCTATCCCTGAAACAGCAACAGTCTCAAGGGTTTAGATTCTCTCAGCAGCAGGTAAATACTATCGCAGCTGATATTTTAGAAATTCTTCAGTACTTACATCAGCTCAACCCCCCAGTCTTACACCGAGATATCAAGCCAAGCAATCTAATTTGGGGTGAGGATGAGCAGGTATATTTAATCGATTTTGGAGCAGTGCAGGCTCAACCAACTACTGCGGGTGCCACATTTACAGTGGTGGGAACCTATGGTTATACTCCCATGGAACAGTTTGGGGGTCAAGCTGTGCCTGCTTCTGATTTGTATGCCTTAGGGGTGACCTTGATTGAACTGCTGACTGGAGTGGCACCTGCTGAGTTACCTCAGGAAAATTTGCGGATTCAATTTCGTCAACTACTCGGTTCTACTGTTGAGCCTGGCTTGGTGACGTGGCTAGAGAAAATTACAGAACCAGCTGTGGAGCGCCGCTTCAGTGATGCTCCACAAGCTACTGAAGCGCTATACACTAACCCAGTGGTTCCATCAAACAACACCTCCCCAACTGGTCTCCCAGACACTGTTGTCCGTATCCATAAATCAGCAGAACAACTGATCATTGATATCCCCTCTCACTGGGAAATGATAGTGATGAAACCCTTCAAACATGCCCTAAAACAAGCTAGAGGGGTGGTAAAGGGGGTATTTTCTTACTCCCTACAGCGATTCAAGACCTTAGAAAAGTCTAGGCAACGCCGGTTATTAGTTGGTGTTGGGTTGGGAGTAGTCGTAGCAATTTTACTTGACTTATTTAAGCACCTTATTCTTCAAATATTAGTAATTTTATTAGCAATTCCAGTCTCATTACTGCCTTTAGCTATCCCAATTTTTTTAGTGATGTGGATAACATCATTAAACTCTGAAAAAGACTTTTCTGAGGCAGTTCGTATTTGTTTTGATAACAAAAAATTTGAAATTATTAAGGCATCTTTGAGCCGCAAAAAATGGGATCGAGGAGAAAACTCACAAATTAAAGAAGTTTATATTACTGCCTATCGGGATGCACAAGGCAGATACCATCGGGGGATTGCGATCACTACTCAGGTAGAACGACCATCACCCTTTGGTCAAAAATCCCAAACTTACATCTTTGGCGAACAATTACCAGAAGCTGAATTGAATTGGTTAGTTGAAGAAATCCGAGCTTGGTTGGATGTCAAATCTAGTGATTCATCACCAAGTCCAGAAGGTTGAAGGTTGTTCGCGTAGCGTGGCCGAAAGGCCAAGGTTGAAGGTTGTTCGCGTAGCGTGGCCGAAAGGCCAAGGTTGAAGGTTGTTCGCGTAGCGTGGCCGAAAGGCCAAGGTTGAAGGTTGTTCGCGTAGCGTGGCCGAAAGGCCAAGGTTGAAGGCAAAATACAAAACCAATCAATACCGAAATTCAGCAACGCGCCCGTTGGGTAATTGGAGTTGAATGATGGTGATTTCAAATGCGATCGCACAAATTAAGGTCCCACTACCAAATGCCATGATGGCAGCAGAAACAGTGCGGTTTGGCTGCCAGAAAACCCCAACTAAGGCTCCCAATGCCAAACTCGAAGCTCCTAATATACCTTGAAAAAATGCGGCGGTTGCCATAGGCGGCTGGCTGCTTCCAATACTGCTTATTTTATAGCTCCATACAATAGCTCGATACCAAGTATAAAGTCTGAAGACAAAAAGCATGGATCCCAAAAAATTCAGCCTTGGCCTTGGCCAAGGCCAAAAGGCCACGGTACGCGAATGGCCACGCTACGGGAACATACTTCATCCTTCATCCTTTCGTTGGTAGGTCATGATGGATAGAGGAATACCCAATACTGTAGTTGCTAGTTTGGACAAGCCAAACTTAACTTTAAGGGATTTGGGTAAGTCTTGCCAGGATACTGACACAAAACCGAAACGGTTGTAAAATGCCGTCAGCCAACCCATACATTCGAGATAAAGAGGCTGAGTTGCCTCTTTGATTAGATTTTCCATCAGATAACTCCCCAAGCCCCGATTGCGCCACTTAGGTGCCACAACCAAACTCCCCAATTCTTGGGCATCGGGAAAGTTGCGCAATTGTCCACAAGCCACCACACGCCCCTCAAATTCAATCACCCGAAACTGGGTCCAACGTAACTGGGTAGGCTCTAGTTTAGCAATCAGAATTAATTTCAGAATTGCCCAGGTATCCTTAGCACAGGCAGGGCGGAAAATGCATCCTGGTGGTAACGATGGAGATGGTTTAGTCATCAGCTGTTGTAAATTGAATTTTTGTTTATGGTTGACCATCAACCGTCAACCGTCAACCGTCAACCGTCAAATCTCAACAAAAAACGACTCCACAAAAAACGACTCCACAACAGACCGTCAGCCTGTAAATTTATCAGTTACCAATTTCATAGGTCAGTTGTGATCTCCGTCAGCCCTGACCCAATAAAATTATTGCTACACTCAAAGAAAATTCTGAGTGAATGCAAGAGACTGCTCAATATTCCTGTGCCTATTGTGGTGAAACCAATTTGACCTTTGTTGATCTAAGCGCTGGTGAACAGCAATCCTATATCGAAGATTGTCAAGTGTGCTGTCGTCCAAACATTTTGTATGTAAGGGTAGATCAAGAAACTCTCGATATTGAGATTGACAGCGATTATGATGGCTAACTAAAAGGCAGATTGACCCAAGTTCACTCTTGGTAAGGATTTATCATTAGATTTGTGGCTAGCATGGTGCGTCTACCCAAGACCTTGCTACTGATAGGGACAGTGGCGAAGCTCACCCATTTGCTCAATCTTAAGGTAAATGCCCATGCCCACTCATGCACTATTATGCTCCAAGCAGTTGCTAGGGGGACTATACGTTAACGAAGACGAGGAACACTCGGTATTTCCTCTGAAACATACAGAGGTTTACGCAAAAATTACCGGTCACCTGTCACGGGTAGAGGTCACACAGACCTTTGAGAATCCGTTCAGCGAACCCTTAGAAGCGGTCTATATATTTCCACTACCGGATGAAGCGGCGGTGGATGAGATGGAGATTAAATTAAGCGATCGCATAATTGAGGGCAATATCAAAAAACGGGAAGAGGCTCAAACTATCTACGAGCAAGCTTGCAGTCAGGGGCGGACTGCGGGACTCTTAGAGCAAGAACGGGATAATATTTTTACTCAATCTCTAGCTCACATTAAACCAGGGGAGCAAATTGAGGTCACCATTCGCTATACCGATCAGCTACAGTTCCAGGGGGGTAATTATGAATTTGTCTTCCCAATGGTAGTTGGCCCCCGTTTCATACCTGGTACTCCCATTGATGAGAGTGGGGATACTGACTTCGTTCCCGATGCTTCCCGGATCACTCCACCCTTGATTCCGCCAGACATGCGCTCAGGTCATGACATTGGGGTAACCGTCGAGATTGACGCTGGAGTAGCAATTACAGAGGTTTATTCTACCTCCCATCAGATTAACATTGAACAACAGGGGCAAATCCTGCGGGTAAAACTGAGTCAGGAAGACACGATTCCCAACAAAGACCTGATTCTACGCTATGGGATTGCCAAGGAGCAAACTCAGACAACAGTACTTACCCACGCAGATCAACGGGGCAATCATTTTGCTGTGTATCTTATCCCCGCGTTGGACTATAGCACCGATGAGATTGTGCCAAAGGATGTGGTGTTCCTGATCGATACCTCTGGTTCTCAAATGGGGGATCCTCTGCTAAAGTCTCAGGAATTGATGCGTCGGTTTATTAATGGACTCAATCCGAAGGATACCTTTACCATTATTGATATTTCAGATACTGCTACCCAGCTATCTACCAAACCCTTATCGAATACCCCCCAAAACTGTAGAAAGGCGATTAACTACATCAATCAATTAAAAGCCAACGGTGGTACTTATTTACTCAAAGGTATTCGTAACTTGCTGAATTTACCGGCTGCACCAGAGGGACGACTACGGAGTATTGTACTGCTAAGTGATGGCTACATTAGCAATGAGAATCAGGTACTAGCAGAAGTACAGCAACAGCTTAAACCTGGAAATCGCATCTATAGCTTTGGTGTCGGCAGTTCTCCGAACCGCTTTCTGCTCAATCGCTTAGCTGAAATTGGACGGGGAATAGCTAGAATGGTGCGTCAGGATGAACCAACTGAAGCAGTAGCGGAACAGTTTTTCCGTCAAATTAATAACCCAGTGCTAACCAATATTCACGTTACTTGGGAAGGCCCAGGGGAAGCGATAATTTATCCCAATCCCACTCCGGATCTATTTACCCAGCAGCCTTTGGTTATCTGTGGACGCATTTCTCCCATTCAAGAGTTCCAGGCAGAACAGTTGCAGGTTAGCAAGTTGAAGGTTAAAGGTTTGGAGAATAACCAACCCGACTCGAATGCTACAGCTGATCGCGTAGCGTGGCCTACGGCCTTAGAACTTTCAACCAAACAACATTCAACCTTAACCCCAAACCAACCTTGGCCAAAAGGCCACGCTACGGGAACAACCCCTACTGGTACTCTCAGGATTACTGGTACTAGGGCGGATGGTAGTTACTACGAGAAAAGATTTAACCTCAATTTTGATCAAGCCGACAATCCAGCCATTGCCCAGCTGTGGGGTAGAGCAAGGATTAAACACCTGATGCAGCAAATGTTGAGCTGTGAAACCAAAGCTGGGGTAGAGGCAGTGACCGCAACAGCGTTGAGTTATCAACTATTGTGCCAGTACACCGCTTTTGTTGCTGTCAGTGATCAGGTGGTTGCAGGAGAAAGCCAGCTCGTATCGATGCAAGTACCAGTAACAATACCAGAAGGAGTTAACTGGGAAGGCATGATCAAAAGTACTTTTGCTAGTGCAATTCAGGATAGACTCAGGCTACAGAAGTGGCGTTCAGGGTTGAGAGCAGGGGATAAGGGGAGCCGCAGACAAGCAGGAATTGACATCAATTCAAAACCATTTCCTCATGACCAGGGGAAAAAGGGGACACCTAAGAACTCTAAGATTAACCGATCTTTACTGTTTTCCCTCTCTGCCTTGTCTTCTCCCACCGCCTGGTCTTCTCCTATCCCAAGGTCTGTCCTACCAATAAGTGAATATAGGAAATTAGGGGTTAAAACCAAAGCTTGGATTCAACAGTCAGAGTATAAGCAAAACAGGTCCAAGGAATCTCAGCTAAGTAATGATAATGATAATCTCTATGCTCCCGGTAAGGCATCAGAAATTATCCCTCAGGAGTATATTACTTCTAAGACACTTCAGGAACCAGACAATGATAATGATAATATATATCCTGGCCATCAGGAATCAGAAATAATCACTGAGGACAATTTCGGCACTCAATCACCAGATAATTTTGAATTGACCTTGGTCTGTCCTAGATTGATTCAAAAGGTGAAGTCAGAGATATTAAGCTCAGCGGCAATCAGCCATCACAGGTTACAGTTGATCAGAGTTAAGGGATTAGATGAAATAGGGACAACTTGTTTAACCCAACATCTGCAACGGTTGAACCTACCCCTAGGGGTAGCTGGTGAAATTGTCTTCGAGTTCCTAGTGCGTAGAGGTCGCGTGATCAGGGTGATGTGGGATGAAGCAGCCTCTACCCTGACGGAATCCCAAATGATTGATTTGATTAAGCGATCGCTTTCTTGTTGGCGAGTTCCCCAAACCTGTGTAAAGAGCGTGTGTTTAACCTTACGGATTAACGAAGGTGCAACTCAATGACATCTTGCTTAATCGTCAGATCATAATCTTGATAGAAATTGTGTCCTAGCAGTCCAATTGACAGGGATGGACTCACAGCAACCAATAGGTTGTTAGCCACAATACCTCCTGCGGCAGCGGAGGCCAAGCGACCCAGGGGTACATCAACTGTACCATTAGCTGTATCCATCGTGGCAGTTCCTTCTGGTTTCAATGCCAAAGCTTTTGCCATTTTTGGGGTAATTGTCACGACGGATGCTCCTGTATCAACCACCATTTCAAAGGTTCGTTTACCATTAAAAGTGACATCAATTACAGGAGTGTTATAGACTCGGCGTTTGATCGGGATTGTAATCACCCCTGAACTGTTTTGCTTTGATATGCCGCAAAGTTTGCCAAGGTCAATCAGATTGCCATTGGCATCCCGCATGAAACAGGCTAAATCGATTTGAGCGTTAGAAACAGCAGGAGTGAGGGTGCTGGTTGTGATTACAAATAATGTTGTTAATAGTTGGATTGGTAAATAGGGTTTCACCTGATTTATCTACTCCATAATTTTTGATTAGTACAAACTTTTAGGAAGGATTAAGGCTGAAGGATGAATCGGCACTTATCGCCTAATCCTAGATTACCCAGGGAAACTTTTAAACCAACACTACTCTTAGACAGAGTTTATAGATACACTTTAATAATAGCTAATCGGTAATAAATCAATTAGCAGATAGGGAATCGTTGTTGGCTCGTTATCGGGAAAAGTTTGGGGAGTTATGCTGATAGCTGGCACTATTACAAAAAAACTTAATAAAGAAAGTCATAACAATCGACTTTGAGTACTGAAATCGATGCAGGGCGGCTTGGGGAGCCACCGCCAGCTGCACATCGAGCATCGACCAGCCATCCCCACTGGTTCAGGGATTGCGCATTGGCGCACGCTACGCGATTGGCCGTAGGCCACGCTAAAAGCGATCGCCTTTGGTGCTCAAACAGTTGATCTAGCAATGGGCTAACTGTCTATTGTGATAGTGCGATCGCACTCAAGTGTTGCCACTATCGGTTATTCAGAACTATCTTCGACTTTGGTGTTGGACTCAGACTGCCCATTCCCTACTGCCGGTTCTGCCGATATCTCCTCAACCACAGTAGTGGACTCAGATTCCCTTGTCTCTACTGCCGGTTGTTCAGAACTATCTTCGACTTTGGTGTTGGACTCATACTCCCCGGTCTCTACTGCCGCTTCTGCCGATATCTCCTCGACCACACTAGTGGATTTAGATTCCCTTTGAGCTACCGCCGGTTGTTCAGAACTATCTTCTACCACAGTAGTGGACTCATCCTCCCTGGTCTCTACTGCCGCTTCTGCCGATATCTCCTCAACCACAGCAGTGGACTGAGATTCTTTTGGAGTTACCGCCGGTTGTTCATAACTATCTTCTACCACAGTAGTGGACTCATCCTCCCTGGTCTCTACTGCCGCTTTTGCCGCTATCTCCTCAACCACACTAGTTGAATTAGATTCCTTTGGAGCTACCGCCGGTTGTTCATAACTATCTTCTACCACAGTAGTGGACTCATCCTCCCCTGTCTCTACTCCCATTTCTGCCGATATCTCCTCAACCACACTAGTTGAATTAGATTCCTTTGGAGCTACCGCCGGTTGTTCATAACTATCTTCTACCACAGTAGTGGACTCATCCTCCCCTGTCTCTACTGCCGGTTCTGCCGATATCTCCTCAACCACACTAGTGGACTCATATTCCCTCGGAGCTACCACAGGTTCCTCTGATGTAATGTCCAGTTCCTCTAGCGCTTCAGGTGAGGGGCTAGGGGTGACAGCGGAACGTCCGAAGAAACTGCCAAAGCGACTCCAGATGTTTAATTTTGGCTTTTCTGACGGTTCAGGTAGAGGGGTTACTGATTCAGCGCCAGTAGTTGCTTCCTCAACTGGTACTGGGGTTTCAGTGGCAGGAACCAGCTCTTCTGCTTCCAAAGTTGTTTCCACCTCAGGTAGGTTGGGCTCAACGCCAGGGGTTGCTTCCTCCAGAGTTATTGGCAGTTCACTGGGTGTTACAGATTCCTCTAGTTCTGGTATTTGCTCTGTTTCAGTAGTGTCTAATTCCCCTGGTGGTGTAGTGTCTTCTTCTGTAGTTTCTTGTTCTAGGGAAGTCGGTTCAGAGGTTAGAGGTTCTTCAACTATAGGAACAACCGAGGGTATTGGTGTTGGCTCTGGTGTTGGCTCTACTGTAGGTGAAGTAGTCAGTGATGGACTCGGAGCTGGTGTGACTTCTGGTACAGGTATTGGGGTTGGCGGTGGCTGATAGTTCGGGTCTACAATACCACCAGCTTGCTCAGCCGAGAGTTGACCTAGTACTAGCTGGGAAAGGGTGTCTTCACCGTTAGGCTGGTAGTTAATCACCTCTACTGTGTTGTTGAAAACATTCTTGACTGGGTTGCCCTGTTCATCCAGAAACTCTAACTCTACCCAGTTTTTGCCCTCTTTAAACCCTGTCAGATAAATCGATTCCCAACGGTCGAGTAGGAAACTTTGACCGTTGACAGTAACCCGAATATGCCAATCAACACTATCATCATCTAGATTGTCTTGAGCCACTAGCTGCAGAGGGGTATTACTCAAGGGCGTATTCGTCAAATAGAAGTCCAGCATAATGGGCTCGGCTCCGTAGTCGCCTTTTGGAACGCTGTAAGTTAGCAGTGGCAGGGCTGGATCTGGGTTGTTGTCGTCAGTTTTAGTAAAGATATGAAATGTGGTCTGGGCATAGGCACCTTTATTTTTGAAGCTCTCATCCCAGGGGCGAGAGGCAAATGCCCGCAAGGTATGGGTGCCAGGGGATAAATCCTCTAGGATTAGAGGTTGGTCTAGGTCATAGATGGCTTGGAAAGGTTGGTTGTCCAGGATGAGGTTCAGATGAGGACCTATACCTAGATCGGGATCTTGGAAAATTGGCAAGTCCTGAACCTGAAATTTCACTGATACTGTTGTATCTTCGAGCACCATGTCATCACCAGGTCTGACAATGATGACTTGAGGCCGGTAAGCCTCTAGGCTCTGACTAAGTTCTTGAATAGCTAGGGGTGGCCCTACTTCTGATAACTGATTAACTTGCTTGGTTTGGGAGCTGCCATCGATGCCAAACCCCTTCGATGTCTTGATGCGATCGCTTCCACAGGCCACCAGACCCCAAACTAAAATCGTTGTGATTAGGAAGAAAAAAAGTCTTTTCACCATGATTATCTGGCTGTTCCTACCCAACAAGCCATCTCCTTTGATCACCAGCCTTTAATCTTAACTTACAGGTTGACCTCTAGTCTTGCTGCTTGTCTAATGGTGTTGGTCTATGAGCGTTGGGGTTGCCTATTGGCAGGATGATCAAGTGTGTTCTCACTTTTTCCCTCTTGGTGCCCGTTCCCTTGGTTAGGGGATCTCCCCGGGGTCGCACCCCTGTTTCAAGTCTTCCGCTTTTTTATAAATATTCCGCTTCTGTATTAACCATATCCCTAGACGTTTAACCTTTGAGGGTCCTCTTTATAGATCGGGGACACTCTTTTCAAAAAATATTTAGCATTTCTTTGCAATTTGTAACATTGTGAAAAAAATATCATTGAATTCTTCTATAGTTAATTTTGATTTTTTCTGATGAGGGCTTAGACACAAACAGTGGTATATATAGTAATACCGCTAATTGAGAATAATTGACAATTGCCAAAAAAATTGTTAACTATTTTTAACTAAATTCAAAAATCCCCTGAAGCAAGACCTATTATCTTCTAAGGGAGGTATCCGTTTTGACGTAAATTCAGAACAGGTCCTTGCTGCCGTTAGAAAGCAGTGATTAGAAAAGTGCTTTCTTATCCATAAAAATAAAACTCCCCTAGGGGTATTAGTCGTTCCTTGTCTAGAGAGGAGATTCCTCATGCCACTCGAGGTCGATAAAGACCCGGTACCAGCTTCCTTTGAGAAGTGGGGTAAGCCAGGTCATTTTGATCGAACCCTAGCGAGAGGTCCCAAAACCACCACTTGGATTTGGAACCTTCACGCTAACGCTCATGATTTCGATAGTCATACCAGTGACTTAGAAGACGTTTCTCGCAAAATTTTTAGTGCACACTTCGGTCACCTAGCCGTTGTCTTTGTGTGGTTGAGCGGCATGTACTTCCATGGTGCTCGTTTTTCCAACTACGAAGCATGGCTGAGTGATCCCACTACTATTAAGCCCAGTGCTCAAGTGGTTTGGCCTGTGGTTGGTCAAGGCATTTTAAATGGCGATGTTGGTGGGGGCTTCCACGGCATCCAAATCACCTCTGGTTTCTTCCAGCTGTGGCGTGCTTCCGGTATCACCAATAGCACCCAACTGTACGCAACAGCTATTGGTGGTCTGGTAATGGCAGCCCTGATGCTATTTGCTGGCTGGTTCCACTACCACAAGAAAGCTCCGAAACTGTCATGGTTCCAGAGCGTGGAGTCGATGATGAACCACCACTTATCTGTGCTGCTGGGCTGCGGCTGCCTAAGTTGGGCAGCTCACCAGATCCATGTGTCTTTGCCCATCAACAAGCTCTTGGATTCTGGGGTGGCTCCTAGTGAGATTCCACTGCCCCATGAGTTCTTATTCAATCAGAGCTTGATGGCAGATCTTTATCCCAGTTTTGCTCAGGGCATAACCCCCTTCTTCACCCTGAACTGGGGCGTCTACTCTGACTTCCTCACCTTCCATGGTGGTCTCAATCCAGTAACCGGTGGATTGTGGTTGTCAGATACCGCTCACCATCACTTAGCTCTAGGAGTCCTATTCATCATTGCTGGCCACATGTACCGTAATACCTACGGTGTTGGTCATAGCATGAAGGAAATTCTAGAGGCTCATAAGGGTCCGTTCACTGGCGAAGGACACAAAGGTCTTTATGAAATCCTGACTACGTCTTGGCATGCCCAGCTAGCGATTAACCTAGCCATGGTAGGCTCTCTGAGCATCATTGTGGCTCATCATATGTACGCGATGCCTCCGTATCCGTACATTGCCACAGACTATGGTACTCAGCTGTCCCTATTCACCCACCATATGTGGATTGGTGCCTTCTGTATTGTGGGAGGTGCAGCCCATGGTGCTATTTTCATGGTGCGGGACTATGACCCAGCCAAGAATGTGAACAACCTATTAGACAGGGCTATCCGTCACCGGGATGCAATTATTTCTCACCTGAACTGGGTGTGTATCTGGTTGGGTTTCCATGCCTTTGGTCTGTACGTTCACAACGATACGATGCGGGCTTTGGGTCGCCCTCAGGATATGTTCTCTGATACGGCGATTCAGCTACAGCCAATCTTTGCCCAGTGGATTCAAAACATCCACAACCTAGCGCCGGGAGGAACTGCTCCCAATGCTTTGGAAACCGTTAGCTATGCCTTTGGCGGAGGCGTTGTAGCAGTAGGCGGTAAAGTGGCAATGATGCCGATTGAGCTGGGTACTGCGGACTTTATGGTTCACCATATCCATGCCTTCACCATCCATGTCACTGTACTAATTCTGCTCAAAGGGGTACTGTTTGCCCGTTCGTCACGTCTGATCCCCGATAAAGCTGAGCTAGGCTTCCGCTTCCCCTGCGATGGTCCAGGTCGTGGCGGTACCTGCCAAGTATCTGGTTGGGATCATGTGTTCCTAGGCTTGTTCTGGATGTATAACTGCATCTCTGTGGTTATTTTCCACTTCAGCTGGAAGATGCAATCTGATGTCTGGGGAACAGTATTCCCGGATGGGACTGTGTCTCACATTGCCAATGGCAACTTTGCCCAAAGTGCGATCACCATCAATGGCTGGTTACGGGACTTTTTGTGGGCACAAGCCTCAAATGTAATCACATCTTACGGCTCAGCTCTGTCGGCATACGGCATAATGTTCCTAGCTGGTCACTTCGTCTTTGCCTTTAGCCTGATGTTCCTATTTAGTGGTCGTGGGTACTGGCAAGAACTGATCGAATCCATCGTTTGGGCCCATAATAAATTGAAAGTAGCCCCATCGATTCAGCCTCGTGCTCTGAGCATCACTCAGGGTCGGGCTGTGGGGGTAGCTCACTACCTCCTGGGAGGAATCGTCGTTACCTGGTCATTCTTCCTGGCACGAATCCTGTCAGTGGGATAACTGGTTACCAGGAATCGATGCCAAACCTTGAGTGGGATACCATAACCTGTGTCTCGCCTGTCGATACCCTAAGCAACCTGGAACTTCGGTTCCAGGGAGTTAATTAACAAAAAACAATGAGCAGCATGATTGCATAAGTCTCATAGGTCAGCGAGGAGAATTTCCTTAAAGCATATGGCAACAAAATTTCCAAAATTTAGCCAGGACCTCGCTCAAGATCCGACAACACGTCGAATCTGGTACGGGATTGCCACAGCCCATGACTTTGAAAGCCATGATGGCATGACCGAGGAGAATCTATATCAAAAGATTTTTGCTTCTCACTTCGGCCATCTTGCAATCATTTTCTTGTGGACTTCTGGCACCCTGTTCCACGTCGCCTGGCAAGGTAACTTTGAAGAGTGGATTAAAGATCCTGAAACTGTCAAGCCCATCGCCCACGCGATTTGGGATCCCCAATTTGGCTCAGGGGCAATTGATGCCTTCACCCAAGCTGGTGCTTCTAACCCCGTAAATATCGCCTACTCTGGTGTTTACCACTGGTTTTACACCATTGGCATGACAACCAATAACCAACTGCATGGTGGTGCCATGTTCTTGTTATTGTTGTCATCCCTATTACTGTTTGCAGGTTGGTTGCACTTACAGCCTAAGTTCCGCCCCAGCTTGAGCTGGTTCAAGAATGCAGAGTCTAGGCTGAATCACCACTTGGCAGGTTTGTTGGGTGTTAGCTCCTTAGCTTGGGCAGGTCACTTGATTCACGTGGCTATCCCCGCATCTCGCGGACAGCACGTTGGTTGGGATAACTTCCTGAGTGTCAAACCCCATGCAGCTGGATTAGGACCTTTCTTTACCGGGAATTGGGGAGTCTATGCCCAGAACCCAGATACCGCTGGACACATCTTTGGTACCTCTGAGGGTGCAGGGACAGCGATTCTGACCTTCTTGGGTGGCTTCCATCCCCAGACTGAGTCCTTGTGGCTGACCGATATCGCCCATCACCACTTGGCGATCGCAGTGATCTTCATCATTGCCGGTCATATGTACCGCACCAACTGGGGTATTGGTCACAGCATCAAGGAGATTCATAGTGCCCACAATCCTCCGGCAGGTACTCCCTTTGGGGGCATGTTAGGTGAGGGTCACAAGGGTCTATATGACACCATCAACAACTCTCTCCACTTCCAGTTAGGGTTAGCTCTGTCCTGTTTGGCTGTGGTCTGTTCCTTGGTAGCCCATCATATGTATGCGCTGCCGTCCTATGTTTTCATAGCCAAGGATCACACCACCATGGCAGCACTGTTTACTCACCATGAGTACATTGCTGGTTTCCTGATGGTTGGAGCATTCGCTCATGGTGCCATCTTCTTTGTGCGGGATTATGACCCAGAGGCTAATAAGAATAATGTGTTAGCCCGGATGCTGGAACACAAAGAAGCTCTGATTTCTCACTTGAGCTGGGTAACTCTGTTCTTAGGTTTCCACACCTTAGGACTCTATGTCCACAACGACGTCGTGGTTGCTTTCGGCACCCCCGAGAAGCAAATCCTGGTTGAGCCAGTATTTGCTCAGTTCATCCAAGCGGCTCACGGTAAACTGCTATACGGCTTTGATACTCTGCTGTCCAATCCCGATAGCTTAGCTTCTGGCGCTGGTGCAGCTTACCTACCTGGCTGGATGGATGCCATCAACAGCGGAACTAACTCCCTGTTCCTGACCATTGGTCCTGGCGATTTCTTGGTACACCATGCGATCGCTCTAGGTCTGCACACCACCACCCTGATTCTAGTCAAGGGTGCGCTGGATGCCCGTGGTTCCAAGCTAATGCCCGATAAGAAGGACTTCGGTTATGCCTTCCCTTGTGATGGTCCTGGTCGTGGCGGTACTTGCGACATCTCTGCTTGGGATGCCTTCTACCTCGCCATGTTCTGGATGCTCAATACCCTAGGCTGGTTGACCTTCTACTGGCACTGGAAGCATCTGTGCGTCTGGCAAGGTAACTTGGCTCAGTTCAATGAGAACTCTACTTATCTCATGGGCTGGTTCCGGGATTACCTGTGGGCTAACTCTGCTCCGTTGATCAATGGTTACAGCCCGTTTGGAACGAACAACCTTTCTGTCTGGGCTTGGATGTTCCTATTGGCACACCTAGTTTGGGCAACTGGTTTCATGTTCCTGATCTCGTGGCGTGGTTACTGGCAAGAGCTAATTGAAACTTTGGTCTGGGCACACGAGCGTACTCCTCTGGCTAACTTGGTTAGCTGGAAGGATAAGCCTGTTGCGCTGTCCATCGTTCAAGCTCGTCTGGTTGGTTTAACCCACTTCACGGTTGGTTATATACTTACCTACGCGGCATTCTTGATTGCCTCGACAGCTGGTGCGTTTGGCTAATGGTTGCTGAAACTAGCTTTTTAGGTATTTGAATTGTAGGTAATTAATTGAAATCTCCTGCCTTCCGGTGGGGGATTTTTTGTTGTTTACCAAAAGGGATTGACCGTAGGTCACGCGACGCGAACGCAGATTAGGAACAGGAAAACAACCCGTGAAACCCTGATTATTGGCGTTGCTGAATAATGGAATGATTTGAAAAGTTTTGTAGAATGGGCATCTTGCCCGTTCGATATCTTGTGGAGCGGGCAGGATGCCCACTCTACTCCGATTCATTAATTGATTCAGCAACGCCTGATTATTTGCTAAGTTTTCCATCTAGTGAATAAACTTTCATGGCTTGGTAGCCCAAAAAAACTAGCGCTATATATTGCCTCAGTGATTATCATCGAAAATAATTTTGACAAAAAAAATAAAATGTCGTTTTAAAAATACAACTAGTGAATTATTTAAGTAAGCAACTATATTGCTTCGTGACTAATTAGCCCAAAATATCCTAGTTAACGTCAGTTAAAACATCAATGCCTCCCCTAGGCAAGCCAGTGGTATTAGCACAGGATTCAACAAACTAAAAAACCGGAATGAAACAAAATCAAGCCATTATTCAAGTAAAAGGATTACGACAGTATTACGATAAATTTGCTGCTGTCAATGGCATTGACTTTGAAGTGTATCCCGGCGAGATTTTTGGCTTGATAGGTACCAACGGTGCTGGTAAAACATCCACAATAAAAGCTTTAGCTGGGGTACAAAAAGTAACGTCTGGAATGATTCGGGTCATGGGACAACCACCAGCAATGGTAAGGTCATCCCTAGGATACTTAACACAACAGTTTTCACTGTATTCCGATTTGAGTGTGGAGGAAAACCTCCGTTACTACGCTAAAATGCGTCGTCTACCCGAGGAAATCTTTCAATCTCGCCGAAAGCAGTATCTCCAATGGTTAGCCCTTAAGCCTTTTGCTGATAGATTAGCAGGACATTTATCAGGGGGAATGAAGCAAAAGCTGGCTCTATGCTGTGCATTGATTACCCAGCCCCAAATTCTACTGTTGGATGAGGTCTCTACTGGTATTGATGCTGTCTTCCGCCGTGAGATTTGGAGCTTTTTAGCAAAAATTGCTCAGCAGGGAACTACTATTGTGGTGGCAACCCATTATCTAGATGAGGCAGAACGGTGCGATCGCGTTGCCTTAATCCACAACGGCACCATTCAACAAATCGGACCTCCAGAAGATTTGCGTGCCAGTATGGAATTATCTTGTTTTGAGGTGGTGCCTGAGGATCCAATGTTGGCATCGGGGCCAATTTTTGCCGCAACTGAACAGGCTTTGCAAAATGCGATCGCTAGTAACCATACTCCAGTCGTAGATCTCAAACCCCTGGGGGATCGCATGATGGTTTTTGTGAGCAAACAGGCTATCTCTGCAGAGGAGGCCATACAACAAATATTACATCTTCACCAACTGCCCTCAGCTCGGATACACCCTGCCAATCCTACCCTGGAGCATGTCATGGCCAATCATTTGCAGCGATCCTCAGGGGTAAAGACAAGTTTTCCAGGGTTGTTCTCTACAGTGTCCCAGAGATCTTCACCACCCTATAACTCAGCTTCTAATGTTAATTGGATAGTGAAGGTTGATCAGGTCAGCAAGGTTTATGGTAATTTTCAGGCCGTGCGATCGCTAAGCTTTACTATTAGTCGAGGTGAAATTTTGGGACTGCTGGGGGCCAATGGTGCTGGCAAAACGACACTAATGAAGCTCCTATGTGGTCTACTGCGTCCCAGTAGCGGAAAAATTTGCTACACATCTGAGCATTTGCTCCCCTATTCACCCTCAGTAAAGCAAAGAATTGGCTACATGAGTCAGAAATTGACGTTGTATCCAGACTTAACCATCCTAGAAAATTTGTCTTTTTTTGGTCGAGCTTATGGAGTTCCTCGTCAGCAACGTAATGCTCGCATCGATTGGATACTTCAGACTTTTGGCTTAACCCAGTCCGCTAATCAACGGGTTAGAAATCTATCTGGGGGGAATAAACAGCGAGTGGCTTTCGGAGCTGCTATTCTACACGAGCCAGATATCCTGTTTCTAGATGAACCTACCAGTGGCATGGATATTCTGGTGGGACGGCAGTTCTGGCAAATTCTTCAGGGGTTTGCCCGCCAAGGTACAGCGATTGTTGTCACTACCCACTCTATGGAAGAGGCGGAATACTGTACTAATCTGCTGTTTATGCGGTTGGGAGAGCTAATTCTGCAAGGGTCTCCTGCCGCTATCAAAGCCCAGCAAACCGGTACCCTCGTCGAAATTTTGTCTGCCTCTCCCAAAAACACCCTGTATAGCTTAGAACAACAATTTGAGCCTTGGCGCATGGTATTTATGGGCGATCGCATCCAGATGATTCTGGATCAGCCGTCAAATATCTCCCAGCTACAGGATTATCTAGCTTCGGTAGAAGTTGAACCTCACCAAATCACTCCCATCCCCTTCTCCTTAGAAGCAGCGTTTCTCAACATTTCACAACATCCTAAGAAAAGGTAGCGCGATGGACAGGATTTTGGCTCAGTGCATCAAAGAACTGGCGCAATTTCGTCGCGATCGCCTAGGGGCAGCATTGATCTTTTTGTTGCCTTTAATGACCATGCTGATTTTTGGCTTTGCCATTCGCCTTGAAATTAAGGATGTACCATTAGCCGTTAGAGATTTTGACAATAGCCCCCTCAGTCGAGCCTATATTGAGCAGGTTTTTGCCACTAATCAGTTTAAGCCTGTAGCAGCTACCACAACCGATGGCATGGACTTGCTTGATCGGGGCATCGCTCAAGCAATAGTGGTTATTCCTCCCAACTTTTCACGGCAATTGAAAGGGGGAAAAATCAATGCCCTCCAGGTCATAATCGATGGCACAGATGTGAACAATGCTCGGGTCATCCAGAACAGCCTTCGTGCTACCACTCAATTTTTCTTGGAAAAACAGGGTTTCCAGACTCAGCGTCCCGATGTTTTCGCTCATACCCGTATCTGGTTTAATCCGGGGCGAAAAGAATCTCTTTTTATTGTGCCGGGTGTTTATGCCGTCATTTTATTTAGTTATCCTGGTTTGATAGTAGCAATGGCGGTGGTACGGGAGAAAGAACAAGGGACGTTAGTTCAGGTCAAAGCATCAGGGATTAGTGCTTGGGAGTTTCTTCTGGGGAAGGCTTTGGCCTATGTACTGATTGCCATCGGCGAAGCGGTGCTGTTGATGGGGTTGGGGGGGTTGCTGTTTGACCTTTGGCCAGTAGCAAATCCTTGGCCGCTGCTAGTGGGCACTGGGCTGTTTTTGATGGTCAGTGTGGTTTATGGACTGGTAGTTGGCGTTTATTCCAAGCAAGCCTTGGTTGCTGTGCAGAGTGTTATGAATACTGGACTTTTAATGTCTACCTGGCTGTCAGGTTTTATTTACCCTGTGGAAAATATTCCTTGGCCACTGTCACTGGTTGCCAATGTCGTGGCAGCTCGTTACTATATTGAACTCACCCGAGATGCATTTGTAGTAGGTGTGGGCTGGCTTCGTATTGGCCATGTTATTCCTATTCTATTCCTGCTGACAATTGGAATGTTCATGTTATCGTGGTGGCGAATTCGGCAGAGATAGAAAACCGTAATCAAACATGGCGAAGAGTAAGCTCGGATTTTTCCCAGGTCGAGGTGTTTGGGCAGTTGTTCTCAAGGAAATGACCAATATCTTCCGCGATCGCCAGCTTATTACCACAATTGTCTTGGTACCAGTGTTTTTCGTAATGTTTTACGGCTTTGCCCTTAACCCCAGTGTTGAACAGGTTAGCTTAGGGATAGTGGACTATGCCCAGTCCTCAGCCAGTCGAGAGCTGATTGCAACCCTAACGACGAGTGATGTAGTTGTTACTAGGGTGCAGACTTTGGCAGAAAAGAATTTAGTGCGATCGCTACTGGCAGGAAAAGTCAAGGTTGCCCTTGTAATTCCGCCAGAGTTTGATCGCCAACTCTCTCAAGGTAACTTAGCTGAGGTGCAAGTCCTGATTGACGGTGTTGATGCTAATCGAGTCGGTATTCTTCGGGGTTATCTCAGCCAGATCGTCCGTCAGTATCGCTATCGTAATCACAATTCCCCTGAATCTTCCCTGATTAATCTACAGACAACTATTTTATATAACCCCGGACTGGTGAGCAGTTGGTATTTTGTGCCGGGGGTATTGGGGGTAATTTTGACGGCAATTAGCACTTTTGCAGCTTCCTCCACCATGACAGCAGAAAAAGACTATGGCACTTTTGAACAACTTTTGCTTACTCCCCTACTTCCTTGGGAAGTGCTTCTAGGCAAACTGCTTTCCATTGTGGGGATTATCCTAGTCATGGTGTTGATGGCAACCGGCTTTAGCCTGGTTGTCTTTGACCTACCATTTCGTGGTAGTTGGCCAATGTTTATGACTAGCACAATTGTTTATATTGTGCTGACATCTGAACTAGGACTAATCTTAGGTCTGCTAAACCAGAATATGCTACAAGCATTCCTGACCACGCTTTTTATTAATTTGCCTCTAGTGCAGTTATCTGGAGCTTACACCCCCATTGAAGCTATGCCTCCTTTGTTTCAAGGATTGACCCTTCTAGATCCACTGCACTATTACATCTTTATTCTGCGTAGTGTTATAGTAAAAGGAATTGGGTTTGAGATGTTGTGGCAACCCTTACTTTTACTGGTGATAATAGCCGTAGGATTGTTTATCTTATGCTTGTATCTTTTTAAATTGCAAAAGTATCATAATTAACCTGAAATCGGGATTGGCAAGATAGATAGATTAGCCACTTATTTTTAGTGAAATAGCATGAAAAAATTAATTATTAAACTTCTGACAGCAGGTATAAAAAATAATTATTATCAACCAACTGAAGAACTATCCTTAGAAAATGCCATTGCTCAAATTGATCACTTTTTTGGTCGCGATAGCATGTTAAAAGAATTTGATGCCGATATTACGGTTCCTTACTACACCCAGAGCGAGTTAGGTTATCGTCTCTATCATTCCGCTGAAGATGCCATTCACATGGCATTAAATTTTGATGGTGTTTTTAACGTTGATGGCTACCAAGCTCAACCTCGAATTGTCGCTGAACAAATCGATAAGCTGGGTGCAACGAACGTTCTAGAAGTGGGTTGCGGCAAAGGATTTAATAGTCTATTTTTAGCTCAGCAATTTCCCAGCGTTCAATTTGTTGGCATCGATTTAACACCGTCGCATATCGCCATAGCTAATCGCAAGGTAAGGGATTTTACCAACTTAACTTATCAAATCGGGGACTTTAATTGCTTAAATTTCCCGTCACAATCATTCGATCTGGTGTTTGCTTGCGAGTGTCTGTGTCACGCACATCAACCCCGCATCACCCTAGCTGAAATTTTCCGCATCCTCCGTCCGGGGGGAAAACTCGTTATTTTTGATGGTTATCGTCAAGCTAAACTGGAAAGTTTTTCTCAAGAGTTACAAACCTTAACTCAACTTACTGAAATTGGCATGGCAGTGCAACATGGTTTCTGTGAACTTGAAGATTGGACTGAGGTTGCCAAAAATGTGGGTTTTTCTGTGGAAACAAGAGAAGACTTAACCTTTGCCATACAACCAACTCTTTTGCGCTTGCAATCGCTGTCACTACTTTTTTTTAAATCTTATTGGCGGTCAAAAGTTTTAACTTTTTTACTGCCAAAATACCTGGTTAGAAATGCTGTCCCAGGTCTATTAATGCATTTTGCTTTTAATACTAACCAAGGTTCTTTAGGATATTATAAATTTATTTTAAAGCGATAGAAAATGGTTAAAAAAATTACGATACGAAACTGATATAAGGCTGGGGGGGTGACATACAAGCTAAAATCCTTACTGAGTAATGAATTCAGCCCATCATTTACTTAAGGTGCGCTTTCCGCATCTAATTATTAAATTCGCCACGGGTCGCACCTAAAAGATACATGCTATTGTGGGCGCGACCTTGGACGTAGTTATAAGAGTTTGAGCTTCCAGAAAATCATTCGTAGGGTCAATTTGGGACTTTATCTTCCCTGAGATAATTAGCATCAAAGCCTTATATAGTAAGCTTTTCAGGGCTCAGGTCACCCCCTCAGGTCACCCCCTCAGGATAAATGTCGGCTATATGACTACTATAATTGTGATTAATTAGCCTTCGATTCAGTAATAATTTCGGCATCGGCTGGCATCCCTGGTTTAGCAAACCCCCCAGGATTATCAATAGTGATTTTAATCCCAAAGACTTGTCTCACCCGATCTTCCCGAAAATAGATATTCTCCGGAGTAAAGGATGCTTGACTATCAATAGTAGTCACTGTAGCACTTAAAGGTTGATCTGGGTATGAATCAAGAAATACCTTAGCTTTCTGTCCTACTCGAATTTTGCCAATATCTCCTTCAGGAATGTATCCTCGTAGATAAACATTGTTGGGATCGATCACCGTTAAGAGTGTTTGACCAGCACTAACTATTTCTCCCGGTTCAACTAGACGAGTAATAACCACACCATCAATGGGACTGGCAATTTCCAGATCACTTATTTTGCTTTTAATCTCTTGTTGGAAAGCTTTGGCAATCTCAACTTCAGCTTTAACCATAGCCAGTTGTAAACGAGCCTGGGCTAACTGAGTTTGTAATCTGCTCAGTTGAGCGTTGATAATCTCTGGGTTGAGAGTAGAGGTTTGGGCTTGTACTAACTGACCCTGTGCTACATTTACTAATTTGCCGATAGCATTAACTGATGCTTGACTTGCTTTAACAGTTGCTTGGGCTTTTTCAAAAGTTGTCTGAGTTTGGTCAAATTGTTGTTTGCTTACGGCTCCCTGTTCCACCAATTGAGCAAAGCGATCGCGATTAGCTTTTGCTAAGTTTAATTCAGATTGAGCTTCTTCTAACTTAGCAAACGCTTGATTAAGTTGAGCAATATTAGCTGCAACTGATGCCTCAGCTTGTAAGACTTGACCTCTGGTATCTTCTTGTGCTTTTTTGAGATTTAGCTGCACCTCCAGAATCTGACTTTCGACTAAATTGATTTGCAGACGGGCTTTAAGTTCCTGTTGCTGAGCAGAAACTAAACGAGCAGTAGCACCTTTTAACTGAGCTTGAATTTCTTGATCGTCAAGCCGCACAATGTTCTGATCTTTGTTTACTTCTTTCCCTTCCTGCACAGCTACAAAATTAACTCTACCTCCAACTTTCGTCCCAATATCAGTTTCGTCCCCCTCAATCCGACCACTTAGTGGGATTGTTCTATCTTGGGATGTTGATACAAAATACTTGCTTGACACAGCTATCCCAGCTAGGATTAAACCCAATAGGCTCAGTAGTAAAGGATAAATTTGCCGCTTCGGCTTGATAGTTTCCTGATTTTTGGCATTTTCTTGATGATCTAAAAATAGAGATTTATCCATAAAGACTTATTTTTTTTGTTTCTCATAAATACATCGGGGCTAAAATCCTAACTTATTGATAAAATTTCCAAGCAAGCCCCTCCTCCATGGGAGAAGCAAGACCTTTAGCCTTGAACGTTAACATGTCTGACAAGTTTCGTATCAGTCACCCTAGTAGGGGGCTAATGGTGCTTGTTTAACCGATCCTATTGAAAATTTTAACCTTCTGCTTTCTAGGGCACCAGACCTAAGCAATGAGGATGCGCTGAAGAGATTACAACTCCTTCAACACCAGTTAGTCTAAACTCCATAATCATGAATTATATAATCAACGTTATTGGTTAAAAAATGACTTATATGACCATATAATTACTGACTATTGGTTTCGGGTGCATCTCATTTTTGTTGTTTGACAAGGTGGTGCGTTACGGGGCGGGCTGTCTAAAACCTGGCTACGAGGCGGAAAATGAGGCCCCCCCTACCCTAACACACCCTACGCAAATTTTTTACAAATATGAGATGCACCCTTGGTTTCAGACATCATCTTAGGGGATATTCAGCGATCAACACTCAACACTTAACAATCAATTTTCAAACACCAAATCCCCTGCGTCAACCCGGAGATTACCTATTTTCCAACCTAGAGAAATTGGTCCATTCCCATTAACTGGTTTGTACAGATCAAGGTGTTTTGACCAGTCATGTTTTATCCCATTTCGCGTCAGACTTGGCAAGTCATTTTTAGGATTGTAGGTCAGTTTAAGACTCTCACCAGTGCTACCAATCCACTGCACTTTACCTATGGCAATTTCACGTAAATCTAACTGACTTTTTGTCTTAACTGCCTGTTTAAAATCCTCATAGTTACCATGAGATTCCTCCTCTCCTACTTCTAGAGCAAAGCCAGCATAGCTATTGCCTAGGGGTGTTGCCTTCAGAGTTTTTTCCTGACTATAGAGCTGGGCAAATTTCTGGTTGGGTATAGCCACCTCAGTATAGGTATCCAAATTAATCGAGCGAATCGCTAACCAGGTTTTCTCCAGTTTAAAGAACCAAATCCCATCTTCTATTTCTGCTTGAGCCGTCTTAGGTAATTGGAAAAAGAATGGTCTATCCGTAGCTGGTCTTAACCAAAGAACTAGGTTACGGTATTGCCCAACTTGGTCTCCCTGATGTTTTCCTGGCTTCACCCAATCACCACCAGTATTAGCAACAAAATAATCCACACCCCGCTCTTGATTGTATGCCATTAGCTTGAATGGTCCGACATCACCATCAGGGAATTCACCCGCCAAACTCGCCAACTGATAGGTATGACCAAAGAAGGTGGTTTCCCAATATCCTGGTTTATCCTCACCTCCAGCTTTCCAATTTTCGTAGACTGGTTTACTCGCCAGGATTTCCACAGGCTTCTGAAACTGCTTACGAGCTAACTTTACCACCGCCTGGGGAGGTCGATAGGCGCTAGTAATTACGTGAATTACATCCCGTTCTGGCTTAGGATTCACTAAGGTAACATCGCCAAAATAAAGCCAGAACAGACGGGCAGCACTGGCTCCGTATACCACATTACTTTTGCCGTAATCCCGCTTAGTCGGTCCGCCAAAACCACCTCGATAATATTTCACTGCTGCCGCCGCTGACATCCAATCTAGAGCCGCTTTCGCCAGTTGTTTCACCTCCGGCTCCTTCGCAAAGTCGTAGAGATTTAGATAAGCCGCAAAGGTGTGACCATGGTAAGTCTCTGAATCCCACTCTCCCATACCAATGTTGTAGAGCGCCCAGACATAGCGCTGAATTTTCTTTTTATACAGACGCCTAGTCTCTTCATTTCCGGTTTCCTCCGCCATCAGATAAACGGAAATCTCTCGCATTGCCCGGAGATTGTCCGTGTTGCGTCCATCCACCCAACCTCCTCGCACATCCGGTCCCCAACCATCACCACCTTTTCCCTTACCATAAATGGGGTGAGGACGCCCGTTGGGGTCTGTTTCTGTCCAGGTTTTAGCACCGTCAAACATTCGCTGTTTGTAGGTCGGGTCGAGAAATTGCCCAAAGAAGAAGTATTTTCGGATTTGTCCTTTGAGGGTGAAAGCGTAATAGTAGTCAATACCCTCAGTGTGTTGGTTATCTTCAGCTTGGGCATCTTCTGATTGCAGAAACTCTAGGGCTTTCTCCCGATTGCCAAAAATAAAATCAAACATGGCATAGGGATAAGACCGCTTCTCATTTTCCCCGTAGTTGTTGCCATAACCTTTACCACCGTAATACTGAATTGCCTGGTTGGCTCGCACCCAGAATTCCGATTCCAATTCAGGAGTCCACTGATTCCTATACTTGGTCGCAATCGGTAAGGGTTCAATCTGAATTAGATCAGTAACAGATCTGCTAATCACTGGTTTAGCCTCTAGCGCTGGTGTGGTCGGTATAACTTGGTGGGTACAGCCCAAGACAGCACCAGCCACCAAGGAAGCTACTAGTAAGTTACGAGATTTCGGAGATTTCACCAGATTTCACCAGTTGTAGCGATTGGCCTCAATTCTTACACAACAACCAAAACAGTACACCTGAGCGTCAACCCTAAATTAAACATCGGCACTTCAGAATTTTTAATCATGGGCAATGGGGCTCAGAACCCCCAGGGATTGAGAAATTCAGGATATAGTCATGTTCGATTTACTATTTGCTCGCAATTTGGCCACTACACTAATTATACTCACTGTCTTCATTCTTGGCTTAGACAAGTTGTATCGGCAGGATCAAAACCCTGGAAAACTCCAAAGGGTTCAGCACATGGAACACGCCCTTCGAGTCTGATTTGCGCTCAAGGCAACTCAATTCCGTTGAGATTCCCTGAACTAGGTGTGGAATAGGAGCCAGTTCCCTAGTTCGACCCAAGTTACTGGTTTGTCAGATCGCTGTGAATATTAGTAGACAAGAGCCCTATAGTAACCATGGATAAGGCAAGTACGTAATTATTCGTAGGCCACTATTGCGAGTGGCTCAGAGATTTCCGAGATTTTGCGGATACGGTTTACTGTCATTTCCGATTACTGTTGTATATGGTAGTTTTAACCTTTTGCTGCATCCCCCTGGGGCACCCAACCGCCCATCAGGGGTTTTTTGTATTGAGTGTGGCTAAATTTTATCAGTTATAGTATGCTGTAGTCTTAACCGTAATTGAAGGAGAGCGCAGTGGGGAGTAGGAATCGGGTTTTGATAATGTCTAGATTAGGCTAACCGTCGCCACCCAGTCTTATCCCCTAAACTCAAGGTCTCCCAACGTTACTACACTTTTAATAATCGGCAAAAAATTCAAGCTAGGCTAGTATTAGCCTGGGCAATACCTAAATTTTTCCAGATAAAGGACAATTGATTTTAAGCTTTTTAAGTTTTGTAGCCCTATAACTTAAATTCAAAGGTGACATAGTTTTCGATTATTTTTTCCAAAACTATTATATTTATATATAAAATTATTTGGATATTAACTATTAACATAACACTCAGAAATTAGTAAAAAATACTTGGCATTGGTTTGATTATTTTCACATAATTGAGTATTGATTGAATTTTTATTAAAGTTTTAAAAAAAAAAAATTAAAAATATTCTGTAAATCCTGCCATTAAAAAAAGCAAAAAACAACTGATCTAGAAATCCTAATTGAAACGTGATAAACATCAACAGGAGGATGGGTGGATTCTTCCCCATCTTCCCCATCTCCATAAATCATCCCCCTACAGGTGCAACGCTCCAGATTTATCTGTGGGGAGTCGTCAAAGCTAACAAGTTCTGATGGTACAAACCGCACTAAAAACCGGAATTACGGGCTTGCTCCATCAATTGCTCAGCCCTACGTCCCCACTGGGGATTACCTTGGCTATTGTAAAGGTCTCTAGCATACTGCAAGACTTGCAGAGCATCACTAAACCGGTTTTGGCGCAGAAATACTACACCAGCAGCATAATAGGCATTAGCGTAATTCGAGTTAGCTACCGCTGCTTGCTGGAATGCTGCCAGAGCACCATCCAAATTTCTCTGACTAAATAAAATTCCCCCGATATTGTAGTGGGCTTCGGGGTATTTGGGATTGATTTTGATCGCTTGCTCAAACGCCTTTTTTGCCTCCTCCAGCTTCCCCTGTTGCCTATAAATCAGTCCTAAATGATATGGCGGTTCGGGAGCATTACGGCTAAATTGCATTGCTTGTTTAAATGATGCGATCGCTTGTGCGGGTGTTCGCAACTTGGACATAACTAGACCCATGTTATAGTGAGCAACACCAAGTTTAGGGTCAAGTTCCAGAGCTCTTTCTAGATATTCCCGTGCCTGAGACAAATTCTTTCCTTCCAACAGGGCAGCCCCTAAATTAGCAAAGGCTAGAGCAAATTCTGGATCGGTCTGGGTCGCCCGATAAAAGGCATCGGCTGACGCCTGCAATTTTCCAACCTGCCGCAATGCTAGGCCCAAGTTGTAGTGTGCTGGTGCTAGCTTGGGATTCAGTTGGGCGGCCTTTTCAAACGCCACGATTGCTTCAAGTACCTTACTCTCTTGAATTAATGCCAGTCCTTGGTTAAGTTGCTCGAGGGCTGCGGGTTGAGTTGGTTTGAGTGCTGGGAGATACTGAGACTGGGCGATTAGTCTACCACTGTAACGGTAAGGGCGAGTAAGGGGATGATGTCTACTCAGTCTCCCTGGTGAATCATTCAGATGATCTGGGTTAACCCCTAGGGCATGGGAAACTAGTGGCTGTGTCAGCACCAACAGCCAACTGACTCCTAGGAAGAAATAGCTTCTAGTAGTGACTTTTCTGTTAAAAAACATTAAGTTGAGTGGGAATAAATTTTGCTTAAGATTTTTTAAACATTTTTTTTTATAGTTGTTACGTGTATTCATATTTTTTGAAAATTAGTGACCTAGAGTTATCTTACTTAACAGTTTTAGTAGTTTACATTACAAGACATTGCAAGTTCGATCTAGATCAAACCAAAATAAGTTAATCTCACAACCAGATAACGTTGATCCCATCTCAACAAAACTTACGCATAAACCAGTAGTCAGGAGATAAGTAGGTAGGATGAGCAGGTAAGAGAAGCGTTGACGTATGGCACGTTTTAACCAACTCACCTCGCTACCAGATCATCCCCTTCAAGCTCCGCTTCAATGCATAAGTCCAATTGAAATAATTTGGGGGTAAATTATGAACGGCAAAGCGTGTAAAGCCACCCGTAATGTGGCAATTGTTGGTCCGTATCTCAGTGGGAAAACCACTCTACTCGAAAGTTTGTTGTCCGTTACTGGTAGGATTTCTCGCAAAGGCACAGTAAAGGAAGGCAACACCGTCGGTGATAATGCCACCGAGGCCAGGCAACGCCAAATGAGTGTGGAGGTAACTGCCGCCAGCACCGAGTATCAAGATATCTGCTTCAATTTTATAGACTGTCCCGGTTCCATTGAATTTGCTCAAGAAACCTACAACGCCTTAGTTGGTGTGGATGCGGCTGTCGTGGTTTGTGAACCAGTAAGCGATCGCGTCCTCACCTTAGCACCCTTATTCAAATTTCTCGACGACTGGGAAATCCCCCACTTAGTCTTTATTAACAAAATGGATCGGTTTGAGTTGACCGATGATGCTAATGGTAACTCCTTACGGTCCGTCTTTGATGCCCTCAATTCAGTTTCCACTCGCCCCTTAGTACTGCACCAATACCCCATTGGTAAGGGAGAACACCTCACCGGGTTTATTGATTTAGTCACCGAACAAGCTTATCTTTACCATCCTGATGCCCCAGCTGATCCGATCCCACTGCCAGAGTCATTGAAAGAGGCAGAACAGCAAGCACGCACAGAATTACTAGAAACCTTAGCAGATTTTGACGACCACCTCCTCGAAGAACTACTAGAAGAAATCGAGCCACCCCAAGAAGAAATTGTCCAAGACCTGAAGATGGAATTGGGGGCCGACTTGATTGTACCTGTATTTATGGGTGTTGCTCAGCAAGATTATGGTGTTCGCCCCTTGATCGATGCCCTACTGCGAGAATCACCAACCCCAGAAACCACTGCCGAGCGTCGCGACATTGCTGGTGATGAATCAAGCACAGTGGCACAGGTACTCAAAACCTATTACACTCCCCAAGGTGGAAAACTCTCCCTAGTGCGAGTGTGGCAAGGGAAACTAACCGATGGCATGGTCTTTAACGGTGTCCGGGCCGGAGGCTTATACCGTATGTTTGGTCACCACACTCAGTCAGTTTCCCAAGTATCTGCTGGTGACATCGTTGCCCTGGGACGCTTAGAGGGCATTAAAACTGGTGACACCCTGACCACTGATACGGGTAATCCAGAGATTAAATTACCAATAGCTGAGGGAACCAAACCAGTCTATGCGTTAGCCATTACTCCTGAGAAGCGCAAAGATGAGGTTAAGCTGAGTGGTGCCTTAACCAAGCTGCTGGAAGAAGACCCATCTCTGGTGTGGGAACAACATGGAGACACTCACGAAATCATCCTATGGGGACAGGGAGATATTCATCTTCAGGTTGCTCTAGACCGGATGAGCCGCAAATACAACTTACCGATGACCACTCACTTACCCCGAGTGCCTTACAAAGAAAGTATCCGCAAATCCACTACCTCTCATGGGCGCTACAAGCACCAAAGTGGTGGTCATGGGCAATATGGTGATGTCTACCTTGATATCCAACCCTTGTCTCGGGGTGAAGGGTTTAACTTCTCGGAAACCATTGTCGGTGGGGTGGTGCCAAAGCAATATATCCCTGGTGTGGAGATCGGAGTAAAGGAGTACTTGTCCCACGGACCCTTAGGCTTCCCAGTGGTAGATGTGGCTGTGACTCTAACCAATGGGTCTTACCACTCCGTAGATAGTTCGGAACAGGCATTTAAACAAGCAGCACGGCTAGCTATGACCGGTGGTATGCCCGATTGTGAGCCAATGTTACTTGAGCCAATTATGTCTGTTGGGGTCTATGCACCTCAGGAATTCACCTCTAAGGTGCTGCAATTGATCACCGGTCATCGGGGTCAAATCCTGGGCTATCAGACCTGTTCTGATTGGACAGGATGGGATTGTGTTTCTGGCTATATCCCCCAGGCAGAAATGCAGAACTTGATCATGGAATTGCGATCGCTTACTTTAGGGATCGGTTTCTTTAATTGGAGCTATGACCATCTCCAGGAAGTGCCAGGTAAGCTAGCTGATCGGGTGCTGGCAACCAGCAATGGTAATGGTAATGGTAATGGTAATGGTAATGGTCGCAGCTAAGTTAATGGTTTTAGGGGTTAGGTTTTAGGTAAGCATATGCGCGTAGCGCATATGCTTACGGTTTTAGGTATTGGGTTAATGGTTAATGGTTAATGGTTAATTTCTAGTACTTAAAGCCTAAACCGATCATGGCTAATCCCTAGCGAGAGGCTACCCGCTGGAGTTTTTCAATAAAAAAGGGAAGGATCAAAATTAGTAGTTTGATTGGCCAAGGAACAAAAAATAGGCTGACAAACAGACAGATTAAGGCTGTTATAGCTGCAGCCACTTTGACGATTTCTTCAGTAGTCTTAACGCAAAGGTAAATGGCTACTGAGGCGATCATCAAAGTCATCGATAAGGGTATAAGCATAATTATTACCTCAAGTTTTTCCGCCATAATTACCTAACCTAGCATCAGGGTTATGGAAAACATAGCAGTTGAGTCAGGTCGCCCCGTCTAGGCAACAGGGGGGTGCTGACCATCCAACACTGCCAATTAGCAGAACGTGATCCCAGATTATTCTCCTAGAGACTACACGATTGAGAATGGGATTTTCGGATACTTATCTAAATTTTCCCACCTTGGGGTTGGTTTGATTCACCTCAAGATGCACCTCAAGTAGCGGCTCCTAGGTCCCATCTCATGGTGCTACAGCAGCAAAGCCTGGCAACGATGAAGCCAATCCCTTGTGGAGTCGGAGTAGAGCGATTGGCCGTAGGCCACGCGGGGCGCGTTCGCTTGATTTTGGTATTAAAGCGATCATGCTATCATGCTTAATCTCAGGGCAATTGGAGCGTGCCATTGAGTTTAGCTTGGCTTCAAGAAATATTATACATAACCTACACATAAATCATACGTTTAGCTAACGCGATTGGCCGTAGGCCACGCGGGGCGCGATCGCAAACTTTCGTCAGCCTTACTAAAGATGTAGGCTAACGGAATTTGATATAACACACCGAACTCTTGACTAGCTCCTACCCCATCGAGACATTAATCATTTTGAATAACGAAGTAGGCGAAGCCAAAGAACGAAGCAATTAGGATTTCAGCAAAAGGGCTATCATCTTTTGGTTTGCGTCTACCCATAATTTTGATTACTGAACCGGTAGTCTAGCAGTTTTCTATGGTTATATCACACTCAGGTTAGCCGCCAAGAATCATGTAGGGTGCAAAGTAAATGGCAGTGCTTAACTTACAATACCTGATCGATATTCAGGAAGGATTAGGATTTGCGGAACAATTAGTGTTTTCCAACACAGGGCAATCTCTCAGTGATATCCAAAGAGCAGTTTTGCAAAAATCCTGGCAAGGGCAACGCAAAACCTATGACCAGATCGCTCAAGAGTTAGGCTATTCAGCAAGTTATATCAAGCAGACCGTTGCCCCTAAATTATGGAAACTGTTCTCAGAGGCACTAGGGGAAAAAGTTAGTAAAACCAACTTTCGTAGTGTACTCGAAAGACGACAGGTCAATCAAGAATCGAGTCATACTCAGGAGCTGCTTGGGGTATTGAAACAGGGACTAGAGCCTTACGAAAAAGGGAAGGTGGAATCTACAGCTACTGAACAGATATCAAATGTTTCTTTTCCGAACCATCCCCAATCCCAAATCCTCAATCCTCAATCGCAGCAGTTGGAGTTACCAGAGGGAAGAGTTCCTTTAGCTTCCCGATTTTATGTCGAGCGAGTCCCCTATGAATTCAGGTGTTACGAAGAGATTGTTAAACCAGGAGCCTTTATTCATATTAAAGCACCCAGACAGATGGGGAAAACATCCCTGATGGTGAGGATTCTGGCTCATGCAGAAACTCAGGGTTACCAAACTGTGCGTTTGAACCTTCAGCCTGATTTAGCCGTAGCCTTTGAAGCAGTGGTTAGGGCAAAAGTTCCAGTGGCCTTGGAACAGGTACAGGCATTTAAGCTTTACAGTATGGGACTGGTGAATTGGTCAGACAATCAAGTCATGGTTAGCTGCAATTTGTATCAGCGATACTTTAGCGTTCGCTTTCATAGCCATAGCGCTACGGGCTGGGAATAGGCAAGAGGCATGCTAGCAATAGAAAAGCCAAGTTTGACAAAGCTTGTAGCAATTTATCCCTCACCATTATTTGTAAATACCCAAGCGCGTATTGCTATAATAATCGGAAATATTGCTATATAATCGTTACGGTTCAAGGCCCCCCGATAGCCTGCAGAACTTAAACAAATATCTGCCAGTAACATTATGACCTCTTGCCACAATACCAGCACCGCCGTCATTGAAGACTCGAAAGGGGTTAAGCGAGTTGCCTTGCTAGGAATGCCCAACACGGGAAAATCAACCTTCTTTAACCGGATCACAGGTACCAATGCTCATGTTGGCAATTGGCCCGGCATTACTGTAGATCTACTACAAGCTAATGTCCAACTCAATGGCGAACCTACGGAATTCGTAGATTTACCAGGAATTTATGACCTCAAGGGATTTTCTGATGATGAGAAAATTGTTCAAACCTTTTTAGAAAATTTTGCTGTTGATCTATTTATTATTGTTCTCAATGCTTCCCAAATTGACCGTCAAATTCGCTTGGTTTTGCAGGTAAAAGCCCTAGGTTTACCTGCAGTGGTGATGCTGAATATGGCTGATGAAGCTAAGCAATATGGAGTTAAAATCAACACCGAAAAATTATCCGATAATTTTGATATCCCCGTGTTCCTCATTAGTGCCAAGTATGGAGACGGCTATATGAGGGCATACCTAGAAATTTCTAAAACTTTAAACGCACAAGAAGAATCGATTAATAGAGATAATCTAATAGATAATCTAAAAAATAGTATATCAGACCATAGCTCTATCTCCACTAAAGAGATAGATTCACTCCTCAATGGTGCGGTAGAAATGCCCTCTGAGATGGCAGTCAATTTAACTGCCAGGATTGATCAGTTCCTGCTGCATCCGATATTGGGTTTACCTTTGTTCTTCTTAGGAATGTTCCTGGTATTTTGGGTAGTTTGGACTGTGGGACTACCCTCTCAAGACCTGATGGATGAGATTACTGGCTGGATTCAAGGTGCCATAATTGAGCCTGTTATCCAACCCTTACCCACAGTGATTCAAGACTTTTTGATTAATGGGATTTGGAACGGTTTAGCTACCGTTGCTTCCTTTGTTCCATTAATTGTGCTGTTCTTTATCTTAATGGCAATTCTAGAAGATAGTGGCTACCTATCCCGTTCTGCCTATTTAATGGATATCTTTATGGAACGGTTGGGGTTAGATGGTCGCAGTTTTGTGATGCAAATGATGGGATTCGGCTGTAATGTGCCCGCATTAATGGGCACTAGAGTTATGCGATCGCAAGCCTTGCGACTGCTAACTATGCTAGTCATTCCTTTTGCTTTGTGTGCTGCAAGACTCCAGGTATTTGTCTTTATCATTGCCGCTGTATTTCCCCATGGTAACGGAGCGTTAGTATTATTTTCTTTATACCTACTTAGTTTTGTCGCCGCCATTGTCACTGCTGCTCTTTTCCAAGGAGTCTTTAAAAACGAGGAACCCTTTATTATAGAATTACCCCCTTACCGAATTCCCACCCTCAAACAAGTCTTACTAAGAGGCTGGGGAGAAGTCAAAGAATTTTTGCAACGAGCATCTGGGTTTATTACCTTTGGCTGTGTTGCCGTTTGGTTCATCACGAATTTACCGCCAGGAGCCACAGGATTGGATACCATTGGCGGGCAAATTGGACAATTTTTAAGTCCGGTCATGAATCCCATTGGTATTAATCCCCATTTAACCCTAGCCCTAATTTTTGGTTTCATTGCTAAAGAAATTGTGATTGGCTCTTTAGCGGTAATTTATGGACTTAACTCCGTTGCTGTTAGTCAGCAGATAACTGATACAGTAACCTTTATCCAAGGATATAGTTTTTGTATCTTTTGCTTAATCTACACTCCCTGTTTAACTACCATTGTTACCCTATTTAATGAGGCTAAATCCTGGAAATTTACCCTATTTTCCTTAGTGTTTTCCTTAGGGTTGGCTTGGGTAGCTAGCTTGATATTTTACCAGGGAGCTTTAGCACTGGGATTTCAATGAAGATATAGCAGTTATCAATTGGGTGAGGTACAAATTTATGGGTTTTAGGGAGTAGGGATCCCCCCTAACCCCCCTTAATAAGGGGGGAATGGAGTAGGGAGTGGTAAAAAAACCTGTGTACCTCACTCGTGATGGGAATTGCTATAAAAATTAAACGGGAAAAGTTAAATGGTAAAAGTTAAACGAAAAAATGGGGATTCCCCCTTATCCTCTCTGAGCAAGGCAGGCACGAACATGGGCGTTAACAAATGACCTATGACAAAAGTATTATTTTTTACAGAAAAATTTATTTTTCGTGGTATATGTGTCATGCTGGTCTTAGTCAATTGGAGTGGTAGCCCCAGTAAGGGGCTGGGAAAATGCAAAAAATCGAGGCAATTATCCGAGCCTATAAGCTCGAAGACGTCAAAATCGCTTTAGTCAATGCTGGTATCGTTGGCATGACCGTGTCTGAAGTTCGGGGATTTGGACGACAGAAAGGTCAAACTGAACAGTATCGCGGTACAAAGTACAGGGTAGACTTTCTTCCTAAGGTAAAGCTAGAAGTCGTTGTTGAAAATGGCTTAGTTGACATGGCAGTAGAAAAAATTCTCGCTGCTGCTCACACCGGTAAAATCGGCGACGGGAAAATTTTTATCAGTCCCATTGAGCAAGTTGTCCGGATTAGGACTGGAGAAAGGAATTTAGAGGCTGTTTAATCTCTAATCTGCTTGAGCTTGTAGCTTGTAGGGTGGGCAAAAACAGTTTGGTTCAAATGAGTATTAATGATTAGATTACTTTGCCCACCCTACTTGAATTGGTCTAAGTGCTAATGGGTAATGGGTAATGGGTAATGGGTAATGGGTACTTGACGATTACCCATTACCCTGACCCAAAAATCCAGGGACGATTTGCTAAGTGATTAGTAGGAATTAGTTGGAATTAGATTCGTAAAACATTGATTTGCTCCGATCGTACACTGGCCAATCGTCGTTTTCACCACCAATAATTAATTTTTCAATCTCCACATATTCTTTGGCAAGTTGCCGGAGAGAATTAATTAAAATATCAAGAGCGATCGCATCACTAGTTCCTAAATCAAACCAGCAGCGCCCCCAAGTGCCTTCATACTCAAACTCGCCCTGATTATGCATCAAGGCCATTAAACTCTTTTCCGCTACTCTATCATCATATTCCATGTAGCTGATTTCTAGGCCAACTTCTTGCACCGGCAGGTTTTCTGCATCAAATCCTCCCAATTTACCTAATAAAAACCAGGAATTGAACAGTTCTTCCACGTATTCCTTTTCCCGATAGGAGGGAACAGTGCTAAATTCTATCCAAATCCACAAATCAAATGGGTTAAACTCACGAAATATAATTTGCATATCGTTAGGGAACAGGGAACAGGGAATCGGGAATCGGGAATCGGGAATCGGGAATCGGGAATCGGGAATCGGGAATCGGGAATCGGGAATCGGGAATCGGTTAAAAGCAAATATTTTAACAATAACTAAGTTTTAGTTATTACCATAAATCCCTACTATCCGAGAGTAAACTTTTGATTAATCCTGAATTTTTTCCAAAAACTATCTTATCACAATTTTCAACTAGTTGTGAAAAATATAGTTATGAAAAATCACCAATAGTGAGAGAGGGAGCAGGGAGCAGGGAGTAGCGATGGAGCGCGCTCTTGGAGTTCCAGTTGCTTATCTGACTCCCCATCTCCCCATCTCCCCATCTCCCCATCTCCCCATCTCCCCATCTCCCCATCTCCCCATCTCCCCATCTCCCCATCTCCCCATCTCCCCATCTCCCCATCTCCCCGCGCCCACTCCTGTGATTCCCTCAAAGAGTATAACTAATTGTTGCTACTACTACCCAATCGTGATCGTGAGTTTCCCCTAAGGCATAGTGAACTGTACACCATTCTCCAGACAGATTGAAGTTAAGATGGTAAGTTTTGGAATTAAGCAGTTGAGTGGCAAACAAGTTTCTCAAGTCTAACTCGAACTTGCATTCTGTTTGGATTTCCTCTAATCCTGCTCTTTCTTCTGACAATTCTTCTTGAACCTCTTGGTATTGTTCCGTTGATAAGTCTCCTTCTTCCTCTAACTTTACTAGTTCTTGTTCTAGCTGTGCTATTGTTTCCTGATACTCTTCTATCTCGGTGCCGTAATCATCTCGAACTCTAATAAATTCATTGATTTCGCTAATCTCTAAAAATCCCGTAGTATCCAATAATTTTTGGATAACTTCATTGCGACTAGTGGTGATCACTACCTCGAAACCTCCCAAAGTTAATTCTTCCTCTGCTTGGGCTTGATGAGTAATTTGATTGGTGATAGATTTGATTTGCTCAACCAGTGCAGCGGTATTGTCTTGGAGAGATTCTAGATCCGGAATCATAAATTGTGGTGATGAGTTGCACCGCCAACTTTGTTTGATACCTAATCCAATCCACTCTCCTGCTGTTGATGAACCGATTAGCATCGGAATTCCTAAGGAGCCAAAGACACTTTGTTGAAGGGGAAATCCCTCTTCCAAGTCTTCTGGTAGTGTAGGAAGGCGATAGCCATAGATAGTTAACTCTGACAAGTTAGCTTGCAGCAGTGCGATCAGATTTTGGTAATGGTCGCTCACAGCTTGAGATTGGGTTGCGCGAATCTGACTGAGAAACTCTTCAGGAGCAAAGGGCATAAGACCGGTGTTATCCACTAGAAAGCGTTCCACTGAAAAGGAACCTTTATCTTGCACTTCCCAAGGGATAATTATATAAGGTGCGTCACCAACTAGGCTGTAGTATTCATCTTTGGTTAGTTCTTGAAGGGTAGTAACAATTTGCTCAGTTTGGGGTTTCATAATTAAGGAATTTTTAACGTAGGGTGTTAGTAAGCATTCAGCCGTCAGCTGTCAGCCATCAGCTATAGCATTTTTAGTTGAGAGGTGAAACTATAATTAATGGTCAAAGGGAATAGGGAATAGGGAATAGGGAATAGGGAATAGGGAACAGGGAACAGGGAAAAGACAAAAAATCGGTGTGTACTTCATTAATAGGAAAACGGCTGTATGATAAATCAGCATTTGCTTTCATGAGATAATTTTAAATTATAGCGTTTCTCGCAGTTATGAGGTACAGTCTTCTTTGACGTTGATTCCCTGTGTTGATGCAGGACATCCCTATTCCCTATTCCCTATTCTCTCTTCCCTGTTCCCTGTTCCCTGTTCCCTGTTCCCTAAAATCCAGAAATTTTTTCCTCATAACTATGATAATTGCTATATATCTTAGCAAAAGCTTGATATAATTGATCATACTTATGAGGTAGATTTAATTTTATTACTACCTAATCCCTACTCCCTAAAATACCAAGGGTGAACTACATCCTTACTGACAAATGCCACGAATTATAATGTATTTTATCTGAACTAGTCATGAGTTTTAATGCAGCAAATTCTGGTCAAGATTTGAACGAATCTACCGCAGGACGTTCCAAGATTCTTTCCTGTCGTTTTACGGATGTGGAACAGTTTACTGAGTTCTTGACCTATAGCCAAATGCAAATAATGCAGCTTTCTTGTGGTTCGTTCCAGAGTGAGTTTTTGGCTACCCAGATTGGTGATTTGTATTTCACACGTATTAGCGCCAATCAATCGGTTCAAGCAATAGGTCCGAAACAGCAGGGATATTTAACTTTTGCGTTGGTTTGGGCGGCCAGTTGAATTAAACAACTAGGGATTAGAGATAGGATGTCGAAGTTTGGTATTGCTTCGGCATCCTATCGTACAAAAAAGAGCAATAACTTGATAGGGTAAACAAGGCACAGATAAGTTATTAGGTATATTTAATGAATTGGAACCGTATTTGGAAAATAGGGGTAGCAGTTGCGATCGCCCTAGTTTTGGCTATCGTTGCCTACCTTGTGATAGGACAACAGAATCGACCCATCCCCGATATAGGCTCTACAGGAACTAGTAACCCGGAGCCAGAGGTTGTTGACTCAGATACAGAGCCTTTTACTCTACAACTGCTCCATGCTTCAGATTTTGAGGCTGGACTGGCCGCATTGGAAGATGCTCCTCGGTTTTCCGCCGTCCTGAATGCCCTCAAGGAGGACTACCCCAATACTCTTGTCCTCTCCTCTGGAGACAACTACATTCCCAGTCCGTTCCTGTTTGCTGGCAGCGACCCTAGGTTGAACGACACCCCTGTGGGAGAAGCTAGTATTGGTCACGCCAATATCGAAATCCACAATCAACTCGGTATCCAAGCTTCGACCTTTGGGAATCACGATTTCGATCTCGGCAGCAAGGAAGTGCGGGATATCATTCAACCTGATGGATCTTACCGTGGGGCGCTGTTTCCCTATCTCAGTGCAAACCTGGATTTTAGCACAGACCCTAACCTATCAAGCCTGATCAGTGCAAACGGTCAAGAAGTCAGCACCATTCCGGCAGGACAAGTTGCGGGGACTGCAGTGATTACCGTCAATGGTGAGCCAATTGGTATTGTCGGAGCAAGCACACCCCTTCTGCCTACCATCTCTTCCTCTGATGGAGTCACGGTGTTCCCGGAAAATCCCACAGACTATGACGCCCTGGCTGCTAAAATCCAAACTGCGGTGGATGAATTGACGGCTACGGGCATCAACAAGATTATTCTCCTGGCTCATATGCAACAGTTGACCATTGAGCGGGATGAGTTAGCCCCTCGTTTGCGGGATGTAGATATAATTGTGGCGGGAGGGTCTCACACCTTGCTGTCTGATGCCACCGATCATCTTCGGCTCGGAGATACCAGTGGCGGTTCCTATCCTATTATCAAAACCAATGGAGATGGAAACGCGATCGCTGTTGTGAACACAGATGCCACCTATAAGTATGTGGGTCGTCTGGTGGTGGACTTTGATGCAAACGGTATCCTGATTGCCAGCAGTATTGACCCCAACATTAGTGGAGCCTACGCCACAGATGATCAAGGAGTTGCAGCGGTAGGAGGGACCCCAGATCCAGAGGTTGTAGAAATTACCAATACCCTGGATGAAGTGATCAGTACTCAGGATAGCAATATTTTTGGCAATACCAAAGTTTTCCTGCGGGGCGATCGCGCTTTTGTCCGTACCGAAGAAACCAACCTGGGTAACCTAACCGCTGATGCTAACCTGACCTATGCCAAGACTGTCGATGATACAACCGTGTTTTCCTTCAAAAATGGAGGTGGCATCCGTTCCAACATCGGGGTAATTAGCGCTGCTAACGGTGGCATCGACCCCAATGACTTTGAACTGTTGCCCCCAGCAGCCAATCCTGCGGTGGGCAAGGAAGAAGGGGAAGTTTCCCAACTCGACATTACAAACTCCCTCCGTTTTAACAATGGACTTACCCTGTTTACCGTCACGGCAGATCAATTGTTGCAAACCATCGAGGATGCGGTAGCAGCAACAGCTCCAGGTGTGACTCCCGGCCAGTTTCCCCAAGTCGGTCGGCTTAAATTTAGCTTTGATAGCACTCGTCCTGCCAATGATCGGGTTCTATCTTTGGTTGTCCTGGAGGATCAAGACCAAGTTATTGATGTGGTGGCTCAAAATGGTGAATTAGTGGGGGATCCCAGCCGCACGTTTCGTGGTGTTACCATTAGCTACGTGGCTGATGGCGCTCCCTTATCCACCTTCTTGAGTGCCAATCCAGCTTTGTTCAATCGGGTCGATTTCTGGGGTGAGCCGGATAGCAATGGCGATGGGGTTTTAGATCCTGACGAAGACCTCAACAAAAACGGCATCCGAGATGGTGCGATCCCTGAACCTTTCGATGGTTTTGCCAATTTTGCCTCCTTTGGTTCCGAGCAGGATGCCTTAGCAGAATACCTCCATGAATTCTTCCCCACCGCAGCTAATGCCTTTAATCAGCCTGATACTGACCCAACATTGGACGAGCGAATTCAAAATCTGGCTTTCCGGGAAGATACAGTCATTCCTGAATAACCAAGCATTGCTTAGGGGCGGGATCAATATGAGTGGGGTGGGCATCCTGGCTGCCCGAAAATGAAACCCACTGGACTGACACAGCTAAAATGGTGCTTTAGTAAAATCCCTAAATCCCTTGTCAATTAAGGTTTTTAGCAAAAATCCATTCTACTACTTTAACTGTGTCAGTCTACTACTCATTATAATGGTTCCCCTTTGTTATGAAAAAATTAGAAAAGTACCGATTAATAATTCGCCAACTATTAACTAATCATGCCACATTAGAAGCGAATAATTCAGATTCAGAGATTGAGGGTCAACTTATTTTTGACACAGAACATGACCATTATCAACTTCTAGATATCGGCTGGGATGGACTCAAACGAGTTTATAACTGTTTCATCCATTTAGATATCAAAGATGGTAGAATTTGGATTCAGCGAAATATGACAGAAGCTGATTTGGCACAAGATTTGGTGGAAATGGGTATACCAAAAGACGATATTATTCTCGGTTTACATCCCAGTTATAAACGTCCTTACACAGGCTATGGAGTGGCTTAGTGATATTCAGCTTATGGGCTATGGGCACGGTACTTGAGGTGCCATTGGTCTTTGGGCAACGCCTGATAGCTGAACGGATCGCTGACCGCTAAATGCCTACGTACTAATAGCTTTTCTGACTCAACAATGAAGACTCCTTGGTTAAAATCACTTCTCTTCAAACTTTTCCTCAGTTTCCTGACAGTATGCCTAGTCCTTTGCACTGCCACACAAGTCAAGGCATCTCCCACCGTAAATAGCTGCCCTGAAGGTATGACCTTAATCCCTGGCGGTACTTTCAAGATGGGTTCCGACGTTTACTATCCTTCCGAGCGCTCTGCCGAAGATGTTACCGTTGAGAGCTTCTGCATCGATAAATACGAAGTCACTAATGCCGAATTTGCCAAATTTGTCAAGGAAACTGGTTATATTACAGTAGCAGAGCGTCCCCTCTCCTCCGAACAGTTTCCGGACTTAACAGAGGAGCAACGGGCACCTTCCTAGTCTTTCAGATGCCGGACAATGGGGTTAGACCAGTGGGTTACCTGAGCTGGTGGAAGTGGACTCCTGGGGCTGACTGGCGACATCCCTTTGGTCCAAAGAGCGACATTAAGGGTAAAAAGAACTATCCCGTCGTCCATGTTGCCTATGAAGACGTTCAAGCCTATGCTAAGTGGGCAGGGAAGTCAGTACCCACAGAAGCCCAATGGGAATATGCTGCTCACGGTGGAATGGATGATGCCACCTACAGCTGGGGTGAGCAATACTCGGCCCAGAAGGCGAATACCTGGCAAGGATTCTTCCCCTTTTTCAACACCAAAGCTGATGGTCACACCGGCACTGCACCTGTAGGTTCTTTTGAACCAAATGGTTATGGTTTGTATGACATAACTGGTAATGTCTGGGAGTGGACTTCAGATTGGTATAGCATCGGTCACAATGGCAAAGCCCACAGCCTTAATCCTACAGGACCTAATCAAAAAGAAAGCTTCGACCCGAGAGAACCGGGTGTTGCTAAACATGTAATTAAAGGCGGGTCTTACCTGTGTGCTCCTAATTATTGTAGTCGCTATCGTCCTGCTGCTCGGGAGTCTCAATCACCGGATACAGGAACGACTCACATTGGATTTAGGTTAGTTAAGCCTGATAATTTTTCCTAAATCTGAAAAAATTATATAGCATTTATTCAAAGTCCCCCTTTTTAAGGGGGATTTAGGGGTATCCCTTTGTACCTCATGGGAAAGACAATTGCTATAGAATTGATTATTTGCTTGGTTACTCTCCTGATTGAAATGAGATAGAACATTATTGGTTTCCGATTAAAAACCAACGGAGAAAGTCACGTGGTACGATTGAATATTTACGAGAGGGAGTAGACATGGCTGTTCCGCTAACCTCCTAATCTATAATTCGACTGCTATAACCCTGTTCTAGGAAACATTTTTGTGTCTTGGAACAGGGTTAACTAATGGGAAAAGATTATATTGACAAGATTGGTTTAGTCGGTAAAAATAGCCTTGTTTGCCTTGAAGCGGATCAGCAATTACACCCGATAAATCTTAGGTCATGAAAAAAAGAACGTTTTTAGTTTTCCTGTCGATTCTCTTATCAGTGTTTTACCTAGGAGGCTTTCTGGGATGTGCCCCTGCTGCTGCGGACTATGACCCCTTACTGTCTTGGAATGCCGGTGCAGCTAAGCAAGGGATTTTTGACTTTGTGCAAGAGGTTACCAATCCCAACAGTGATAACTACGTTCGTCCTAGCGATCGCATCGCCACGTTTGATAATGATGGAACCCTGTGGACTGAAAAACCCACAACTATTCAGCGGTTATTTATCCTAGAACAGCTAGGTAATCCATTGCCAGATTTCAAAGAACTTGCTTCTTTAAGTCAAAAGGATGTAATCCTAGACGATCTTCAACTCCAGGGAATGACAACAGAAGACTATCAACAGAAGGCTAGGGAATTTTTGGATAACTCAAAGCATCCAGACTTTGGAGTTCCATACATAAAGGTGACTTACCAGCCCATGGTTGAACTGGTCAACTATCTCAGGAGTAATGATTTCAAGGTCTATATTTGCTCTGGGGGGGGGATTGATTTCATTCGCTCCTATGCCGAAGATGCCTACGGTATTCCCCCTGAAAACATCATTGGTAGTAGCATCCAAACCGAGTTTATCACCAAAGACGATGGATCCCATGTCTTGGTTCGGAAGCCAGAACTGGTGCAACCCATTAATACTAAAGGAGGTAAAGTAGTGGGGATTGAGCGCTACATTGGTAAAAAACCAATTATCACAGTTGGTAATTCCGATGGTGATTTAGAAATGCTTCAGTACACTGACGAGCAAGACGGTCCAGCTTTGATGATGCTGGTTCACCACGATGATCCCCGCGAATATGTATACGATACAGGTGCCGAGAATGCTCTTCAGGAGGCCGAAGCTCGTGGTTGGACAGTTATCAGTATGAAAGAGGATTTCGTAACAGTGTTTGGAAACGAAATTGATAAATCCGAGAAAGGATTTTAATCAGAGAACTAATCTGGATATGAAATAACATCTAAATACCAAGGATTAATCCGATCAGAAACTACTGATCGGTATCCTAGACCTTGACAGTAAATGCCAAGCCCTACTTACTACCCATGGATTCACTCTGTAATGGCTAATTTCAGGCTTTGGCAAAAGTCTCCAATGGCTGACAAGCCTTCTGATGGCGTCCCATCTGCCAAACGCTTTACGATAGCGCTACCCACAATCACTGCATCTGCACCCCAATCTTTGACCTGCTTAGCTTGTTCTGGCTGGGAGATACCAAAGCCAACCCCAATTGGCTTATCAGTGAGACCACGCATCTGATTGAGTAAGTCTTTTACCCGTGATTGCAGCTGAGTTCTCATCCCGGTGACACCGGTAACACTGACTAGGTAAATAAAGCCCTGAGACTGTTTAGCGATCGCTTCAATCCGTTCTGTTGGTGAAGTTGGTGCCACTAACAATATCACTTCAATCCCAAGCTCTGCTGCAGGTTTGAGCAATATTTGAGCTTCTTCCAGGGGTAAGTCAGGCACCACTAAGCCTTTCGCCCCCACTTCAGCAATCTGCTCTAAAAAGGAATTAATCCCTCGGTTGAGAATGGGATTGTAGTAGGTAAATAGGACAATTGGCGCTTGTAACTCTGGGCTAATGTCCTTGACCATTGCCAGGACATCATCCAACTGCACACCTTTTTGTAATGCTCTAGTCGCAGCAGCATGGATAGTTGGACCATCGGCCAAGGGGTCGGAATAGGGTACTCCCAGTTCAATGATGTCAGCACCGGATTGGTCGAGTACCCGCAAGGCTTTGGCTGTGGTTTCTAAATCGGGATCCCCAGCGGTAATAAAAGGAATCAGAGCACACTGGGAGTTAGATCTCAGGGATCCGAAGCAATCGGAAATTTTTGTCATTGGTCATTCGTCATCTAGTTTTGCCCCTGCCCCTCCTGCTTAAGGGGGGATATGGAGGAATCGTCCTGTGCCTTGGTCAAACGCTTTTCCTGTTCCACCTCTGCTTGGAGTTGGGCAAGTTCTTCTGGTGTCATTTCTTCGAGTCGCTTTTGCAGGACAGCATCTTTATAGTCTTTCACCTGCTGGTTATAGGTCATGGTTTGGGTCAGGGCTCGAAACAGGTAGGTTAGCACCCACCCAACTAACCCCCCAACCAAGAGGACTTGACTCCAAATCCCGGCTTGGATGTGATCGTACCCAGCGAGCTGAAAGATCAAGTAGGCTATGCCGCCAGCGGCAAAGATACCAAGGGCAATTCCAATCGCGTCAATTCGTCGCATGAATTACTAATGATCGCTTAAGTGACTGACTTACCCTTGTGGCTGACGCCGCTTGGGGCGGAGGTTTAAGATTGGACTGAAGAGTAATAAACCTGGAAAGAATAAGAAGACCATGAAGTACATGAAGCCTCGCTCAAAGGAGCTAGCAACGTACCACCGTTTCTGTAGGTAGAGATAGATGGCGAGAGGGAATACCAATAAGTAGGCTCCTGCCAGAGACAGGTATAGTATCGCAGTAATCATAGAATTTTGGTTTAGGACACAGAAGACAAAAATGCGTTCGCGTAGCGTGACCATTTGCTTCGCTTAGCGTGGCCCAAAGGCCAAGGTCAATCGCTCAACCCTACTATACTACCTTAGGTCGAACATGCTGCCCTGTGTTCCCCCAGAGGCAGACTTTGCCCCATCCTAAAAATTTCAAAAATTTCAATACTATACTTGCATAGTAGCCCCAGTTCATGGTTAAATAGAAAACAGTGAAATCACAGTGGTTGATGGGTAAACGCAAACCCACCGCTATGTGATATCAACCAGGGGGCGTGGCGGAATGGTAGACGCTACGGACTTAAGGAAATTGAGCACTGATGGAGAAATCTGTCATGTGAATGCTCTCAAACTCAGGGAAACCTAAGTCTGGTCAAAGATAAGGCAATCCTGAGCCAAGCCGGGAAAACCTCTCGGAAGGTGCAGAGACTCGACGGGAGCTACCCTAACGTAAAGCCGAGGGTAAAGAGAGAGTCCAATTCTCAAGAGCCAGCTATGGCAGTAGCGAAAGCTACGGGAGAATGAAAATCCGTTGACCTTAAACGGTCGTGTGGGTTCAAGTCCCACCGCCCCCATATTTACGTACGACAGAGATATTTTCAGAGCAGGGAAACAGGGTTTGGTGATTAATTAGATGAATCAGCCGAACTAGAGGAAATTAATGATTAACCCAGCAGCGGACTATGATTCCCCCTGGAAAGACACCCTGGAATGGTACTTTGAGCCCTTCATTGCCCTGTGCTTTGCCCACATTCATAGTCAAATCAATTGGTCTCGTCCAAGTGAATTCCTCGACAAAGAACTACAAAAGGTGGTGCGAGACGCGGAAGTAGGACGTCGATGGGCAGACAAACTGGTTAAGGTCTGGCTCAACAATGGTCAAGAAACCTGGATTCTAATTCATGTGGAAGTCCAAGGGGAAAAACAGACGGAGTTTGCTAAACGGATGTACACCTACCATCATCGGATTAGCGGACGCTACAATCGACCGGTTGCTAGTTTAGCAGTCTTGAGTGATGCTAACCCCCAGTGGCGACCAACCCAATACAGTAGCGAAATCTTCGGCTGTAAAATCCAGTTCAATTTTTTGATGGTGAAACTGTTAGACTACAAACAGCAGTGGCCAGAATTAGAACAAAGTGCCAATCCCTTTGCCACGGTGATCATGGCTCACCTGAAAGCAGTTGATACTCGTAGTGATGGCCAGCAACGGAAAATCTGGAAAATGGCTCTGACCAGACGATTGTACCAGCAAGGGTATCAGCGACAAGACATTTTAAACTTATATCACTTCATCGACTGGGTAATGCACTTACCCTCAGCACTAGAACAAGCCTTTCGTGAAGAAGTTAACCAGTACGAACAGGAGGTCAACATGAAGTATGTCACGAGTATCGAAAGGTTGGGCATTAAGCAAGGTCGTCAAGAAGGTCGTCAGGAAGGAGCTGAGCGACTGCTGCTACGATTGCTTAACAGGCGCTTTGGAGACCTATCCCCTGAAATTCAAGCTCGTGTGAAGGGGTTGAGTGTCGAAAAATTAGAACAGTTAATGGATCTGGCCATCGATGTAGAATCTGTTGAGCAATTAGCAGACCATTTGCCAGCACCCGAAGCCGCTAATTAAAACGCTGATTAAAACCAGGACTGATATGTCCTGTATCTATTCTGAAGGGTTAATCACAATTAATCCTTCACTATTTGATGACCAGGGAAACAGGGTTTGGTGATTAATTAGATGAATCAGCCGAACTAGAGGAAATTAATGATTAACCCAGCAGCGGACTATGATTCCCCCTGGAAAGACACCCTGGAATGGTACTTTGAGCCCTTCATTGCCCTGTGCTTTGCCCACATTCATAGTCAAATCAATTGGTCTCGTCCAAGTGAATTCCTCGACAAAGAACTACAAAAGGTGGTGCGAGACGCGGAAGTAGGACGTCGATGGGCAGACAAACTGGTTAAGGTCTGGCTCAACAATGGTCAAGAAACCTGGATTCTAATTCATGTGGAAGTCCAAGGGGAAAAACAGACGGAGTTTGCTAAACGGATGTACACCTACCATCATCGGATTAGCGGACGCTACAATCGACCGGTTGCTAGTTTAGCAGTCTTGAGTGATGCTAACCCCCAGTGGCGACCAACCCAATACAGTAGCGAAATCTTCGGCTGTAAAATCCAGTTCAATTTTTTGATGGTGAAACTGTTAGACTACAAACAGCAGTGGCCAGAATTAGAACAAAGTGCCAATCCCTTTGCCACGGTGATCATGGCTCACCTGAAAGCAGTTGATACTCGTAGTGATGGCCAGCAACGGAAAATCTGGAAAATGGCTCTGACCAGACGATTGTACCAGCAAGGGTATCAGCGACAAGACATTTTAAACTTATATCACTTCATCGACTGGGTAATGCACTTACCCTCAGCACTAGAACAAGCCTTTCGTGAAGAAGTTAACCAGTACGAACAGGAGGTCAACATGAAGTATGTCACGAGTATCGAAAGGTTGGGCATTAAGCAAGGTCGTCAAGAAGGTCGTCAGGAAGGAGCTGAGCGACTGCTGCTACGATTGCTTAACAGGCGCTTTGGAGACCTATCCCCTGAAATTCAAGCTCGTGTGAAGGGGTTGAGTGTCGAAAAATTAGAACAGTTAATGGATCTGGCCATCGATGTAGAATCTGTTGAGCAATTAGCAGACCAT
>NZ_JAAHHW010000002.1:0-143734 GCF_010692325.1 Moorena sp. SIO3I8 | reverse complement strand
TAACAGGCGCTTTGGAGACCTATCCCCTGAAATTCAAGCTCGTGTGAAGGGGTTGAGTGTCGAAAAATTAGAACAGTTAATGGATCTGGCCATCGATGTAGAATCTGTTGAGCAATTAGCAGACCATCTGCCAGCACCCGAAGCGGCTAATTAAAATAACTCCTGATAGAGAAGTACAAATTCTCTTCCCCCATACCCCACACCCCACACCCTATAGCCTAGATTCTGTGTAACCATTGAGTATAGGGATGCTGAACTAAATTGGAGTTGAAGTATCTCGGATCATCAGAGACTTCAACTCCAATCCATTCTGGTAGTTCAATGTCCTGATTTTCATCAGTTAGTTCAACTTCTGCCAAAATTAATCCTTGATTATCCCCAGCAAACTCATCCACTTCCCAAATCAAGCCAGCGTGTTCAATTTTATAACGAGTTTTCTCAATTAAGGGACCCTGGCACAAAGTATCGAGCATTTCTTGAGCATCCGAGCCTGGGATAGGGTACTCATACTCTTTTCTAGAAAAACCCACCTTGGGACTTTTGATAGTAAGATATCCTTGATCTCCCACCAGGCGCACCCGGACAGTAGTGCGGTTGGTTGTACGAATGTAACCTTGGCGATAAACACTACCAGTGCCTAGTTTCCGCCACTCTTCGCCTTTTACTAGAAATTTCCGTTCAATTTCCGTTGCCATGGGTACAAAGTATAGTGTAAATGGGTATTGTTAGTGATTGGTTATTTTAAAATTAACCATTTTTCATTGACTATTGTTGATTGTCAATTTTAAAATCAGAGTAACTCCGAACTATTCGGCTTATTGCTATAGTAATCAAAAAGTTTACAATCTTGCCTATTTAGTTAGCGATCGCTTCATATTAAACTACCAGACTTAATCCGGATTCCTTTATTTTGGCAAGAAATATAAAAATAGAGAGCCAATTGCGTAGAGTAACTCATAGAGGAACTCATCGTTGCGGCTAATGCCAATAACTAATGTAAGTAAAATTATCAGGATAAACATCGATGTCCCAACAATCAACAACCCAAAAGAGTGGAGCAGCAGCATTAATTGATGAAATGAAAAAATTTGCAAAATTGGCTCAAGAGCTAGAAAAGCAAACTAAAGACTCTAGCGAACAAGGCTATTCAGGCAAAGGCCATAAAATCTGGTGAACGAGTATAGTTAGGATAAAATAACTATACTCAGACTCTTATTGATTGGCTAAACGGATGTAGGGTAAACGAGTGTAGGGTGAACGGGTAAGTTAAAGATTTTCAGGTTTAGGAACCGGGATGACTAAGAGCAAGATTTTCACCCGATTACCACACCCGGTCATCCCACACCCTCTTATCCTACAGCCGTCACGCCTTCAATCTCCTCATCGGCGAGGTCATACAACTCCCGTAACTTCTGTAAGGTTTCCTGATCCGGTTCCCAGAATCCTCGTCCATTTGCCTCTAACATCCGGCCTACAATATTGCGAAATGCCTCAGGATTTGCCTGTCGCAACCTCTTGGCCATTTCTTCATCCAAGGCATAAGTATCTGCTGCTTGGTCATACACCCAGTTATCTTGAAAATCAGCTGTACCCCCCCAACCAATCAATGCTGTCATCCGTTGGGAAATCTCATAAGCTCCCCCAGACCCCTGATTGGCCATCGCTTCAGCCCACTTGGGATTGAGTAACTTTGTCCGATACTCCAATCGCAACAAATCCTCTAGCTTCCGGGGTGTAGTATCCTTTGAGAAACTTTCTACAAAACTGGCATTAACGGTCTTACCCCCTTGCTTTTCGGCTGCTCGCTTCAAGCCTCCAGTATTAGCATAGTATTCTTGAATATCCGTCAGCCCATATTCGACAGAATCAATTTCCTGGACTATACGACTAGTACTTTTTAGCAGCTGCTCCATGACTTCCGGACGGGCTTGACCTTTATCTTGCCGTCCATAACTAAATACATTGCGGCTTTGCCATGTATTCGCTAATTCATCCCCGGATTCCCAATTACCATCGACTACTTGGTCATTGACCAGAGAACCATAATCCCCGGCTGGATTAGAAAACAACCGAGCAGAAACATTCTCTACCCCTTGCGATCGCAACGCTAACCCATGCTTGCGGATAAAATTCTCTTCCTCTGGTTCATCTGCCTCAGTCGCCCTACGGAACAAATCATCCAGCAGCTCAACAATATTGACAAAACTATCCCGAAAAATCCCTGAGAGATTTGCCAACACATCAATTCTAGGATGACCTACCTCAGCTAAGGGTATCAAACCATACCGTACAATCCGTCCCGTTCCCTCTTTAACAGGTACTGCACCTACTAACTCCAATAAAATCCCCAAGGATTCCCCACGAGTCTTGATCGCATCCAATCCCCATAGCATTACCGCAACAGTTTCCGGATACTCCTGATGTTCCTCAAGATGCTGGGCAATAATTTTCCTGGCCACCTCCCTGCCCCGTTCATAAGCTGCTGGAGATGGCATCCGATAAGGATCCAAAGCGTGAATATTCCGTCCTGTTGGCAAAACCCCAGGACCATCCCGCAACAAATCCCCCCCAGGAGCTGGAGGAATATACTCCCCATTCAACCCCCGCAACAAATTCGTCAACTCTTCCCCAGTCTGCATCAACAACTCACCAATCCGTAACGCCTCCTCAACCTTCTCATCCTGGATCTGTTCACGTCCGTCTGGTGTTTGCGGTTCAAATTCTCCATCGACAATGGCCTGAATTATCCCTTGCGGGACATCTTCCCCAAAATAAGCCCTGAGGTAAGATTCTAACTGTTCCGAATCAGGCACTTGACCTAGAGTGTGCAGCCCAGAAGAAAACAACCGTTGTTCCAGCACTAGCAAGTAATCGTACAACTTGACAAGATAGTGATTAAATGAATCAGCACTAAACATCTGGACATTCTCTGGACTGAAAGCAATTCCCAAGCGCTTAGCATCCTCAAAGGGACAATCGGTATCTAACCCACTATCGACAATCTTTTTACAAATTGCTTCTTTCAAGGCATAATTCTTTTCAGGATCCTCCCGATACTCCGAGATTAAATCTCGTAGCACTACCAACTCCTTATACAAACCAGCCCGACCATAAGGGGGTACATTATGGGAAATCAACACCCCATAACCCCGACGCTTGGCCAACATTGACTCTGAAGGATTATTGGCGGCATAGATATACAGATTCGGGATATTTCCTAGCAAAATATCCGACCAAGAATACCCCGTATTCCCCAGGGGTGAACCAGGCAACCATTCCACGGTGCCATGCATGCCAAAATGCACCACTGCATGGGCATCAAAATCATTCTGTAACCACTTATAAAAGGCCGTGTACTGGGGATGTGGGGTCATGTCTCGTTCAAACATCAGCCGCATTGGGTCTCCAGAAATACCCAGGGGTGGTTGTACCCCAATCCAGACATTTCCTAACTCAATCCCACCAATCTCGAACTCATCCCCATTGGTTTTGATTCCTGTACCAGTCAAGGATTGCCATTGTTTTTCAATACGGGTAGTTAGCAAGTAGCCTAGCCATTCTTGTAGGGTTTTAACGTTAACTGTGGTCGAAGGTTGAATGTTGAATGTTGTTCGCGTAGCGTGGCCTTTTGGCCAAGGTTGAATGTTGGTGGTTGCTGGTTGAATGTTGCTGGTTGAATGTTGCTGGTTAGAACATTCACCATTCAAGCTGTCACCATTCAACCCTTCGTCTGCTGCTTTCACCCAGCGGATTAGTTCTTCCCCATCTTCTGGTAATTCTCCAACAGTGTAACCTTGTTCTTTTAGAGCGTGGAGGAATTTAAGAAGCGATCGCGGTACATTCAATAAGGCTGCTGTTCCTGTTGCTCCATACCCAGGAGGGAAACCATAGAGAATAATGGCAATTCGTCTTTGGTCTGGTGGGGTTTGTCTGAGTTGAATCCAACGCTTTACCCGTCCAGTCAGTCGCTTAACTCGTTCGGGAATCAGATAAATATTTTCTCCGACTAAACCACCTAGGGGTACAGTATCAATTGCTCCATCCAATTCCGGCAATGCATATAATACGACACTTTGCAACCCCCCAATGCCTTGTCTTGTCCAAGAGTAAATATCTTGAATCAGTAGGGGTGCAGCAATAGTATAAGGGACATTCTTAGCAGTGAGAATACGTTTCGCTACAGCCACCTGTCTTCCTGCTTCCATAGAACCAGCTGGACCCCCTACCAACGGGAAACCGATGGTAGAAACAATGGCATCAACTTCTACAGCGTCTTGAGAGAGGGAAGGAGTTTCCACGTTATCCAGTTGCCGCTGTTGGGTTTCATAAGCAGATGTCATCCAATCCCGCACAGCTACATGACCTTCTACACCATTGATAAAGATCGGTAAAGGAGTTAATCCAGCTTCCTCAAAGTAGCGAATTAACTGGGGAATATAAGGTTGTTTTGTAACTACATGTTTGCGATAAAGCAGAATACCAACAACAGGGTTTTCTCTAGGGTTGGCAGGTTGAAGGTTAGTTGGTTGAAGGTTAGTTGGTTGAAGGTTAGTTGGTTGAAGGTTAGTTGGTTGAAGGTTGGTGGGTTGAAGGTTGGTGGGTTGAAGGTTAGTTGGTTGAGAGCGTAGCGTGGCCTTTTGGCCAAGGTTGTGTTGAGAAGCTAGCGGGCTGGTAGGGCTTTGCCCAATAACGTTTAATTGTTTAACTTTAAAGTTTTTGTACCATTCTAGGTATTGTCGTGGGGATTCAAAATACCCGTCGTAGTCCGGATGGAGTAGCCCCATGTTTGGAGTTTCCACTGGTGGCGGAATTTCTCCGACTTTCAGCTGTAAGTATTTCTCTGCCAGGGTCCAGAACATAGATGCCACATTGTCTGAGCCACCAGCATTCCAGTAACCGTAGATAATTAGCCAATTGCGCAAGTCTTGGACTTTTCTAGCAGGAATATATTTCAGCAGCTTCGGACCAATTTTCAAAAAGCTGATATAACCTGCTAAGCGGTCTTCTTCTCGTCCGTTGCTGAATTTGTCCAGGATGAATTTTACTGGCTTGGGCATCCCCTTGGGTTTATCCCCAATTTTGAACTGACCAATTTGAGTCAGGCTCATCAGTTCTAGAGCTGACTCGAATACCAAGCGGATGGGGATGTGTTGAATGCGATCGCGTAACCATAACACTTGGTCATAATCGAATAGTAGACTACCAAAGAAGACTTGGGCATCTTGGAGGGCAGCTTCTACAGTATCAGGGTTGGCAGTGATTTCGCGATCGCTAAATACTCTAATATCCAGTTCCGGACAGCGGGAGCTAGCTAACTCAGCAGCTTTGCGGTACAAGTCAGCGTTGAAGGATTCAAATCCTGCTATCAGTACAATGCGTTTCATGGAACCCGCTCGAAATAATTCTTTACACTTTGATCATATTTGATCATAATCGTACTGATCGGCTAACCCTCCCAGTGCCCTTGGGTAAGTCGTGCCATGATTGAGAATAATTACTAATTAGACTTGGGCGCAGTTGTCGGCAACTGCGGACAAAAGAACTTTGGACAAGGGAAAAATAATTGACGAAAACAGTATCAAAAAGCGCTACTTTGCTGAGCCGAAGTTCCCTATTTTTATTAGTTTGATTTCTAGATATCAACTAATAATGCTGTAGTTGACGATTCCCCATAAGCCATTCCCAAAAATACCGGCACTATTTGGTAACTGATTAACCTGACTTACTATCAATCATTTTACCAGTATCATGGAAAACTCCCAAATTTTTCTACAGTTGTCAAAAAATTGGTCATAATCAAAGATAAAAGTCAGGTAATCATTTAGAGTTAGAGGTACTGAAGATGAGGATTTTACTAGTAGAAGATGATGAGCGGATTACCGACGCCCTTGCTGAAGACCTCACCGACCAGCATTATGTCGTGGATGTTGCCAATGATGGTCAAGAGGGTAGGGAACTAGTAGAGAGCTTCAGCTATGATTTAATTTTGTTAGATGTGATGCTGCCAAAGATTGATGGTATTAGCCTTTGCCGCAAGTTGCGCTCCCAAGGCGACCTTACTCCCATTCTAATGCTGACGGCTCGGGATACCATCAGTGATAAAATTGTAGGACTGGATGCTGGTGCAGATGATTATCTAGTCAAACCCTTTGATTTAGGAGAGTTGTCCGCTAGGATTAGGGCCTTACTGCGCCGGGGAAATACTACCTTACCACCTGTACTGGAATGGGATTCCCTCCGCCTTGATCCCAGTACCTGTGAAGTCTTCTATAAAGACCGTCTCTTGTCCCTAAGTCCGAAAGAGTATGCTCTGCTAGAATTTTTCCTGCGCCATCCTCGCCGTGTGTTTAGCCGTGCTCAAATCCTGGAAAACCTATGGTCCTTTGAACGACTACCAGAAGAAGCAACCGTTAAAGCTCATATCCGAGGTTTACGACAGAAACTCGACGCAGCAGGAGCTCCCTCTGATTTGATTGAGACAGTCTATGGTTTGGGTTATCGTCTCAAAGAAAATCCCTAATTCAATATTCAGTTGTTACTGTTGAAAGTTGGCAGGTTGAAAGTTGGCAGGTTGAACGGGATGGACGAAGTCCCGCTTTGCTGCGAAGCGCGTGGCCTTTTGGCCAAGGTTGTTCGCTTTTGGCGTTCCCGTAGGGTAGGTTGCAGGTTTAAGGTTGGTAGGTTGAAAGTTGGCAGGTTGTTCGCCTTTGGCCTTCCCGTAGGGTAAGTTGACGGCATTCGTGAAGCAACGAATGATATCAAGTATAGTTGGGTCAGTTAACGATTACCAATTACTAAAATTACTAATTACTAATTACTAATTACCAGATGTTTAAAGGTTTGCGCTGGCGTCTTTTGTTGTATTACCTGATGGTAATGGCCGCAATTTTGAGTGTATTTGGTGCGGGTGTGTATGTTTTTTTAACACAGAGTCTATACCAGCAACTTGACAAAAAACTACAGACTTTAGCCCAATCTGCTGCCCCCTCATTTACTGAAGTAGAAGTTAAAGGGAGTCAATACATTGAACAAGTTGATGAAGTCCCCTGGCGAGATATCTTTAACCGAGACAAACAAAGCTTAGAATGGTTTGATGATCAGGGGAAACTATTGGCAAGGCGAGGTGCGATTGTATTGACTTTCCCGCCAAAACTGGGTTCGTTGACTCTAGAACTCCCTGAGACATCAGAGCCGATTAGGACGTTTACAATTTCTGTTTTTAAGGACACCTCGAAACCAAGCCAACCATCCCTAGAGGGCTATATTCGAGCCAGTCAATCCACAGAGGATGTAGAAATTGTCCAAAGCCAACTATTTTGGGGATTAGGAATGGGAGGAATGATCGCTCTAGGGTTTGTTGGTATTGGTGGACTTTGGCTGACCCAGAAAGCTCTTGAGCCGATTGAGAAAAGTTTTAAAAAGCTTAAACAGTTTACTGCTGATGCGTCCCATGAATTGCGCAGTCCTTTGACAGCAATTAAAGCCTCTGTGGATGTGATGCGAAATCATCCTGAGCGCATTCATCCCAAGGATGCTAAGAAGTTAGTGGCTATTGCTAGCGCTACAGACCAGATGAGCCACTTAGCAGAAGACTTACTATTTTTAGCTCGCACTGATGCAGCCTTGTCAATTCCGACCCGAAAGTCAGTCCCCATTTCCCTCAATACAGTTTTGCATAATTTGGTGGAATTGTTAGAATCATTTGCTCAAGATAAGCAGATTACCTTAGAATATCACGGCCTGACAACAGTCTCTGTAATTGGGGATGAAGGGCAACTCACCCGTTTATTTTCCAACTTGTTAGAGAATGCCCTGCAATACACACCCCCTCAAGGAAAAGTGGTTCTTACTGTTGCCAAACAGAATCGCTATGCCCTGGTCATGATTGAGGACACTGGCATTGGTATTGCCCCTGAACATCAGCCGTTTGTGTTTGATCGCTTCTGGCGTGCGGATAAAGCTCGTTCTCACCGAGAGAGGGGTACGGGGTTGGGACTTGCGATCGCTCAAGCAATCACTCACAGTCATGGGGGAAAAATCACCCTTACGTCTCAGGTTGGGGTTGGTAGCTGCTTTCAGATACGTTTACCGCTGGTTTAGGAATATAGGCTCTAGGTTGGGATTTTCTTTTGAAAGAATTATAAAGAATTATATAGAGATCCGTGTAGGAATTAATTGTGATAATTTTTGAGGCCATATTCCCTACTCCCTACTCCCTACTCCCTACTCCCTACTCCCTACTCCCTACTCCCTACTCCCTAATTTCTACTCCCTAATTTCTAAATTTATTACCGACTTTTTTACTTTTGGGTAATAATATCAAAATATGAAGCCGTTTAGTTGGAAAGCGTCAACCATACCTAGCATTCAGGAGAGATGATCTAAATGAAAACTCCCATTAAATTGCTAACAGGTATTCTGGGATTAAGTGCTCTGATCAGTTTCCCGGCAATAGCGCAAGAAAAAACAGAAAACTCAGTTAAAGATCCTGTCAATGGTGCAACTGAGTCTATGGTAGAAAGTGCCCCCGATTCCTTGAGCAAACCCGTTCAAGAGGGTGAAAAGGTAGAAATGCCAGCTACCGCTGACACTGAATCTACAACCAGTAACCTTGTAGAGCAAGCTGCGAGCAATGATCAATTCCAAACCCTTGTCAAAGCAATTGAGGCAGCGGGCTTAACGGAAACCTTGGCAGGTGAAGGACCCTACACTGTTTTTGCTCCCACCGATGACGCTTTTGCTGCACTGCCAGCAAATACCTTAGACAGTCTACTACAACCAGAAAACAAAGAGGTACTGGTAAAGCTGCTAAAGTATCATGTTGTAAGTGGTGCAGTTCCTAGCAGTGAAATCCAGTCGGGAGACATTATCACTATGGCTGGAAAAGCGGTGACAGTACACGTGGGTGAAGACGGTAATGTTAATGTCAACAATGCCCAGGTAACTCAAGCAGATATTGAAGCCACTAACGGCATTATGCATGTTGTTAACCATGTAATTTTGCCCTCAAGATCTCATGCTCAATCGGAACCAAAACCAACAGGAGTCAGGCCAAATTAAGATTTAGAAAATTAAGCTCAATAAGTTTGGTGTTTTTGGGAATTATATCCCGTCCGTTTGACTACTTATTATTCAGGTTTTTTCGGAAATTTAATAGTGTCAATGTTCACTGAATACTTAACACTTAACACGTCGCGGTTTACCTGAATACGAAGTGATTAACCGGACTCGATTGGAGTAAATACAAGGAGAGAACAAGGAGAAATTAAAGATGAATAAGTTGATGCCAATTTTACTAGGTGGAGTGATTCTGTTTGGTGCTGCTGCTTGCGATGAAGCTAAAACAAGTGATGAACCCTCCTACTCTATAGATCAAAACGATGAAGAACTAGTCTCCTTACGGTCTGAAGGAAACCAAGGGGATGCCATGGTTCAAGAAACCCGAAAGGAAATCGAGGTAAATTTTGGAACTACTCAAGAGCCAAATCAAGCCTTGGGTAATTTAGAAAACCTTGATGAAGATGACCAACTAGCCAGTTTAGTACTTAATAATTTAGAAACCAAGCTCCCCAATACCCAGTTGGAAGTTGAAGCGGCAGAGGGAATGGTAACTATCTCAGGAAAAGTATCGTCTGATGATCAATTGAGTCAGATTGCACCTTTGGCAATCCAGGTTGAAGGTGTTCAGAGCGTGGATGTTCAAGCTACTGTCAAAGAGCCAAACAGCTGATCGCTTATCTGGTCAAGTACCAATCCTTTGTTGCCAATGTTACCTAATTGATGTAATTATCTAATCCATAGAGAGGAGTTAGTCGCCTATTGCTTTTGCCATAGTGGTAGGCGACTTTTGTTGTTGAGTGTCTCTCGGCTTTAATTCATGGTGTAGCAATCCGATTTGAGTTGCGGTTCACCGGAAGAGCCGGAAAATGGGGAAGATGGTTAAAAGGAGAAAGAGGGGCAGGAGGGGGAAGATGGTTAGGTGCGCTCTTACTTGGCGAATTAAATTCGCCACGGGTCGCACCTGAAGAATAGTATCCATTATTGTCAATAAATTAATTACCATGGCTATACATAGCAATTGATTCTGATTGCAGCAAGGGTAAGAATACTGATAAACAGATTAAGATAGGGTTGGATTATCGGTGCATCGGTGTCTATAGCAATCTTGTATGATTCCTCAACAGTGACAGTTCGCAACTCAAATTAACGAACTAGGGAAGTATTGTTCACCTAGAAATTAGGATTGCTATATCCTTGTGGTGCTCAAGGGGGATAGGATTGTTGACAAAGTCCCCAAATTCCCGGATCAGGTGCAACTTAGTATGATCATCAAGTCAATCCCTGTTGAAACCATAACCGCCCAGCAGATCATTGATACCTGTCTTCGCATGAACAGTCTTGGTATCAATCAAGGTACCAGTGGTAATGTGAGTGTCAGGGTTAGAGACAGTATCGGTGAGGCAATAGCAATAACCCCCAGTGGACTAGACTACGAAGACCTAACTCCTGATAAAATCTGCAAAATTTACTTCGGCAAAGACAAACAACCTGTTTTTGCTGATAATAATCGTTATTTACCCAGCAGTGAATGGCGATTTCACTATGACATACTGTTGAATCGTTCCGATGTCAATGCTATTGTTCATACTCATAGTATCCATGCTACAGCACTGGCTTGTATGGGTATACCCATACCCAGCTTTCATTATATGGTTGCTAGGATAGGTGGGAGCAGTATAAAGGTAGCTGATTATGCTACCTTTGGCACTCAAGAACTTAGCAACAACGCCCTAAAAGCACTGGGCAATTCATTTGCCTGTTTGTTAAAAAATCATGGTATGATTGCCTGTGGAAAAGATCTAAGGCACGCTCTGAAAGTCGCACAAGAGCTAGAAACCTTGGCTCAAATCTATATCAAAATCATCAGCGTTAACAAAATTTATGGAGAACCTCAATTATTGAGTGAGGAAGAAATGCAGATAGTTATAGAAAAGTTTAAAACCTATGGAGTTCAACCCAATATTGGTAATGGGTGATTGGATAGTAATATTTTATAGCATTTATCAAATAATCAAATAGCTTAGGTACACAAGTTTTGGATTTTAGGGAATAGGGAATAGGGAACAGGGAACAGGTAAAAAATAGGTGTGTACAACCTCATTAATATCATAGCCCCTATAGATATTACCATAGGGATACTTAGGGATACTCTGGCTATAGTGTTAACAAAATTAAGCAAAACTTGAAAGTTAGTTAACAATCGTAAATAAAATATTAATAAAATATATATTTTTAGTTAAATTTTAAGTTGACAATCCACCATTAGAATTGAGAATGTCATAAAAAATAAACTTAACGACAGAAGACGATTATGGTCACCGCCCCTACACCAAAGACAAGACCACAGCCAACGGTCAAAATCGGCCCAACTCAGCTGCTGATTAACAACGAATGGGTAGAGAGCGTCTCTGGGAAACGATTCGAGACGATTAACCCTGCTACAGGAGAGGTGATCTGTGATGTGGCTGAGGCTGATGCCCCAGACGTTGATAAAGCAGTAGTGGCGGCTAGGACAGCCTTTACCAGTGGAGACTGGCCCAAAATGTCGGCCACCCAGCGGGGGGAGTTACTCTACAAGCTAGCTGATTTAATCGAAGCAAACAAGGAAGAAATAGCACGGCTGGAAACCCTAGACAATGGGAAGCCCTATCGTGATTCGTTTAATGCAGATTTGTCTCTAGTCATTGCCTGCTATCGGTACTATGCTGGTTGGGCAGATAAGATTCAAGGCAAAACAATTCCCATCAGCGGACCCTACTTCTGCTACACGCGCCATGAACCTGTGGGAGTGGTTGGTCAGATTATTCCTTGGAACTTTCCACTGTTGATGCAAGCTTGGAAGTTAGGCCCAGCATTGGCAGCTGGTAACACCGTGGTGATGAAAACGGCGGAACAGACTCCTTTATCAGCGTTGCGGATCGGTGAACTGATTATCGAAGCAGGTTTCCCTCCTGGTGTGGTGAATCTTCTTTCAGGCTATGGACCAACCGCTGGGGCTGCGATTTCACATCATATGGATATCGATAAAGTTGCCTTTACCGGCTCGACTGAGGTAGGGCATCTAATTATGGAAGCTGCTGCTAAGAGTAACCTCAAGCGCGTCACTCTAGAACTTGGTGGTAAGAGTCCTAACATTGTCTTTGCTGACGCTGACATGGATAAAACCATTGAGGGCGCTCACTTTGCCCTGTTCTTTAACCAAGGACAGTGCTGTTGTGCTGGTTCGCGGCTGTTTGTGGAAGAGAAGTGCTATGACGAGTTTGTAGACAAGTGTGTGAAACGGGCACAAAATCGTACAGTTGGTGACCCGTTTGATGCCAACACAGAACAGGGTCCCCAAGTGGATCTCGAACAGTTCAATAAGGTGATGGGCTATATTGAGTCTGGTCAGCAGGAAGGAGCTCAGATGTTGTGTGGTGGTGGCCGAGTTGGCGATCGCGGTTACTTCATCGAACCGACAGTGTTTGTTGATGTCCAAGATCAGATGAAGATTGCTCAAGAAGAAATCTTTGGCCCAGTGATGAGCATTATTAAGTTCAAAGATATTGATGAAGTGATTCAGCGGGCAAATAATACCATGTATGGCTTAGCAGCAGCCGTGTGGACAAAGGATATTACTAAAGCTCATGCGATCGCAAACAATGTCCGTGCTGGTACTGTCTGGGTGAATTGCTATGATGTGTTTGATGCCGCTGCTCCCTTCGGTGGTTTCAAGCAGTCTGGGATTGGTCGTGAACTTGGGGAGTATGGCTTGCAGCAATACACCGAGGTCAAGACAGTGACCGTTCAATTGTAGCATTGTAGCAATCACAAAGCCTGGGTTTTAATATCAACAACCCGAAAGGCTAAAGCAAAAGAAGGCTACAGCTAGTTAGTTGGTAATTTGGGACAAGGTAATGGGTAATGGGGAATTGTCAGCCAATTTCCTATTGCCCATTACTTTATGCTGTGCTCAAGGTTCAAGTTAAAGTTCAGATTAAAGTTCAGAACAATTGCTTATGATAGCATCTGCGGATAATTACCCTTTAATAAAAATCTCCCCATCTCCCCATCTCCCCATCTCCCCATCTCCCCATCTCCCCATCTCCCTATCTCCCTATCTCCCTATCTCCCTATCTCCCTATCTCCCCATCAATTTTCTTGATTATGGCTAGTTAACCGGACTTGATATTATACTCGGACAATCATTTAAAGTCCTATGATGTTATTCCTTAAGGTTTCTTGATCCGGATCAATTTAGAAAAAAACAAGTGTTCAGTGTGAGTTTTCGATTTAGCAGCAGTTTATTAAATTTTGTTAAGCACCCTTGGCTTAAATCCACTAACATAGAACAGAATTAGAGAAAAGGGCTAATTATAGAGATTGAGAAGGTTTCATGAAGTACGGAATTGATATTGGTCACAACTTGCGTGCTGATACAGGAGCTCAAGGTATCAGAGTAGAAGATGAAATGACTAGGGACGTGGGAACGAGAGTAATTTCAAAATTGAGAGACTTGGGACATCAGGTAGTTGAATGCAAGCCTAAGAGTGCGAGTACTTTGGGCAGCTCGCTGCGGCAACGGTGCAATATAGCCAATGCTAATCGAGTTGATCAGTTTGTTTCAATTCATTTTAATGCATTTAATGGCCAAGCTAATGGAACAGAAGTATTTGCGATTAGTAATACTGCCAAAAAAATTGCCCAGCCAGTTTTAGAAAAGATAGTGGAGTTAGGTTACTTCAATAGAAAGGTGAAAAATGGCTCTCATTTATATGTCCTCCGATATACCAATATGCCAGCAATTCTGATCGAAAGCTGCTTTTGTGATTCCCAGAAAGATATGGAACTCTACGATCCAGAAGCATTGGCTAATGCAATTGTTAAAGGATTAACAGGAGAAGAACCACCAACTAATCAATCTTCCTCCGAAGATAATGTGCTAGAATTACAAAAAGCTCTCAATCGCTTAAAAGTTAAAAGTCCTGCTGGTCAGCCATTAGTAGAAGATGGATCTCTTGGTCAGGCGACTATAGCAGCAATAAAAACATTTCAAGCTATTGTAGGAATTAACCAAACTGGAATTGGTGACTCGACCACATGGAAGACTATTAATCAGATTCTTGAGCAACCCATACTTAGACCTAATCATGCTGGAGGGACCACGGTAAAATATCTCCAACGTCGGGTGGGAACTCAGGCAGATGGTATCTTTGGTTCAGGCACCGCAAGTGCTGTGATCAGATTTCAGAAACAACAAGGTTTAACGGCTGATGGTATCGTCGGACCACAAACTTGGAGTAAATTGATTGACTAGCAAGGCTTTGAGCCACGTTGATCATTCGACCAGCAGTTGCCTCATGTCTCACCCGATCAGGGAGCGTGAGATTAATGGGGGACAGGAATTATAAGAGTTGAAGGTAATAACGAATATTACTGATTACTAGTATAGTTTTCCGTTAACAGGATAAGATAGTCTAATGCTCCATATAATCCTGACAATTTATCAATCGTAAAATTATCGATATTTTGAGTAAAAATGTCCCTTTGTAATCGTCCAAATTGCCATAAATTACCATCATTAACTATGCCATAAACAGGACGTTGAACATCTTGAGGTGCGACCCGTGGCGAATTTAATTCGCCAACGGAAAGCGCACCTAAGATTTTTTTGGAAGCTACTAACTCGGCAAGGCATTGCCCCCAACCTTGTTGAAAATCATTTTTATTCGCCTCAACAATAATAACCAGTGGTTTTTCTAAAACCGTTTTTCCTAATTCCGATTTTGTCGAAAATATATAGTCAGGAGTCCCTGACAAAACTTGATCATAGAAAATGCTTTTTTTAATCCAGAAAGCATAGGTTTTATAGTATTTTTTATAGAGTTCTCGCAACAAGGGAGAAATGATAATTTCACTCCGGGAAGCTTCCGAGCTGAATACATCTATCGTTTCTTTATAAAACTCTAGGTCTTTTAAAAAAATTTCTGGTGGGTCAGTGTCTTGAGAAACTATAAATGTTCCTTATTCGTATTTAATTTGATAGTGTTTCTGTACATCAGCAATAGTTTTAAAGTCGCTAAATGCCATAGTTAATCAGTATCCTGATTGGGTCTAATCATATCTTAGACATCAAACTATCTCGTTATGATATTGGAACAGATGTGCGCCGTAGCCTAAGAGACTGTATATAAAGTAAATTATAAAGTATATCTTAAAACAGCGATTAGTCGCTGAGTTTCATAGCACTTACCAAGTATAAAGAGTGATCGCTCTTAACCAGAAGAAATAAGTATAAATACTTGATTACTTACAAAAATCAAGATTTGACTACAATTTAACCAATGCGATCGCTAAACAACATTAAGAGGGTGAAGCCAAGCTCGGGTTTGCTGGTTGTTGGGTAGTCGAGTGCGATCGCTTTTAGCGGAAGCTGAGGCCTAAGGCCAATCGCTCTTAACCAGAAGAAATAAGTATAAATACTTGATTACTTACAAAAATCAAGATTTGACTACAATTTAAGCAATGCGATCGCTAAACAACATTAAGAGCCAGAATTCCTTATTCTCGGGATTATGATCTATTTGGAGCTCTTAGCTGATCGGGTAAGCATTCAGCACTCAGCACTCAGCACTCAGCACTCAGCACTCCGCTTAATCCTTACGGCCAGGGAGAAGCTGACGTAACAAAGATTAAACTAATGCTTACCTGTTTTATTCAAAAGTCAAGTAGCGTGGCACAGGCTTCTACCGTGGCACAGGCTTCGACGCTGAGACCTAACCCATAAGCTGATAACTGATACGCGACACGCTGATAGCTGATTGCTGACAAATTAACTTATGAAAAAATCGATATTCAAAGAAAACCGAAAGTATACATTTAGTGACTATTTTGCGATGACCAATCCCACTGAGGAAATTGTTGGTGAGTTTGGTTACTCCTTTGCCATTGAAGTAATTGACCTCCCTAAGTCTACTAACTATGACCTAGATATCATTGAAAACCTCAACCATACCTACTACACCATTATTCCCAAAATAAGCATTACCTCGGAAATTGCCAAACGGGAATTTCTGATTGCCCCACTAATCCTGGAAATTGCCAAGCTGCTCCCAGTTAAAGTCAATGTTGAGTATCCCCTAGACATTAACGATCAGCTAGGGGGAGCGCTAGACTACTTATTAAAAAGTAGTCAAAATCTGATTATTATAGAAGCCAAAAAGAAAGATATTGATGGTGGTTTCAACCAGTTAGCAGCAGAATTAATTGCTTTAGATAAGTATGAAGAGAGCGAATCTATTGAAGTCCTCTATGGCGCTGTTACTCTGGGGGATATTTGGAAATTTGGAACCCTTGATAGGAAACGGAAGCACATTGCCAAAACTATTCAAAGTCAGACTATTCCTAGGGATACAGAAGAGATATTCTCAATTCTGATTGGAATACTAAGCTTAAAACCAGGGCAGAGTTCAATTAAGTTGTAACCTATAATCTATAACCTGCAACCTATGGTCAATCGGGAGTAACCGATCATGATTATTGTCATTGACAACTACGACAGCTTTACTTACAACTTAGTACAGTACCTAGGAGAATTGGGTACCCAATTACCTGTTGCATCAGAGATTCAGGTCTATCGCAATGATAAAATTGATTTACAGAAAATTCGCCAACTCAACCCAGATGGGGTAGTGATTTCTCCAGGACCAGGACGTCCTGAAGATGCTGGCATATCAAGTGCTATCTACAGCAATTTGGTGTCAAATATACCAATTCTAGGGGTTTGCTTGGGTCATCAAGCATTGGGTCAGGTATTTGGTGGGAAAATTGTTTCGGCACCAGTATTGATGCATGGCAAAACCTCAGAGATTCATCACACTGGGGTTGGGGTTTTTCGGGAATTACCCAATCCTTTCACAGCGACTCGATACCATAGCTTAGTTATTGACCGCAGCAGCTGTCCTGATGTCTTGGAAATCACGGCTTGGGTAGATGATGGCACAATTATGGGAGTTAGACATCGGAACTATCCCCACCTCGAAGGCGTCCAATTTCATCCAGAGAGTATTTTGACCTGTTCTGGTAAGCAACTTCTAAAAAACTTCTTAGAATCCCTGCCAGCATCTGCTACTCTCTCTATATCTCCCTGAAAATAAACTTGTTTCCAAGAAACCATGAAACGGCGACAGTTGATGCGCTATGTGAGTGCGGGTGTACTCACAACTCTTTCAACCGGCTTAGCTTCTGGACTCACTTCTTACCAAGCACAGCCATCACGCAATGTACTGACAGTACAGTGGCTTGGTCATACCTGCTTTTTATTTACTGGGGGTGGTGTGCGAGTTTTAGTCAACCCATTCCAAACCATTGGGTGTACGGCTAGATATAAATCACCAAAAGTAGAGGCAGATTTAGTCCTAATCAGTAGCCTACTACTAGATGAAGGAGCAGCGGAAGGAATACCGGGGAGTCCCCGGCTCCTCTTTGAACCGGGTATTTTTCAAGTAAATGGGCTAAAATTCGAAGGAATTAGTATTCCTCACGACCGAGTCGGTGGACGTCGGTTTGGTAATAATGTGGCTTGGAAATGGACTCAAAATGGTATCAATATCCTACACCTGGGAGGAGCAGCAGCACCTCTAGATATTGAGCAGAAAATTCTGATCGGGCGTCCTGATTTAGCGTTGATTCCAGTAGGAGGGGGACCGAAAGCTTACAACCCTCAAGAAGCTAAACAGGCATTTGATTTCCTTAAGGCCAAGATCATGATTCCTACTCATTTCCGAACCAAGGCCGCTGATGCCGAACAGTGTGATATTTTGCCACTGGAGGAGTTTTTAACATTGATGAAGGACACACCCATACGCCGTGCCAAAAACGATACCATTAGGATTAGCTCAAGGGATTTATCCCAGGATGGGTCAGTGATTCAACTAATGAGTTACAACTACAACTTTTAGAATGGGCTTGCCTAGCCCCTTACCCAGACTGCAACCGCTTTTCTGGACTGGTGGAGTCCCACACGCTGAGAACTCCAGTGACGCTCAGTAGTTTATGGAAGCTATCTCAGTCCAACCTAGCATAAGAATCCCCAGCTATAATTTTTAATTTAGCTGGGGTGCGTTCAAATAGCTCTCTATAGGCACCAGTTAGAAGTATCAGTTAGTCGGAGTTGGTACAACCTATACGGTAAAATTGCCATTAACCGGTTATATCTAGGTGGGCTTAGGCTAAAAAGAAATATAGCGAACAACTAACCAATAACTAAGGATGATTCCACAAACCGAATATAAAGAGCGTCGTGAACAGTTGATGAGTAAGATTGGCAACGGGACCGCTATCTTTCGGAGCGCCCCGGTTGCCATTATGCATAATACTGTGGAATACAATTTCCGACAGGATAGCGATTTTTTTTACTTGACAGGTTTCAATGAACCAGAGGCCGTAGTTGTACTAGCGCCCCATCACGAAGAACACCGATTTGTCCTGTTTGTGCAACCGAAAGAACCAAAGAAAGAAGTATGGACAGGCTATCGGACAGGTGTCGAAGCAGCAAAAGAACTATTTGGTGCTGATGAGACCTATCCGATTACTGAGTTGGATGAGAAGTTACCTCAGTATTTAAAAAAGGCCGATCGAATTTATTACCACTTGGGACGGGATAAAGCTTTCAATGATACCATCCTGAAACACTGGCAAAGGTTGATGGCTCTTTATCCCAAGAACGGAACCGGACCGATGGCTCTCGAATCCACTAACTTAATTCTCTATGGGATGCGCCGGGTTAAGAGTACTAGGGAATTGAAGTTGATGCGTCAAGCTGTGGAAATCTCTGTGGATGCCCATAACCATGCTAGAGCATTTACTCAACCTGGACGTTATGAATATGAAGTGCAGGCAGAGCTAGAACATGATTTTCGGCGACGAGGTGCCATCGGACCGGCATATCCGAGCATAGTAGCATCTGGGGCTAATAGCTGCGTTCTACACTATACCGAGAACAATCGACAGATGCAAGATGGGGATTTACTACTGATTGATGCTGGTTGTTCTTATGGGTATTATAACGCTGATATTACTCGGACATTTCCAGTGGGTGGTAAGTTTACCCCAGAGCAGAAAATTCTGTATGAGTTGGTCTTGAAGGCACAGTTGAATGCGATCGCACAAGTTAAACCAGGGAATCCCTTTAATCAATTTCATGACACCGCTGTGAAAATCCTGGTGGAAGGGTTAATCGATTTGGGACTCCTGGCTGGTGATAGTGAGGAAATTATTAAAGAAGAGAAATATAAACATATATATATGCACCGCACTGGTCACTGGCTCGGGTTGGATGTCCATGACAGTGGAGGCTACAAACAGGGGGAAAACTGGCAGATTTTTCAGCCCGGTAATGTAGTAACAGTGGAACCAGGACTTTATATTGGTCCTGATATTGAGCCTGTGGAAGGTCAGCCAGCTATTGATCAGCGCTGGCGCGGGATTGGGATTCGGATTGAGGATGATGTGTTAGTGACTGAGTCAGGGAATGAAGTATTGACTGCTGGTGTACCGAAATCCTTAGAGGAGCTAGAGACTTAAGCTATTGTTCATCTACACCAAGATATCAGCCCGTGGGTGGTGCGTTGTAAAATTAAGAATGTAGAATTAAGAATGTAGAATTAAGAAGGTAGAATTAAGAATTAAGAATTAAGAATTAAGAATTAAGAAGGTAGAATGTAGAATTAAGAAGGTAGAATTATAGGTTCTAAAGTTTAAATTATGTATGCTGACAGAAAACCTTCAACTTTAAATTGATAATTACCAATTCTAAATTGTAAATTATAAATTGTAAATTCTAAATTCTAAATTCGTAAGCATTCAGCGGTCAGCGGTCAGCCGTCAGCTTTGTGGCACAGGCTTCTAACCTGTGACTTTCGTGACTATTAAACGAATGCTTACCTGTTTTATTCAAAAGCTGTTATTGTAGCGTGCCCTATCCCATAAGCTGATAGCTGATAGCTGATAACTGATAGCTGATAACTGAATGCTTACCTAAATTATAAATTCTTAATTCTTAATTCTACATTCAAAAGGTCTTTGCAGAATGGGTTAGTGGATCAAACTCAAATCGCTGGTCGTAGTTTGTTTCCCCATAAATATTAAAGGTAATTGTTGGTTCATCTCCCATTGCTTCCACACTATGGATCCCATCAGAGGTAAAACTAATAATATCTCCAGGGAATAGGATTTTTTACCCAACTTGTTCGATGCGATCGCAAAAATCTGGGTCATCAGTACGCCGCCAAAAGGTGTTTTTTTCCTGGCCACTGATCACCGCTACTACTCCCCATGTACCATGGTTGTGAATCGGAGAAACTCCCACAACCAATACTGCTCCTGGTGAGAGTACTACAGAGCAAGGCAATCCTTGTGCTGGTAAAAAAAATCCTTGTGCAAGTAAAAAGAATCCTTGTGCAAGTAAAAAGAATCCTTGTGCCGGTAAATAAGGTGTCTTAATGATGTCCACCTATAATCTCCCGCACCTAAGATGCTGTGATCATCGGTGGAGCGAGCCCCTATTACTGCTGGTGTGATGGCAGCTTGGGATGTCCCTGGGCATACTACCTGGGGATACTACCTGGGCATAGTAGCAGATTACTTAATTGCTGCCTCGCGCTATGTCTGTGCCAGCAGCCCTTGCCTTGACCTGTAGGATTTATAAGCCATCTGATCATAATCAGTTTGATCAAAAGTTTGACAGCTTTTAAGATGACAGCTTGTCATATAATTGAACCGTTGACAGTCATGGTTCAATTTTTTTATGAAAAACATAGCATTGAAAAAGCTACTATCACTCCTAGTGGTAACGGTCTGTATCTTAACCTTTACCTATGGTTGCGGCGGCCCAACTACAGCTACTGTTCCTCCAGAAACCACACCTGCCCCAGCTGCTGAAGTTGCCCCAGAGGCGGAAGCCCCAGCGGAAGTCCCTGAGGTGGCTGAAGAAGAACCCGCCCCAGCCGAACCCACCGAGGTCGCTGAAGAAGAACCCGCCCCAGCCGAACCCACCGAGGTCGCTGAAGAAGAACCCACTCCAGCCGAACCCACCGAGGTGGCTGAAGAAGAACCCGCCCCAGCCGAAGCCACTGAGGTGGCTGTAGCACCTGAGCCTGCTGCCGCAGCTGCTCCAGAAACTTACACTGTAAAAATGGGTACAGACAATGGCCAACTAAAATTTGACCCAAGTGTTCTTACCATCAAACCGGGGGACACCGTCAAGTGGGTGATGAACAAAATTGGTCCTCATAATGTTATTGTTGAGGGCAACGAATCACTGAGTCATAAAAACATGTTGATGTCTGCGGGTTCTTCCTATACATCTACATTTGATGAGCCTGGTAAATACTCCTACTACTGTGCCCCTCACCGTGGTGCTGGCATGGTAGGCAAAATCAATGTTGAAGCTGCATCATAGTAGCACTAGGACTAGGGCTGTTGATCAAGACTTTATTTGGAATGTGAAAACCACAGAGGTTTCACAAGATTAACTATTCTAAGACTTAAGCGATCGCAAATCGTGGTAGTTCAGTGAATTGCAATCAGCACTTACCCAGCAACTATAACCCTAGGGTATGACGTAAGGGCGCACGGTGTGCGCCCTTACTGCGTTTCAAGTCAGGAAGAAACCAATAAATTTGACAGCTTGTCTTTTGACGGAAAGAAATACATGATCTGACAATCCTGTATGGACTAGCGAACTTGTTTTTTTTAATCTCATGAGACAAATTGCATTGAAAAAGCTACTATCACTCTTAGTGGTAACGGTCTGTGTGTTGACCTTTACCTATGGTTGCGGTAGCGCAACTACAGCTACTGTTCCTCCAGAAACCACACCTGCCCCAACTGCTGCAGTTGAAACAGTGGAATCCCCAGCGGAACCCACCGAAGTAGCAGAGGAAGAAACTACTCCTGCTGAACCAGAAGCAGTAGCAGAGGAAGAAACTACTCCTGCTGAGCCAGAAGTAGTAGCAGAGGAAGAAACTACTCCCGCTGAACCAGAAGAAGTAGCTGTAGCACCTGAGCCTGCTGCTGAGCCAGAAGCAGTAGCAGAGGAAGAAACTACTCCTGCTGAACCTGTCGAAGTAGCTGTAGCCGTAGATGACGCAGCCCTAAAGAAATCAGCACAAGTCTTCTCAGCCAACTGTGCCGCTTGTCATGCAGGTGGAAAGAATTTAATCAATACCCAAAAAACTCTGAAAAAGGATGCCCTTGAGAAGTATGGCATGTATTCTAAGGAAAAGATCGTTTACCAGATCACCAATGGTAAACCCCCCATGCCAGCCTTCAAAGGTAAGCTAAAAGAGGAGCAGATTGCAGCGCTTGCTGATTATGTGCTGTATCAAGCTGACAATGGTTGGTAATAGCTTGATTCAATTGGGTTTATAAACGATTTGTGAAAATCAATCGTAAGCATTCAGCTATCAGCTATCAGCTATCAGCCGTCAGCTATCAGTGATCAGTTATCAGCTATCAGCTATCAGCTATCAGTGATCAGCTATCAGCTAAAGGCTGACTAATAACGGCTGACGGCTGACGGCTGACGGCTGACGGCTGAATTCTTACTCACAACCTATTTATCATTCCTAGATCAGTATTAGTGGTTAGTAGTTAGTTGTTGGTGTTATTTTCATTACCAACTAGCTACTGACCACTAATTATTTTTTTTGACATCCTCCCCCGTTAAATCAGAGATTATAACGGGGGATTCCCAAACCTCACGATCTGGGTTTACTGCTTCTTAAGCACTTATCTAGGTTGTTACCAACCCCCGACAGCCCGCCTACACAGTCAATTTTTCCCACGATCTGCCCGACCGCAGTGATACCACGTTGACAAATCACTTGAGCAGCTGAAACATCTCTGTTGATCTCGTAATGGCATTCGGGACAAAAGTGGATACGTTCAGATAAATCTTTTTTGCCTGTATGTGTAGCACAATTTGGACAAATTTGACTAGTGTACCTGTGATCAACCTTGCCAAAATATACTCCTCGTTTCCAACAAACCCAGACCAGAATATTGAAGAACTGACCAAAACCTGCGTCAAGGGTATGTTTACCTAACATCCCTTTTGCCCAAGTTCTAAAATCTAAGTCTATGTCCTTCGGACAGGCTTCGCCAACAACAAATATCATTCCAGCTTGGTCACAAAGATGATGTGCTAACTTAAAGTGAAAATCTTTTCGAGTATCTGATATTTTTTGATGAAGTCTTGCAATTTTACAATTAAGTTTATGTCTATTTGCCGACCCTTTTTTCTTTAACTTTAATCTGCGTTGTAGCAATTTCAGCTTACCGTGCAGCTTGGTTAAAAATCTAGGCCGCTCTATTAACTCATTGTCGGAAGTTGCTAAAAACTTGTCTAGCCCAATATCAATCCCCAGTGGATGACCCCACGCTGGTATATCAGGAATACTGACTTCACTTTGTAAAGACAGCATTGCAAAATAACCACTAGCCCGTTTAACTATCCTAACTTGCTTGATTTTAAATCCATCTGGAATTGGTCGTGACAATCTCATCTTAACTAATCCAATCTGAGGTAGCTTGAGCCACTCGTTTTTCATTGGATTAGTTTTAAACTGAGGGAATACAAACGACCGCATCCGGTATTTATTTTTAAATCTAGGAAAACCATATCTCTGCTCTCTCATATTATTAAATGCTCGGTCTAAATTCTTTAAGACTTGTTGTAAAACTTGAGCATTTGTTCTTTTAAGTTCAGGATTGGTCTTTTTGGCTTTAGTTAATTTTGCAGCTTGTAATTTGTAGTTGGGATACGGTTCATCTGCTGGAATTATATATTCCTGCTGTAAAGAACAATAATTAACTGCACATTTCCTACTTTTGTACCAGTCTTTTCGTTCTCTTAAGGCGTAATTCCAAACCTTTCTACAAACCTTCAAGATATCTTCGATTACGGCAATTTGTTGTTGAGAGGGAATTAACTTGTACTCGTAGGTTAGTGTCAGCATACTTAAATTATAACACAATTCTATCCAGGAATGCTACTTGAGTAGAACTAAGCTTTTGGCCGCAATTCACCTCCCGCTAACCCTGCGGGTATAACGGGAGGTGAATTGCTCTATATCGATAGCGCTGTGCTATAACTGAAGATCTTTCTAATAAGATGATTATTGATTTAACATTTTATCGGTCTTTACTAATGATATTGATCGAGATTTTTTTTCCATTAATCATCACCTAAACATCAAATCATCAAGGGGTGATAATGATCATTATCACCCCTTGAGCCCCTAAGATTATTCCTCTTGCTCTATCGGCATACCTATATCAAGAAAAATCAAAAATTTCGCATCGGGCATCAACTGCTTCAGAGCCTGGGAATAGCTTTTGGCATCGGAAAGGTTCTCAAACCGAGCGAAAACTAGTGGTGGCATCGGTGGCAATAGCCGAATCATTACCCATCGGTATAGTTGACTGTAAGACATAATGTAAGTTGTCTCCTTTACATGGGGATCAAGAGCCAGCCCGAGCCCGACAAGATCTGCGGGCTGGCTCTTCCGTGGAATTTATTCTCCACGTTTTCATTATATCACAAAAAATATTATATTATAGCATATTTTTTTAAATTTTGTCACAAATTCCTTTAGGGAGTAGGGAGTAGGGAATAGGGAGCAGGGCTATAATTTTAGATTTTATTAAGTTTTTTTGGTCAGGATTTGTGATATCCTCTCGGTAGTCGTTAGTAAAACAATCATAATCATCGATAGCGAACCCGTTTCTAATGGGAACTCCCCTGCTGCGGTTTTCCTTAGGGATTCTAATCGCAAAGGCAGAGCAAACCCATCTTATTAATAAGCAAAAATCCTCTATATCAAAGGCAACAGGGAGTAGGAAGTAGGGAGTTAAAATTATCACAATTGCTACAGCGATTGCTATAAGTATCAATAGTTAGAGGATTAATCTTATATCCAGTAGGGATTTAAAAATAATACTGGTTTATCCTGGTCAAGCAACTAATGACTATAGCGCTTCTCATAGTAATTAAAGTATAGAGTATTTTTTCCCTACTCCCTACTCCCTACTCCCTACTCCCTACTCCCTACTCCCTACTCCCTACTCCCTACTCCCTATTCCCTACTCCCTACTCCCTACTCCCTACTCCCTACTCCCTAATTTATAGCTCACCCAATTAATAACTCCTAAAAATGCTAATGAAAGCTCAAACAATTCTAGCGAGATATGCCCAAGGAGAAAGGGATTTCCGAAAGGTAAATCTCAGGGGTCAGTCATTCCAAGGGAGAAACCTGTCTGGGGCAGATTTTAGTGACGCTGATCTTAGAGGAGCTAACTTTAAGAATGCGATGCTCAGGGGAACTAAGTTCTGTAAGGCAAAGGCTGGATTACAAAGATCCTGGTCAATTGTTATTCTATTGGTTTCATCGATAGCGTTAATACTATCAGCAATTGCTTCATTTTATGGTGGGAGTTATGCAGCATTTATTGTTAACTATGTCCAGGGTTCAAACCTAATCTTTGCCTGGATAGCCTTGGTAGCAATAATTGTTTTATTTTTTGTTATCCTTGGTCAAGGTATTCAAACAGTCCAAGCTTTAGTGGTAGGCTTGGTCTTTGCCTTTGCCGTAGCTGTCGCTGTCGCTGGAGCCTTTGGCTTAGCCTTCCCCTTCGCCCTAGCCTTTGCCTTAGGCTTACCCTTGGTCATAGCCCTAGCGGTAGCTACCACTGGAGCGGCAGTGGAAGTGTTTGATGGTGTCTTAATTGGAGTCTTAGGCTTGTTGGTAGCAGTAGGTGGAGCTGTAGCTGGAGTCTATGCCATACAGCAGTTAGCCTTGCCCTTTGCCAGAACCGGAACCTTGGGCTTCCAGCTCGCCTCTTCCTTAGCTGGAACTTTAGCCTTCCTCTTGGCTTTACTTGGTTCTTACCTGGGCTGGGGTGCTCTAACGGAAGACCCTAAACATGCCTGGATTCGGACGAATGCGATCGCATTTGCGGCTACAGGGGGTACTAGCTTTTACAACGCTGACCTAACCGATGCTGACTTTACCGGAGCTACCCTCAAAAATACAGATTTAAGACAGGCTAATCTTACTGGTACTAGTTTGGAAAATACTAGTAAACTTGACTTGGCTAGACAGAGCTAAGGTGAGCTATCAGTGGTCAGCCGTCAGCGGTCAGTGGTCAGCTTATTTGCTACGGCCAACGGCTGAGGGTTCTTTCCCTATTCCCTGTTCCCAGATCCGCTGTTCCCTTTCCATTAATATAGCGCTATACTTTTAAAGTTTCTTAATTTGCTTCAATCAGAAAATATGATATATTGTTCAGTGAATATACTGAACCCAGTTTATCATCAAGACTCTGTTCCTTCGGTTTTCCCTAGGGAGTCTAATCCCTAAGTCAGGGGAAATACATCTAAATTAATTAATCAGCACAAATAATCTAATTATTAATACTTCAGGTAAGCCGTCAGCCGTGAGCTTTTAGCTCACGCTACGCGAACAGCCGTCAGCTCTTAGTTATCAGCTTGTTTTATTCAAAAGCTGAATGCTGAATGCTGAATGCTGAATGCTGAATGCTGACCGCTGAATGCTGATAACTGATAGCTTACTATGTTACTACCACTAATGGAAGCTATGAAAGCTAATGAAGTTCTAACCAGATATAAGAATGGAGAAAGGGATTTCCGCAGGGTAAATCTCAGAGGTCAGTCTTTCCAGGGGCAAGACCTTTCAGGAACAGATTTTAGTGAAGCTGATATTAGGGGAGCCAACTTTAAGAATGCTATTCTAACCGGAACTAACTTCTGTAAGGCCAAGGCGGGATTACAAAAACGGTGGGTAACTGTTCTTCTGTTAGTTTCCTGGATAGTGTCAGGACTATCAGGAATTCTCTCCTTCCTTGGTGGGGGGGTAGTAGCGTTTATCTTTGACAACTTAGATAACCAAGTCTCCAGCTGGATAGCTTTGGTTTGTGTAATTATAGTATATATTGTTATCCTGCGTAAAGGTATGGGAGCAGGAGCCGTCCTCGGTTTCGTCTGTGCTTTCGGTGCCGTCAGCACCGTTGCCATCGACAGCGGCAGCGTCAGCGGCTTCGCCTGCCCGATTGCCATCGCCAGCATCTATGCCGTTGCCATCACCAGCGCCAGCGCCAAGACCAGCGCCAGGGCCAGCGCCAGGGTCGTTAGCCTCTTCATCACCAGCGCCAGCGCCAGCGCCATCGCCTTCCGATTAAGCGGATCTGTAGACATAGCCGTAGCCATAGCTGTAGCCTTAGTCTTAGTATTACTTGGTGCTTACCAGGGCTGGCGTGCTCTAAAAGGGGACCCCCGAGATGCCTGGATTCGCACTACTGCGATCGCATTTGCGGCTACAGGGGGTACTAGTTTTTACAACGCTGACCTAACCAATGCTGACTTTACCGGAGCTACCCTCAAAAGTACAGATTTAAGAAAGGCTAATCTTACTGGTACTAGTTTGGATAATACTAGTAAACTTGACTTGGCTAGACAGAGCTAAGGTGAGCTATCAACCGTCAGCTGTTAGCTGATAACAAGGGTAAATATTCAGTCGGGAGTCGGGAGCACTTCCCACATTCCCCTTTCTTTCCCTGTTTCATGGGTATAGCGCTATATTTTTTGATTGTTCTAAGTCTTTTCGCTCAGGATTTTAAGTGTTTTATCTGAGAAATTGTTATATACTCAGAGCTCTGGTTTGTGATAGGATCATAATTGATTAAATTGAATCAGTTTCTAATTGAAACTTCCCTCCTTTGATTTTCCTTGGCGATTATGATCGCGAAGGCAGGGAAAATGCATCTAAATTAATCAGCAAAAATACTCTAAGAATCAATACTTAAGGTAAGCATTCAGCAGTCAGCTGACGTAACAGAGATTAAAGCAATGCTTACCTGTTTTATTCAAAAACTGTTCGCGTAGCGTGTGCGTAGCACATAAGCTGATAGCTGATAAACCACTATATAACTATCACTAATGAAAGCTGAAGAAGTTATAAGCAGATATAAGAATGGAGAAAGGGATTTCCGTAAGGAAAATCTCAGAGGTCAGTCATTCCAAGGAAAAGACCTTTCAGGGGCAGATTTTAGTGAAGCTGATATTAGGGGCGCGAACTTTAAGAATGCTACTCTAACCGGAACTAAGTTCTGTAAGGCGAAGGCTGGATTACAGAAACGGTGGACAATTGTTCTTCTGTTAGTTTCATGGATAGTGTCAGGACTATCAGGAATTGTATCCTTACTTGGTGGGGCGGTAGTAGCGTTAATCTTTGACAACGACTTAGAATCCCAAGTCTTCGGTTGGATAGGTTTGGTTATACTAATTGTAGTATATAGTGTTATCCTGCGTCAAGGGCTCGGAGCAGGAGGCGCCATCGCCAGCGTCATCGCCAGCGCCAGCGCAATCGTCATTGCAATCGTCTTTTCCATCCCCATACCCGTCGCCAGCGCCATACCCGTCGCCAGCGTTATCGCCAGCGCCACCATCATCGCCATCGCCACCATCATCGCCACCGCCATCGCCACCGCCATCGCCACCATCATTACCAGCGCCACCATCATCGCCACCGCCGTCGTGGGTGCCTTCAGATTAAGCGGACCCGTAGACATAGCCGTAGCCATAGCTGTGGGCTTAGTCTTAGTATTACTTGGTGCTTACCTGGGTTGGCGTGCTCTAAAAGGAGACCCCCGAGATGCCTGGATTCGCAATATTGCGATTGCATTTGCTGCTACAGGAGGTACCAGTTTTTACAACGCTAACCTAACTGATGCTGATTTTACGGGAGCTACCCTCAAAAGTACAAATTTAAGAGAGGCTAATCTCACCTGTACCTGTTGGCGAAATACCATAAAACTTGACCGAGCTAGACCAGGTAAAACTATCTTAGCTGATACTGCTGTCAGAGAATTATTGATAACTGGTAATGGTTATAATACTAATTATAGTAATGCCAATCTTAGAGGCGCAAATTTAAAAGGAGCTAAGTTAAAAAGGGCTAATCTAAAACTGGCTGATATTAGCGAAGCTACCTTAGAGGAGGCTAATTTAGAATGGGCTAATTTAACTGAAGCTCAAGCAGTTGGTACTGATTTTACTCATGCTTATTTAACCGGAGCTTGTTTAGAAGCGTGGAATATTGACTCAACAACTACCTTAACTAATATTGATTGTCAGTATGTCTTTTTACTAGAGAAGCCCAATCCTCAAGGAAGTCGAGAGCGTCGTCCCCATGATCCTGATCGGGTTTTCCAACCAGGGGATTTTGAAAAGCTCTATAAAAAGATTATGAATACCGTGCAGATTCTGCTGCGGAATGGTGTTAATCGAGAAGCATTTCGTCAAGCCTTCCAAAAAATAATGGCGGAATATCCTGAAATTACTCATGATTCGATTCAAGCCATTGAGAATAAAGGTAATGATGTTTTGCTTACCTTGGAAGTGCCAGAAGCCACAGATAAAGGTAACGTTGAAAAACAATTTTTACAAGTTTATGAAGTTAGGTTAAAAGCAGAGAAAAAAATTGCTTTTCTAGAGGGTAGAGAAGAGGCTATAACTCACCATATTCAGGATCTAAAGGAAATTGCTATAGCCTCTAACAGCAATCATTCATCGAATCCTATAGTTAATTTTACAAATACAGCTAAAGCCGAGAGTGATATGTCAGATAATTCACGTAATTTTAATATAGATAATCTAGATATAGATCAAAGCAGAGCTAATAATCCTAATAACTTTAATGTTTTCAACGACAATGCTAGACAAGTTAACACGAATAATTTTACATCAGAACAAAAACAAAGCCTAGCCGAAGCAGCAGCAGAAATCCAGCAACTCCTCAACCAACTATCCCAGACTAATCCCACTACAACCAACAAAGAAAAGATGACAGTTGTAGGTGAAGTTATTGACCAAATTGAGACTAACCCAACCTTAAAAAATAAGGTGATCAATGCCCTGAAAGCAGGAGGATTGGAAGCCTTCAAGGAAGCTATAGATCATCCTCTGGTGAATATTTTGATGGCAACAATCGAGGGATGGAGGGAGGTTTAGGCGTAGGGTGTGTTAGGGACGGGCTCGCAATGATTTTCTCCGTCGCCAGTGTTTAAAAAGCCCGTCCCGTAACGCACCACCGGGTCAAACAGCTTTAATGAGATGTATGAAATTAATGTTTAGTAGTAATTTCCGAAATAGCGTTGCCTCAGTCTTTGAATGAATATCAGTAGAGTGGGCATCCTGCCCGCCCGCAAATCTATTAAATATCAGTAGAGTGGGCATCCTGCCCGCCCGCAAATAAGCATGAATATCAGTAGAGTGGGCATCCTGCCCGCCCGCAAATCTATTAAATATCAGTAGAGTGGGCATCCTGCCCGCCCGCAAATCTATTAAATATCAGTAGAGTGGGCATCCTGCCCGCCCGCAAATCTATTAAATATCAGTAGAGTGGGCATCCTGCCCGCCCGCAAATCTATTAAATATCAGTAGAGTGGGCATCCTGCCCGCCTGAAAATAAGCATGAAACTGGCAAGATGCCAGTTCCACGCCTGATGCCCATTCCATGATCTATTGAAACTGGCAAGATGCCAGTTCTACCAAGATGCCCATTCCATGATCTATTGAAACTGGCAAGATGCCAGTTCTACCAAGATGCCCATTCCATGATCTATTGAAACTGGCAAGATGCCAGTTCCACGCCTGATGCCCATTCCATGATCTATTGAAACTGGCAAGATGCCAGTTCTACCAAGATGCCCATTCCATGATCTATTGAAACTGGCAAGATGCCAGTTCCACGCCTGATGCCCATTCCATGATCTATTGAAACTGGCAAGATGCCAGTTCCACGCCTGATGCCCATTCCATGATCTATTGAAACTGGCAAGATGCCAGTTCCACGAATTTTTAGCCTACTCCAGTCAGTAATGCCACCGATTAAGATGAGAAATAGGAACAAATTTCTCTAATCTTGTCACAACAATCAACAATGAAAGGACTCTGGCTCGAAAACCAGCAACTGCAACTGCGCACTGACCTACCTGTGCCATCACCACCCTCTGATGAAGCCTTAGTGCGGGTGTTGCGTGCGGGGATATGCAACACGGATTTGGAACTAATCCGAGGCTATTACCCCTACAAAGGTATATTAGGTCATGAATTTGTTGGTGTTGTGGAAGATGGACCAGACAATTTAGTCAACCAGCGGGTGGTGGGAGAAATTAATGCCGCCTGTGGTGAATGTCGATTTTGTAGAAGTGGACAACCGACTCACTGCCAAAACCGTACTGTCTTAGGTATTGTTAACCGTAACGGAGCCTTTGCTGACTATCTGACCTTGCCGGTAAAAAACTTACATCCCTTACCCGATACTATTTCTACTGATGCCGCCACCTTTACTGAGCCCTTGGCTGCTGCTCTGGAAATTCAAGAACAAGTGAGGGTACGTCCCGATCACCAGGTGTTAGTAGTCGGAGACGGTAAGCTCGGACAACTGGTAGCACAAACCCTAGCCCTAACGGGCTGCAATTTGCTAGTGATTGGCCGTCATCACGAGAAATTGGCCAATTTAGAAGCCAGAGGAATTAAAGTAGGCTTTGCCGATGCCATCACTAACGGTAGTTTCGATATCTCAGTCGAGTGTACTGGCAACCCCGAAGGCTTTGCCCTTGCCCGTGGAGCCTTGCGCCCACGAGGTACCCTCGTCTTAAAAAGTACCTACGCTGGCCAGCTAACCTTTGATGCATCATCTCTGGTAGTAGACGAAATTACCCTAATCGGTTCCCGTTGCGGTCCCTTTAAACCAGCCATTGATTTACTAGCACAAGATAAAGTAAATGTCAACTACCTAATCCAAGCTCATTACCCAGTTGAGGAAGGGTTAACCGCCTTTAACCATGCCCAGCAGCAGGGAGTCTTGAAAATTTTACTGACCATGGATCAGAACTCTTGAAACATGATCAATAGGTGATGGAATTTAAGCTATCAGCGGTCAGCTCTCAGCTATCAGCTGAATATCAGTAGAGCGGGCATCCTGCCCGCCTGGGTATTATACAGGCAAGATGCCCGTTCCACGCCTGATGCCCGATACAGGCAAGATGCCTGTTCCACCCAATATCAGTAGAATGGGCATCCTGCCCGCCTGGGTATTATACAGGCAAGATGCCCGTTCCACGCCTGATGCCCGATACAGGCAAGATGCCTATTCCACCCAATATCAGTAGAGCGGGCATCCTGCCCGCCTGGGTATGATACAGGCCAGATGCCCGTTCCACGCCTGATGCCCGATACAGGCAAGATGCCCATTCCACTCAATCTCAGTAGAGCGGGCATCCTGCCCGCCTGGGTATGATACAGGCAAGATGCCCGTTCCACGCCTGATGCCCGATACAGGCAAGATGCCTATTCCACACTCCCTATTCCCGATTCCCTACTCCCTACTCCCTACTCCCTACTCCCTACTCCCTACTCCCTACTCCCTTTACTAAACCATGACTTATCAACAACAATCCGAATTCGAGAAATCTCTAAATATCCGTGCGATGACCACCAAACAAATTTGGTCTTATTCTACTGTGATGTTAGCGATTTGTATGATTTTTGCCCCAGGCAAATATAAGTTAGCTCTACCGATGATTGTCATCGGGGGCGCAGCAACTAGCACCGCTTTTGTTTGGCACTCTCATAACAAGTCCGATAAAACCCTTCTTCCTAATCAAGTACAACAAATAGAAGAACGCCTCGGTAACATAGAAACTATTGTGGGACGGGATGATTTGGAAGTAAATTTGAAACTTAAACAGTTAGAAGAAAAGATATAGTACAGCAGTTTTAAATTGGATGAGGTACAAATTCTTGGGTTTTAGGGAGCAGGGAGCAGGGACTTCGGAGCAGGTAATAGGTAAAAAATACTGTGTACCTGATAGCTAGTAAAAACGCTGTATTTGTAAGTTTAGGTATAAACGAAATATAGTATTATAATTGAGTATTATATCAGGCTCGATTATAGTATATAAGGCTAGATAATTTGGAAAGATATCACCTAATATAGCGTTGATCATACTTATGAGGTACAGTCAATCTTATTACCTCTACTCCCTACTCCCTACTCCCTACTCCCTGCTCCCTTAAAAAAAAGACCTCACCTAATTGAAAACCGCTATACAATAATAATGCTCAAAACGAAGACTTATGTAACTGCTACACTATCTACACTACTCCTAGCACTAGTAATTGGATGTAATGGGGCGGATTCCCCAAAGGGTGTATCTCCATCTCCTGATCCAGATGCTTCCAAGTCCTCAGAACCAGAGAATGCACTAAAGGTGATCCAAAAGCCTGATCAACCCCTAACCGTTGCGGAAACGAATCCTAATCCAGGAAGCCAACAGAGTGTTGACCAATACCTGAAAGGATTATCCGCCAAAGGGATGACCAAGACCAATCAAGGCATATGGATCGAATCAGGAGATACCCTCTTAGCGAATTACCAAGGCACTACTCCCTTACCCGCAGCATCCCTTACCAAAGCAGCCACCACCCTAGCCGCTCTTTCTACTCTTGGTCCTGACCACCAATTCATTACCAAATTTAGCGCCACCGGACCGATTGAGAACGGGGTGCTACAAGGAGACCTAGTGGTTGAAGGATCAGAAGACCCCTTTTTTGTTTGGGAAGAAGCCATAGCAGTAGGCAACCAGTTAAATCAGTTAGGAATCAAGCAAGTAACCGGTAATTTGGTGATTGTGGGTAAGTTTTATATGAATTTTGAGACCTTACCCCTCAAAGCTGGCACTCTGCTCAAGCAAGGCTTGAATGGTAAGAGTTGGCCACCAGCAGCAGAAACTCAGTATCAGACCTTACCCCCAGGTACCCCTAGACCAGAAATTGCGATCGCAGGCTCTGTGCAAGTGGTAGCTTCACCCCCTGACAACCTACAGCCCCTAGTGCGCCAGTATTCCTTTCCCCTGGCGGAACTGCTGAAGAAAATGAATCGCTACAGTAATAATAAAATGGCCGACATGCTAGCGAATACAGCTGGTGGTGCCAAAGTGGTAGCCCGCAAAGCAGCAGAAGCAGCGGGAGTACCCCAATCAGAAATTAGCTTAATCAATGGGTCTGGTTTAGGTGAAGAAAATCGCATGTCTCCTCGGGCTGTCACTGCTGTATTTCTCGCCATTGAGCGCTATCTTCAGCAATACAACATGACCGTTGCTGATGTATTTGCCATCGTAGGAGAAGACAAAGGTATATTAAATGAACGTCCATTGCCTAACTTAGCAGTAGTTAAATCCGGTAGTTTGAATTATGTTAGTACCTTAGCCGGAGCCTTACCAACTCAAACCTATGGCACTGTTTGGTTTGCTGTCATGAATTCAGGGGGAGACTATACCAAATTCCGGACTGAGCAAGAGATGCTGCTAAAAGAATTAGTAACTAAATGGGGAGTGGTGCAATCTCTTCCTCCTGACATTAAACCATCACCTCAGAGGATCGGTAAGAGGTCGTTTAGTGAAATTGTTAGGTAGGGAGTAGGGAGTAGGGAGTAGGGAGTAGGGAGTAGGGAGTAGGGAGTAGTCAGCGGTCAGTAGTCAGCAGTCAGCCGTGGCACAGGCTTCCAGCCTGTGACCTAACCCGCTGCATCGCTTATTCAAAAGCACCGATCTAGTAGCGTGGGCATAAGCTGATAGCTGATACCTGATAGCTAATAGCTGATAGCTTACCTCCCGAATCCCGACTCCCGATTCCCGATTCCCGATTCCCGACTCCCGATTCCCCACTCCCTGCTGTATCCTAGTTGAGTGTTAACAAAACTCTCATTAACTGAGAAATATAGATGGCAAACCCAACCGCAACCCTAGAAACCTCTTTAGGCACAATTACCGTGGAATTGTTCACAGATGTGATGCCAGAGACAGCCGGTAATTTCATTAAACTAGCCAAGTCTGGTTTCTACGATGGTCTTCATTTTCACCGGGTGATTAATAACTTCATGATTCAGTTTGGCTGTCCCTATAGCAAGGATCCCAATAGTGGTCGCGCCGGTACCGGGAATGGTCCTGACGGCTGCATCCAGGATGAGCACCCGGACAATGCCAAAATCTCCAATCAGCCAGGTACATTATCTATGGCAAATACCGGTGCTCCCAATAGCGGTAGTTGTCAGTTTTTCATCAATACACGGGACAATTCCTATCTCGATTGGTTTTCTCCAGGCCCCTCGAAGCACCCAGTTTTTGGTAAAGTGACTGAGGGTATGGATGTGGTGCAAAAGATTGAAAGCACCCCTACTGATCGCGGTGATCGCCCCAAAACCCCTGTTCAAATGGTGAAAGTGACGATTAACGAATAACGTAAGCTATCAGTAATCAGCTATCAGTAATCAGCGGTCAGCAATCAGTTATCAGTTATCAGTTATCAGTTATCAGCTATCAGCTATCAGCTACCTGTAGGGTGGGCAAGGTTTTGCCCACCCTACACATGGAGTCTGTGGGTAAGTCCTGATCAAATAAGCTGACGGCTGACCACTGACGGCTGACCACTGACCACTGACCTTTTCTCTTTTTCTAAGATATTCTTCAACAAGCCGAGTTGATATAATATGAATATATCACTAGGGGAGCAAATTCTTTAGTGTTAGCGTCTACCGGGAATAGTCTGACTTAGGAACGGTAAAACCCATGAACACATCACCCTGGCTAGCAGCTACTGCCATCACTACAGCTTCTTGCCTTACCTTAGGCGCTATCAATCCAGCAGCAGCCAATACTTTTGACAACATCGAAGTTAACGGAAACAATTTTATTGCCGTTGCTGCCCCTTTTGGCTACAACCGCTATCAATTACTAGTCATTGAGCAGATTGCAAACTGGCAAGCGTGCTGGGGTGAACGTGGCACTAACCCAGTTGTAGTAGAGCCTCTGCTGCTCAACTTTGACTTTACAGGAATTTGTGGCCGCAGTACAGACAGCAACGGCTATTCTATGCGCGTCGATAGTCAAGACTTCGGCCTAGACTATATGCTCAGAGTGGTTAAGCGGAATGGGGAATTGGTATTAGTAGGGAGTCACCGCATTGACCGCAATGCCCCAGACATTGAGCTTGGCCGCACCAGAGGTTTGGCTAATGGCTTTCTCAAAATCTTTCTTGATCCTGGTTGGCGATTTACCAAACGTGTCTATCAAGGCAGACAATTAGGTCATATCTATCTTACCTATGGTGCGATCGCTAATACTGTCGCGCCACAGTGGAACAGTAGCCCTCAACCTTCACCACCTACCCCCAGCAGGGAATATATTTTTACCAAACCACAAGCCCAACCAAAGACTAGTGGTGAACGTTTTCCTGACACTAGCCCTCAACTTCCAGCACCTGCACCGGCAGAATCCTCAGATGATGGCATACCAGTGTTTGAGGGGTCTAATTAAGAATTTCACGAGTAGGGAGATAGGGAGATAGGGAGATAGGGAGATAGGGAGATAGGGAGATAGGGAGATAGGGAGATAGGGAGATAGGGAGATAGGGAGATAGGGAGATAGGGAGATAGGGAGATAGGGAGATAGGGAGNCAATTTAGTCATTAAAATCTGACAAATTAGTTGGGAGGAAGCAACTCCAATGACTAACAATTCGTGATTCGGCCTTCGAGGAGGGTTAGATAAATTTGGCCAAAATCACGACTATTCGTCCAAAATTCTCCCCATCTCCCCATCTCCCCATCTCCCCATCTATTTTTGGCGAGAATGAAACAGCCCTGCTTTTTTAAGGGGGATAATGGGGGATCTCCGAGGCAAGAAAACACGCCCTAGCCCCCCAATTCTGGGGGGAAAAACTCTCAAAGTCCCCCAGCGAGGGATTGCTCGCTGGGGGACCAACGGGGGCTTTAATAAAACTAGATGATCGCGCATTCATTCCTTAATTCAGCAACGCCAAAAATCAGGGGTTTAGCCAATAGACATCTCCGACAAAGAATCTGAAACCCCGATCCTATCTAGGTGAAAACCTAATTTCTGGAGATGTCTAATCGGTAATTTCCGATCGGGCAAGGGTAAATAGAGAATTACAGAGGTTTTACAGGTGTAGAGGGGTAAGTCCTGTGTTAGTGATGTTTGCCCAGGGCAAAACTAAAAGCCAAAATGAGGTTATTCTGCTCTTTCTATCTGGTAAAGTTCAAGGGATGATTAGACTATCCTAGGATTGGGTTCAAATTCTTGAGTACTTTACCTGATCTGATCTGGCTAGCAGCTACAAGTTACTGACCAAGAACTATAGCTTTTAGCTTTTGGCTAACTGCTAAGTTTGTTACCCCTAACCAATGACCAAGTAGTTTTTGAGGAGTGAGTGTGAAGAGTAATTTTCCTAAGACCCTTTCGATGCAACTGAGTATGGCAGTATTGACCATGGTCAGTTACCAGCTGTCTGCTACTGCTGAAACACCTAGCCATAATTCATCGGTGAAGCAATTGACCCAGACCGCAGCAGCGGTGAGACCCCAGCAATTAGCAGCAACTTCCACCATCACAGTTGACCCTGATCGATTTAATCCGGAAACTAAACAGACTCCTAAAAATATATTCAGACCAACTAATCTGCCATCAGACAATCTCAACACTATCACTGACCATCGAGCTAATTCCCGTTTAGGGCAATTGGACAGGATAGGGGCAGCGGTTCGTGCCAGTAAGTCGGTAGGGTCTCCTAGTGCATTGGTGAACCGCTCCCAATTCAATGCCTCAGTCGCACCAATTGCTGACTATACAGTCAGACAGGAGCAGTTACCATTAGCCAATTTAGAAGCCAATTTAGAAACTATCCAGTATCGTGCTGATCTCTCCAAACAAGAGCTAGAAGCGATCATTGAGGAATCCCAAACACCTTCTCAACAGTTAAATAATCCTGTGGTAGCTTCACCGAGACCAGGTACCTTAGCTACATCTGTGGCAGCTCTAAAAATACAACTAGATCCAGCCACCTCTGACACCTCACCAGCCACCTCCTATGAAGTAGGCACCCCTGTAGCTCAGAGAAATATTGATCCTACTGGCAACAGCCTCGGGGTTGGAAACTATATTGGAATTGGCGGTCATATCGGTTTTACTGATGATGGCACCAATATTGGTCGAGGTGGCTTTATGATTAACGGCAAATACGATTTATCCCCCACCCTATCAGTGCGTCCTAGCATACTAATCAATGATGATGCTACCTTTGTGATCCCAGCCACTTACAACTTTATTTTCCAGGATGAACCGTTTGAGCCGCCTACTTACTCAGCTTTCGCTGGTGGTGGTTTGGCTTTTTCTACAGGTGATGACAACAATGTGGGTTTAATCGTTACTGGTGGTGTTGATTGGCCTTTTGGACCCAATTTTGTGGCCAATGCTGCATTAACTACTGGAATTTTCGTTGATGGTGCCGCAGATGTGGGAATCTCCTTTGGCATTGGTTACAGCTTCTCTAACTTTGGCAGGTAGAAAAGGGACAAATAGAAGCTATTGAGCTAGGTAGACTTAATCAAATTTTCCAGATCTCTTGGTGCCCGTTCCCTAGCGCTTTTAAAAAGCGCGGGGCCGCACCGCTTTTCCAAGCAACGAAAGTTTGATTTTTGCCAGTTGAGGATACTCAACGGAGAGGGAGGGATTCGAACCCTCGGATAGGCCTGAACCTATCAACAGATTAGCAATCTGCCGCTTTCGACCACTCAGCCACCTCTCCAAGGTAGTGTCTATCCATGATAGCACATTTTTGAGCTTTTGACACTCCCCGCCCTGGAAGGACGGGGATTCTCATTTCAGCGTTCGCGTAGCGTGGCCTACGGCCTTGCTGTCTTGCTCACCCAAACCGGAGTCAGGGAGAGTAGAGGACAATTCTCCATGAGCGTGATTGATCAATGATCCCGGTTCCGGTGTGCCCCACCGTACCTTTTTTTTAGATCTTTTTTTTATATAGATAGATACTTTTTTTATCTAAATTTATAGACGTTTAAGTCGTTAGACTAAATTACGCAATATGTATCTGATACATATTTTTTACGTTGCCTACTTATGGTTAGATAGTATCTCTCTAGTTTAAAAGTCTATTGTTTAGGATTTTATAGTAGCACACCTAGTACAAACTGTCAATAAAAAGTTTAAAAAAAAAGCCGTCGAACGAAGGACGGGGCGCGATTACCCAATTTTTTGGGTAAATTCTATGATGAGAAACTATGAGCGATCGCTCACACCACTGCAATACGAAAATGATCTCGAAAATCTATGATGACTCTCGGACTCTACCAATCTCTGACTGATGCACTAGTTTTAAGTGAGGTAGATCAGCCAGCTATTAAGACGTGCCTGAAAGCCCAGAAGCGTCTGAGAAAGATTATCTACCATATAATGTAGCCAAGTAAGTTAAGATTATTATAAATTAATTGTTAAAAATTTACTTCCATCCACTGATGTGTTAAGCACACCTGAGAGGTTAAAATTTGTTAAGTGAGTGTGTAAAAGCTCGACGCTGAGGGTTTAGCCGGATAGAGGTCAGACTCCCCGTACCTGAAAACCTTCTGTAAGCTCCAACATAAAAAAAGCCTATGAATACGAAAAATACACAGCACATTGCTCTGATATCCGTTCACGGAGATCCAGCGATAGAAATCGGTAAGGAAGAAGCTGGAGGACAGAATGTGTATGTGCGCCAAGTGGGTGAAGCTCTTGCTAAGCAAGGGTGGCAGGTCGATATGTTTACTCGCCTCTCCAGTTCCAACCAAGCCACAATCGTTGAACATACTCCGGGTTGTCGCACTATTCGCCTAACTGCTGGTCCAAAAGCATTTGTGCCACGGCAAGAGATTTTTGAATACTGCGGTGAGTTTTTAACCGAATTGCTTAAGTTTCAGGAGCAATCAGGCATTACCTACTCAATAGTACATACAAACTACTGGCTTTCGGCTTGGGTGGGTATGGAGTGGAAGAAGCGTCAATCCCTCATTCAACTTCACACCTATCACTCCCTAGGCGCAGTTAAATACGAGTCAGTAGAAACAATTCCGAAGATTGCTGCTACTCGCTTGGAGATAGAAAAAGCAGTGCTAGAAACAGCAGAACGCATTGTGGCTACATCTCCCCAAGAACAAGAACACATGCGATCGCTAGTTTCCAGTAAGGGCGACATTGATATTATTCCCTGTGGTACCGACATTGACCGATTTGGCAAGATTAACCGCTTAGAAGCACGGCAAAAACTTGGACTTAGCCCTGAAAACAAAATCATCTTTTACGTGGGACGGTTTGACGAACGCAAGGGCATTGAAACCCTAGTTCGAGCTGTTGGTTCCTCCCAGTTACGGGGTGATGCTAACTTAAAGCTGATTATTGGTGGTGGTTCTCGTCCTGGTGAGAAAGATGGTATGGAACGCGATCGCATTGAAGGGATTGTAGCTGAATTGGAACTGCAAACTATCACCACATTTCCTGGACGCATTGCTGATGAACTACTTCCAGCTTATTATGCGGCAGCTGATGTTTGCGTAGTACCAAGTCACTACGAACCTTTTGGTTTAGTTGCCATCGAAGCCATGGCTAGTGCCACCCCTGTAGTAGCTAGTGATGTCGGTGGTCTTCAGTTTACCGTTGTATCTGAAGAAACTGGCTTACTGGCACCACCCAAAGATGCTGATGCTTTTGCGGCTGCTATCGACCGGATTCTCTCGGATCACGACTGGAAAAATCAACTTGGCTTAGGGGCAAGAGCAAGGGTAGAAAATATGTTTAGCTGGAATGGTGTTGCCCATCAGCTGAGTCAGCTCTATGAGAGCTTGCTGGAAGCAAAATCAGAGAATTTGGCAACAACTAGTGCCTGAAATCTATTGGGCACATTCATTCCCTGGCAATCAGGATAGATCTCAAAGGTTAAAGGATAAAGTTACGACGCTACTATTCCTTTTGCCTTTTTCCTTCATCTTATTCATCCTGATGGGTTGCAGAACTCTTGTATCTGTAAATTGGGAAAGTTTGGTAAATTGGATATCCTCTATTTTGTTTGCGATTGCCTCTTGCTGAGGAATGATGTTAAATCAACTTTCTTGTTTTCACCTTCAAGCAAGGAAAATTAAAGGTTATTGCTGTTCGCGTAGCGTAGCCCTTCGGGCTAATCGATACTGATCACAAAGCCGCGCTGATCATTCCTGATGTTCCTGTAACTAGCATGTAACTATGGTTTATGCATCCTACCAGTTATCCAATCTCCAATTCCCAATCCCCAAGTAGCAAGAAGAAGAATTATGGGTTCCCAAGGAGCTTATAAGCCGTCCCTATTTAACCCTAGTGGTCAACAGCAGTATCGATCTTCTCCACAACTAACAGGGGGAGTCCATGAGTTGGAAGCCAGCAAACTCGATCTGCGTCGTATATTAGCTGCTGCTCGTCGTCGAGCTATCTTGATGGCAGGGGTGGCGCTTACTATCATATCCGGAATTATTGCCAAAACCTTAAGTGTAGTTCCAATCTATGAAGGCAAATTCCAACTGTTACTCGAACCTAGCTCTGGTGAAGACCCGTTTGAGTTACAGGGAAAACCCGGGGGAAATAGCATTGCTGCTCCAACTACAAGTTTCGACTATGACACTCAAATTCAGCTATTAAGCTCTCCTCAGGTTATGTCTGAGATTGTGGAGCAAATTCAAACCCAATATCCAGAAATAAACTATCATACTCTCCGGGAAGGAATCATGGTATCCCGACTGGGAGAAACCAAAATTTTAGAAGTTGCCTACCAAGATTCAGACCCGGAAAGAATTGAATTTGTTTTGGAAAAGGTTGCTCTGGGCTACATCGAGTACTCTCAGCAACAACAAGAGGCTAGCATCAGACAAGGCATTCAATTTGTCTCGAATCAGCAGCCGAAAATACAAGGGCAAATTAATCAGCTCCAGCTACAACTCCAGCAACTCCAGCAGAAGTACAACCTGATTAATCCACAACTTCAGGGTCAACTGTTGACGAATCGGGTCAATGCTATTGTCGAACACAGACAAGCTACCCAAACTCAGCTGCGAGACACGATTATACTGTATGGTAAACTCAAAGGTCAGTTGGGGCTATCGTCACAGCAAGCAGAAGCAGTAGCTAACCTGATCGCAACACCCCGTTATCAACAATTGCTCAGCCAACTTTCTACTGTAGAAAGTCAGATGGTGTTGGATTTGGTACAATTCAAGGAAAACCAATCTACCTTTAAAGGATTAAGGCAACAACAGCAAAATTTACTCCCCCTGTTAAGTCAGGAAGCAGAAAGGGTGATGACTAGCCGTATTCAAGAGTTTGGTGGCAATCGTCAATCGGGTTCTTCAAGTACACTTCGCCTAAATTTGATTCAGCTAGTAGAGACGGCGAACCAAATCAAGGTTTTAGAGATGCGCCAGGCCGCAATCACTAAAGGGGAAAGTCTGATGAGTGAACAACTCAAACAGCTAGCTGTGATTGCCCATCGATATACAGAACTCAAGCAGAAGATTGAGGAAGCAACAGAAAGCCTAAACCGCTTTGAGTCAGTTCGGGAAACTTTGGAACTTGAGTCAGCTAAAACCAGCATCCCTTGGCAGACAATTGTTGAGCCGCAACAACCTCAAAAACCAATATCCCCCAATTTGCCTGATACTTTGCTCCTAAGTGCAGCAGCAGGGATAGTTGCAGGTGCCACAGCTGGGTTTTTAGCAGAAAAGTTACATCAGTTACTTAACAGCACCGACGATCTCAAAGAGTATACTCGCTTACCAATATTAGGCACAATCCCCTTTAACAAAGAACTCCAGAAATGCACTACTGTTACTGGTGTGGGCATAATACCCGAGCCGGAAGCCTCAGCTCCACAACTCGGTGTGGGATCTGGTAGTTACCAGATTTCTCCTCTTTTAGAGGCTTTTCGCTGTCTCCAAGTTAATCTCCAATGTCTGTATTCTGAGAAACCCATTAGCGCTATAGTGGTAAGTTCTGCTGAACCAGCAGATGGTAAATCCACTACGGCTATATTCTTAGCCCTGGCAGCAGCAGCAATGGGGCAAAAGGTTTTACTCGTAGATGGTAATCTGCGCTTTCCTCAGATTCATCAGAAGATGGATTTACCTAATTTGTGGGGACTGAGCGATGTTATTTCTAGCGAAATCAAGGTTGATGATGTGATTCAGCGATCGCCTCTAGAGGAAAATCTTTCTGTCCTAACTGCTGGTCAAATTTCCCCCGACCCCACCCGGCTTCTCAATTCCCAAAAGATGCACAATTTAGTTCAATATCTCAAAGAGCGGTTTGAGCTAGTAATTTTTGATACCCCTCCCCTACTTGGTCTGGCGGATGCAAGACTTCTGGAGCCTAATACCAATGGGATATTGATGGTGGTAGGCTTAGGGAAAGCTAACCAAGTTTTGTTTAAAGAAGCTCTCTCGGAATTGAGAATTGCTCATAGCACAGTATTGGGTATAGTTGCTAATGGTTTAAAAGGGTACACTACCGGTGCCTATGATTACTATCATCATTACTTTGGCAATACTTTTGAGGAAACCAAAGTTTCATAGTGATTGGTCATTGGTCATTGGTGATTTGTAACCCACATTCCGCAGGTTTGTCCTCAATTTGAATAATTTTCTCTTTGCTTACAAGCCAAAGCTATATCCTGCAAAGGTTTCATTGATTTGAGTATGAAGAGCCATTTTGCCCAGCTTTATTCTCAATTGGTTAGGATTTTTGATAATGGCTGAACTTGCGATCGCTCAGTTTCCCATAGTGTCGTAAAAAATATTCTATATCCAAGCTAACCTGCGGAATGTGATTTGTAACGACCCTAAGAACCCTAGTGAATCACAAATGACTAACGACAAATAACTAACGGCAAATACCTCAATGATTCAGTACTCACCAAGGTAGACTGAAGGTGAAGCGACTACTGAAGTTGTCATGACTAACCGCCTTGCCCAATCCCAAAGCCTTTATCTACGTAAGCATGCTGAAAATCCGATCGATTGGTGGCCTTGGTGTGAAGAAGCGCTATTAACGGCAAAAAAACAAGATAGGCCAATTTTCCTATCTATCGGTTACTCTAGCTGCCACTGGTGTACGGTGATGGAGGGCGAAGCGTTTTCCAATCAGGCAATTGCCCAGTATATGAATGCTAATTTTCTTCCGATTAAGCTAGACCGGGAAGAAAGACCCGATATTGATAGTATTTACATGCTAGCATTGCAGATGATGACAGGTCAAGGAGGCTGGCCCCTTAATATTTTCCTGACACCGGATGACTTGGTGCCATTTTATGGAGGTACCTACTTCCCTGTGGAACCACGCTACGGACGCCCGGGGTTTTTGCAGTTGCTCCAATCAATTCGTCGCTTCTATGATTTAGAAAAAGGCAAGCTTAACACCTTCAAAGAAGATATCTTGGCATACCTCCAACAGGCAGCGGTACTACCCGAATCAGAGCAGCTTGGTGATGATTTGCTCTTTATCGGTGGGCAAGTTAGTGTGGGTGTGGTTAATGCTCTCAATCCAGGTCCACGTTTCCCCATGATTCCCTATGCCAGTATGGCACTACGGGTTACTCGCTTCGATTGGGCATCGGAGTATAACCCAGAGCAGGCTTGTGCAAAGCGGGGACTAGACTTAGCTCAGGGCGGTATTTACGATCATGTGGCTGGGGGGTTTCATCGCTACACAGTTGACCCCACTTGGACAGTACCCCACTTTGAAAAAATGCTCTATGACAATGGGCAGATTGTGGAGTACTTGGTAGATTTGTGGAGTGCAGGTATTCAGGAAGCCGCTTTTAAACGAGCGATCGCAGGAACAGTTCAATGGCTCAAGCGGGAAATGACCGCTCCGAATGGTTTCTTTTATGCTGCTCAAGATGCAGATAATTTCGCGACCCCAGCAGACAGTGAACCTGAAGAAGGGGAGTTTTATGTCTGGAGTTATTCAGAACTAGAACAACTGCTAAGCCCATCGGAGTTGACAGCAATTGAGGAAGAATTTACTCTGACCAAAGAGGGCAACTTTGAAGGCAAGAATGTGTTGCAGCGCCGTTACCCAGATCAGTTTTCCCAGAACACTGAAGCTGCTTTGGCTAAACTGTTTGAAGCACGTTATGGTGCCAAACCCGATCTCCTGGAAACCTTTCCACCAGCCAAGAGCAATCAAGAGGCCAAAACCCGGAACTGGCTCGGTAGAATTCCACCAGTAACAGACACCAAAATGATTGTTGCCTGGAATAGCTTAATGATTTCTGGTCTAGCGCGAGCCTATAGTGTGTTTCTTGAACCGGACTATTGGCAACTAGCAACTGTTGCTGCTCAATTCATCCTCAATAATCAATGGGTAGCAGGACGATTCCACCGACTAAACTATGATGGTCAACCGGCAGTGCTGGCTCAGTCTGAGGATTATGCTTTGTTTATCAAAGCTCTACTGGATTTACATCAGGCAAGTTTGTCAGTAGAACAACCTTGGCCTTTTGGCCAAGGTTCAAAGCTGCAACCGACCAACCTGTCACCCGCCAGTTGGCTAGAGAAAGCGGTTAAGGTTCAGGAGGAGTTTGATGAATTGCTGTGGAGTGTGGATAATGGTGGTTACTATAATGCTGCCAGTGACGCTAGTGATCAACTGTTAGTACACGAGCGCAGTTATACGGATAATGCCACACCATCTGCCAATGGGGTAGCGATCGCAAACCTAGTACGTCTGGCTTTACTTACTGAAGATCTCCGATACCTTGACCGAGCAGAGCAAGCCTTGAAAGCATTTAGTAGCGTGCTCAACACATCCCCTCAATCCTGTCCCAGTATATTTACTGCTTTAGATTGGTACCGCAATTGCACTCTGATTCGCGCTGGTGCTAAGCAACTTACCTGCCTCATCTGTGGGTATTTCCCCGTCAGTGTTTATCAATTAGATACCCATCTGCCAGATTCTGTTATTGGTTTAGTTTGTCAGGGACTTAGTTGTAAACCAGCAGCCACTAACACTGATCAGTTATTAGCACAGGTGCGGACAAGTCAAACTAGAGCTTGAAATCTATAGCAGTTCTCAATTGGGGTTAATGGGAGTAGGGAGTAGGGAGTAGGGAGTAGGGAGTAGGGAGTAGGCAACAGCGGATCACCGGAACAGGGAACAGGTAAAATATCGGTGTGTGTACCTCATAAGTATGATAACCCCTATAGCGATGCGCCCATAAAATTGGGAGGAAAATTGGTATAAAGTCGGGTGGGCAACGTAATCTCATCTAGGCTAATCAACTTAGCTGACCAGTAATCGCCATAGAGACAGAGTTTACCTACTGCCGGAAGTTTTGAGATGATGGTGGAATTCGCTCAATGGCAATCAGTGCTTCTATAACTGATTTGACTAATGGTGCAGCTACGGTAGAACCAAAGGCATTGCCTTGGGGTTCATCGACTACTGCTAAGATTACATAGCGGGGGGATTCTACGGGCAAAATGCCCACAAAGCTGGTTATCTTGGCATCGCTGTAATAGCCCCCAGTAGGACTGGCTTTCTGAGCTGTACCGGTCTTACCACCAATCCGATAACCAGGAATGCGGGATGCCTTTCCAGAACCATCGGTTACTACAGTTTCCATCATTTCCACCACTGTCCGAGTAGTGTTGGGGGAAAATACTCGTCTCGGTGCAGGACGGCGTGGTTGCCAGTGGGGATTCCCTTTGGTGTCAAATAGTCCGCGAACCACATGGGGAGTCACTAGCTTACCGCCATTGGCAAGGGCACCTAGCATCTGAGTTAGCTGAATTGGCGTTAAGGAAAAGCCTTGACCAAAGGAAGCCGTAGCTGGTTCAATTGGGGAAACTTTAAACTTGTACTTACTTTTGAGCTGTCCAGCCGTCTCAGCTGGTAACTCAATTCCTACTTTTTGCTTTAAGCCTAGCTTCTCTAACCAGTCATAGTAAACCTCAGGTTTCATCTTTCTCATCATCCTCACCATGCCCACATTGCTGGAATGTTGCAGAATCTTGGTGGGATTGATCATCCCGCGAGCGCCTACTGATTTATAGTCATGGTTGAGAATCGGCCATTCGCCAATTTGAATCTTACCAGTGTCGTTGAACAAGGTTTGGGCTGTGATTATACCAGTTTCTAATGCGATCGCAACGTTTAGGGGTTTGAATGTCGAACCAGGCTCATACAAGTCTGACAGTGCCCAATTTTTAAACAAACTGACATCGAATTTGGAGTACTGATTGGGGTTGTAGGTTGGCTCACAAACTAGGGTTAACAAGGAACCATTGTGTACATTCATCACTATGATACTGCCACGCTCTGCCTTAAACTTCTTGATGGTTTCCTTGAGGGCAGAGCGAGCCGCTCGTTGCAGGCGAGTATCGATAGTTAGCTGTAGCCGCAGGTCATCAAGGTGCATGAATCCTTCTGGCACATGACCTGGCATCAAGGCTCCATTCCCAGCACGGCTCAGTCGGATGTTTCGTATCTCTCGTTCTAGGAACTTTTCTTGGGTGTATTCTAGACCCGCTTGACCCAGATGATCGAAAATGTTTACATAACCCACCACATCTGATGCCAATTCATTTTGGGGATAAAAGCGGGAGTATTGTCGAATCAACTCTAAACCATCTAAGTTCAACCGAGCAATTTGGTCTGCGATCGCTTCTGGGATCGTATTGCCCAAGCGAATCCCTTTGTTCTTCGCGATTGCAAAATCGATACTCTTGGCAATAACACCACCTTGTTGCGGTGAGCAGTTACGACAAAATCCTTGATTTTACACCATTGTTCTTTCTTTTCTATATGCGTTTACCCTGTGAACCTATCCCACTATTTCTTGTGACGAATGACCTACCCTTCGGTAACGCCAAAGGCGAACAACATTTTTGAATTAATTCACCATTCTCTCCTCCTTCAAGCACAATCGCTCCAATAATTCCTTCGGAATTGTATCAAAATCTTCCAACAAAAAATCCATAATCGCCAGATGGCGCAAGTGACCAGGAGTGGGAGGGTAACAGCGACGACTGGTGTTAAACCAGCCATTAACAGTGTGAACGGAACAAGAGCAGATCAAAGCCATATCTTCCTGCGTTAAGTCCCACTTCTGGTAAAACCGTTGCGGTGTCATACCCAATTGACAATAACTGTACAGTAGGATTAGGATTTGCTCTCGCCTATCTTCTGTCACTCTAGGCAGAAGATAAGCGCGTTTGTATCTAGGTTGTAAACACACGAATTGCCGAAAAAGGCATGCATACAAGAGGCAAAAGGCAAGAGCGTAAAGAAATATGAGATGCACCCAAAGCGCCTCCTAGCTGATAGCCTCCTAGCTGGTAGCACCTCAAGCAGCACCTCAAGTAGCGCATTGGCTGATAGCTGAAGGCTTACGGAGCAGTAACGTTACCTAATGATTATCGGATCTACCAGTCAGATTGTGAAGTGCGACATAATACCTGATATTATGGTTAATTGTCAATATGTGTTGGTGAAAGATAATTTAGCTCAATAGTCGGGAGCATCGTCTATTATCTATGGAAAAGGAAAACCAAAATAATCAAAAAACTCAAAAGACTAAAACTAGAGTCTCCAAAACCTTGAATCTTTTCAGGAACTTTGGCTTAAAGGCAATTCCAATTATGATGGTAAGGAATTCTCTATTTGAGGAATCAGAACTTACCCTCAATTTCTTAGTTTTAATCATTAGCTCTTGTTTAATTGCAACCTTTGGACTAGTGCTCAACAGTGCTGCGGTGATTATTGGAGCGATGATTATTGCTCCTCTGATGTTGCCCTTAAGAGGATTGTCCTTTGCTACCTTGGAAGGAGATTGGCAACTGTTACGGAGTAGTTTTGTTTCCATTGCTGTAGGCACCGTACTCGGTATAAGTTGTTCTTGGTTGGTTGGTACAGTTATCGGATTCCCTGAATTTGGAGCGCAAGTTTTAGCAAGAACTCAACCCAATCTAATTGATTTACTGGTTGCGATCGTGGCCGGGGGAATTAGTGGTTTCTCTAAAATTCGTCCGTCTTTAGAGGATGCGGTACCAGGGACAGCAATTGCAGTAGCCCTAATGCCTCCCCTTTGTGTCGTTGGGTTAACCCTATCCCAGGGAGAATGGGCGTTGAGTCAGGGCGCATTTCTCCTTTATATTACTAACCTGATTGGGATTAACCTAGCTTGTATGATCGTCTATGTCTTTAGCGGATATGCTCAGAGTACTGAACTGAGCCGGTCTTTAAACTGGGGATTCTCGTTAGTGCTGATTGCTGTGTTAGTGGTGCCCCTAGGACTTACCTTTTGGGACGTGCTTGAGCAAGGAAGAGTTGAGGAGCCAGTTCAGGAATTGATTAATAAGAGTCAAGTGTTTAACAAACCAGGTATAACAGAAGTTTCTACTTGGAAGATCAATCGGAAAACTAATCCTCCTTCTATCGAAATGGATATCCGTTCAATAAAACCGATTACACCGGAACAGGTTAAGAGGTTTGAAGATGCGGTTAACATTAAGCTAGGTAAACCCTTTAAAGTGATAGTTGAGGTTACTCCATTTATACCAGTGGAATCGCCTAATCTTAAAGCTAATTAACTTTTATTCGAGTAAGCATTCAGCTGTCAGCTGACAGCTGACAGCGGTTTTAAATTCGGTCAGGTACAAAGTTCTGGGTTTTAGGGAGCAGGGAATCGGGAATCGGGAATCGGGAATCGGGAAAAAATCCTGTGTACCTCACTTATGAGGATAATTGCTATAATTTGAGCATAGTTTACCTTATTCTAAGGGTTAGAGCGATATTTATTTGATGAAATAAGAAGACGTAAAGAATGGGAATAAGGGAGATTGTTGGAAATGATTAATACAATTAGTAATACTGGGAAATTATTCACTATTGGTCATTCTAATCTCAGTATTGAGGATTTTATTGCTTTACTCAAGCAGCACGGAATTACGGCGGTGGCTGATGTGCGATCGCATCCTTACAGTCGTTACTTACCTCATTTTTGTCAAGCCCCCCTTAAGGCTGAACTATTGTCGGCAGGAATTCGCTATGTATTTCTGGGTAAGGAGTTGGGGGCAAGACCGGCTGATCTCAGTTGTTATGTTGGTGGTAAAGCGTTATATGAAAAAATTGCCGCCACTGACCTGTTTTCAGCGGGTCTTAAACGGGTAATTCAAGGGGCTGAAACTTACCAAATTGCCTTGATGTGTGCTGAAAAAGACCCGATCACTTGCCATCGGACAATTTTAGTCTGCCAACATTTAGTGAAATCCGGGTTAGAGATTAATCATATTCTCAATGATGGCAGCTTAGAGTCCCATCAGGATTTAGAAGAAAGGCTGCTCAGCTCTCATGGGTTAAGTGATTCCCAAATCAAACAACCGAAGCAACTTTCCCTATTTGATGACCCGACATCTATGGATAACTGGGAGAATTGCTCTCGGGAGGATAGACTTAAGGAAGTTTATCATAGGCAAGGGGATACTATTGCTTATCTAGCAAAGGGAACAGGGAATAGGGAGTAGGGAGTAGGGAGTAGGGAGTAGGGAGTAGGGAGTAGGGAGTAGGGAGTAGGGAGTAGGGAGTAGGGAGTGGGGAGTAGGGGGAAAAAAAATGAGTGTACCTCATAAGTAATAGAAAGGCTATATATGAATCCAACTATTAATTTATTTACAATTGGGTTTACTAAAAAGAGTGCTCAACAGTTCTTTGAGCTTCTGATTAATGCTGGAGTAAGGCGAGTTATCGATACCAGACTCAATAATAAATCTCAATTAGCTGGTTTCACCAAAAAGACGGATTTTGAATACTTTTTGCAGCAAATTGGTAATATTGACTATATACATCGTCTAGAGTTGGCTCCGACCAAGGATATCCTAGATACCTATAAAAAAAATAATGGTGATTGGGAAACCTACGAAAAACAGTTCTTACAATTAATTACAGAGCGTGAAATCGAAAAGAAGGTATCACCAGACTTATTAGATGGTAGCTGTCTGCTGTGTAGTGAACCTACTCCCCATAACTGTCATCGCCGTTTAGTAGCAGAATATCTGAGTCAAAAATTGGGAACTATAAAAATAGTTCACCTATGATTTAGACCAAATCCCCTTTGTTAAGACCATAGAAAAACATCAGTAAGCTATCAGCTCTCAGCTCTCAGCTCTCAGCTCTCAGCTATCAGCTATCAGCTATCAGCTATCAGCTCTCAGCTCTCAGCTCTCAGCCATTCGCCTGTGGCGAAGCTACAGCGAACAGCTTTTGAATAAAATAAGCTGACCACTGACCACTGACCACTGACCACTGACCACTGAATGCTTACGTCTAGACTAACCTTACTTGGGATTAGATAGCAGCATGACTCAGATTATTTGCTTGGCTAACTCCTGGAAGCGTGGCGAGAGATGTATCGCTGGAATTAATTCCCTTAAACGTCAATGGATTCGTCCTGTATCTGATTTACCCGATGGTCGCATTCCGAAACCAATGCGTCAAATTGCGGGAAGGGAACCAACGTTACTGGATATTTTAGATATTCCTTTGGCTAAAACTGGACCCGACTTTGGCTTTGAGTGTGAAAATCTTTTGGTATTACCAGGACAATGGCGACGAGTAGGACAAGTTCCCCCTGGATATCTGAATAAGTTTTGTAGCAGGGAAAAATACATTCTTCATAATAATGAGCGCTATGTAACCGTGAATTTCTTGCAGTCATTACCGGTAGAGCAACGCTGTACACTCCAACTTGTGAAAGCTGTGGAATTCTTGGTTCAACCTATTGGTATCAGACGTGAGGGTGTAGAAAAATGGGAAGGTTCACTGGTAACAGATTTTGGACAAGAATTGACTGCTACCATTACTGATCCGGTATTTGTGAGGTATTTAGAGTTAGGGTATCGACCGCAAAATCAGTGTTTGGTTACGGTTAGTCTCAGCATGCCTTGGCGACCTGATCATTGGCAAAAGGATGGTGATCCTTGTTGGAAGTTGATAGCGGGTGTTATTGAATTACCTAACAAATCCGGGAATAAACTTAGACTAGGAATGGATGATGAGCTACCTTTTTAGGAATTAAAGTAGGGTGGGCAAAGTAATAGAATTTAGAGTATTCCGAATAATCCAACAGTTTTTGCCCACCCTACAAGCTACATTTTTTTTCAATTTTGTTTAAAATAAATACCAATTAAAGTAGGGTGGGCAAATTCATATAATCATTAATACTAAAAATAAATAAACGGTTTTGCCCACCCTACAAGCTAATGGATATATTTGCCTAGCAATAATGATAGTTTTATTTATTTTTGCTACAGAGGATACGGGAATCAGGTCATAAGGTGATAAACTGGTAATGTAAGGCAGTGATATAGGGGATTAAGGTATAGCAATATTTGGTTTAATTGGTATTACTAGTAACAGATGCGATCGCTTTTAGCGGAAGCGAAGCTTCATCGCGTAGCGTGACCTACGGTCAATCGCATTCTACTAACTAGCTTCCTAGAATCAACTAAATCATTCCTTTACCATGGTTTACCATTGACCAAAATTAATGGATAATCCCTAAGTAACCATGGGAGAGCCTAGTGATGCTAGTTGAGTTCAGCGTAGAAAATTATCGCTCATTTAAAGAGCGCCAGACCTTTAGTATGGTGGCATCTAAGAAAAAAACTGGGCAGGATAGCAATAGTTTCCCGATGCCTAATGTCAAGTCTCTGCGCCTACTCACCAGCGCTGTGGTCTACGGTCCTAATGCTTCGGGGAAGAGCAATCTGGTGCGTGCAATGCAGACTATGCGTCAGATTGTGCTTCAGTCAGCCACTGGCATGCAGCTTGGCAGTAGATGGAATATCGAACCATTTCGGTTAAATGCTGACTACCAGAACAAGCCGAGCTGTTTTGAAATTATTTTCATTGAGGATAATATTCGCTACCAATACGGATTTTCCTTAGACCAAGAGCGAGTTTACGAAGAGTGGCTAATCGCGTATCCCAAAGGACGTGCTCAAACTTGGTTTGAGCGTAACTATTGTTCAGAAGAACAGGAGTATGATTGGTATTTTGGGCGAGGGCTGAAAGGCGAGAAGGAACGTATTAAGGGTTTTGTTCGCCCAAATTCTTTATTTTTATCTCATGCTGCCCAAAATAACCCTCCTCAGTTAGGAAAACTATTTCTATGGTTTAGCTCTAAGTTGAATTTAATTCCATCAAGGTTTCAATACTCTTATAAATTTACGGATTTAAAATTTGATATATCTACTAATTATAGTGACAATTTTTTTAAATTAATCAAGGGAAATGATTTCGGATTATCAAATGGTATCCAACAACTATGTGAAATTGGAGGATATTGGATAAATGCTTTGGATAATGGAGAAATTTTAATTATTGATCAACTAGACCGCAGCTTACATTCAGAAATATCAACCTATTTAATCAAGGAATTCAATAATCAAGCAGCTAATCAAAATAATGCTCAATTGATCGTTACTACCCACGATACAACTTTCCTAGATCGAGACATAGTAAATCAAGACCAGATATGGTTCACAGAAAAAGGTAGCAACAATAGCACTAAGCTCTATTCGTTACTAGATTTTCAAGTTCGTGAGGATGAATCTCTACAAAAAGGCTACCTAAAAGGTCGATATGGAGCGGTTCCCTTTGTCATTGGGCTGGATAGTTAGATACCTACAAGACTACTAAAAATTGATCTGACTATAGCATCAAGGGTCAGGTAACGAGAGTAAGTAAGTTTTTGCCTCCGCCTCCCTACCGAATAATGGCAACAAAATCACTAGCAGATTCGTCAACCATCCCGACTTATGATTGGTCGCTCTACTTGGTGACTGGAATACTATGACGCTACACTCCAGACTCTATCGCTATTGTTGGTTAGGATTACTGGTGATGATGCTGCCACTTTCCGCTTGTGCTAGTGATCCTTCCCCTGAGCAGCAATTGGAACAAAACCAGGAACGTTGGGAAACTCAACAGCTAGATAACTACCGGTATACATTACAGGTATCTTGCTATTGTATTGGTGAAGTCACTCAGCCAGTTGTTGTAGAAATCCGTAATGGTGAAACCACTTCCATTGTTGCTGCTGATAGCGGCAAACCAGTGAATCGTAAATTTTTTAATACCTATGATTCCGTCTCGAAGCTATTCGATGTTGTCCAAAAGGCTATTGATCAGGATTATTATAAGCTTGATGTTACCTACGACGCTACCTTAGGTTATCCAACTAAAATCGATATGGACTTCAGGGAACAGATAGCGGATGATGAAAGAACTTTGACTATTGATAATTTGGAAGAATTAAAGTAGGGTGGGCAAAGTAATATTATTTATAATAATCAAAATAATTAAACGGTTTTTGCCCACCCTACGAGCTACTGCAAGCAATCCCTGATCAAGGAGGAAATCTTGATTGGAAGGTTCACTACGTGGATGGCACCGTGGTCTGCTACAAATTTTTCCTCAGGTTGTCCAAAATGTAATAGAACCAGTCGGTGTCTCGGTCGCCTTTGAGTGCTTGGATTTTAGACCAGTCATTGTTAAGATTCCAGCTCTCCCCGGACGCCAGCTCATTGTCCTGTGGACATCCCGGGTATTTTTTGTGAATTTCGTTGTAATTCTTAATGTTCCCCTTACGGATTTCTTCAGCGACCTTAACACCCGTCTTGAGGTTTTTCTCCGCATCATCTTTGATCCTTGAGAAATCCTGACTTGATAATAGATAGTACACACCGTAGTATTCGGCGTTGCCTTGACCCTGGTGAAACTCCCTGGGCTCTAATTTGCCACTGAAATTTCTAAGCTCAACACCGGTTTCCTCGTAGAATTCGTTAGCGGCACCAATCGCCGGATCGCTTCCCGCTGGTTCCAGCTTTCCACCAGGAAGCGCTTTTTTGCCAGAACCGTTTAATTGTTGGCCCTTTGGTATTACGTTCCCTCCGCTTGATGAGTTGTTGTGAAAAAAGTAGCCTTTTTGATTCTTCGTGCCAATGTAAAAGTTCCCCGATTGCTCGTAAACAACTGCGTAAGTCTGAGCAGCATGAGCTGGGGAGGCAGAAGCAATAAAAGTGAAGCATACCAGAAGTATTACACAGGTGAGTGTAGCAAGCTTTTTCATTACTTTTTCCGATTTTAGGTTTTGATAAGCAGGTGCACAAAATTAATTACACATTTTTCAAAACTAAAAGCCTTACAATGTAAGGGTTACAGAGATTGGTAGTAGAAAATTAATTTTGTTTAGGTGCTTAGTAAAAATTATAGGATAGATTCAAACATATTTATCCTTAATCTGAGTTTGATAGAACCAAAACTGCTGAAATATATACCTGATAGTGGTTACAGCATATCTTTAGCCTCCACACCCTGAGTTCGATTCTAAATTAAATATATATAATTGACTATAAGGTTTATTAACTCAAATCTGTGGCATCAATCCTTTGCCTGCGGAATGCGATCGCACTACTCCCTACTCCCTACTCCCTAAAACCCAAAACAAAAATACCTGATCCAATTCAAAAGTGCTATAATGAAAATTAAACAATTACTAACACCTATTGTAGTAGGTTGTATAGTTACTGCTGCTCCAGTAGCGTTGGCGGATAGCCCCTTAACTAGTACTCCTTTTGCTAAGGCATATAAAGATGTTGATATGATTACATATGCCTCGGTTTATGGACTTAATGATAAGGTTTTCCAAAACCTAAGCAATCCTAATATTACCCATGATGTGCGAGCAGCGATTATCAACCAACTTGGGTTTTCTGTTGAGCCAAGCCAGAGGGCTAATCAGTATCTTGAGTATATTGCTCGCAGCCGTAGTCAGCAGCCATCAGCGATTACCCTTGAGATGTTAACTGCAGCCGAAGCCCTAGCGCTAGGCTATTTACTAGCTATGGATGACCCGACTTTGGAGAGTGCTGTTGCAGCAGCCAATCGCTCTAGATCAAGCAGTAGTTTGGGGCAAGTTCAGCGAGCTAATGCTTTATTATTATTGGATGCAGCAGTTGTGAAAGATCCTGAGGATTTCTCTATTGCTTTCATCCGTAGCCTGGTTCGGGCACAACAGTCATTACGGGCAGGGATTGGGAATTGGTGTGCGGTTTACCAGAATGTTTTTTCGGTATTAAAGGACTTTCCCCGTCAACGCAACATGCGCCCTGAAGCGATTGATATGGTTAACGATTATATTAGAGGCTACCGGAACTATTGTAATACTCGCTCTATTTCTCGATGAGATGGGATTTGGAATGCGATCGCAAAACCTAATTCTGTCTCTAGTCTGCAATGGGAGCGTACGCAAAAGCCAATCTTGTGTGTAGTCTACAATGGAAGCGTACGCAAAACCCTCCCTACTCCCTATTCCCTACCTACAACCAAATCCCACAGCACATCAATACCATTGCCCACATAGTCAGAATCCTGGTGTTGTTCAATCCATTCAATCACAGTGGGGAGAACATGATTGGATGTTTTGCCCAATTCAACCAAGGCATCGGCTGCACTACTGCCCACAGAATAGCCATTATCATTTAGTAGTTCTAGTAGAGCGTTGACTAGGGTTTCTGAGCTGTTGCCCAATGTAACCAAGGCATTGGCTGCTGTTATACGCACATCATATTGATTATCTTCAAGCAGTGCTGGTAGGACGTTGACTACGGTTTCCGAGCTGTTAGCCAATTCAGCCAAGGCATTGGCTGACCTCCAACGCACATCAGAGTCATTATCCTCAAGCCGTGCTAGTAGGCCGTTGACTACGGTTTGTGAGCTGTTGCCCAATTCACCCAAGGCATCGGCTGCCGTCATACGCACAAAAGAGTCATTATCCTCAAGAAATGCTAGTAGGCCGTTTACTAGGGTTTGTGAGCTGTTGCCCAATTTAACCAAGGCTTCGGATGCCGTTATATCCACATAATAGCCATTATCCTCAAGCAGTCCTTGTAGGCTGTTGACTACGGTTTGTGAGCTGTTGCCCAATTCACCCAAGGCTTTAGCTGAGGTCATACGCACAAAATCGTCATTATCCTGAAGCAATGCTAGTAGGCCGTTTACTAAGGTTTCTGAGCCCTTGCCCAATTCACCCAAGACCTCGCTTACCTTTATACGCACATCAAAGTTATTATCGTGAAGCAGTGCTAGTAGGCCGTTGACTACGCTTTCTGAGCTGTTGCCCAATTCAAGCAAGGCTTTGGCTGCCGTTATACGCACATAACAGTCATTATCCTTTAGTAGTTCTAGTAGGCCGTCGACTACGGTGTCTGAGCTGTTGCCCAATTTACCCAAGGCATTGGCTGCCGTACTACGCACACCAGAGTCATTATCCTTTAGTAGTTCTAGTAGGCCGTCGACTACGGTGTCTGAGCTGTTGCCCAATTTACCCAAGGCATTGGCTGCCCTCCAACGTACATCAGAGTCATTATGCTCAAGCAGTGCTAGTAGGCCGTTGACTAAGGTTTCTGAGCTGTTGCCCAATTCACCCAAGGCATAGGCTGCGCTCCAATGCACATTAGAGTCATTATCTTTCAGTCGTTTTAGCCATATTTCAATTACCTGATCTTTTTCCCCTAATTCAGCTCGATAGTCCAGCAATCGCCAGTCACTAATTAAATCAGATTGCTTCTTCAACAATTCTAATACCTGTGCTTGAAAATCCGTTTCAGACAAACTGCAAATTATTTGATAAACCTGCTCGCTAATCTTATTCACAACGCGCTTATCTTTACTTACCTCCAAATTAACCAAGCGCTCTAAAATCTCTTTGACTAACCCACGATCAGCACCCCGCAAATTCTTGGGGTTTTCCGCCAAACAATTACCAGCAAACAACAAATCCCGATGCAACCACTGCTCATAGCCACTCTTATTATTCAAAACCGCCCGAATTGCCCTCGCCGCTTTTTTCGGTTGTTGTTGTGCTATCAGCAATAGTAACACCTCGCGCCAGTGGGAGTCATGCAAATGCTCCCGAATCGGATCCAATACAATATCGAAATCCCCCTCATTATCTGCCTGATAGTCAATATCTTCCGCACACAAATATTCCTGAAAAGTCTTATGGACAAAAGCATAACAATCTTGCCCCTGCTCATTCAACAAACCGGTGCGATCGCGAATCAATTCTACAAATCTTTTCGCCTCTTGCTCAGCCTGATGAAGCTTCACCTCCTTCATGGTCTTAATTTGCTGCTTCAACTGATCAATCAAATCATCCCGGTCTATCAACGTGCCACTGTCGTTATCTTCAGCATTTCCCTGGGTATGAATCCAATAAGCCAGGGATTCCATCAACCGGCGTAAATCATCCTCGACATCCAAATACTTCAACCGCTTATCACTACTTAAGTCTTTAGGCTCATCCCAATTGATTAACAAGGTCTCCACCGCCTTGTCATAAAGCTTATGGCGTTTTTTGGGCAATACCGCTTGATACCGATGAATCAAGGCAATAATTGTCAACAATAACGGATTCCGTGCCAACAACTTAATCCGGTCATTATCATCCAGAGCCTTTCGTAACGTCTCCTTGCGCCTTTCCGCTTCTTCTTTGTCTGTAAACCTACTACCATACCAGTTATCAATAAATGCCGAAATCTTCTGGTCATCAAAGGGTTGGATTTGATAGTGAGGAAAGTCCTCAGTGCGGAAAAAGTCCCGTCGATAACCAGCCGGTCTAGATGTAATAATAGCGCGATTTCTGTTAAACTGTCCTAAAAAATTATTGATGCGCCTGACCACATCATCGCGTTTAGCGTCTTCTGCTACTTCATCCAAACCATCTAGCAATATCAAGGCTCTACCATCAGACAACCAATGCTCAAAAAATCCTTCTGGTAAGGGTTTGCATTCCATGGTTTTTTGAGCAAACATCCGGGCATAGTCGATCAGGCTTTTATCTAGGTGTTTATCTAGATATCTCTGCCAGTCTCTTATCCTAATTAAAATCGGTAGCCAGCCCCTATCACCATCTAATCCCAAAACCTTAGGATTACTCTGATCTAAAATTACGGCAAAATAACTCATCAAGGTTGTTTTGCCGGAGCCTGGCGCACCCAATATTACCACTGGTTTTGACTGATCTTGTTTCGACTGATTTTGAGTCAATAACTGATCAGCCAAAAATTTCCTAGGAGTTGTCTTTTCCAAAAGCGCCATTTCTGGTTTTTCACCACTTTCCTCTGCTAACCGCTCCAATTCCAAATCCCTAGCAGTTGCCACCTCCTCTACTACATCTGGCATTACAAAAATATGGGCTAATTTCTCTGATTTATCTACCTCTTGCCCAGCCACAGCAATGCCAGCAAATGTAACATCATCAAACCAATTGGCTAACTGTTGACAATAATCCTGTTTAGCTACCTGAAACTTTAGATAAGTAGCAGTATGCTGAAAATAAGCATTAACAAAGGTTTCAACCCAATCCTGTAGACTGGCTTCTTGATTTAGTTTAATGTTATTGTCTTTAGCTTGCTTTTGAAATGCTTTGATTAAAATATCCCGGTTTGGCTTCCCTTGATTAAGTAAGGGTTTGGTTAATTCCGCCACAACCGCCGAATTAGTAAAATAGTCGCGCAAAAAATTAAAATTTTTAACTTTATTCAATGCATCCAGAGGAGCGTGAACAAATAAACGCTGTTGACTATCGAGTTTTTTGTCCGATTGATCAACGGCTTTGGCTCCAGCTTTGATAGCTTTTTCGATATCAGTTTTAGTCAGAAATTGCGCTATACCCTTTCCTACTCTGGTCACAGCTAACAAAGATGACGCTATTTTCGGTATTTCCAAAATAGCCGAAAGTGAGAATACTTCAAACATCGATATCTAATTATTTTATTCAATTAGTTTAATTATACTCTTGGCTCCAGGGAATCGATAATTGTCCAAAAGCTTTAATAGTTTGTTACATTTTTTTGATAAATGCTAGAGCAAGCCATAGTAGGTAGGAGCTACTGGGGTAAAATACTTCCTTTAATTTTTAATCCTGATAAAAAGGCGAGGCTCTGAGCTGCTATGGGGTAAGCATTCAGCCGTCAGCTGTCAGCTGTCAGCCCTTGGCTTAAAACAAGATATTAGGCTTAGGAGTTCAACGGACTCAAAGCCAAATACAATGAATTCCTTAGAGGTTGTCTGAGAAGTCTCATTTGCTACATCCAAGCCCCCTAAATCCCCCAATTTTGGGGGACTTTTAGAAGCAAATTGACTCTTGTCCCCCCCAAGCGAGGGATTGCTCGCTTGGGGGGCTAGGGGGGCAAAATTCAGTATAAAAAAACTTTTCAGATATCCTCTTAGCCGAAACGCCAAGGAACTGAGATTAAAGCAATGCTTGTCTCTTTAATTCAAAAGCTGTTCGCGTAGCGTGCGCATAGCGCTTAAGCTGATAGCTGAATGCTTACGCTATGGGATTGACCTGCATGTTACGCTACGCGATCGCTAGGAAATCTACCCTAAAAAAAACGCGATCGCTACTCCTAACTTAAGCTAAAAAAACAAAAAAAATCATCTAAAATATTTCACTCATACCCCCCAAATCAAAAAAACATTCCAAAAAAAATCTGAAAAATACTTGACAAATTAAATAATTATTTATTAACATAAAAATGTTCCAATAATCAACACAAAAAACATTATGGACATCGAAAACTTTCTCCCAAACTTTGAGTATAATCCCAACAATCCTAATTTCCCTGAATTATCTGGCCAAGGGCAGCCAGGACGGGAGCAAATCAAACATATATTGATCGGTTCTCCCAAAACCGTGCGGGTCACAATCTATAATCTTTATAGCCGTGGCTACGCCCAAGTTCATGAGTGGAGCGCTCCTCAACCTACCGGAAATTCTGGTGAGGTTATCAGTATATTGAGTCGATATCTGTTGGTAGATTAAGATAGCAACTTGCTAGGGATTCCAATCCCTAGCGACAGCTCAAAACTCAGGAGAAAGTACGACGTCTAAAGTATCAAACCTAAGTTAGTATGTTGTTGATTTGGTGAACACATAGTCAAGAACTCTAGGGCTCTTGACTATTACAAAAAATAATTCGGTCAAGGATTGGAATTATCCAGAACTTGACCGAATTTTTTTGTCAGCTATCAGCTGTCAGCGGTCAGCTATCAGTTAGCAGGGAATCGGGAATCGGGAATCGGGAATCGGGAATCGGGGGGGGAGATATTGCGTAGGGTGTGTTAGGGGCGGGCTTGGTTTGATGTTCAACTTCTTCGCCCCTGAAGCCGCCCCGTAACGCACCACCCAAAAACTTGTGATCCTTGCGTAGGGTGTGTTAGGAGCGGGCTTGGTTTGATGTTGAACTTCTTCGCCCCTGAAGCCGCCCCGTAACGCACCACCCAAGGACTTGTGATAATGCAATAGTTTTTCTAACACCTATATAACCCAAATCACACCTAGCGTTAATGCAATAGTTTTTCTAACACCTATATAACCCAAATCACACCTAGCGCTAATGCAATAGTTTTTTAAAACACTCACATAACCCAGATCACCCCTTGCATCTTTTTAAAAATCGTGTTAATATAACAATATCGTAAACACAACGGTTTTTCGCCATGATGATTTCTACCGCACAAGCCGCTGAATTACTAGGTATCTCTGCTACTCGCGTCCGTTTCCTGTTGAGCAAGGGCAGAGTTAAAGGTGCTTATAAGGTCGGTAGAACTTGGGTAATTCCCTTATTTGATGGCATGCCTGTGGTTACCCCTGGCACTCGTGGACCAAAGCGGAATTGGTCAAAGCGTACAAATTACACTAAAGCTGTGATCCACGTGAACCAGAAAGTGATTCGCCAAAATCACAACACCGGCGAACGGAATCCGGTGATTACGGTCAAACGAGGTTCTAAAAATACTTACGGTCATACCGTAGAAGTCAATGGCCCTTGTCGGGTGATGTATCGCCCAGATAGCCCCCTACACTGTGGAGCACGGGTATGGATTGAGACGATTTCCGACTTTAAGGTTAGCTGAGCGGCCAACAGTGTGCAGAGACGCGAAAGGGATAAAGTAGTTGGCGGAAATCTTGGTATTTTTGAGAACTATTGTATTGTCTTGATCCAATCGCTCATGGTGGAAACCACACCACCTGCTCCCTGCTCCCTGCTCCCTGCTCCCTACTCCCTAACCAAAAGTTGACCCATTCCAACCCCACATATGTCTCTGGGCATCAGCAAACTCAATATAAATTCGGTTAAGTGCTACACCCAAGGTCTCATTAATCGTCTTGCAAAAATCCTGACTCATGGCCTTAGTTTGAGTGGGCTTCATGGTGCCAATATTTTTAATTTCCACATAGCAAACTGGGTCAAAGCTACCAGCAAACGTCATAGCCACACCAGACTCAAACGCTGTCATCACATAAGCTTCTGGTTTTCCCACATGCTCGGCTAGTTTTCCGGAAAGGCTTTTCAGCAACCCTTCAACCGCTGCTGATTCTGGAGCATCAATGGACGTTTGGACTTTAATTAGCGGCATAGTTTTGATCTCACACTCTGGTTGTTGAGGTTTTGAAGATAAGTTTTAAGCTGTCAGCAGTCAGTGGTCAGTGGTCAGTTATCAGCTTTGGGTCAGCTGTTGGCAACTGACCCAAAGCTGATAACTGATAGCGGGTCCAAAGGTGCTGCGTTACAGGGCGTGGCACAGGCTTCTAGCCTGTGATGTAGCCCATTAGCTGATAGCTGATAGCTGATAACTGATAACTGATAGCTGTTCGCGTAGCGTGCGCGTAGCGCTTAAGCTGATTGCTGATTGCTGATTGCTGATTGCTGATCGCTCTAACCGCCATACTGCCAACCAGTGCTTTCTAGTAACAACTGATCTCCTTCCCGATGAATGCCGGAACCAACGACTTCAGCAACAAAGACCGTGTGATCGCCTTCTTCCACAGTTCCTCTGACCTGGCATTCTACATAACCGAGGGAGTCAGAAATAATCGGACAACCAGTTACTTCTCCAAAGTAAAATTCTACATCAGCAAACTTATTACCAACGCGACTTTGGGGTTTAAAAAATTTGGCTGCCATATCTTTTTGCCCACTATCGAGGAAGCTTAGGGCAAATACCTCTGTTTTCTTAATGATGCCGTGGGAGCCAGTATCTTGTTTAACACAGTTAACTATTAGTGGCGGTTTGAAGGAAGACTGCATTACCCAGCTGACCGTGAAGCCATTGATTATTTCTTCACCATCCCTGACCCCACAGATATATAGACCATGGGGAATTTTGCGCAGCATCGTCTTTTTCGCTTGTTCGTCTAGCACGAGTGTTTCTCCCTAAGTTCTTAGCGTTGGCGTAGCGTGACTTTTCGGGCAAAGCCCGACGCTGCGCGAACGGTCAATGGCAATTAGTTTACAAAATTTTGGCGTTTAAAAGACAGGATTTGGGATGTCCTTTTGGGGTCTAAACATGCGCTTAACTCGATGTAGGACACCTCTGGGCTGAAAATTATGCTTATACTGCCTGAATTCTCCAGCATCTAGCCAAACCCCGTGGCATTGGAAACATTTTTCGTACCAGATGCTGTACTCATCAATATCAAGCATGCGGACCATTTTAGCTCCGCAGCGGGGACAGTAAATATCATCATTGATCTTATTCAGCTCAGAGCCAATTTCCGGGTCTCCAATATCCAGACTCTCAGAACCTTTAATCTTTTTGAGTATTTCGGCCTCCAGGGAATCAAACCAAATGCCTTTGCAGTTGACACAGCGGTCTACTTCAATGTCATGGCAGGTAACTGGCTCTAATGTTCCTGTACACTTTGGGCAATTAAGTTGCTTCACACTTCCATACAAAAATTAATGTTATATTATATATTTTATACAATAGAGGGGTGAGGACGAAAGAGGTGAGAGTGTTCAGGATGATAGAGACGGGAACGGGTTTTAAGGCCATCACGGTTTAAAGCCGTCTTTAGTGCCGGACTGATTAAGTAAAGGGTTGTCCGAATTAAATTGTGCTCATGAGTAGTTGCTGCCATTTTGTCCAGGTCAACTAGCCAGATTTTTTCATCTGGCCAGCCAATGCGGAAGCAAACCGCTACCGGTGTATCGGCGGAATAGTGTTTTAGGAGTTTGGCTTGAGCCGCTTCTACGTGACGAGCACTGAGATAGAGACACAGACTAGCTTGATGGGCAGCTAGGGATGCTAATTCTTCTGAGTCGGGCACAGCAGAAGCACGACCACTGATCCGAGTAAGGATAATCGTTTGTACTAATCCTGGTATAGTTAGCTCAACACCAAGTTGTGCCGCTGCTGCTTGAAAGGCGCTGATGCCTGGGATAACTTCAAAGGGAATAGATGCTTCCTTTAGAGCTTGCATTTGCTCGTGGATAGCACTATACAGAGTCAAATCTCCTGAGTGTAGCCTGACCACAGATTTATGCGATCGCACCCGTTCAATCATCAGTGGCACAATCTCTTCTAGGGTTTTGTTGCCAGAGCGAATAATTTCGGCATCAGCACGAACACTCTCTAACATCTGTTTGGGCACTAGAGAATCTGCCACTATAATAACATCTGCCTTTTGGAGGATTTTCAAGGCTTTGACAGTTAATAAGTCTGGAGCGCCTGGTCCAGCACCGATGATGTAGACTGCTGGTGCGATTGAATTCATATAGTAGTTCTCAATTGGGTAAGGTATAAAGTGGTAGGGAGTAGGGAGTGGGGAGTAGGGAGTAGGGAGTAGGGAGTAGGGAGTGCAGGGCTCGGGCGTGGATATATGAAGCTTCCACCACCTGGCAAGCCGAGGTGGTGGTGTCCTATGCTAACTTAGAACTACCACTAGTCCACAAGTCACACAGGCAAGCCCAGCTTCTAGGCGGTCGTCCAGAACTTTTGCTGAAACGACCCTCGTTGCTATTTCTACGAACGAGTTTAAGTACGCCTCTAGCACCGATGTTGTAAGCGCCGTTTAGATCTGCGTTAAAACGCTTAGCTGAGGGGAAGGTTGCTAGAGAGTAATTCTTTGAATCACGCTTGACCGTCCCGGAACCATCGCAGGCAAGTTTTGAGGTGTAAGCCGCTACAACCTCTATTACCTTTCCGCCTAATTCAGTCCACTTCATTTCAGTGAAATTGCGAATTTTTGCTTTTAGCCATCCGTGAAATCTTTGCCGAAGGTTAGACCTCTTCTTTCCACCTTTTGGCTTCCATCCTTTAAGATTCTCAAAGACGATCGCTTCGGAATTAAATTCTTTAGCAATCTCTACAATTCGCTTAGAAACAATCTGGCCGATTTGATTGTTGATTCTTCGGCATTTTTCATAGGTTTTAGAACAGAATCCTTTGTGAAGTTTTCCGCCTTTACCCATGGTCTTGGATGCCCGCATAGATATGGACTTAAGTCGTTTGTCCCGACGGTCTATGTCTCTTCCGGGGTGAACGAATTCACGATGGATTACAGTGCCGCTGTGAGTTACGACTGCTATCGTGGCTGTTGTGTTTATTCCTAAATCAACTGCTGTAACATTTGCCTCTGGTTTTCTCTTTTCTGGCTTACAGGTAAATGGAACGGACAAATAATAACCCTTGGCATTCATTACCAGTGAGGGAGACATCATTTTATTGGATGCTACTAAATGACGCTCTCTTAACCCAGTGATTTGAACGTCAGCCCAAACCCAATCAGAACCATTAAAGACCTTAATCTCTATTGCATTGAAACCGTGCAGTTTATAACATTGCCCCTTGTAGAGGGAGGGATAGCAACCGGTGTTTGCATTTAGTCTTGGAGGTTTAGCACTCTTCCTCTTTCTTCTTCCTGATTGCCAATCCCGATAACGAGTAACGAAGCTACTAACCTGGCCAGCAGAAAATGCGTTCGCGAAGCGGCTCCTACGGAGCATCGCAGCCCGACGTAAGTAACTAGGAAATTTATAGAAAGTTTTATTGAACTGGGGATATCTGATGTTGGGACGCTTAGCCGTCTTGTGCATCAATCTTTCAACGGCAGGGGTTAATTGATCTGCCGTTAATCCTCCAAGATCTCCCCAGTGAGTATAGATGATACCAACCAAATACCGACAAGCACGGCGATAGACCTCAACCGTCTCAGCAAGCAGTACACGCTGCTCAGTAGTCGGGTTGAGAGTCCACTTGTCCGTGCGGATAACTTTGGTTGGTGCTTTCATCTGTTCCTTTGCTAGTATAACTCTAGTATAGCCGTATAAACTAAATATGTCAATTACAAATCAAAAGAAATCCCAGAAAAGGATGAGAGGAATCCCGATTCATTACGACGAACTTAAGAAAAAACACACTGTTATGCTAACGGACACAGCATGGGAAAAACTACGAGCTTCTGCCAAGAGGAATGGTGTCAGCGTGGGAGAACTAATGGAACGATGGGCTAGAAGTCAGATTGACTGATTACTCCTTAACCCCCACCTGGGCGTTCGCGTAGCGTGGCCAAAGGCCAGGTGGGGGAATGCGTCGTGTTTCTGTTCAAGACAAACGAAAACTACACGGATTTAACCTAGATGCACGGATCAGATGGTCATTTGTTATCGGTGTATCTTCGGTGTTTGTATATCCGTGTAGTGCCAACAGGCCAAGGAGCTAGAGTTTGTTATCCTTTGCCCCTGTTGTGTTTACCTGTTAGGTACCAACAATCAAGTCAAGGTTCCGAGCAGCTTATAGATCAAGGAATTAACGAAACCAAGGGCAATTGAGCCAATCAAAGCGCTCCAAAATCCCCAGCGCAGTCGGAATCCCGTTACCCAAGCAGCGGCTAAGCCAAAAATAATGGCGTTGACCACAACAGCAAAAACCCCAAGAGTCAAGATAGTAATAGGAAGAGCTAAAACATCCAGGATTGGTTTCAATAGGGCATTGAGAATGCCGAACACCACTGCTGAAACCAATGCTTTCTCAAAACTATCAATCTCGACACCAGTTGGCAGTTTGGAAATGATCAACAAACTGATTGCAGTAACCAAACATGCAATTAAAAGACTAACAATATCCATGGGTATAACCCCTTAGAGCACCACTACTTAAACATTAAAGCGGAAAAGCATCACATCTCCCTCTTGCACAACATAATCTTTACCTTCTGAGCGAACTAACCCTTTTTCCTTAGCAGCCGTCATCGCCCCAGAAGCTACCAAATCCCCATAAGCAACGGTTTCTGCTCGAATAAAGCCTCGCTCAAAATCCGTGTGAATTACCCCAGCCGCTTGGGGCGCTTTCATACCAGCAGTAATAGTCCAGGCTCGGGTTTCCTGGGGACCAGTGGTGAGAAAAGTACGTAAGCCCAACAATTCGTAGGTAGCACCAATCAAAGATTTTAATCCCCCTTCTTCCACACCAAGGGACTGAAGAAAATCCTCTCGCTCTTCCTCAGGTAACTCAATTAGTTCTGACTCTACTTGAGCAGAAACCACTACCACTTGAGCATCTTCGGTAGCAGCAATTTGCCGCACTTGCTCGACCCAGTCATTACCAGTAGCTAAGTCATCTTCAGATACATTAGCGGCATAGATCACTGGCTTACTGGTCAGTAATCCCAATTGCTTGACTGACTCAGCTTCTTCTTCTGTTAAACTAATCTGGCGCACTAATTTGCCTTCATTCAACCCAGCGCTCAAGGTTTCCAAGACATCAAGTTCCATCTTGGCATCTTTGTTACTACGAGCTTGCTTCCGGGTACGCTCAATCCGGCGTTCCACTTGCCCTAAATCCGCTAAGGCTAATTCTAGATTAATTACTTCAATATCCCGAGCTGGGTCAACGGAGCCGGAAACATGGATGATGTCATCATCATCAAAGCAGCGCACCACATGGACAATCGCATCGACTTCTCGGATATTGGCTAGAAACTGGTTACCCAAGCCTTCCCCTTTACTGGCTCCCTTGACTAAACCAGCAATATCCACAAACTCAATCCGAGTTGGCACGATTTTCTGAGATTCAGAAATTTTTGCCAGAACCTGCAACCGCTGATCTGGGACAGCAACTACACCCACATTCGGCTCAATGGTACAAAAGGGGAAATTAGCAGCATCTGCCTTGGCATTGGCAACTAGGGCGTTAAATAAGGTTGATTTGCCTACATTGGGCAGTCCAACAATTCCGGCTCTTAGCATAGTAGTCTAATATAGTGCTTTAAAATGGACAATGGACAATAGAAAATTGAACCGATCGGCCAGCTGTTCTACTATTGTATCAATTATCGCTTATCTTATTGATTTTTAGTTTATAATGATAGTTGATAAATGGTTGATTCTGGTTTCCAATAAACCGGTTACTACTATACTCCTTAGCGCTATTGGTAAACTAGACAATTTACGTCTTTTGAAGAGTAAAGTGATAGTCGTAAACAACATATAATAGCAGCTTTTCGAGTATTGGGTCAGTTAGGATTTGCCTTTATTGTCGCCGGTAATATTACTGTGCGTAACCAGTAAAATTTAGATTATTTCTTTCTGGATTACTCCTTTTGGTAAACACGTTACTCAGCTTGTAAGGTGGGTAAAAACAGACAGTTTGGTTCAAATGAGTATTATAGCTAATAGCAATTTGCCTACCCTACCTTAATAATTATAATTTTTTTGACTAGGAATTACAACTATTATTGAAAGTATTATCTGCAAAAATAGGATGCTCATAAATCTAGATGCTACTCTAATTTGATGAGTGGTCAGTCACCAATTATCCATTACGATGATCAATAGTAATCCGTGGAGGAATTTTGATAATTTTTGATGCCCTACTTTCTGTTCCCTGTTCCCTGTTCCCTGTTCCCTGTTCTATTTGCTAAATTACCCATTACTAACTCTATAAACTACTATGCCAACAACAGCTGATTTTCTGATCTACACTCAATGGGCAGGTATTCTGACTTTAGCCTGTGGCTTGATTGCTATACTCGGTTTTATATTCAAATGGGGTCTCCGGTTTCGTCTGGTGGGAGTCACTGGGTTTATGCTAGTGCTAACCGCTAGCTTTTTCTCCTTATCATTAGTACCCTTTACCCGTACTACCATTCCAGGGGCAATCCGATATACTGTAGTCTACGATAATGGTGGCAACCAAACAGTGATTGCTTTGTCCCCTACTGCGACAGAGTCGGAAGTAGAAGCAACACTGCGCCAAGCTGCTAGTAATTTTTATTCCTATGGACGCCTTGGTGGCGCAAATAACCAGTTAACGATTCGAGCCCGGACGATTATCCATCCGGAAGCTGGTGTATCCAAGCCGGTATTGTTGGGTCAGGTTATGCGATCGCTTTCCGAGCGTGATGATCCAGATATGGTGATTGAAGTCTATTCCGAAGAATTTGCTCAATTGCCTCAAGAGTGATATAATAATAGGTTTAAACTGACACAAGGCGCGAAAGCAAGGCAGAGGGAATCCCCCCTAACCCCCCGCCCGGAAGGGGGGCAGGCAGAAGGCAGAAGTAAAGGAGTAAGGTTTCAAGACAGAATGTTTTTATCACTAATTATCCGGACATGATGTGAGAACTAATGGTCTTTCGCCGACTCCCGACTCCCGACTCCCGACTCCCGACTCCCGACTCCCGACTCCCGACTCCCGACTCCCTAAAACATGGGACTGTGTACCTCACCCAATGGATAAATGCTATATCGTTAACTGCTCAGACTGATTAAAAAATTGCCGTGTCAACCCATAGGTTATCAATAAGATGGCGATCAAGTTAGTAAATGCGAGCATAAACATAATTAATATCTGATAGGAAGCAGCATTCAAGGGATCAATACCACTTAACAATTGACCTGTGATGATTCCCGGTAAGGTGACCAGTCCCACTACCATCATGGAGTTAAGAGTAGGAATCAACCCAGCCCGAATCGCATCCTTACGGTAACCGGCTACGGCTTGTTGTCCCGTTGCCCCTAAGCTCAAATGGGTTTCGATTTCCAGAGTGCTGTTGCTAATGGTGCTAACTAGGCGTTCCCCTGCGATCGCAGCCCCATTCATGGCATTGCCCAGCACAATACCTCCTAAGGGAATCAGGTACTGGGGTGCATACCAAGGTTCTGGTTGAATCATCAATAGATTTGTATAGACTAAGGTCAATGCTGTACTAAAGAACAGGGAACTGAATACTATTGGTAAAAGTCTCGGGATCTTATGGTTACTAATCCGATTGCGGGCAGTAATGGTACCAATAGTCAGCATTACCATTAAGATACCTAAAACAGGAATCGGGTGATCTAAGGCAAAAATTACAGCCAGCACATATCCCACAACAATGAGTTGTACGATAGTTCGGCCAGTTGCGATCGCTAGTTGAACTTCCAAACCCAGCCTTTGCCAGCTGGATAAACCAATTGCGATCGCCATCATGCCCAATCCCCACGCTAAATCGCTAATATCGAGTTCAATCAAAGAATCCACCAGCCACCACAGCTAACTTGTTTTAATCTATTGTGTCAGATCCTCTGTTAATTGTGATGGCAGTTGGAGGTTAACCGGTTGAAGGTTAACCGGTTGAATGTTAACAGGTTGAAGGTTAACCGGTTGAAGGTTAATAGGTTGAAGGTTAACAGGTTGAATGTTAACCGGTTGAATGTTAACCGGTTGAAGACTAGTTTTGAACCATCAACCATCCCAGCATCCCAGCTTCAAACCATTCAACCCTTCAACCATTCAACCCTTCAACCATTCAACCCTTCAACCATTCAACCCTTCAACCATTCAACCCTTCAACCTTCAACCAGATAACCTTCAACCTTGGCCAAAGGCCACGCTACGCGAACAAACCTTCAAGGCCAGGAGTGAAAAGTAAGCTGCAGGTAAAATTTGAACCCTTTTTGCAAAAAATTCTGTTTTAATTGAAAACAACTTAAGGTGTGAGGAACAAGTGAATACTATACCCCCTCTTGACTTAAAACGGCAGTACCAAGTTATTGGAGAACAAGTCAGTGCTGCTGTCGGTGACGTTCTTTCCTCTGGACGTTATATTGGTGGTCCAGTTGTAGAACACTTTGAGCAACAGTTTGCGGCTTACACCGGTACCCTGGAATGCATTGCATGTAACTCTGGTACAGACGCTCTCTATCTCGCCCTGCGAGCTTTAGATATCGGACCTGGTGATGAGGTAATTACCACACCCTTCACCTTTATCGCTACCGCTGAAGTAATTGCTGAAGTTGGTGCTACCCCAGTCTTTGTCGATATCAATGCCGAAACCTTTAATATCGATGTCAATCAGATTGAGAAAGCGATTACCCATAATACTAGAGCAATCATACCAGTTCACCTGTTCGGACAGCCAGTGGATATGACTGCTGTGATGGATATCGCCAAGACTCATTGTCTTGCAGTCATTGAAGACTGCGCCCAAGGGACTGGTGCTGAATGGGTAGGAAAAAAGGTTGGCAGTATTGGACATATTGGTTGCTTTAGCTTCTATCCCAGCAAGAATCTGGGAACCTGTGGCGATGGTGGTGCGGTAACTACTAATGACAAAACTGTTGCGGCCTCAATACGGATGCTAAGAGACCACGGCAGATGCTCGGGCTATTACCATCAAGTCAATGGTATCAACAGTCGTTTAGATGCCCTACAAGCCGCTATTCTTAACGTAAAGCTACCCTATCTCGATGGCTGGAACAATGCCCGTCGTCAGGTAGCAACCCGGTATCACCAGTTATTGGAGCCATTACCTGAGATCATCCGGCCTCGGGAAACCCCTGGGGGACATTCCGTCTGGAACCAGTACACCATTCGCCTCACTCAAGATAGCAGCAATAGCAACTATCGGGACGAGGTACGCCAAAAATTAAAGCAGGCAGGTATTAGTTCTATGGTCTATTACCCCCTGCCGTTACACTTGCAGCCAGTCTACAAAGACTTAGGCTATCAAATCGGTCAGTTTCCAGTTGCTGAGCAAGTCTGCCATGAAGTATTGTCCCTGCCAATGTTCCCAGAACTTACCGTTGAGGAACAGCAACAGGTAGTTTATGGATTGAAGGACTGTTTAGTTTGAAGGTTGAAGGTTAACAGGTTGAAGGTTAACAGGTTGAAGGTTAATAGGTTGAAGGTTAACAGGTTGAAGGTTAACAGGTTGGAGGTTAACAGGTTTAAAGTTAACAGGTTTAAGGTTAACAGGTTTAAAGTTAACAGGTTTAAGGTTAGAAGACTAGTTTTCAAGCATGCAACCTTGGCCAAAAGGCCACCCGTGCGCGTTCAACCTTCAACCTTCAACCCTTCAAACCTTGGCCAAAAGGCCACGCTACGCGAACAACCGTTCAACCTTCAACCTTCAACCCTTCAAACCTTGGCCAAAAGGCCACGCTACGCGAACAACCTTCAACCTTCAACCCTTCACCCTTGACACCTTCGAGGGATTCTACCAAGCTGCGAACCGCTGCTACCATTGCGACTTCGCTATCTAACTGATTGATAGCGGAACCAACGCCAACACCAGCAGCACCAGCGGCAATGGCCATGGGAACGGTCACACTGGATAACCCGGAAGCACACAACACTGGTACTGACACAGCACGAGAAATTTCATAGGCAGCTGCCAAGGTTGGTGCCGCTTTTTCAATTAAACCCAAGGTGCCAGCGGAGCGAGGTTTACTGCTGGTACCCCCTTCAGTTTGAATAATATCGGCACCCGCTTTGACTAATTCTGCCGCTAGTTCTACTTGCTGATCTAACTTTAGAATGTGGGGGACAGTTACTGATAGGGTTATATTGGGTAGTAATTTACGGGTTTCAATGGTCAGTGCCAATACGTCGGAAGCATCAAACCACTGTCCCTGAGCATAAAAGCTATCAAAGTTACCAATTTCAATCAGATCAGCACCAGCTTGGATAGCAATAACAAACTGCTTTGGTTCTACAGCAGAAACACAAATTGGTAAATCCGTTAACCCTCGTGCCAACCTGACTAGATCGGGCGAGGCGGCAATATCGACAAAAGTCGCTCCACCCCGTGAAGCTGCTTTGACTACAGCAGCAACTTTCTCGGGATCAAAAGTATTTAAGCCACTAATTACTTTCAGGCAACGACCTTGGTCCAAGGCTTCGTTTAGTTTGTGATGCATAGTCATGTTTTCTGTTTACCCCTGTATTATCAACCAACTTTAGCTAATTTTTAATTAACTGTAGGAAATTTTTTTTCTCTCTGAATAATTCTGCCAAACCCGTATATTTACGCCTAAACTAAAAGCATATCGGTGCTGATGGCTACTCCTTCTCTATAAAAATAAATGAATTTCCCGCAAGTCAAGCTATCTTCTTTTCACAGTGATGTCTTAAAGAATACCGAGTTAGGTCAACTTTGTGGCAAAAAGCAGCTATTTCGCGCACGCTATGAAGTGTTACGGATGATTGGTCGAGGTGGTTTCGGTGTAACCTTTCTAGCCAAAGATACATCCTTACCGGGTCAGCCGTTTTGTGTCATCAAGCAACTTCGCCCCAAATTCAGTGAGCCAAAAGCATTACATAATGCTCGTCAGCGGTTTGAAAGAGAGGCAAAAATTTTGAACAAACTGGGGACTCACCCCCAGATCCCCATGCTGCTCGATTATTTCGTAGACGATGGAGAATTCTACTTGGTTCAAGAGTACATTCGAGGCATTACCCTAGCTCGGTTGGTGAGGCGTTCTGGTTGCTTATCCCCAGGAGCCGTTAAAGATTTTCTGCGAGACATACTACCGTTATTGCAGTACATCCATGACCATGGGGTAATACATCGTGATATCAAACCTCAGAATATTATTCTTTCTCATGATGGTCAGTTGGTACTAATTGATTTTGGGGCAGTTAAGGAGTTAATTGCCCAAGTATCAGATAGCAGTGTCAGAAACCCAACTACCCATTTCATCGGTACTGTAGGATTTGCACCACCGGAACAGTTTAGCCTACGACCCGTGTATAGCAGTGATATTTATTCCCTAGGGGTTACCTGTATTTACCTACTTACTGGAAAAGCCCCCCTACCATTTCAGAGCGAGCGCCAAACTGGTGAACTGAAGTGGGGCAAAGCATTGGAATTGAGTGATTCCTTTGCTAATATTCTCAACAGAATGCTGGCTATTTCCCTCAAAGAGCGTTATTCAAACGCAAGAGCGATCCTAAGGGCCTTGGATCATAAATTACTTCAAGAGAATCTTGCCGAGTTTCTAGTTATTCAACCTCAAGCTAATCAAAACCAACGACAGGCAAAGCAAAACACCGGGAAAAGTCAGAAGTATACACCTCCTACAGAAAAAACTGCGATCGCGATTCGAGAATGGAAACAAAGGATGCAAGCCAGACACCGCCATAAGGATATACAAAGAGTTGAACACCTATTTAATCATTAGGCTAAATTTGCAATTACAAGGATTCCGGACAAAAAAAGACTAACAGTGAATAACTTCGCCATTGGTTCGTTTTTCATCCTTCATCCTTCATCCTTCACTTTCCATTCTTTACAGGTCAGCCAGTATTACGCATGCCAGCAGCAATACCGTTGATCGTCAATAAGGCTCCTCGTAGTAACTCTCCCTTACTATACCGGGATTGAACCACACCCAATGTTACCTGGTTGCTATGTTGACGTAGGCGTTTGAGCAAAGATACCTGTAAAAATCCTAAGGGAACGATGGTACCATTACGCAACTGTACAGACCGTTGTAAATTTGGGTCGCCATCTAGCAGTGTTTGGTGTCCTGTAATCGTCAGGACTAAATTGCAGGTAAGGTTAAATTCCTTAGCAATTTGCTCAAACAAATGCTCGAAGCGTTCCAGGTCTTCAGGGTTTGAAAGTTCCTTGAGATAGTGGTGAGCAATTTGTAAATCCACCTTCGCTAAGGTCATCTCTACTTTGGAAATAACCATTTTGAAGAAAGGCCATTTTGAATAGAAACAGCGCAATAGGTTGATATTTTCCTCTGGCTGCTGATCGACAAAGCTTTGTAGGGCAGTGCCAACACCGTACCAGCTCGGTAGCAGGAAGCGGCTTTGAGTCCAGCTAAAGACCCAAGGAATTGCCCGCAGACTGCTTAAATCCTTCTTCCCTGATTTACGCCGTGCAGGGCGAGAACTAATTTGCAACTGGCTAATTTCTTGAATCGGTGTGACTTGATGGAAGAAATCTACCAGATCCGGTTGGTCGTGAATCAGGGCTCGGTAATGGGTACGGGAGGTCTGAGCTAACTCCTCCATAATTTCATTCCAGGGCTGGATATCATCAAAGCCATTATTGAGTAAGCTAGCTTGCATCACTGCTGTGGCTATTGTTTCGAGATGATAGAGCGCTAGTCCTGGCAGAGAGTACCTAGAAGCCAGGACTTCCCCCTGTTCGGTAATTTTGATTCGGCCATTGATACTACGACCTGGTTGCGCCAGGATAGCTTCATAAGATGGACCGCCACCACGACCCACTGAACCACCACGACCATGGAAGATCCGTAAAACAATACCATACTCTTGGGCCACGTGCTCTAAGGCTTTCTGAGCTTTGTGGATTTCCCAGTTGCTACTGAGGAAGCCAGAATCTTTGTTACTGTCGGAGTAGCCGAGCATTACCTCTTGTAAGTTAGGAGAGGTTAACGCTTGTTCCCGTAGCGTGGCCTTTTGGCCAGGGTTATTTGGTTGTTCGCCTTTAGCGTTCGAGTAGGGTAGGTTTAATGGGCTAACCTGCAACTGTTGATATCCACCAGCCAAACTAGCACGATACAAGGGTAGCTCAAACAGGGATTTCATCACTGCTGGAGCACGCTTAAGGTCTTCCACTGTTTCAAACAGTGGCACCACGCGAATGGTTCCCTGACCAGTGGCCGGGTCATACAAACCAGCTTCCTTCGCCAACAAGAGGACTTCTAACAAATCGCTGGCCGTATGACTCATGCTGATGATGTAGGTTTGGCAGATTTGGGGACCAAACTCTTGTTGCAGTTGCCGCACCATCCGGAAGGTTTCGATAGTCTCGCAGGTTTTTTCCGAAAATGGCAGTTCTGTTGGGATTAATGGACGTCGGGTTCGCAACTCAGCGGTTAACCACAAGCATGCTTCGGATTCCGATAGCAAGTTGTAGGGCTTAGGCAAAACTTGCAGGTACTCAGCAATTTCACTCAGGGCTTCTGAGTGGCGAGAACTTTCCTGGCGAATATCTAGGTGAGCCAGGTAAAAGCCATAAATTTCCACCTGACCGATTAAATTGTCTAACTCACGACAGTTCAACCCGGTTTCCACCAGATTACTCTCAATCAGCTTTAGTTCTGCCAAGAATTCTTCTCCAGAGCGGTAAAAACTCCAGCTTTTACCATTAGCCATCTCATCTGGTACAGGCATACCATTGGCAAGCTGTTGGTTTCGCTCACGGGTGTTTTCGAGTTTTTGCTTAATGTAGGTCAGTTTGAGTCGATAGGGTTCTTGCCGATAGCGAATGGCGAGCTGTTCGTAAACCTCTGGCAATTGAGAACGGTCTTGTTCTAGAGAGTCCAACAGTTCCGGTAGCACATCACACCAGTGCAACGACAGGCTCAATAATTCGGTCAGATTCTTAACCTCACCTATATATTTACCCAGCACCAAATCTCGTTGATAGCAGGCAGTTTGCCAGGTAATTTGGGGAGTGACAAAAGGATTACCATCCCGGTCTGACCCTACCCAAGAGCCAAAATGACAGAAGTTCTTAGCGGGTGGGTTCAGCCAGGGGAATGAACCCTTCAACGCTTGCTTGAAACGACTATACAATTGGGGTATTGTATCAAACAGTACTTCGTGGAAGTAGTGAAGAGTGTAATCTACCTCATCAAGTACTCCCGGCTTAAACTGATGTAGCTCATCGGTGCGCCACCAGAGGCGAATTTCTTCCATGAGCTTTTGGCTACATTCAGTCACCTCCCAGGACGAAGTGATTCCTAAGGTACCATAGGTTTGCTCCGCTTGGTCTAATTGTTCGAGAATCTTAGCCATCCGTCGCTGTTTACCCCGAATGGTACGACGAACGATTTCTGTGGGGTGAGCTGTGAAAACCAAGCGAATATCAAGATTGTCAATCAGCCGCTGAATTTGACCTGGTGGCACATTCTGCTTGTGTAAGTGGGGAAATAACCAATCCAGTAGCCCTAATTTTCTTTCGGATCCTTGGTTTTCCTGGTGGCTCTTTTCGATAACATTGGTAACGGCACCCCCTGGTTGAGTAACCTCATTGCCTATTTCCACCTCTTTGTCAACGGTTACAACAGTTGACAAAGACGAATTACCATTTTTTGTTAAAATACCTTGGCCGAAGGGGGTTAACTCAGGTTCAGTGCTTCTTCGGTAAGAGCGGCGTCTTGAGAGTTGTTGATTTCGTTGTTCATAATGTTGTTCGACAATATTGATCAGCTGAAAGTATAGAGCAAAGGCTCGTGATGCCCGGATAGCCTCATTAAGGTCAAGCTGTTGGATTAAATCAGCTACTGAAGATTTAGGATCTTCAGTGGCTTGTCCTTCTGGAGAACACAATTCCCGCAGTTGCTTGAGTAAATCAACAAGTTCCTGACCACATTCAGATAGGAGAACAGATTCCCACAAATCCTCTACAATTTTAAGTCGATGGCGCAGAAACAGGTCAGAAGTAGCTGGGAAGGTTGATTCTTGATTAGATGGAGATGGGATAAAACTCATAGGCTCTATCTATTCCCTATACAAAGCTGATCTATTTTACGGGTTTGAGGTTCTTTGGAGTAACTAAGGAACAAGAATTTAAATTTCTTTGGAAAGCTCATGGCAGCTTAACATCACATTAACTTTAATAGTAAGGCAAGTTATTGGGTATCTGTAAAAATCATTAAATTTATGAAATCTGACTATTGGTCTGACTATTGGGTGTAACTGTGAAACTACTAATGTTTATAAGTTTTTATTGAACCATGACCCCAGTGTGGCTACTTCCCCCAACAGATTTGCAACTATTTAACCATGATGTCCATCTCTGGCGTGCCCAGTTGGAGCTGAGTGAATTATTGATTCAAAAATTGGCAACTACTCTTTCTGAGGACGAGCACCAAAGAGCTGAGCGATTTTACTTTGAGCGGGATCGGAAGCATTTTCTAGCAGGTCGGGGTCTTCTGCGCCAAATCTTGGGTCGCTATTTGGGCATGAACCCATGCCAAGTGGAGTTTTGTTATGGAAAGCGGGGCAAGCCAGCACTCAAGGAAACTTGTGGGGGCAAAAGACTCCGTTTTAATGTATCTCACTCTCATGGACTAATTCTGTATGCTATTACCCAGGATCAGCGGATTGGCGTTGACCTAGAATACCTGCGACCAATGCCAGATGCTGAGCAACTCGCTCAACGTTTCTTTTCCCCCCAAGAGTATGCCGTGATTTGTTCTGTGTCTGAGGAGCAAAAGCACAAGGCATTTTTCCAGGGATGGACCAGTAAGGAAGCCTATCTCAAAGCGATTGGTGAAGGACTAGCTGGCTTGGAACAGGTCGAAGTTTCTGTAAATCCAGCTGAACCGACTGCCTTGCTGAGCATCAACAAAGACCCTCAGGCAGTTTACCGTTGGTCTATCGCTGGTCTAACCCCTGTGCCTGGTTACTTTGCCTCGTTGGTTGTGGAAAGAAAAGATTGGCAGTTAAGTTGTTTTGATTACACCGAGAAATCAGTGTCTGGTTGGGGTGTGGGCGGATCAGGTGTAGGGGGAAATTAGGCCGTAATAGGAACTGGTTAATCGTAACTGAACCAGACCAAGTACTTTGCATCGGAATGCGATTGGCTCTAGGTCACGCGGGGCGCGATCGCATTCCGACGGGCGAGCCTCAACACAGGTTCACCCTGAACGGGTGTGGGGTCTTACCCTAGAATGGCACTAACTATAGCAATCCTAAATCAATTGAGAGAATGTTTGTTCCCTACTCCCTACTCCCTACTCCCTACTCCCTGTTCCCTGTTCCCTGTTCCCTGTTCCCTTTGCTATAGGGATAGATTGTCACATCTCCCACACCTTTTTATAGGGGTATGGCTATAGATTGATAGGGCTGAGTTATCTTAGTTGGGTAGGTCGTGACTTGTCGATCATCGCTAGGCAAACTGGCACTCCCCTGATCCTAAGTTAGGGTGTCCACATTAGCCTCTGGAGTCGGCGACAGTCGCTTCATTCAACATTTGTTTTTTTAAAATTAACTCAAACTACCTTGGAAAGGAGTCAGTCGTGGCAAGTCATAAAATCCTGGTAATCGATGATAGTACGGTAATCCGCAAGCATGTCAAAGAGATGTTACCTAAGGGGTTTGAAGTCATCGAAGCTAAAGATGGGGTGGAGGGAATTAATTTAATTCGCCAGGCAAAACCTAACTTTATCATGTTAGATTTTATCCTGCCCAAAATGAGTGGATTTGATATTTTTAATGAACTTAAAAGTGATCCTAAATTACAAACAATACCTCTGGTATTAATGTCAGGCCGAAAGGAAGAAGTAACTGCTAAAATTAAAGAACCTTTTAAGTATTTTGCCTTTATTGAAAAGCCTTTTAATAAAAAGCAGCTGACGGACGCTATCAAAGAATCCATGCAAAAGGCTAAGAAGCGACCAGCAACTCCTGCACCAGCACCAGTTAGTGCAGCTACCGCTGAGTCATCGCTCGAATCAGCTCAGGAAATTGCGCAGTTGAAGGCAAAGGTTGCCAAAATGCAACAGGAAATAGATGCCTTGAAGAAACAGTTAGGTCAGCTGGTGACGTTTATTAAGCAAAAGTTGAAGTAGTTTATGGAAGGATGGAGGATGAAGTATCTTCTCACTTGATAATTCATCCTTCACGAATGCTTAATCCAACTCACGAATGCTTAATCCAACTCACGGCGTCCTTCTAAGGCTCTAGCTAGGGTGACTTCATCTGCATATTCTAGGTCTCCCCCCATGGGTAAACCAAAGGCAATTCGAGTCACTTTGGTAAACGGCCTGATCAGTTGACCTATATATAGTGTGGTTGTCTCCCCTTCTACACTGGGATTGATGGCTAAAATGACTTCTTGAATCGTTTTCTGGCTGACTCGTTGTACAAGTTGCTGGATATGGAGTTGTTCTGGACCAATGCCATCCATAGGGGAGATCACTCCTCCCAGAACGTGGTATTGGCCTCGGTACTCGCGGGTTTTTTCGATGGCAATCACATCCCTTGAGTCGGCAACTACACAGATAGTCTTCTGGTCCCGGTTGGAATTGCGGCAAATTTGGCAGACCGGTTCAGCAGACAAGTGAAAGCATACTCTACAAAAACCAACTTGTTGTTTGGCTTCCACCAACGCTTGCGCTAGGGCTTTGACTTCCGGTGTTGGACGCTTGAGGATATGAAGGGCTAGTCGTTGGGCAGTCTTTGGACCAACTCCAGGCAGGCGTTGTAGCTCTTCAATTAAGCGAGCGAGGGGGCGTGTGTAAACCATCAGTCAAGAATCGGGAATCGGGAGTAGGGAGTAGGGAGTAGGGAGTAGGGAGTAGGGAGTAGGGAGTAGGGAGTAGGGAGTAGGGAGTAGGGAGTAGGGAGTAGGGAGTAGGGAGTAGGGAAAGTGTTTATGGACCATTGAGCGCTGCTAGATCATCGGATATTTAGAATCACACTGGAAAAACTAAACATTAGAATAGCCTCAGCTATAAGATAAATAGATCTAGCTAGATCTGCGATCGCATTTTATCCGCCCCTATGAGTACAACCCCTGATTTCCTGAGCCACCTTAACCCTTCCCAACTTCAAGCCGTTGAACATTTCTGTGGTCCCTTGTTAGTTGTTGCTGGTGCCGGGTCTGGCAAAACCCGAGCCTTGACCTATCGTATTGCTAATCTGATTCTCAAACACAAGGTCTCACCAGAAAATATCTTAGCGGTGACGTTCACTAACAAAGCCGCACGGGAAATGAAAGGGCGGATTGAGCAAATATTTGCTCAGCAGCTGGCGGAACAGAAGTATGGTCAAAGGTTGGAGCTTCTGCCAGAAGACCAACAAACTCAGTTGCGATCGCGTGTTTACAAAACTATCACCAAACCGTTGTGGATTGGCACCTTCCACAGTCTGTTTGCTCGGATTCTCCGCTTCGATATCAATAAATATCAAGATGATCAGGGACGGAAGTGGAATCGGAACTTTTCCATCTTTGACGAATCCGATGCCCAGACCCTGGTTAAAACCATTGTCACTCAAACCTTAAATCTTGATGACCACAAATTTAACCCCCGTTCTGTGCGCTATGCCATCAGCAATGCCAAAAATCGTGGTTTTTCTCCCCAGCAGTTTGAGCTAGAACAGTCGAATTTCCGGGGACGAGTGATTGCTGATGTCTATAGTCACTACCAAGAGCAATTAGCTGCTAACAATGCTTTGGACTTTGATGACCTCATCTTAGTGCCAATGAGGCTATTCCAACAGAATGAGTCGGTCTTAAGCTACTGGCATCAGCAATTTTATCACATTTTAGTGGATGAGTATCAAGATACCAATCGGATTCAGTATGAACTGATTCGCTTATTGACTACCAATGGCGAAACTCGAAAGAGTCAGTGGGATTGGCAGAATCGCTCAGTTTTTGTAGTAGGGGATGCAGACCAGTGTCAGCCACCAGGTACTCAAGTACTCACTACTGAAGGATATGTTCCCATCGAAGCACTAGACCCAAATCAACATCGGTTAGTCAGCTATAACCCTCATTCTTCCGCAGTAGTTGGCAGAGTGAATGGTTATCGTTTCAACAAAGCCAGTCGTCCTTTTAGTGGGCATCTGATTGAGGTAACGGTTGATAGCCAAACTACTCGCTCCACACCAAACCATCGATGGCCAATCCGGTGGAATCAGCAAGCTAAGAAAAAGACTCATGTTGTCTACCTAATCCGCCGAGGTCAGTGGTACCGAGTCGGATGGTGCAAGCTATTTAAAAGCGATGGTGGATTTCAGTTAGGCTATCGAGCCAGGGTTGAGAAAGCAGATGCCGCTTGGATTCTCGTGGTAACCGACAATCGGACAGAAGCTTCCTTCAAAGTGTCTTATATTGCCGCACGCTATGGTATTCCCACTGCCCCGTTTGAACCAATTAATGGTGCCACTGAGTACACTCGTCAGATGCTGGAGCAGTTATTTAATGCACTGGGTGATGTGTTACCAGAACGGGGGATTTCCTGTCTTCAAGACTTTGGACTCGACCCAAACTACCCCATTTACAGCCCTGACATTGCCTATCAAGGCGGAAGGGGTAAAAGTACTATCGAGCTAGCAGCGATTAATTTATTACCAGAACTGATGGATATAGCTGTCTATCAGGGTGGCAAAACAGTGGCTTGGAAACCAATTAGGATTCAGCGTCAGGAATACAGTGGCTTGGTGTATAGCCTAGACGTAGAGAAGCACCATGTCTACTTTAGCGATGGATTGCTTACTCATAACTCTATCTACAGTTTCCGAATGGCAGACTTCACCATCCTTCTGGGTTTTCAGCAAGACTTTGGTGATGGTTTACCAGACCAAGATACTCGCACTATGGTCAAGCTAGAAGAAAACTATCGCTCTAGGGAAAATATTCTTCAAGCTGCTAACCACCTGATCGAAAATAATACCCAGCGGATTGATAAAGTTCTGCGAGCAACACGGGGTATCGGGGAAAAAATCTATTGTTTTGCCGCTGATGACGAATTGGAAGAAGCTCAGTTTGTAGTCAGTCAAATTATCCAACTAAAACGACAAAATCCAGAACTGGATGGCGGCAGTTTTGCTATTCTTTATCGTACTAATGCTCAATCCCGTGCCTTTGAAGACGTTTTGATCAGAGCGGATATTCTCTATACTGTAGTTGGTGGGTTAAAGTTCTATGACCGTAAAGAAATTAAAGATGCTCTGGCTTACCTCAGAGCGATCGCAAACCCATCCGACACTGTTAGTCTATTGCGCATTATCAATACTCCTCGACGAGGTATTGGACAAACTACCATTAACAATCTGGTCACAGCTGCCCAAGAATTAGGAGTTCCATTGTGGGAAATTCTCAGTGATGAAACCTCAGTTCATACATTTGCGGGAAGGTCAGCTAAAGCGGTCAATAAATTTTCTCAGCTTATGTCTCAATGGCAGGAGCAAATGGAAAACCGAACAGCATTAGAGATTCTCAAAGGGATTATGGAAGAGTCTGGTTATATTGGCGATTTAAGAAACAAAGGAACTGAAGAAGCTGAGAATCGATTGGAAAATATTGTAGAATTGTTTAATGCAGTCCAGCAATTTCAAGAAGAAAACGAAGAAACGAGCTTAGAAGGGTTTCTTGCTAATGCAACTCTTGCCTCTGACATGGATAACCTCGAAGAGGGGAAAAAAGCAGTTTCTTTAATGACCCTTCACTCTGCTAAAGGGCTAGAATTTCCGATTGTCTTTCTAGTCGGCCTAGAGCAAGGACTGTTTCCTCACAGTCGTAGTCTTAGGGATCCTGTCGCGTTGGAGGAAGAAAGGCGTTTGTGTTATGTAGGGATTACTCGCGCTCAGGAACAACTGTTTTTGTCCCATGCTCATGAGCGCCGCTTTTATGGGAATCGGGAACCAGCTAACCCTTCTCAGTTTCTCAAGGAGTTACCCTCAGACTTAATTGACAGTAAAGTGGGCATGTTTTGATAGTCGAGTCGGTACTTGATACTTAATACTTCATCTTAGACAGATGCCTTGGCAATTTCCTCAAAGACTAACCCAATCCCTAGGAGCAATCATAATTCTCCTAGGTTGTATATTAGTAGTTGGAAAGCTACAGCAACCCCAACTCAATGCCCTCAAACAAAGCTCCAAAAACACCTCACCTGCAGACCTCCAGCGAGATGTAGAAGCAACACAAGTGTATCTCAATCTCCTTGAGAGACTACCTACATTTGGCTTCGATAATGTATTAGCTGACTGGGTATTTCTGAATTTCCTTCAGTACTTTGGTGATCAAGACGCTCGCCGAATTACTAGCTATCAGCTTAGCCCAGAGTACTTTGACATTATAATAAACCGAGACCCCAAATTTTTAACCGCCTATTTCTTTCTATCTAGTAGTAGCTCCTTATATGCAGGAATGCCAGAAAAATCCGTCGCCTTAATGGAAAAAGGACTCCAGTCACTATCCCCTAAAGTTCCTCCTCAGTCTTATTATGTGTGGCGTTACAAAGGAATTGATGAATTATTATTTTTGGGTGACCCTAAAGCCGCCCAACAATCCTTTGAAAAATCAGCCGATTGGGCAAGTCAATCCCCTGATGAACAAAGTCAAAACATTGCTGAAATTTCCCGCAACACTGCTGAATTTATAAGGCGCAATCCTACTAGTAAGATAGCTCAAGTAAGTGCTTGGTCAATGGTGTTAAATAACTCCCCTGACCCTCGCACTAGCAAAATCGCCATTAGTAGAATTGAAGCCCTAGGTGGTAAAGTTATCATCACACCAGAAGGAGCAGTTCAAATTAAACTGCCCCAGACAGATTAATAGTGTTTATTGTTTAAGGTTAGAAGGTTTAAGGTTAGAAGGTTAGAAGGTTAGAAGGTTTAAGGTTAGAAGGTTGAAGGTTGAAGGTTAGAAGGTTAGAAGGTTAGAAGGTTAGAAGGTTTAAGGTTAGAAGGTTTAAGGTTGACGACTCGGATATCGCCATTACCCATTACCCATTACCCATTACTAAAAAGCCGACACTAATGTCTATCAACATGGCTATATAATTGCTATTAGTAACTGATTTAGTAATAACCCTACACTAAAACCTGTTAGAGAAACCCCACAGATAATCCAGAAAGCCTGCCATTCACCGTATCCTTCTGTTTGAAGATCTAATCTGGTTAAGGCAGCAGCAGCAATCAGCACCAGGATACGGCTAGAATAATGAATCCAGCGCAGGATGATAACGCCTAGGAAAGAGCTGAAAATTACGGAAACAAAAGCTTTGGTATCAGATTTCATCCAAGTCCCGTACAATTTTCTAATCTGATACACTGGAGCAGTTATAGCCAAAGCCATCAACAAGATATAAACTGCTCCAATCAGCCAGAGCCATACCGATACCTTAAATAAGGAATGATGTGATCCTGATGTAGTCTGTTCTACCCAACTCAATTCCTGACATTCAACAGATATCATCCAGCCAAAAATACTATGGCTTAACAGAAGAATTGATAATGGAAGCCAGGGTAGTTTTTTGATTAACCACATGTAATTTAAAGAATCCCACGACTACAATGCGTGGGATTTGAGGTCATTAATCATTAGTCTTTTGTTAATTGCTAATTGCTAATTGTTAATGGTTAATTGTTAATTTACCATTGACAATTAACCATTGGCTATTTTTAGATGACCAATGACTAATGACTAATCACCAATGACTTAGGACTAATGACTTAGGACTTAGGAGACATTGCTTGAATAATGTAATCGAAGTAGGGACCTGTCAGGTCAGCATCCTCATCGGTTAGGATTCCCAAAGATGCCTCTTTTAAGCAATTTATCGCTTCTGACATCCCTGCCATTGGCACACCTAGGGCATTATACATTTCTCTTGCCCCGATGATACCAATGTCTTCAATAGGTTTCTGATCACCAGCAAGTACACCATAGGTGACCAACCGCAAGTACCAACCATAGTCCCGTAAACACTGATTCCGTTCACGCTGACCATAGGCATTGCCTCCTGGTGCTATGAAGTCAGGGCGTTTCTGCCACAGCTGACTGCTGGCTTTTTGTACAATCTTTTTTTCATTTTCCGACAGGGTGGCAGCAATGCGCAATCGCTGCTCACCACTTTGCAAAAAATCATTGATACTTCTGAGTTCACCAGAGCTGAGGTATCTCAGCTCGTCGTCGGCTTTGAGAATGACTTGACTAACTACACTCATGTTATTAGTTTATGGAGTTTTTTATTGAGTTACTCAGGCGATTCATCCCAAGCTAAATTACAGATTTTAGCTCGGGACTTCTTGCCAGAACTTTTAATTAGTAGTTTACCGACTTTGGGTGACACAACGGAAGGGCATTGGGCATAAGATCAACAAATAGAGCAAAACCCATGCATGCTTGCATCGATAGTCTCTTTCCCCTCTTACCCCATCCTTTACATTCCCTTGAACTATCCGTTGCCCCCTCTTGCCATCTCAAGCTGGCATTACAACAAAACTATCAGGATTTACGCAAAAACGCTATAACTACTAGGATACCTTAATAATACACCCTACAGGTAGCGACGGGTGCGCCGACCTGAGGGGGTTTCCACCATGAGCGACTGAATCCGATATCACTACTCCCTACTCCCTACTCCCTGTTCCCTTTGCTATATAATGCCAATGATGATAACTAATCAGCCCAGCCCTGAGTGTTGGCAACAAGGTCAACTGATTGAGGTAATGATTACAGACCTCAGTGATAGTGGTGATGGCGTTGGACGCCTAGGAAATCGGGTCGTTTTTGTTCCGGATACTGTCACAGGGGATAGAGCTTTGGTGCGCCTGATGCGGGTCAAACCTAACTATGCCACTGGTAAGTTAAAGCAACTGTTAGTGGAATCCCCTAATCGTGTTCGTCCCAGATGTATCGTCGCGGATAAGTGTGGTGGTTGTCAATGGCAGCATGTTAGCTGGGATTATCAGCAGTTGGCTAAGCAAAATCAGGTGATTCAAGCCCTCAAACGCATTGGTGGATTTAGCGAACCCGCCGTAGCACCAATCTTAACCACAGATTCTCCCTTGGGCTATCGAAACAAAGCTACCTATCCCCTCAAACGCTCAGCAACGGGTTCAGTTCAAGCGGGTTACTACCAAAAAGGTAGCCACCAGCTGATTAATCTTAATCAATGCCCCGTGCAAGACCAGCGATTGAATCCTCTGCTAGGGGAAATTAAGCAGGATATTCAGCAATTGGGTTGGTCGATATACAACGAAAGCCGCCACCAAGGACGATTGCGTCACCTTTCGTTACAGATTGGACAACGGACTGGCGAGATGTTGCTGACCTTGGTCACAACGGATCTGAATTTAAAAGACTTGGATGTCCAAGGGCAAACTTGGCTAAATCGTTATCCCCAACTGGTTGGTGTTTGTGTGAATCATAACCCCCACCGCAGTAATGTCATTTTTGGTTCCCAAACCTATTGTGTTGCCGGTCAGCCATACTTGAGGGAGAACTTTGCTGGTCTTGAGTTGCGGCTGCGACCAGATACGTTTTTCCAAGTTAATACTGAAGCGGCTGAGGTTTTGTTAAACCTAATCATTAAACAGCTAGCCCTGAAGGGGGATGAATGTGTAGTTGATGCTTACTGTGGCATTGGGACGTTTACTCTACCCCTTGCTCAACAGGTAAGCCAAGCTATCGGTATTGAAGTGCAAGCCGCATCAGTAGAGCAAGCTGAGCAAAATGCCTTGAACAATCGGATCACTAATGTGAAATTTCAGGCGGGATCAGTTGACCAGTTACTCCCCCATTTGACTATAGCCCCAGATATTGTAATACTTGACCCACCCCGTAAGGGATGTTCTCCAGCAGTGATTGACATCCTCAGGCAAGTGGCACCAAAACGGATCGTTTATATTAGCTGTAAGCCAGCTACCCTAGCACGAGACCTCAAACTCCTTTGCCTCAACGGTTACTACCAGTTAACCCACATCCAACCTGCTGACTTCTTTCCTCAAACCTCCCATGTAGAATGTGCTGCTTTTCTCGAGCACTGATATTGGCGTTGCCCAATTGTGGAACACCCAAGCATCATCCCTGATTGGTGATGGGGAATTATTGGTGATGGGGAATTGGCAGCTTACCCAACGGTTGCACGGCCATATAAATAGTTTCTTTATGTATAGTCTTTATGTATAGTCTCAATTATCTACATCAATTATTTACCTATTTGACTGGTATTTCATGAGGAAATTACCCAGAAGGGTCTGGTCTGGGCGAAAATTTTCTGATACTATAGACGTAGGGAATCAGAAATAAACAAGGTTACAGAATATGAGTAACGCTAAATGGCTATTATAGCGCTGTTTAGGCATTTTTGCCATTGAGCTGATAGGTAAAGCAGCGACATTAGTGAAAAACCTATTGAACTAATTAACAGAATAATTAACCATATAGAGGTTGTAGTTTAGCTATGCTAGCAGGAATCTTCATGTTTGAATATAGAAGCCAACCTCAAGAAATCGAGAGTTCCTAGTCCAGTTCTCCCTGAGCACGATTCAGCCGTGCTTAGGGGTAAACCGATCAAAATCAGGTATCTAGCCTCCTATTATATCAAGTCCACCAAAAAAAAGCTAGGGGTTTCTTGAGTGATTGCCACATCTTTGAGTCCGGCTGAGTGCGGTTGGGAAACGGTTAGCTTTGCTTCTACCCTTTACCTTTGCCCGATCCTCGATTTGCTTCTTGAACAAATTCCCAATAAATGGCAACCGGAACTCCGGCTGGGATTACAAGAAGCATTAGTGAATGCAGCAAAGCACGGTAATAATTTAGACCCAAGTAAGACCGTAGAGGTTCAATTTTCAGTAGTCAATGGTGAATATTGGTGGGTAATTTCAGATGAAGGGTCTGGTTTTACCCATGGTGACGACCAAGAGACTACCGACGTTAGCCTACCCTGCGATGAATCAGAAAGCGGTAGGGGCATGAGCCTCCTTCACCAAATCTTCGATCAAGTCCTCTGGAATAACCAGGGAACGGAAATTAGGCTTTGTAAACAAGTGAAGCATCCCTCTAAGCGCCCTCTATTTTCCTAATCCCCTATTTCCCTAAGGGTGGCGTTTCCCATGAGTTGGACACGGGGGAGCTGAAATAGAGCGGTCTAGCCATCCAGAGGCTTGGCGCAATCGTTCAAGGGCTTCTTCTGGATGTTCATTGAGCAGAAATACCAAAGCAGCAGCAGCCTGCTCACTGGCTCGGGCTGAGCGATTAGACTTGAGGCGATGCCAATCATTGGGTCTGATCGCCAAACGCTCTGCTAAGGCTTGAGCCAATTCCAGAGTGCTAGGTTCGATCTTAGCATCAGTTTTGGGGAATTGGATGGATTCAGGCATTGTTTTTTGAGTGCTGAGTGGGGGAGTGTGTCAGTGCTGACTAACTCCCAACTATTTTAACCTAGGATTTAGGATTGCTATATGCCTCCAGAATCGTTTGATTCATCTTACCGTAATTCAGCAAAAAATAGAGAGGATCAACAAGATGTTGCTGAGTTTGAAGAGGAATTGGGTCAGATAGAGCGATCGCTTAATACTCTCAAGAAACGTTATACTCAGGTGCAGCGGGATCAGCGACAGCAAGCTCAACTCCAGGAGCGTCGAGAGCAAGTTAGGAAAGACTTGCGCAAGACTAAAAGTAATCAGACTAATAGTAATAAGACTAAAACTACTAATACTAAAACTAATCGACAAGCCCTAAAGGCTGAGTTAAGGCAAATCCAGGAACAACTGGAAGTCCTGGAGCTGAATTTAGAGAGTCAGTTGTTTTCTTGGCATAGTCTACGGGAACCGTTTTGGCATGGGGTGCGCTTTGGGGGATTGGGTTTGGTGATTGGTTGGATACTTAGGTCTTGTGTGAGTTAGTTACTTGTTGACAGTTGTTCTTGTGTGCCTAAAGCTAAATTCCTAATCCTCGTATCGAATAATCCAGTAACTCCATCGGATGCATTAAGGTAATGTCTTTTCGTTGCAGCTTCAAATGCTTCTTGATCTGCAATGAACAGCCTGGATTCGGGGAAGCAATCAACTCTGCCCCAGTATTCAATAAATTATTCACCTTTTGTTGTCCCAGCTCATCCGCTACTTCCGGTTGCAGCATGTTGTAAACTCCAGCACTACCGCAACACAAGGCGGCATCCATCGGTTCCCGTAAAGTCACTCCTGGAATTTGCCGCAATAACTGTCGCGGTTGTACACTAATCTTCTGTCCATGTAATAGGTGACAAGCATCCTGATAGACAATAGTCAATGGCTCATCCCTAAGCGGTGAAAGGGTTGCAGTTAGTCCCACACTAGCTAGAAATTCCTGGGCATCCCTCACCTTACCCGCAAATTCCTGAGCTTTTTGGGCATACTCGGGGTCATCTTCCAGGATGTGACCATACTCCTTCAAGGTATGACCGCAGCCAGCAGCATTAATAATGATGGCATCAACTTCTGTCCCCTCAAAACTATCAATCATCTGTCGTGCTAAGGCTTGAGCTTGCTTGGTTTCTCCTTGGTGTTCTGGCAAAGCGGCACAACAGCCCTGAGTTTTGGGAATCACCACTTCACAGCCATTGGCGGTCAACACCCTGACTGTTGCTTCATTCACTGGGGAGAAAAACAACCGTTGCACACAGCCAAGTATTACCCCTACCCGGTAACGCTTCTTACCCACAGCGGGAATAACATCGGGCAAATTATCCCGAAACGACTCTAGAGTAACTTTTGGCAGCATTGACTCCATGGCTGCTAACCGAGGAGATAGCAGTTTGAGCCAATTCGTAGAACGCACTAATTTCTGCACGCCCAAGGTCTGGTAGAGATATAAAGGAAACAATAATGAACGCAATCGCCCCGGATAGGGAAACAAGCTAAAAATTAGCTGTCTAAACAGGGAATCTGGAAAACTACGAGGCTGATTTCGCTGAACTTGATGACGAGTGGCGGAGATTAGCTTATCGTACTCAACCCCAGACGGACAAGTTGTCACACAAGCCAAACATCCCAAACAAGAATCAAAATGTTGTGTGCTCCCCTCGGCCAGGGGAGCTTCCCCTTGACTAATTGCATTCATTAAATAGATCCGACCCCGAGGGGAATCCATCTCTTTGCCAAGCACCCGGTAACTTGGACAGGTGGAAAGACAAAAGCCACAATGAACGCAGGAATCAATCAATTCCTGCTTGGGCGGTTTTTCAGCATCAAAACCATTTTGCTTATTCGTGGTTAGTTGTTGGATATTGGTCATTTTTAAAGGTTTAAGGTTGTAATGTTGAAGGTTTAAGGTTTAAGGTTGTAATGTTGAAGGTTTAAGGTTGGAAGGTTTAAGGTTGTAATGTTGAAGGTTGAAGGTTTAAGGTTTAAGGTTTACTGGTGAATGGTGATTGGGAATTTATCATTTATGATTGATATAGCGTTTATGATAGTTATAAGATACTTTCAAGTTTTTTACCCCGACTCCCGACTCCCGACTCCTGACTCCCGACTCCCGACTCCCGTTCCCCTCCTGGGAGGGGAACGGGGTGGGTTCCGACTCCCTAAAACCCATAAATCAAATTCCTCCAATAAATCGACCAGGACTTAAAACATTTTCTGGGTCAAACTTTTGTTTAATTCCACGCATTACCTCTAATCCATTACCTTGATATCCCCAAACATCTAACTCCTGCTTCAAGGTTATGGGAGCTTCTAATACTGTCATAAATCCTTGTTCAGTTTTACAAAAATTGCGCATAGTTTTAATCATTTCTGAACTAACTGCTTGGGATTCAAACCACACTTTCCCTAAGCCACTTCTAACATGAATCAATCCCAATCCTCCTAAGCTTTCCAAGGTGTTCAATGTCTTAGCCGCAGCAGTTGGTAATACTCCTATTTTGCAGACAATTGTTGAGGATTGTCCCAATTTACCAATTGAGTTTGCCAATGATTCCCATAGACTGGTGTCATCCCCGTTACTATAAAAACTATTCCGTAACCCTAACTGTTCTGCAACTGACTGTATTCGAGCACATTGCTCCTTGACACTGTCTGCTACACTTTGGAACCTTACCATCAATCCCATCTCCTGACCAATCCCTAATTCTGTGACTAACTTAGGGGATAATAAGTCTAGTGCTGTGGGAGTCAAGGCTGAGGCTAATACTGTTTTTACAGCTGAGGCAATTCCATCCATTTCACCTGTCAACACAATAGTTTCTGCTGCTTGTGGTATTGGATATAGCCGAAAGGTTGCCTGAGTGATAATTCCGAGGGTGCCATAGGAGCCAGTAAACAGCTTCATCAAATCATATCCAGCGACATTCTTTACCACTCGACCCCCGGCTTTAGCGATTTGTCCATCACTGCGGACAAAGGAAATGCCGAGCAACATATCCCGAACCCCTCCATAGCGTTGACTTAGGGAGCCACTGTCTGCGGTAGCAATAATACCTCCAATGGTTGCTTCTTGGGGATTAGCTGGATCTAATGCTAGAAATTGACCGGTTTTTGATAAAATTGCTTGTAAGTCAGCTAATTTCACTCCGGCTTCTACGGTAACTGTCAAGTCTCCTACGGCGTGGTCAATGATTTGGTTTAGGTGCTTGGTACTAACTACCACATCAATGTCTTTACCGATACCTCCCCAGCCTAATTTACTGCCGTTACCACAGGGGAGGAGATGATAATGTTGGGAATGAGCTAGACCTATGACTTGGGCTAGTTGCTCGGGTGTGCTAGGGTAAATGATACTCTTGGGAAGGGTGTCGGGAGCAATGGCTGGTTTGATTCGCTCTTGCCAGCTTGGGTCTAGGTTTTCCCAGGTGTAGATATTGGAATTTTCGACAATTGGTTCGAGGGTTGAAGCGATCGCATTCATAGAAGTTGAGGGGGTTTGTTGATCAGATTGTGGGATAATCCATATAGTAATCGTAAGGGATTGGTGAACAAAAACAGATCCTGATCGTCTTTCCTATCAGCTTATAACTGTGTGTTAGAGCTACAAACAGTACAGCGAACCTTTATTGAGAGAAAGCGGAAATGTCTGTCAATTATGCTGATTCCTATTGGCAATATCTCGAAAGTGCTGGTCTGAATCTGGATTCAGAGGCTTTATCTACTGTAGAGACCAGTATTGAAAGTACGTCTTGGGATAATCCGACTTCTGCTATAGAATTGAACAACTGTGCTGTAGTAGCATTAATTGAAGCTGAACAATGTGAAAACTCATCCCTACGTGCCATGTATCTGGAGATGGCTTTTGATGCTTTGAATCAGGGAATTGAGTTGTCTGGTCATCCCCTGTGTGCTGCTCATTTAGCTCTAGTTTTCGCCATGACTGGAGAAATGGAGCAGGGGATACAAACAGCATTTCCAACGTTAATTAATACCCTACATCCTGCTGATATTAATGAGCAATCCATTCCTCTAGGACTAGTTTATCTACCTCCTGGAAATGACTTTACAGATAATCGGTATGAGCAATTGGCTCACATTCTAGATGCTGAGGATGGCTACGCTCAATCAATTTTTTTGTTAAGTGAGGTTTTATGTCGCTCACAATTGGTATTTTATAATGCTACGGGATTGCGATTTCTCCATCTTGCTGTTCAACTATTCTCCGATTCCCCCTCTATTCATTTAAAGTTGGGAATTGCTAGCCTGATCAATAGTCAATGGGAAGGATTATTTAATTTACACCAGGCTAAAAATTTGGCTCCATATTCTGCTAGGATTATACAATCCCTATACCTCGCTTATCGAGATTTAGGACAGATAGACTTAGCTAAGTATTGGCGAAATATGGGGCTAGCTAGGGCTGGCGAGATTAAGGACGAAAATTCGGATTTAATCGGGTTTGAATGGACTGAATTGGAGGTTGAAAGTCCATTTACTTATGTGACCTTTGAAGAACAGTTACTATTAGCGGTTGAGCCAAGTCTCCGGAGTTTGGTGACAAGTGTGTTAATTGCTCAAGGAGACTGGTTTGAAAAAGAAATGGAGTTTTGGCGCAACTGGCTCCAACCTGGAATGACTGTTATTGATGTTGGTGCTAATGTGGGAGTCTACACTTTTAGTGCTGCTTTACGAGTAGGACCAGAAGGGTGTGTGCTAGCGGTTGAACCGTTTTCTGGTTGTGTTCGTTGTTTAGAAGAAACCTGTACTATTAATCAGTTAGACTGGGTGAAAGTGTGTGCAGGAGCAGCTAGCGATCGCAATGGTACAGCTCAACTGGCTCTTCATGGTGCTAGCGAACTTAATGAAATTGTTTCTAGTGATGGAGAAGGAACTGTAAAATCTGGTAGTTTTGAGGAAGTTTCCTGCTTTACTCTGGATAGTTTGATTGAGCAAGAAGCTATTAGCAAGGTTGATTTGTTGAAAATTGATGCAGAAGGTCACGAACTGCAAGTTTTAGCAGGGAGCAACAGGATTTTAACGGAATTTACCCCAACGATACTGTACGAAAATATTGCAGGGAGTCGGGGGAGTAACCTAGCTGTTGCTGATTTTCTCATATCCAAGAACTATCAACTATATCAATATCAGCCTTACCTAGGGCAGCTAATTCCGATAAATTCTAGGGAGGATTTACAAGGAAGACTGAATATTATTGCGTTGCCTGAAAATATAGCAAGGGAAGAATAGTTGAGGATATAGTATTTGGGTTTCAAGGGAACAGGGAACGGGGAACAGGGAACAGTGCTAATATTTGATTGTTTCGGTACTTCAATTCATTGTTATCACTTCCGTTATTAATTTTTTGGTACTGGTGGAATATGTTAAAAAAAAGTAGTTAAATCAAGCAACAGTCAACAGGCAACATACAAAGGTTTATAAGATCCGTTTACCCTGCCTGCATAGCCGGGGGTTTACAGCGATTAATTCCAAGAACAAGGTTAATGAGCAGCAGTTGAGCTTCATCACTACTTTCAGATCACCACCCAGTCATCAAGGAGCTGCTGCACTCTCGCCAACAGATTCAGTCCAAAAAAATCTTCTTATTCGGCGATGAGTTTCCAACGCATAGATCCAGCGAGCAAGAAACATAATGAACTTACCGAGAACATGAACTGGCAAGGCCATAGGTCGGAGAACATCAACAATGAGAACTGCACGCAATTCATCAGCATTATTGATAATTTCGTGTTCCCAACTATCATCAAATAAAACACCCTCACCTTCTTTCCAAGAATATTCACAGTCCTTGATTTTGAGAATGGGAGGATTGTGCTTGGGTACTTTCAAACCTAAGTGATAGCGTAGATAATAGCGGGATGGACTAGTATGTAGGGGAATAGATTTACCTGGATCGAGTATCGAAAAAAAGCCTTGACAAAGATTAGGAATACTATCCAACAACGCACAAGTTTCCGGACAAAGCTCTCGATTAAACTGAGGTTTTTCGCCATAGCAAAACAGCATATATATATTCCAACGTTTGTCACGATTGTACCGTCCAGACGCATAGAGCAAATCGTCATCAATTTCGTGATAGCGAGGCATTCGATCTTGATGGACAAGGACTGCTTCTAATTCAGCCTTAATGACTGCATAATGTTGCTCAAATATTTTTAAAGTTGGGTAATCTTCTTCAATATTAAAAAACACTGGTCGATGATTGCCACCGATAAATATATTAAAAATCGGATTGAAAATAGCAACAATTTTATAAGTCACCAGACGATTTTTAATAATGCAGTACAAGCGTTTTAGATTCATGGTCTGTATCCTTTAATCTACAACTACTACTTGAGTGTCACATGGACTCCCTAAACTTATGAAAATTTTTCAGCGAACTTTGAGGAACTGAAGGAAAACGCCTAAAAGACAGTTAGGTTACTGAGCTTATGCTAGTAGTTTTCTGTTTAACAGGTAAAGCCACCATCGACAACTATGTTCTGGCCAGTAATAAACCGGGCTTCCTCAGAGAGAAGGAATCTGATTAAACCAACAACGTCATCGACATTGCCGAGGCGACCCATAGGGGTGTGTTGGATAATACGTTGTTTTTCTTCTTCAGGTGTGTTGTCAGCCATGCTAGTGGTAAGCAATCCAGGAGCTACAGCATTAACACGTACTTGGCGACTTCCAACCTCACGGGCTAGACAACGACTAAAACCTTCAAGGGCACTTTTAGTGGCACCGTATACAGAGAGACCAGCAGCACCCCGGTGGCCAGAGATTGAACTGAGATTAACAATGGAGCCGCTGCTGTTGCGGAGCATGTAAGGTAAGACTAGACGGGTAACACGGATAACTGCTTCAAGATTAATGGCAAGCAGTTGTTGTACAAGCTGGTCGCGGGTGAGTGATAAAAATTGGCCTTGGCTTTGGCCAGCATTGTTCACCAGACCAGTGATATTTTTATAACGTCTTGCTACCGTTTTGATGAAGGTGGTGGTTTGTTCGGGATCGGTGAGATCAAGTTGTTGCCAGTAAAATTGTTCTTCCTGGGGATCAGAGTTGCGCATATCATAAATAAATTTAGATTCAACCCGGCTACAAGTAGCGACAAATTGTCCACGCTTGAGGGCATCCCGCACGATTGCTTCACCTAGGCCACGGCTACCACCTGTTACAATTAATACGCCCTCTGAAGTCATAATTTCTGTCTCTTCAAGTATTGCTATTGTTCCACCAGTAATTGTGATTTATCGACGCTAGGGACTAAATTCTCTATGGTTGTAGAGTTTCCTTTAGACTAAGGGAAGTAAAGTGTCAAGTAATCCTGTCCAATAGTATCTCTGTCACTCCTGAAATCGTTGTAGGGCCAAGACTCCATTTAAGCCACCAAAAGCAAAAGAATGGCTAAGGGCATAGTCGCCATCTAGGGGAGTGGCAGCACCAGTAATCAGGTTCAGCTTGCAGTCAGGGTCGGGGACATGGGTGATAGTATTGGGGGGTGCAGTGCGGTGTTGAAGCGCGAGAACTGTAGCAATACATTCCAGCGCACCAGCAGCACCAAGGGTATGACCATGATGAGCTTTGCTGGAGGAGACTTTGACGGTGCTAGCATGGCTACCAAAAACTTGATGAATGGCAGCAGTTTCGGCGATATCATTTAGTTTAGTACCAGTGCCATGAGCATTAATATAAATTACTTCTTCCTGCTTCCACTTGGCTGCTTGAATTGCAGTGCGGATGCAGTGAGCCATTGTGTCGGCGTCAGGTTGGATCCAGTCTTTAGCTGAAGCATTGTGAGCAAAACCAACGATTTCCCCATGAATAGTAGCATTGCGGGCGCGGGCAGAGGCTAGAGATTCCAGCACTAGCACACCTGCACCTTCGCCAAGAATGATACCGTTGCGGCTGGCACAAAACGGCCGACAACCGTCTGGGCTAAGTACCCCCATCTGCTGCCAACTTCGGTACAGGCTGTAGGATGGCAGTTGTTCGCTGCCACCGGCTAGAATCAATTCTGCACAGCCGTTACGAATTGATTGGTAGGCTTGGCCAATGGCGTGGGTACCAGAGGCACAAGCACTGGACACAGCATAGTGAATACCTTGCAAGCCATAGGCTAGGGAAACAGCACTCACAGCACCGTTAGCCATGGCGCGGATGATAGTTTGTGGTGAAGGTGGGCGTTGTTTGATATAGGCTCGATAGGTAGCTTCGTTGCGGGATTCATCACCGCCAACAGCAGTGCCAAGAATTACTCCCACTTGTTGACGACGCTCAAGAATAACATCCTTACCAGCCTGTTGCAATGCCTGCTCTGCAGCGAGTACGGCATAACGGGCAAAATCATCCAGTAAGTGTGGGGAAATCTTGCCAGGTAAGTCATCTGGCAAGTTTGATGATACAGCCGCCGCCAACCATGACTGATGGCTTGGCCATTGTTTGCTGTTTCGCACTTGTATTTGGATGCTGCTCTCTCCAGCACATAGGCGTTGCCAGTAGCTGTCCAGGGTATTGCCAAGAGGAGAAACAAGACCCATACCAGTAATCACAACTCGGCGGCTGCTATTATTGCTTCTGAACGGAGCAGACATCGATCACCTCGCTTTTATCTTACCGATGTAACAGCTAATACTGCGTTGAGACCACCCAGAGCAAAGGAGTTGGACAGAGCCACTGATATACGCTGTTCGCGGCTATGATTGGGTATATAATCCAAGTCACACTTTGGGTCAGGTGTGGTGAAATTTGCAGTGGGTGGCAGCAGCCCTTCCTGTAGGCTCAAAACAGTAGCAATCAATTCAAAACCTCCAGAGGCACCGAGAGCATGTCCATGACTCGCTTTGGTGGATGATACCGCTAAGTGGGTTGCATGGGCATCAAACAGTTGTTTGATTGCTTCATTCTCTACTTGATCGTTGGACTGGGTACCAGTACCGTGAGCATTGATGTAATCGACCTGTTTCGGTTTTAAACCAGCACGATCCAAGGCTAGTTGCATGGCTTTTATCGGCCCATGAACCACTGGATTGACTGGGTCACTAGCGTCAGCACTCATACCAATACCTGCTAGTTCTGCATAGATTGGGGCATGGCGCTCCCTGGCTGCTGCTAAAGTTTCCAGAGTGATTACTCCTGCTCCTTCTCCCAAAGCCATACCAGTCCGACCAGAGGAAAAAGGGCGGCAGGTGTCAGTCGCTAACACTCCCATGGCTTGAAAGGCTACCAGGGTGGAGAACATTACACAAGCTTCTGCACCACCAGTGACAGCATAACGGGCTTGACCATGGCGTAACATTAAGTAGGCTTGAGCAATAGCATGGGTACCCGATGCACAGCCAGTATGAACGACAAAAGCAGGACCGGTAAAACCAAAATGCATGGAAATCCCGCACACCACTGCCTGATGGTTAGTACGAGTCACCAAAGCTGGATTACAACGTTTCTTTCCCTGATAAAAAAAACGGACTGCTTCGTTTTCTCGACTGGCCTCGCCACCACTGGTAGAACCAAGAATTACTGCGACTTCACTCCTAGGTAGTTGAGTTAGATCCCATGCAGCATCGTTGATAGCTTCATGAGCAGCTACCAGGGCATATTGGCTGAAGGGATCAAGCAAGGGCTGTTGGGGTGTTTTGATATGGTGTTGTAATTGAAATTCAGTCACTGGTGCTGCTGGGACAGTTATGCTGTGGCCAGCTTGGGCACGAGTTGTAGGCGCAATTGCGCTGTGACCTTCTACGACCTGGTTCCAAAAGGGGCGCACACCGACACCATGAGCAGAGACACAACCTAAACCAGTAATAACGACCCGTTCGTCATCGCTGAGGATGCTCATTAGGTAGCTACTCCCTGAAGGTTCTTCTTGGCAAGCAGTTTCGCTATAAATTCACAGGCTGCACCGATCGTATCAAAGTCAATTAGAGTGTGGGCCTCAATTTCAATATCATAATGATCCTCGATTTCAAAGACAATCATCGCCATTTCCATAGAAGTGATACGGTAGTCGTCAAATCGAGTGGCGAGGCTTAATTCAGTCTCCAACAGGGAAGGCTTGACCTTACGGATGGCAGCATAAACTACTTCTTCAATAGTTGACACGGCTTTTCTCCTGAATCATGGGCAATCTTATTACTTACATGGGCAATCTTAGCTCACCGTAACTTGCAACTGGCTCGTAATAATATTGTCATTGGCATCAGTGGCTTTGAGAGTGTAGAGAGTACTTTGAGTGGGTGTAACGTTTAACTTGCCTCGGGCGATTTGATCGTGGCTAATGGGGGTGGAGCAGCCATCATCCGACTCTAGGGAGAGAGAGGTGGCTAGTACTGTTTGCCATTGTAGCTCGACCTCTGTACCAGGGCTTACATTATTACTGCTGCTTAGAAATACTTGGATCTGTAAGGCTTCGTAATCCCCCAGATATTGAACGAGTGGACCACGAGGACCTGTGGCAGTCAGTTTAAAGTAGCTGCCCCCTTCAACATAGTGTTGTTCAACATTTGTAAAGCCATTGGTGACTTGGACTTGAAAAGTGTTGGTTGTCTCGAAGTTTGGGTAGCGAAAATAGTCGATCGTCACTGGATTAAAGGGAATTTCCACCGAGGCAAATACTGGTTGATCAGCACCTGTAGCACGCCAAGTATAGGTAACTGATTCAGCATTACCCACTAACATTTGCTGGGGTTTTACCTCCAGAGAACCGCTGGTGGGTTGTGGGACTACCCCCTGAGGTAAAGTCAGTTGTACAGTTTCGGCGTATTCTACATTCCACTCCAACTTAACTTCTGCATCAAGGTCGATCGGAGGTTGATTTTGTGGTTCCACCTTCCTAAATACAGGTGGACTAATGGTGACTGTTACATTGTCGCGGGCAAATTTTTGATCTGGCGTCCAGGCCGTGAGGGAATACGTGACTTGGGGTGCTTCAGGAGTGACATCCTGGGATGGTGTAGTCGGATACTCACCACTGGTGTCAACCTGTTTATTGATCGGTTGAATGATCACATAAGCAGCCTTAGCTGCATTCCATTTCAAATCGGTGGTTTGGTTACGACCCACAGTAGAGGGGATTGCTTGAGCAACAATACTAAGCTGGGCTTCATTTTTTTGTATCGTAAACTCAGTTTGTCCTGGGGTCATCTGAACAAACTCTTCCAAAACCACTTTGGCGTTACCTTGAACTGGATTGATGATCACATTGTTCAGTTCGAAAACTAGCGAAGCATTGGCATTGATGGTGAAATTTTGGGTGGGTGAAATAATAAAGTTGTACTCTCCACCCTGATTAGTCGCGTTAAAGCGCCACTTATCCGGTGCTTGAGTGCTAATCTCATTCAAGTTAGGGGTCAGATCGCTAGCCTCATCTCCTACCGGCACCGCCAAATAAATTGCATTCCTAGTATTTAAGGAGAGAGGGGTAGAGCCATTTGTAGCCACTAGGGTAAAGCTCTTGCGGGTATTGGCTTGCACCGTGGTGGGATTAAAAGTATAGGTCAATACTGTGGACATGAGTTATGGCTCCCAAAAAATGATTGATTACGTTTATGGTAAACGTCGGGTTTACAACGCCGGGTTGATAAGATTTACGGTTTCTGCAATCCCAGGGCACCGCTTAGCTTTAGCCAACCCTCGTTCACATTAGGTCGTGTGGACGGTAGCTGGGCGCTAGAAGTAGAGCTAGTTAATGGATCTGACTCACGCCAGGTCGTGACCCCAGACCGTTCTACCCAAGTCCAGTCCCCTTTAATTGCGGCAGGCAGCGGTAACTGGATCTCGGTACTGTTGAGCAGAACAGGTCCAGCGCGGAAGGTAACAAACATATTATTAAGGGCCAGGGTAACCGGTCCTGGTGACAACGTTAGGTATTGTACGGGCAGGTATCCGCTGATGACTGGAATTGACCCGCGTGGATCGACCAGCAAGGTCAGGTCATGTGTGGTGGTGCCATCTGGTGGCAAATGGAGTTGGGGATTACTGACAATGTAAGGGTCACTGGCAGCTTCAGCATTATCATTATTGCTATCCAGTTGCTGGGCGATCTGGGCTAGCATTTGGGACTCTGGTAATCGTCGATCGGCCAGCGTGCGGCGAGGAACAGCCAACTTAGGCGTATACCCATGATAAGGATAAAACTGGCTGTAGTCGTTGTCCAGAAAATATCCCATGACTCCATTACCACTCAGACCTATGTCACCGATCCGGAGTGGCAGACTAACCTCAGTAAAACCATCCGTAATCTGCTTGCTGGTATTTTCCCAAGCCTGATTAGTAGCAGGCGTACCATCCACCTCCAGCGTAATCCGAGCACGCACCACCGCCAGAGGACGACCCAGCAGAATCGCTAGATTTCCTTGCATGGGCTGTCCAAGTGGATCGACTTTCCAGAGACTGGCATCGATTACATCCAATAGACAGCTCAAAGCATCACTACCCTGGGCACCGCGTAGCAATAAGCCATTAACAAAGCTATTAAGATGTTGCAATTGACTACCAAAGTTGGGAGCTGCTCCAAGGGGGGTATTGCTACCAGGCACTGCATCCCAACGCAGGCCGGTTTCCTGGTCCCTGTCGCTGTTGCCAGCATCGATCGTGATGACTTCGCCAAGGTTGTTGCCCCAGGGATCGAATACGGTCAAGCTATGGTTAATATGGTTGGGGATGACCCAGCCGCTGATGGGACTGGTGAGATCGCTCGAGTTAGTGGGGATCGTATCATCATCAAATTGGACTAACCGAAAATCGAAGCGCAAGTCTTGAGTAACACGAGGAGTGAGCTGGATGTAGCGAGTATTGGTTTCACCTGGTGTAATGAAGCTCTTGCTCCGAATAGGTTGTAAATTATTGGACAATTGTGAACCACGCAGGATTTGCCCAAAAGCATCGACAACCTCAATACGAGTAACCCGCAAGTGTCCGGCGTGGAGGGGAAAGAACAAACTGCTACCTGCCGCTGGTAGGAAGTTTTCAGCATCTGCGAGTAGCTGCGCCATATTGCCCAAGTCATCCGGGCTGAGCTTGTTCATCTGTTGCAGACGCATGATCAGTTCTTCAATCAGACCAGACATAGCCTGTGTAACCACATCAAACTGACCCAGAGTCTCCGCCATTTCTCGTAACTTCTCTTGCACCGAAATTGGCAAGTCTGATAAATTTGGATTCGAATCCAAAAAGTCATAGAGTTTTTCCTGGAGGCCCAGTGCTATCTGGCCGTTGAGTATGGCTCGCCCAGAGTAGGTTTCATCCTTGGCAGTAACTTGGGTGCCGTTCCACTCAAAATCTACTTCTCCTAGGCTCCATTGGTTGAGCATGTCCTGGGGTGTAGTAGCACTGGGATGCCACTCGATTTCCCAGTCCATGTATATAGGTGCCCAGGGTGGTGTCCAAGCTGCAACGGCAGCATTAAAGGGCGGTACACCTTTAAAACCAGCGGTTTCAGAAATTGTACGCACATCCACTAACCTAGTCGCATCCTGGTTCCAAAGTAGGGTTTGTTGGCGTTGGATTTGAGCTGTTAGGTCGTTAAGCTGGGTTGGGGTCGGTGTCACACCAGCTTTTTGAAAATTGCGCTGAGCTAGCAAAAGAGCACTGTTGGTGTCAAGTAAAAAAGTCTCAAACCAGAAGTCGTGGATCTCCTTGGGAATCTGTACCCCAGTGGGCCAAGTGATATCGGTGAAGTCATCCGCACTAAGAGTCTCGTTTACCGTTATGCCGTCACCACTGTAGTTGATGGTTAGAGCACTTAAAGTTTGACCTGTGAAACGAGTAAACAAGGTGTCTTCATCATCGTATACGCCAGGGGGAGCAAACTTAGTATCTTGATTGGTTCCTGCCAGCAATATGACTGGATCTTGCCGTTGCTCAAAGCGTGGCTGGTTTTGAGTATTGAGTTTCAGCTTCAGAGGAGCCAACAATTCCCTCAAGGCCTGGGCCTGCTGGTCCACTTGTTGAGATCCCTGGGTCACCTTGGAGTTGTAGCTATTTACTAAGGGAGTAAGGCGATTGATTTCCTTTTGAATCAGGGGTAATAAAATCGGCCCTTGCGGGAGAGGGTAATTGGCTAGCTTCCAGTAGGCAGCATACAGGGACCATTTCAGAGAGGCGAGCATCTCTCGGTCTTGATTGAGGGTTGCTTGGGTGGTGTTGAGTCGTGTCAGAGCGTCAGTTGTCGTTTGGTCTAGGGGAACACTTGTTGCGCCCGACGGAATCTCGCCATTGCTAGGCTCAGTGGTTTGCTCCTGATAAACCACCCAGCGATCGCCCGCACTCGTCGAACCAAAACGAGCGGCATGGGACTTAGTCTCAAACGTCCTCTGATTGCTGGCATAGTCAAACACCATATCCTCTTGGAAGGCCAACAACAGATCCTCAGCATCCGGAGCATCAATCGCATCTGCTAGCCAAGCCGCCATTGCCTCAGGACCATTGGCTCCGATCGCAACAGCTGGGGGATGCTCACCCTGCAAAATGGCATTAATCGGATAAAACTGGTTAAATCCCTGCCAATCTAGCTTGTAGATAAACCCGTGACAGAGACTTTGAGCGGGCAAATTCTTTTGTGCATCAGTCAGGGGCGGGCCCCCAGTAATCGGATGCTGCTGCAACCAAGCTTGCCAATCCTGCTCCGCAGCATTTTGGTCAGCCTCACTCCCCACCGTCCATTGCAGGTGAGTCATAATCTCTTGCCACTCTTGCTCCGTTGTAAAGCCATCAGGAGACGATTCAGTTTTACCGAACAACTGATCGTCCGCTGGTGTGCTGTACCAACCGCAGACACTGTAGCTGTACCAACCGACAGAAGCATTCTGCATATCGTCATGAAAGGCCAGCACATTGGTCATATTGTCGTAAATGGCAACATAGGTAGCGTCGCCTGGCCCCATGGCACGTAAAAACGGTTCGCCAGAGTAGGTCGTCGTTGTGCCGTTCCAGCTAGCCAAGTCAAAACGACGACCAATATAGTAAGTCTGACTGCCGCCTGTCGGATCTGGGTAGACATGGGTTCCATTGGGGGTGGAACCAAGATAGTCACTTTCCAAAACCCAAACTGTGAGGGAAGGTACAGCACCCGGCTCAGCAATAAAGGTACGGGTCACTAACCATCGATTGGGAAGCAAGGGGAAATCAACAGCGCCATTCGCTTGAGTTTGACCATGACGCAAAGCACTGGGCACAGTCCAAAGTAAGTGAATACCTAGCTTAGGCGGATTGCTCGATGACCGATAGGAAAAGGGTGGCGGTTGGGGTTGTCCTAAGGGCAACCCGAGTTGATTAAACTGCACACCCACAACAGCCCAGTTGCCGACTTGATTGTTTTGACCCACCATTAGGGCTTCTAAATAAATCGGCACGAAGAGTCGCGGGCCCGCCCAAAGTGGGTTATTGATTGGTGTGGTATTACTCATAGCTTAGGGTAGGGATACGAGTGTAGGCAGTACAGCTTGATACTTTAGGATAAACCTATCAAAAAGGCTCAGTAATATTTAAGATTTAAGATAGAGTGAAGCCTTTGCTCAAAAGCAATTTTCGGATTGTATCATTCAACGATAAACTTCTTGTGGTTTAATAATATTTGGCATAATCACACACATAACTACCTGGTAACATAAATTAATAGTTATCCAAAATGCTCTGGGGGGCGACAACCCAGATTAAATCCTTGCTGGGTAATAATTTCAGCCGGTAAGTTACTTAATCGGTGCTCTTTCCGTTGGCGAATTAAATTCGCCACGGCTCGCACCTAAAAGATACATGCTGTTTTGGGCGTGACCTTGGACGTAGTTATAATGGTTTGAGCTTCCATAAAATCATTCGTAGGGTCAATTCGGGACTGTATCAAGCCTAATATCGTTGTTGGCATCAAACAACATTATATAGTATAAATAAGTGCTTATGATGTCAAACCTTCAGACAAAATGTCAAACAAAATGATCATTCTGGTGCATTGTTCAAAATTTTGATGTAAGATTACTTTATCGTCATCATCCTTGTGTTGTGATTTTGGTATTGCTTCCTGTCTTCATCGCTTGTAGTGCGATGAAGACAGGAAGCAATACAGACAAGAGGCAGCACCTGATATCCAGTTGGGTCTTAGTGTCCCTAGTTAGGGTTGTGGTTACCCATCTTCAAAAAATCTGAAATGATTTGCTGTTAATTGATCAAGTTCGACAGCAGATCAACAATAAACACCTAAAACTATGTATGGAGAGTCTCAATGGCTAAGAAATACCAAGACTTATCTGACGCACAGCGAGCAAAGTTTCATGCCAAGCTGGAAGCTTTAGGGATTGACCCTAACACTGTTCCAGCCACAGTTACGACGGAAAGTGGTGGTTTGCGGTGTGGACACCCTGCCGCAAGCGCCGACTTCCCACCCGCTCAAGTCCACGAGATTGGTAGTGTTGCAGATCTGTGTGCGATGGGCGGATGTCCTGACGAGGATTACCAAGCAAAAAGGGCCAGTGATGCTTTTGTCGATTACCCCCCCCCAGCGCCCAGTCTTGGAATGCCGTCCTTGGCCTCTTGTGGTGGCGACGTGTGTCAGCTCAAGGACCGCATGACGGTGCAACACCATGAAGCAGTTGGAAAAGCGCTACATGCTGCAGTGATGGGGGATTCGAGCAAAGTTCGCGATTACGAAGAGCACATCAATGCCATTCACTTTCCCATGGAAATAGCAACCCATGCTGCACAGGATTTGGTGATCACTAAGGACAACCCACTGATTATTGATAATCCAAACGGTCAGCCCACAAACCTCGTTGCTGCCACGATTACGATCGAAGAGGGTGGGTACATTGAGATGAGAACCCCACTTAACATCGAATGCCAGCAATTTACTGTTAATAGTTAGTAAGCCAGAAACAAATAATTATGAGCAATTCCCCCTTTCAAGTTATAGGTGCCGATGGTGCCAATGGCACCAATGCCACCAAAGGTACTGATGGTGGCGACGGCAGAAACGCAGTGCAGGGGACATCAAGTGGCGGCAAGAATCCCACCTGTCAAAACCCCCAAGATCCCACACCAGGTAGCCCTGGAAATCGAGCTGGTCAGGCGTCGGCGGGAAGTGATGGGAATATCACGGGTAGTGGCATTTTCCACTTGGGTGATGTCGATGGTAAGGTTATGATCACTTACTCCGGCGGTGCTGGTGGTAACGGTGGTAACGGTGCTAACGGTGGCAAGGGTGGCGATGGTGGTAATGGTGCTGCTGCCAGCGGTCCTTGTAAGCAGATCAACGGCGCCAATGGTGGCAAAGGTGGCGATGCTACTGATGGTAAACCTGGGGGTAACGGTGCCAATGGACCCAATGTAGTAATATACTATACCTCTAAAACTCCCTCGACTACTTTTTCCATTGATACCAGTAGATTGAAAGGTGGTACTGGCGGTACTGGTGGCAGTGGTGGTGCTGGTGGCAAGGGTGGTAGTTTTGGTGGAAGCAATGGCCAAAACGGTTCTACGGGCAATGCTGCTGCTCCGGGCAAAAGTGGCGCACCAGGAAGTATAGTAGTACGCCAAGAGCCACCAAGCTAGCAAAGTTATCAACTGCGGGAGCTCATGGTATTCCCAGCCACGATTAACATAAAGATTTGATGGCAGTCCTGATCCCTCTTGTCAAACCAGACTCTCTGTTGGTCTGACAAGGGCTTGAAGTCAGCAAATAGATTCTAGATTCGGATGAGTTCAACAGGGAAGCCATTGTCGGTCAATTCATTGACTTAAGGCTTGTAAGTAACTCTCATCTGACAAGTCTTCAGGGCTGTTAGTGCTCAATTTTGACTTAAGTTTCAGTGTGCCGCGATAGGCGACTTCACAATTTTTGTCCCAGTAAGGAGCAACGACATGGTTCAGATCAGTGATGGTGTAATTCGATCAATTGGAGTTAACGGTAGTTCCAAACCAACAGCAAATTCAGGTGATACTGGTAAAAGCGGCAGTAATGGCAAAAACGGCTGTGAAACCGGTGATTGTCCAAAGTGCGACTATTCAAGCAATGGTTCTATGGGTAATCCTGGCGGTAATGGTGCAAGTGGTCAAGGCGGAGGACCTGGTTTGCCTGCGCCATCTTTAGCCTTCCAGTCTGATCAAATAACAGGGTTGCTTGTGATTGTGTCTCAGGGTGGCAATGGCGGTAACGGTGGCAATGGCGGAACTGGAGGAGCTGGAGGAACGGGTGGCAATGCCGGACAGATGACGGGTAGTGCAGCAGAGTCCTGCCTGAAGGACAAAGAGGATAAATGGGCTGAGGGTGGAACCGGTGGAACCGGAGGTAATGGAGGCAATGGAGGTAATGGAGGCAATGGAGGCAATGGAGGCAATATTACCGTGGCCTACAAAACCCTAGCTCCCAATGCCGAAGTCCAACCCCATTCCTTGCCTGGTGCAGGTGGTAATGGTGGTGCAGGTGGTAATGGTGGTGCAGGTGGTGGTGGCGGTGCTAATGAAGTCTATCCACCTCCACCTAAAGGTCAGCCAACTTATGCAGACAATGGTCAGGCGGGTAATTCTGGCAAGCCGGGTGTGTTAGGTAGCGCTGGCGAAGCAGGTAAGGTAGCTATAATCCCCAACAATGGATAAGTGTGCGTCTGATGAGTAATTCTATTCTGAACCAGAACTATGACCCTGCCCTTGGGGCTGAGCTGGTGACCCTGGCGACCTTGGCCAATAAGTCCTTGAGTAGTTTGTTTGTACCTGGGTGGGACTTACTGTTCAAGTACACCAGCTCAAGCATGTACGGGAGTTGCCAGTACTATCTGGCAATGAAAACCTACGATAGTCAAGCAGTCTGTGCAGTGGTCACAGGAGCTTTGTGGCGTAGTTTTATCTCCTTCTATACGCCCCAAGACAATCATATCTTCACCTCGTTGGGTAGCAATATAGTTGGCAGCAAGGCTGTCAATGCTTTCACCCATCAACTGAGGTTGCAGCAAGTACAAGATGATCTCAAAGATATATCACAAACCTTGGCCAAGATCGATAATCCTGATGGGGGCGAGAAGTTGAACCAGGCAGCATTGGCACTGCAATCTCGTTGTGACCAACTGTCTCAATTAGCCCCTAACGATCCTCAATGGCAGTCTTTTCACCAAAGAACTGCAGGCTTAGTTAGCACCCTCCAAGATTTGGCAAAAAGTCCACAAGGCGGCGACATGGCTAAAATTGGTGATGCCATTCGTTGTCATCAAAGCGATTTAAGCCAATTGCGTCAAGGGATCAGGAGCACAAGTCAGGATGCGGAAATCGATACAGGTTTTTCGCTGATGTACCGTGCTATTCGCGGTAGTCTACTGGATGATTTGCAAAAGGTTAAGCAGCAGATTCCTGCCTTCCAAACCACCATGCCAGTGATCTGTGCTGGTCTCGGTCCTGGCGGCCCTATTGCCCAATTAGCTTCCCTAGACCTGCGACCCGGTAATGGCAACTCACCGGCAACTTCTATCCAGGCTTATGCCTATTCTTGTCCGGCCTACGGCAATGGGGATTATCAGAGTTTATACAACAGTGCAGTAACGGCCAGTTTTAGGGTGCAGGCCGAGGCAGATCTGTTCCCTAGTCTTCCAGATCAGACGACTGGTTACGTGCAGGTGGGAACTGAGGAATCACTGCCCTTAAATATTCCTACCTACGATTCACCTTGGGTTGAGCGGGATGGCCCCTATTACAACCAATTACTCACCCAGAGCAATCCTGGTAGTGGGGGACCAGGCACCGTTAGCAGTGTGACTGGTTTCAGTCAAGCGTTAGCTTTTGCCCTGGGTCAGCTTTGTGCTGTGGCTTATCAAATGTTCCAGCACCCTGGCAGTACACCGAGTTTCTCTTACACACCCTATGTCCTCAAGCAGAATCTAACCCTGAATGGTGCGGTGTGGGCGAGTGTGTTCGAAGGGCCAGATAATTTGGTGTTGGCCCTCCGAGGAACAGTCAGTTGGTTGGAATTGATGACAATTGTCAGCGATTCATTTCCTGGCTATCCCAGTTGGCTAACCACTAGCTTTGGCTCTTACGCCAAGTCTTTGGTCGATCTATATGCAAGTGGCCGCGATACTGTTCGTCAGGCTTTAAATGGTTTGGATAACAAACCTGTGCTAGTCACCGGGCATGGTAGCGGCGGTGCGCTGGCTAACTTGATTGCAGTAGATCTAGATCAAAACCCACTGACAGGTCAGCGCAGTTTGGCTGCTGTGTATACCTTTGGGGCAACACCAGCAGCAACGCCAATCTTCGCTACGCAATATGACACTATTTTAGCTGGCAGGAATTACCAAGTGGCTCGTCCCCAGGATATTATGCCTAATTTACCTTTACTCGGTTTCTTTGTGCCCCAAGGACAGCTTGTAACGCTCTCCGGTGGTAGTTTTAACCCATACAACGGAGCCACTTTTCATGGTTTATTAACCTACCTGGCGTTACTCAACACGGGGAACTAGCGATATGTCCAGCAGGGAGATAACTCAAACAACTCCTCACTCCTCCTATTTTCTAAACTTACTGTCTTACCATGGGGTTGAGCTGGCAGAGCTGGGCGATCGGGTGTTACAACCCCTTCCGGGTGAGTCGCAACTGGTGTTGGACTGGCAGAGTGAACGTTCTCAGGTGCAACCGCTGCGGGTTAAACGGAATCATATTGCTCTGTTCGCAGCCTCACGTCTGGTGTTGGGTGAAGGGCAACAGATGATCGTCAGGGGACCGATGGCAGAGCGAGTGGTCTTGATAGTCGATGAGATTTCTGTTGCTGATAGCACAAAACTGGTGTTCGAAGCACCCACTGAGGTAGTGGTTGAGCGCTTAGTGTCGGCTGGTTCTTCATCGAGTCAATTTGTCAGTCAAGGGATTGATGGCGCACCAGGTGTTGAGGGTGTAGCTGGTGCACCAGGAGCAACGGGTGCTGAACCGAATGGCCCTGGAGGTCATGGTGGCGCTGGTGGCTCAGGTACCAATGGACAGGACGGTCTTGATGCTCCCAATGTAACCTTTGCTGTAGCTGAGCTCAGTGGTTCCATTCAGTTCGCCGTATTGCCAGGTCGCGGCGGTGCTGGCGGCAATGGCGGGAAGGGAGGTCAAGGGGGGCGTGGGGGCTATGGTCCGGATAACAGCATGGGAATTGGAGGGACTGGCGGCAACGGCGGACCTGGGGGTGCAGGTGGTGCTGGGGGACGGGGCGGTACGATGCAGGTGTATTACCACAGTATAGCTTCGAATACCCAATTAACCACCGAGACACCAATCGGTCAAGGAGGTGTCGGAGGAGAAGGGGGACGCCCTGGCATTCCTGGCCTTGGACATCCGGACGGGTCTTTGGGTTACCCCGGCAGTAATGGTAGTGTTGGCCCCCAGGGAAGCGCTGGTTCAGTGATTATCACAAAGGTTTAAAGGCATATTAATACCGTTTTGGCTTGAAGTTGAATTTTGCCCCTTACCCGGTGTACACGGGGCATACCTCAAAAAATTTAACTTCAAGCAATTTTCAAGCAATTGGGTATCAGCTATTTTCCCAGAGCAATGCTCGCATTGCGCTTATAACTCCTATTAACAATTTCAGAAAAGGTAACTCCTATGGTAGCGACAGCTCAGAAAATACGAACCTTGGAGGCTGATGTTGTCCCTCTCAGCACAAGTCTGGACAATATCCAAGCTCGTGAAGCAGCTGCAGAATTTGCCACCAATGCGCTGGCTGTGCTGCAAGACTCTGACAATGGGAGTGATGGTTTTGATAGCTCGAAAATTTCACCCGCTCTGATCAAACTGGGCGTCGCGATCGGTCTTCTTGAGGCCGTACCCAATGAGCAGGATAGTTATCAGCTGAACCAAACCTGGTTTGAGAACCCATTGGGGGTTACTGGCGAGAATCTCAAAACCAATGGTGCCACGATTGCGTCTTTGCTGGCTGAGTTGTTAGGAGAAGTTGCTGCCAATGAACTGGGAATTCCATCTCAGGATTTGGGGGCTCTTGGTGTCTGGAACCCCATTCCTAACCCTAAAACTGATCAGCCGACAGGTTTCTATTTGGTTAACTACCCCAAAGATCAAGACAATCCTGCTGAGGATCAGATATTTGGCATTGGTGTATTGCACAGTTGGGATTTTGGAACCAGTGCTTCTGGGCCGAGCAAGGGACCGAGTCAGATAGATGTGAGGGTTTGGGGACTGTTACCCCTCCTGGAAATTGGTGATAACGGTCTGGACTTGGTTTTAGGACAGCAGGGTTATCCCCTTAACATGGGTGCGTTTGTGGGTGGTGCTGATAACCAGCCAATCCTTGATGAACAGGGACTGTCTTTTAACGGCGTTAAATTTTCGGCATTGCTTGATGTGCTGGGTGATCCTGTCATCCAATTATCGGTGGTGTTAGAGCAGTTGCAACTACCTACTGAGACGGCTCCAGCCGATCGTAACCTGAGTGAAATTGCCCAAATTACCCCTCCAGAGTTACTGGCAACGATTTCTACCCTGTTTGTTGCTGCTCTGGAGCGTTTTTTAGGCCAAGACAGCAAGGCTGCCTACTTGTTGCCGATTTTCGGGCTGTCACCCATGGTGCCCAACAGCGAGGTGCGTTTGCCTCTATTGCGCTGGGATTTGCTCTTATCCCAAGCTCAATCGGGTGGCTCTCTGGGTACTCCCTTTATCAATTGGTTCAACGACCTACTGAATACTGAGTCTGCCTTTGCCACCTGGATGAATGCGATCTCCAGTTTGCTAGGCAACCAGTCACCTGAAGTTCAAGGGAGTGGCACTCAAGCCGATCCCTACAGCGTAGTGTTGCTCAGTGATGATGCAATTGGAACCCTGTCATTGACCGCAGTCAGCAATGTAGACACTGTGGGGACACGCTATCTATTACCTGGGTTTCACTTTGCTGGCAAGGGGAAGCAATTGGGATCTACTCCCGTTCAGATCGTGGTTCAGGGACAGGTAGACTTGGCTCAGTTTTCTCTCTCCACCAGTGGTCAGTTTGGTGTCAGCACCCAGTTTTTGCAGTTGGCAATGGGGTTTGCCCTAACCAATACGACGAGTGGGGATCCCCTGTTTGAGGGTACGATTGATCAGGATAGTTACCGCTTTGGCAGCTTGAGTGGCGGAGTCTCTGTATTACACAGTAGTAGCGGGGGGTTGCGAGTCGTTCCGGCCTTCCAACTGGTAGATGTTGCTACTCCCACTGGAGAGTATGACAGGATTGATCTGACCCAGCCTGGTCAATTGGTGGAGCAGGCGATTAATGAACTCTACCAACTGATTGACAATGCCCTGCAGGAGCTTTTTGGCCTGACGGATCAATCTAGTTATGGTCATCAGGCCGCTATCCTATTGGGGGTTCTTCCACCAGATCTTCCGGCAGGGGTGACCTGGCCCAGTAATTTGACACCACCTTTCAACGCTAGTCAGTTAATCGATTCTTTCCAAGACCCAGTGGCGGCTCTGGCTAGTTACTATAGGCACTTGGTGTCTGGCAGTGATGTTGGGGGGAAAGTGCCTTTTTATTACTTATTAGAGGCGCTAGGTAACCTTCTGAACACCGCGAACAGACCCGCCATTAGTATTGGTGGACAGGGAAGCCTCAGTGATCCCTGGTTAATTCAACTGACGGATGAGAGCTTGCCTGCTTCCTTGGCGGTTAGTATCGATCGTAGCAACCCGGATATACCCCGCCTGACGCTGGGTTTACAGCTTGCTCCCCAAATTAACTTTGGTAGTAGTATTGAACTTGACTTAGCCATCACTGTTCAAGCTCTAGCCCTCGATTTGCCCACAACAAACTCAGCCTTAGTCGCGCAAATCTTTCCTGGTCTTGGTGCACAATTAAGCTTGCCTCAAACCTTCACCACTCCCACTGTCGCTGGTGCTGCAGTTAGTATTTCTGAGTTAGCTTTCTATGGGTTCTGGTCGCCTTATGGAGCCTGGGAATGGAACCTGAAAGCGGGTCAGCCAGCAGTCATTGTTGATGGCAACAATTTGCCAGTGGGCCAGCCCATGGAGTTAAGCGATAGTGATTCCCTTGCTGAACTCGTCACAAAGCAAGCAGCTACCTTTGCTCCCATTGTTGTAGCACTGATGGGTATAGCGGTATACCGTACGGGTAGCCGCCCTGGTCTGGCTTTGAACGCTATCTTCGGGTTGTTGCCCAACTTAACCCCCTTTGTGCCTAGCGGTCTGCAGTGGCCTCAAGATATGCCAGTGATGACCCCAAACAGTTTTTCTGATCCAATTGGGGATATTAAAAAACAACTGAATGCACTGCTAGCCAATACACAGCGAACTGAAGCCGTTATGGCTCTACTAGGCTGGTCAGTTGACAGTGCTGCCCAGGTACCGACAGTGATTGGCAGTGGTAGCTACACTCAACCCTTCGCTGTGCCAGTACAATTACCGGGGGATCTGGATCTGGCGATTTGGACCTTCAATGCTGGTCAGACATTAGGTCTTGGTCTACAACGGCGGGTACAAGCTACGCTCGGTGATGTTGCCACCGATACCCAACTCTTATTGCGGATAGTGGAAGTTGGCCTAACGGGTTCTGTGCCGACACAGGATTTTCTACCCAGCTTTCGCTTACAAAGCCAGCTCACTCCCTCGTCGCCACTGCCGATCAATGATGGTAGTGATAATGATAGCCAGCTGATTTCAGTCGTTTTTGGTTTGGAAGTAGCTCTCGATTCAGGTAACCTGGCATTACAGCCGCAAGTGGTCGTCAATATTCGTGATCAAAATGGCGATCGCACCATTGACTTGCAGCAGTTGCAAGGAAGCAGTAGCCAATTCCAGGTCTCTTTCTATGCCGTCGTCAACCTGGCAATGGCTCAATTGCTGACTCCAATGTTGAGCCACACCACCGTCAAACTGACTTATGACTTGTTGAGCTTGATCAACCTCACTCTACCCCTCAATGATCAACAGACTCAATGTGCTATTGACACCGCTGGCTGGACTGCGATGCTGGCCGATCCGCTGGGCTTCTTCCGACAACGAGGAACAGCTTTGTTCATGGTTCCTGAGACCCGTGCCCAAGCCATTAGCTGGCTAGAAGCTGTTATTGGCATTACGCTACCCACTATTCCTGAACCCCTGTTGCAAGTTTTAGCAGCACTAGAATTAGTAGAACCATCAGCCCAAGCCTATGCACCTCGGCTCTACGATTGGGTAGCTATTATTGCCAATCCATCGCAACAACTACAGAATCGCTTTACGGCTCTCATTCAGGATCAAGCAAAATCTTCAGCGCTGATGGGTGCCTTAGCGACCCAGACAGATCCAATTACTGTCGGTCCCGTGCAACTAACCGTATCAGAAGGGGCCGTCATTGAGCTTTCTATCCTCAAGGATCAACTACCAACTCTAGGTGACATCCTTACAGTTAACGGCAATCTCAAATTCGATTTGCGCACCCACCAGCTCACTGCCACCCTCGGCCTATACAGCCCACCAGTCAAACTAGCAGTAATGTCAGCCCTTAGCATAACAGTTGCTGACCAGATCGAAGCTGAGCTAAACATCAACCTAGCCTGGGGTGACGGTAGCCAGCCAATGCCAGAGACCCTGACTCTCTACCCCTTCAGCAGTAACCAGTTCATCGATCAGGTTACGGTATTGGCACCCACCTTTGCCCTATCCACTTTCTTTACCCAAGTAGTGGATGCCCGTTTGTTAACCAATTATCCGCTGGCACGAACTGTCCTTTCCGCTTTTGGCCTCGTGTTTGAAGATACCAATGGCCATTGGTACACCAAATCACCCTTAGGATTATTTAAGGATCCCCTTGGCTGGTTGCTGGGAGATGCAGTATTGGGTCAAGATGGCCACCTCAACATTGCCACGCTCAGTCGCATCTTGGCAACAGTCAGTGAAACCCAAGCCAGCAATGGTATTGGTATTAAACCCATTGCTAACGGTGCCCGCATTTTCGGTTTACCCTATGGCCAGCAGATCGATTTAGTAGCTGACACTCAAGCAGAATTATTTACCATTACTCCTGGTCTCTCAGACAACACTCCTTTGTCCCTGGTCAACAATGTTTCCCTACAAGCACTTTCTTTCTCCTTATCCCTCGGAGCCAACTTTCAGCCTGGATTTGCTGGCAACATTGCGGTAAGTGGTAAGGTGACCAATAGTACGACGCTGTTGGTTCAAGGCGGTTATGACAAAGGCTTTTTGCTCTCTGCGGGTCAAATGGAAGGAGAAACCAAAAAGCTATTTCAAATTTTGCCCTTCCCGGGTTGGCAGACATTAGTAGTACAGGCAGCTCAGCAAGTCGCTCAGGCTCTGTTGCGGGAACTCACCGACAAACTTCTTGATCAATTATCAAGACTTGGTTCCGATACAGCATCATTTATTACCAACCTACGAAATGCGGGTACTGCCTTGGATGTCGCTGGACTTGTTAATACTCTGATTAGCAACAGTGACAAGGGAGCTGATGTGATTGCTACAGATGCTCTTCGCTGGCTTAGCGCTCGCTTGTCTAGTGACAATGCCTCAGCCACGGTGGAAGCAGTGGCTGGACTTATCAGCCCTTATTTTGATGGTGTCAGCACTGATGCAGGTCTGATCAAGTATCGGCCATCTGACAAAGTACCGATCACCTTAGTTACAGGTGTTCAATCTTTAGATAACACGCGGCAGGTTGGTTTGTGGTTAGAACTCAATCTACCTGCTAGCAGTAAGTTGCTGATTAACTTTGAACCTACTGGAGTGGGTATTCCAGTTCAGGACGATGGTACTTTAGTGACAAACTTTGAACCTCAGCTCAATTTCCAATTGTCGGTTCTAGTAGCTTTGGAAGGTGATACAGGTCCGAAGTTAGGTCTGCGATTCAATACTGAAACGAAGACGCTTGTTCTAGGCATTGATCCTGCTGGTCAGACAGATAAAAATAGCCGTTATTATCGTGAGCTATTGCCAACCTTTTTTAGTGAAAGCGATCCCTCGCAATATGGTAGTGCAGTCATCAGTTGGCTGGAATCTATCCTGATTAATATTGTGCCTCGCTATCTGTCGATCATAGTGCTCAATCAAACTAGAGTCAGTCAGTGGTTAGATCAACCCCTATTTCCTGGAGGTAAAGGTCCGAAAGCGGGCAATGTCCTCATCGCCTCCCAGTTGTTGACGCAGGAAGGTCCCAATAACCTCTACATGCTCAACAGTCTCAGTAATCTGGAGGCTCTCACCCTACCCAAATTTCTGGCAGGCTTCCTGCGTGCACTTTTGGCTGAGTCCTTCCAACTGATCGAGATCGGTAGCAAAGGTGGCATCTGGCTTGGTCCTCGGCAAGGTATGGACAACTACTTTGGTGTGCGGGTCATGGTTCCTGACTTAACGCTGAAAGCTGTCCCCTATATCACCTTCCAGCTTGGAGACGAGGACACAGAGTGGATCCAAAATGCCGGTGGTGATGCCAATCTAGAAGGGGGCGTTGCCCTGTATCTTCCCATCAGCACTGAAGGACCAGATTTCGGCAATCTCTTGTTAGAACTAGTCAATATTGGTCTAGATTTTCACGGTAAGCAGAACCAAAACCTAGTTCAACTCAGCCGATTTAGCTTACGGGCTATACAGCCTCGGGGCCTGATCACCTTCGACTTCAGCAAACCTGACCCTGTCCAATCTTATGGGGGTGGAGTTACCCTCACTCAGATCGGTATTTCCCTAGCGCCTAACATTGCATCTGGAAAATCAGCCAACCCTGTTGCCCAAAATCTTTTGGGTTCTGGTACTCCTCAATCAACTCCACAAGGCTCCTCAGATAAGCAGAATCCTGCTACCAATCCCTCGTTTTCTGTACGCACGTCCTATGTCAAGCATCTCTATGTAGAATTGTTCAATGATGAAGGTGATAGCACTACTGAGCTCTGGTTTCCTGTACAGCGCAGCTTCGGCCCCTTACATGCCAATAAGATCGGGGTGGGCTGGGAGCAGAGCGATAAGCTGCTCGACATGTTATTTGATGGCAGCGTATCCCTGGCAGGGCTGTATGTTGGCTTAGAGGGGCTTAAAGTCGGAGTGCCTGTTACCACCCCGCTAGATTTTGACAGTTACAGTTTGGCTTTAGCTGGCTTGGAAGTCTCCTTTGAAAGTGGCTCTGTGGCTCTTTCTGGTGGCTTTCTGAAAAACGACAATCCCCTACGTTATGATGGATCAGTCATGGTTAAGGCAGCCAGCTTCTCGCTAATGGCCTTAGGTTCCTACGCACTGGTGCCAGTGGATCAAGATAAACCTGATGGTGAGAAGGCTCCTTCCCTCTTTATCTTCGTTAACCTCAATATTCCCCTTGGGCCTGATCCAGCCTTTTTCATCACGGGCATTGCTGCTGGCTTTGCCTATAACCGCAACCTGCAGTTACCAGAACCAGGAGCTATCAATACTTATCCTCTGGTACAGGGAGCGGTGAGTAGCTCAGTATTTGGCGGTGATAGTGCTACCCCAGAATCAGCTCTGACACAACTATCAGAGGTGGTATATCCAGAAATTGGCCAATACTGGGTTGCTGCTGGTCTGCAATTTACCACCTATGAACTACTCAGCACCTTTGCCATGTTAGTGGTGCGTTTTGGCAAAGAGTTTGCTCTTGATCTCATTGGTGTCAGCTCCGCATCATTTCCTCCAGCAGTATCGCCATCAGCTGCTTTGGCCTATGTGGAACTGGGTCTGTTGGTATCTTTTCACCCAGATGACGGTGTCCTCTCAGCGCGGGCCCAGCTAACCCCCAATTCCTTTTTGCTTGCTCCAGACTGTCGTCTCACAGGTGGCTTTGCCGCTTTCTTGTGGTTCAGCGGTGAGTATGCTGGAGATTTCGTCATCACCTTAGGGGGCTATAACCCAGCATTCAAGGTTCCAGAGCAGTATCCCTTAGTGCCCCGACTGGGCTTTAACTGGCCCCAAAACCTGGGTGTTGGTTCCCTAATCATTGATGGTGGTGCCTACTTTGCTCTGACTCCTTCAGCGATCATGGCCGGTGGTTACTTACGGGCTCTGTTCCAGCTCGGCCCGTTACGCGCTTGGTTTGACGCTGGCGTGAATTTTCTGATTCAGTGGCAGCCCTTCTACTTTGATCTAGAAGGTCATGTATCAATAGGAGCCTCCATAAGTGTCACAATTGCTGGAGTTAGGGTTACCCTCAGTGCTCAAATTGGTGCCAAGCTCCACATGTGGGGGCCTCCTATTGCAGGTGAAGTAGGCGTGGACTGGTATGTTATTTCCTTTACTATTCCCTTTGGGGACACCAATCAATCTCTACCCAGTTCCCAGCCTTTAGGTTGGGACAGCTTCCAGGAAAACTTTTTGCCGCCTCTGCAGACCGATCAAGGGCAAAGTACACAGGGCCTTGTCGAGCGTGCCCCCCATCCACAATTGTTGCAGCTACAAGCGAATACCACGCCCCTGACTCAGGCTTACACAGTACTTAAGCTTCAGGTTAAACAGGGATTGGTGGACGATTATCCGAATCTGGGTTGGTTCATCCAATCACCGTTTGTCCTGCAAGCTACTACTGTCATACCTGCCACTATTGTGAGCTTTGGCGGCAGTACGACCACGTTTAGTGGCCCAGGTGTGGGTATTCAACCCATGGCTCAGCCCTCCATCACTAGTCCGCTCCAAATCACTTTACAAGGATTGAACAGCAGCACCCAAACTTGGGAAACGGTGAATCTGGATGCACGAGGTATCCAGCTAGCCACACAACGGAATGGTGCCCCAGGAGCCCTCTGGTCAAAGACAGCTTTCGATCCGAATGGTGTGCCTGAGGCGAAAACTATTCCTAATAGTATTATGGGCATCACCCTTACAGGTTCCCAGGTATTAACTTATGTTCCTGTTGGTCCTATAGCACTCTCTACCCTGGCATATGTGGATCTCGGTCCGTTACCCTTGCCTTTTACCTGGACCCCCCAATACATAGCCAAGACGTTACCCAGCCAGAATATGCGCGCTCAAGTAATTTCTGACACTATTATGGATCTAGTGCATGTTATTCCTCTACGCAATGGGATGCTGGCTGCTCTACGTGCCGTGGGCCAACCTGCTCTGAATAATCCTAGTCTGGTGGTTTTGCAGGCTAATGTGGCTAATGTATATCAGTCTCCACCGAGTCTCGCACCCCTTGGAGTAGACCTTGCTGAGGTACCAACAGAGGCTACTCTAGTTAGTCTACGGCCGACACCACAGGTTCGTAGTTTAGCTACGGTTGGAGAGAGTAATGGAAATCCTAAGAGCAAAGTGATTGGTACTGTTCGTCGTTATCGGGTTGGTACAAGGTGTTGTTGTTTGGGTAAAGGGACACGACGATTAAATAATGTTACCCGTCCCGTAGCTCGCGCCAAGTGGCAGTCAGGTGAACCTGTTGGGACTACTCATAGCGAAGAAGGTCTTAAGGTAGCAATAACAACAGGTGCCACTGCTCTGCTTAAGTTGAATACAAATGCTGCCAAGGAGGTCACATTCACTGGTCAGTTACCGCTACGCTTATTAAGTTTTAACGAGAGTCAGGAACTGATCCAGCATGTCGTCGTTGATCCGTGTCAGGCTAACTCCCACGTTTTACCAGAGATCGCCGAAGAACTGGTTGCAACTGGCACTGTTAGTAGTGCTGATACTGTCAGTGGTTGGCATATCGATAGTGAGTGGACTCGCCTTAACCAGTATTACTTTATGGGTGATTGCTGCGTGATACGCACCCAGGCACCACCGCGACCTCATAAGCGACAGCGTCGTGGTCAGGTGTTAGCGAACACAGTGCTCAAGGCTAACCAGGTACAGGGGGGTGCTGGGCAATTGTTACCGGGTTGGGTTGAAACACTGTTCCATAACAGTCCTGTTAGTATTGCTATAATCGTGCGGGGCAGTACTATGCCTCGGATTCAGTTATTGTGGACTGAGGAACTGGCTAATCCGGTCTATGCAGAGGAGGCTGTCGTATCTGTTCCTTCTATAGAAATAGGCGATTTAAGAGTTTACTTGTATGATGTACCCCCTCGACCTCAGACTGTCTCTGCCCAGTTGGCAGTCCTAATTCGTCCATCAGCGAGTGCGAGTACTGAAGATATTCAAGGGGTTTTGGGTTTTGCTCAAACTGCTGAAGCGTTGCAACAGTCTGGGTTAGCTGGGGAGCTGGTTGGTGATACCTATACCCTGAGCCACATCCCCCCAGAGACCTGTCAACTGTCGATCACCTAGCTAACCAACCTACCAACGATGCTTTTCGTTATAACCTTAGCTACGACTAATAGCGCCCATAAGTAATAATCTCTATGACTAATATCGCCCTCGCCACCGCCAACGAAGACCTCAAGCCAGGTCAAGTGCGCTTTTATGCTGCTGCTGAACCACCCTTGCAAGCTGGTGGTTATCAGTTTTTGGCTCAGCAGACTATAGAAAATCTAAAATCCCAGCCTGATAATAACCTTTTCGGTACCCAGTCCCCCTTTGTTGTGACTGGGCCACGTTTTCGCCTGCCACCCCAGGATTTGCAATCTGTCTATCCACCTGCAAATGAGGTGGGTAATTATGAGGAATCTCTCTGTCATGTAGTGCTGCGTACCCGTACCTTACCGTGGGTGCGTACGATTGATGGCAGCACTAATAGTCGTGGTGATGCTGATGGTACAGTACCTCCTTGGTTGGCACTTCTGACCGTTTACCCTGAAGAAATCAACGGTACTCAGCCTATCACTATTACAGTAAACGATTTGATCGATCCTGGTGATGGTAGCATTTTACCCCCCACTTTAATTGATGCGGCTGATTTAACTGAGGAGGAAAGGAACAGCCAGTTGTTGGCAGTGGATTTGGATCTGGGGGTTTTCCAAGCAATTTCACCATCCTTAGTGGAGTTGCCTTTTCTAGCTCATGTGCGTGAGGTCAACACGGATCAAAAAGAAGTGTTGAACATGTTAGAGGATGGTTGGTTTTCTGTCGTAGTGGGCAATCGCCTGCCCAAAACTAACGCTGAAAATATTTGTTTTTTGGTATCTCTTGAAGGACACCAGGATCATCTCCATGGAAACTCAGGTATTCCTAGCAACTTCACCAAGATCCGCTTAGTGGTTTTAGCGCGATGGGCTTTTACTGCTGCAGCATCGCGAGGTAGTTTTCTGTACTATATGCAAAACCTCTGTGAGCGTGGTGGTATTGATTTGCTGCAGCCTACCCACACAGCTTTTCCATCTCCTGAGGGTGATTCGGTAACGCAACAGGCACAAACTGCTGTTCAGGAAGCCTTGGAAATTGGTTATATTCCCTTGCAAAACACCACCCGAACTGGAGAGGTAACGACTTCTTGGTATCGTGGTCCGTTGACACCAGTCCCCACTAAGCCTGATACGCTAGGACCGTATTTCTTTAGCGATCGAGCAATTCGCTACGACCCAGAAACTGGTCTGTTCAATATGGCATTTGCTAGTGCTTGGCAAATTGGCCAGCTCTTGGCTCTTTCGGATGCAGCTTTTGCCCGTGCTTTGTTTGAGTGGCGGCTTAATTACTACCAGCAACAACATGGTGCGGTAGCAGAAGAACACCTTCAGCAATTAACAATCCAGCCAACCTTACAAATGGGGCAAATTCCCAAAACTGAGGTTACTCCCATACTGCTCTCGGCCATGAATCTGCTTAGCCAAATGGTTACTGTTCCTACACAGCCCAGAGCCAGCATCCAAGCTCAGACCTCGACACCTGCTAAACGCATCAATCTAGTTCAACCTCATCATTGTCGTGACCAAGCTACTGGTCAGCTGCCTGGTGTGATTGACTCTAACCTATGGCAGAGTCAACTTACTGCTGGCAACGATGCTCTGCATCTATTGTTTCAACACCTGCAGCATCCTCTGACTGAAGATACCTAGGGCTCTGTCAACAGGTGGGATTGGCGCAACACCATCCCACCCACAAACACAAGCCTGTCAGGCTAGTAGTGAGTGGTATGTAGAAAAAAGTAAGGATTTGAGTTTGTGGGGTCTAGACCTACACTCCCCTAAGTCCTTACTTCTGGAAGACCAAATCCAAGATGCTTTAAGAGAAGAATCTGTGAACAACTCAACCCAAGGACACCAACAATTACTCAAAGTGTACCGAAAAGCGGTAGGTGTATCTACTGCTGCGGTCAAGCTAGCTACACAGGCTACTGAAACTGATACTCCTCTGCCTACTGCTGCGGTCAAGCTGTCTACACAGGCTACTGAAGCTGATACTCCTCCGCCAATTACCATTCCCGATAACATTGTTCAGTGGCTAGCACGTTTGATCCTCCTCTATGGTGTGCCCTTTGAGTACCTAGTACCTGATGCAGCTATGCTGCCTATTGAGTCAATTCGCTTTTTTTATATTGACCAAAACTGGACCAATCGCCTGATTGACGGTGCCGTTAACATTGCTCTTGGTTCCACTCAGGATTATGTACAGGTGCTTACCACTTTTGAAGAAACTGTACAAGCTGCTGCTTTGGCACAGCATAATGTGCGTGCTAAGCTGCGGGCTAAGCCTACAGTTGATAAGGCGGCAGTGGGAGGTACCCTTACTGGAGTGTTATTGCGCTCTGCTGTGGTCAGTGGCTGGCCAGGGTTAGAAGTTACTGCCTACAGCGATGAGGAAGGTACCAACGTCTTACCGCTCCTGCGTATGGATCGTGTCTCCAATAATGTACTGATCTGTCTGTTCAATGGTGTACCCCAGAGGATCGATTTTACTGAACCACCGGAGGGGCTAAATTTTGGGGTGATTAATGCGCCCGACTATGAAGTCGCCCTACGTGGCTTGGGAATCGGTGGCCATACAGCTGGGGAGCAGATTCTTGAGAATGGTGGTAATGCTGTTACTTCACCTATTACTTTTCGATGTGACACCCTCAGTTCTGGTGTACTAGATATTAATCAAATTAAGAATGACCTGATCGAGAATCTACAGGCTCAAGGTGCTTTAGACAAACCTCCTGTGTTTACGGCATCCCAGTTTGCTGTTCAGTTAGTCAAGGGTGCTGGTCGCCAGCAGTTTAAGACAGTCGAGAAAAGCTGTAAAGGTAATAACATCCTGGATAATGCATAAACTCCAGGTGGAATCAACAACCTGACACAGATAGGTGATTGAAGCAGTGAACTTCAAAGATGGGATTCGTGTTGATCAACGACCGGATTCAGCACTCAGCCAGGACGTTGCTTGATTCTTTTTCTTACACCACATTTGACAGCATTGCAAAAATCGAACCGGAACTTCTAGACAACTACCCCAATGGAGATGAACATAGGAAGCATGGAGCTGATAGACTTGCCAACCTTCAACTCCAACCTTTCTCTGGTTATATCCCCGTAACTCAAACAAGGGATTGGAGGGCATGACTGTCAAGTGGGAGCGATGAAATTCATGTCCCCAAACCGTTGCTCCGACAGGTAACAAGGGTCCATCGACCAAAGCAGTTGCCTGTCGATATCCTAAAGTAAGGGATTTTCCCATCACCGTAACCGTGGGTAATACCCCTACCATTGACCAAGATTTCCCGTCAAAATCTGTAATCTGCTCCCCCAAATACATCAATCCGCCACACTCAGCATAAGTGGGCATCCCTGACTCTATAGCTGTTCGCACTGACTCTCGCGCACTAGTATTTTCGGCGAGTTGCTCAGCAAAAACTTCTGGAAAACCACCACCAAAGTACATCCCTTGTATATCAGGAGGTAAAGTGGTATCGGTGAGGGGACTCCAATACACTAACTCTGCTCCTAGCTGTTCCAAACTATCGAGATTGTCTTGGTAATAGAAACTAAAAGCGCGATCGCATGCTACAGCAATTCGGATTAGAGCAGGTGGTCGGTTATTAGAGGTTACAAGTTGAAGGTTGGTAGGTTGCAGGTTGTCTAGAGAACTTTCAACCTGTAACCTCTTAACCTTCAACTCCGAAGAACCTTCAACCTGTAACCTCTTAACCTTCAACTCCGAAGAACCTTCAACCTGTAACCTCTTAACCTTCAACTCTAAGTGAAGATGCTCCCAATTAAAGCAATTCTGTCCTAGATCAGCAAGTCGGTTAATCAAAGCATCCAGTTGAGTAATTTCAGCAGTAGGTATCAAGCCCAAGTGCCGATCGGGAATAGTTATATTATCCTGACGCTGTAGCTCTCCTAATACAGGAATGTGTAACGGTTCGAGAGCATCCTTGAGCAATTCCAAATGGCGTGAGCTTCCGACTCGATTCAAAACTACCCCAGCTATGGTAATCCTGGGATCGAAGGATTGATAGCCATATGCGATCGCAGCCACGGAACGAGATAACCGAGAGCAATCCAACACTAATAACACTGGTATGTCTAACAGCCGCGCTACATGAGCTGTGCTGGCAAAATCATCCTTTCCTGATGCTCCATCAAATAACCCCATCACCCCTTCAATCAGGGCAGAATCTACTCCCTGGCAATGGCGATAAAAGCAATCTTTAACATAATCTTCAGAGGTTAATACTGGGTCTAAATTCCGACAAGGACGTCCCGTAACCCGCTGATGAAACATCGGGTCAATGTAATCCGGACCGACTTTAAAGGATTGAATTTTATAGTTACACTTGGATAAATACGACAATAGGGCGAGCGTAACTGTTGTTTTGCCCACCCCACTACGTTCACCAGCGATGATTAAAGCCATTGAAGAGTTGAAGGTTTAAGGTTTTAAGGTTAAAGTTTATGATCTCAACATTGAACGTGCAACTTGTTAACCTTCAACGCTTCTGTCAAACCTTCAACTTGTTACCGTCAACTTCAAAATTTCCTTGGTTACTGCCATACTTTCTTCGTATAGCATCTCCCGACCCCAGCGTTGTAATTGCTGAGAGAGCAAAAACTCTGTCTTCTGGTCAAATAAAGGCGATACCTGCTGAATGCGGCAAGACTGAGCACCACCACCAGCTTCCATCCGCATACAACCAGTGGTTTGTGAACACAATACAGTGCAGCAATCAGCTTGCAGGTTGGTCGAACCCAAGCGCAGGCTAATCAAATCACCTGCCACATCTCCGACATCAGCTACGGGGATAGCTGCCAATTCTGCTTCTACAGGTTGCTGGTTGGGTCTGATAAATTTAACACGCCGCAGGTCGTAATCCCCACCTTCTTTGAGATCAGACGTGGGAAGCCATTCTAAGCGAGATGCTAACCAACTCAGAAACATCAGTGCTTGAGCCTCATTCCCTTTTTCGTAATCAATGGTAACTTGATCAACTTCGTAGATTGCCCCACGACGTTCTGGTGGATCAAATGCTTCTGCGGTTAACTCTTGCCATGCTGCCAACCGTGCCCAATTCAGGTCAGCCACTGGTGTGCCCTGATTGATCAGCTCACACATTTGTGATAACTGTTCCTCTGGATTGTTAAAGCTACTTGAGTCAACAATGACGGTATTACTTAGCCCTGCTAAGCGTTGGAACAACCCATAATTAGGATCGGGAGTTCCCTTCCACCATAGGAATTTCGGCAGTTCTGGTAACATCAATTCCGAAATGACACCGCTAATCCGTTCCAACGCAGCAGCCGTGCCAGTTAGGGTGATGTATTCACAACATATTAATGTACTCTGGCTTTGCTTTTGAATGGGGCAAGAGGCAGATACCTGAGCCTTAACCCCTTCATCTTCTCCGGCAATAGGACAAAGGGCAATAATGCGACAGGGGTTAGAGGCTGCGATCGCATCGGCAATTCCAAATCCTTCTAAATCACCGGAATACTCTAGCTTCTTCTGGGTCTGTCCCTTCTGGACAGATTCATTGTATTCCTCCCGTAGTTTTGCCTTAGTCGCCTCATCTGCTTTACCCGTTCTTTCCAATCCGTAGGCTTTCTGTGCTGCCTTGAGAGCAGCCACCATGCGCGGGCCTAGGATACCATCAATTGGACCGGAATAATATCCCAGTGCTGCTAAGAGCTGCTGGGTTTCTTCGGGTTCATAAACCACTAAACTAAATGTGGTTGCCCTGATCGCACTGGGCGAATCACCGTTTTCACCATAGCTTTGCCAAATTTGACGCAGTTCCGCTTCAATTTCACCCAAAGAAACATCTTTGGGTGGTTGTATCGAAAGCACCGGAGGAGATTGTGTAGCCATAGCAATTCACTTGTTTTTTGTCAATAGTCATTAGTCACTAGTCATTATAGGACTTAGGCAAATCCCTCAATTTAACGCTACCTGTAGGGTGGGCAAGGTTTTGCCCACCCTACCCATTGAGTCTGTGCGTAAGTCCTGATTAGTCAGTAGTCACTAGTCAGTAGTGACTACTGACTAACTAACTTAAAGTCTGCGCCAACGACGCCCATCTCGATTAATGAGGTTTTCAGCTTCCTTCGGTTCCCAAGTTCCTGCTTCATACTGAGGTATCGATGCTGGGTCAGCCGGACCATCCCAAGCTGCTAAGGCTGGTGTCACTACCCGCCAGGCTTCTTCCACTTCATCAGCACGGGTAAACAAGGTTTGATCCCCTAACATACAGTCAAGTAACAGTCGATTATAGGCATCAGCGGTTGCCACACCAAAGGAAGAACCGTAGCTAAAGTCCATATCTACGGTGCGGGTGCGCAAATCTGGTCCTGGCCGTTTCGCCTCAAAACGCAGAGAAATTCCCTCATTGGGCTGCAAGCGCAGGGTTAAGACGTTGGGGCTAGTCTGCTGAGCAGCAGATTTAAAAATCATTAAGGGAACTTTACGAAACTGAATGGAGATCTCACTGACCTTCTTCGGCAGTCGTTTTCCCGTGCGCAGGTAAAAGGGAACTCCTTGCCAGCGCCAGTTATCAATCAGTAGCTTGAGGGCGACATAGGTGGGGGTAGTGGAATTGGGGTCAACCCCTTTCTCTTCCCGATACCCAGGCACTTGTTTGCCTTTCATCCAACCTGCTGCATACTGACCCCGCACTGCTGAATTTTCTAGATTATGAATATCTGCCAGGTGAGTAGCTTGAATCACCTTGACCTTTTCAGTACGGATACTGTCAGCGTCCAGAGCATTGGGAGCTTCCATGGCCGTTAGGCAAAATAGCTGCATCAAATGGTTCTGCACCATATCCCGCAGTGCGCCGGATTTGTCGTAGTAACCTGCCCGTTCCTCTACCCCTACCGATTCGCCTACGGTAATTTGGATATGGTCAACAAACTGGCGATTCCAAAGGGGCTCAAATATAGCATTACCAAAACGGAACACTAACAGATTCTGAACGGTTTCTTTGCCGAGATAGTGGTCAATGCGGTAAATTTGCTCTTCCTTGCAAACTTTTTGTACCACCCGGTTCAGAGATTGAGCTGAACTTAAATCCTTTCCGAAGGGTTTTTCAATTACCAAGCGCTGCTTGACTGGGTCACTCAACATTCCCGCTGCCCCCAATTGCTGGATGGCTTCTGTGAAGAATCTGGGAGCTACCGCTAAATAAAATACCCGGTTTCCCCGTGTTCCCCGTTTACCATCGAGTTCTGCCAAGAAGGCTTTCAGCTTCTGGTAACTTTCGGCTTTATCCATGTCACCGGAACAGTAAAACAGGCCATCGGCAAAGTCTTGCCACAACTCCTCCGATTGAATCCCGTCGGAAAATTCCTCAATTCCCTCCCGCATTTGTTCCCGGAAGTAGTCATGAGTCCAATCTCGACGGGCAACACCAACGATAGTAATTTCTGGTGGTAGACGTCGTTCTCGTTTAAGCTGGTAAAGTGCTGGTACGAGCTTGCGTTTAGTCAAATCTCCGGACGCGCCATAAATCACCATAATCAATGGTTCTGGCGTGCGCTCCTGTTGCAAGCCCACTCTTAAGGGATTTTCTAGCAGAGTAACCATCTTTGCCTATTGAAGGTGATCAGGGTGTTCGCGTAGCGTGGCCTTTTGGCCAAGGTTATCAGGTTAAAGGTTAAAGGTTGTTGTTACCCAGGTGTTCGTTTTAGGGTAGGCTGAAGGGTGACGGTTAACACTTTAAATTAGCTTTCTATCGAAGCCATTTTGTCAACCGACAACCTTCAACCTAAATTAACTGGCAACCTTCAACGTCTTCTATTACACCGTAGCCAATAGTTTGACTTTGCTTTCTAAAGATGATATTAAGGAATCAAAGGGCTTAACAAATTTAACGATCCCTTCCTCAAGTAATTCATCCATAACTTCGCTGAGATTGATATTGACATCAGGATCGTTAAGAGAGTTTATGGTTTGGTAAGCTTCTTCAACACCTGTCTCAATCCGACTTTCTGGGGAACAGTGATCGGCACAAGCTTCGATGGTATTGGGAGGCAGGGTGTTGACAGTATTCGGTCCAATGAGTTCATCGACATACATCACATCACTGTAGGCAGGGTTTTTGGTGCTGGTGCTTGCCCACAATAACCGCTGTACCTGTGCACCTTTTGCTGATAGAGCTTTCCAGCGATCGCTTTGGATAATTTCTTTGTACTTCTGGTAGGCAACTTTAGCGTTAGCGATCGCAACTTTGCCTTCGATTCCCTTTAGCTTCTCTGTCACATTGGGGTCATCGCTCGCCGCACTTTTTTCCTCCAATTTGGCATCCACTTTGGTATCAATGCGGCTGAGGAAGAAACTAGCTACAGAAGCAATCTTGCTAATATCTTTCCCTTCTGCGGCTCGTTTTTCCAAACCCCGGATATAAGCCCAGAATGTTTCAACGTAGCTTTCTACAGAGAAGAGCAAGGTGACATTAACGTTGATACCTTCACTGATAGCTTGCTCTACTGCGGGTAACCCTTCTGGGGTACCGGGAATCTTAATCATCACGTTTTCCCTACCAATAGCTTCGTAATAGCGTTGGGCTTCGGAAATCGTGCTTTGAGTATCTTTGGCGATAGTGGGTGGGACTTCAATGCTGACGTAACCATCTAACCCATTGGTTTGGTCGTAGACAGGTTTGAAGATATCACAAGCATTAGAAATGTCTTCAAATACCAGGGTTTCGTAAATTTCCATCACCGACTTCTCGGCACGAATACCGGCTTCGATATCGGTATCGTAGATGGCATTGCCTGCGATCGCTTTTTCAAAAATTGCTGGGTTGGAGGTTATCCCACAAATTCCCCGGGTTTTAATCAGTTCTTTTAGTTCTCCAGACTCAATCAGCGTGCGGCTGAGATTATCCATCCAGATACTCTGACCATAATTTTTTTCAATCTGAAAAATCGGATTCTCGGCTGTCGTTGTCATTGCTTAGCTCCTTATGTGTTATTTGTCAAGGGTTTAAGGTTGTTCACCTTTCGGGTTCGGTGTAGGGTTGGTTGGTTGAAGGTTGAAGGTTGGTTGCTTGAAGGTTGGTTGGTTGAAGGTTGGTTGCTTGAAGGTTGGTTGGTTGAAGGTTGGGTGGTTGAAGGTTGGGTGGTTGAAGGTTGATTGGTTGAAGGTTGGTTGATTGGTTGTTCGCCTTGGGGTTCGGTGTAGGGTTAGTTGGTTGGTTGAAAGTTATTGGCTTGACTATTGGCTTGACGGTTGGTTGGAGTTCGGCGAAGCTTTTCTCAAAGATTAGCCGTGGCCTTACCCCAAAGGAAAAACCGAAGGGTAGGGAGGTATTCATTGCCACCTTCAACCGGTTAACCTTGGCCTTTGGCCACGCGATCGCTCGATTGCGGGACTTCGTCCATCGCGTTCAACCTGTTAACCTTGGCCAAAAGGCCACGCGATCGCTCGATTGCGGGACTTCGTCCATCGCGTTCAACCTGTTAACCTTGGCCAAAAGGCCACGCTACGCGAACAACCGCTTAACCTTGGCCAAAAGGCCACGCTACGCGAACAACCAGTTAACCTTCAACCTTCAACCTTCAACCTTCAACCAGTTAACCTTCAACCGGTTCACCCTGATCTACGTGCCCTGCCACTTCCAACTTTTCTTGCGCCTGCCTTGCCTTTTCCTCGATGAAGGACTTGACCAAAGCTACATCCTCTTTGCTGCCAATAATTAATGGAGTACGAGCATGGAGGGTTGTTGGCACAGTGTCCAAAATGTCTTCGGTACCTGTACTGGCAGCGCCTCCGGCTTGTTCTATCAAAAAGGCTAGGGGAGAAGATTCGTATAGTAGACGCAACTTCCCTTCTGGTTTTTTCACAGTACCGGGATAAAGGAATACACCGCCCTGATACAAGATGCGGTGAAAATCTCCCACTAATGCCCCACCATAGCGAGCGGTATAGCCTTCATGGCGATGGACATAGCGAACATAGTCCCGTATGGATTCTTCCCACTGCCAGAAGTTGCCTTCATTGGTGCTATACACTGGGCCATGTTCTGGCACCTGAATGTTTTCCTTCGACAGGATAAACTCTCCCAAGGTTGGATCGAGAGTGAAGGCATGAACACCCGTGCCGATGGAATACACCAGCATTGTGCTAGGACCATAGAGAACGTAGCCAGCAGCAATTTGCTTATGCCCGTTTTGGAGAAGATCACGGGCTTCCCCGTCTAGATCCTCTCCTTCTTGCTTACGAATCGAAAAAATCGAACCAACATTCAAGTTCGTGTCGATATTGGAGGAACCATCAATGGGGTCATACAGCAGAGTGTAACGTCCAATTGGGCAATTCTCCGGGATATAGTAGGGTTTTTCCATTTCCTCGGAGGCCAAGCGACAGACGAGACCACTTTGCTTAAATACCGAGATGAAAACATCATTGGCATAGAGATCCATCCTTTTGACAGATTCACCCTGCACATTGACTTCACCGGTGAATCCTAACACCCCTTCCATCAAACCAGCTCGGCTCATGCGTTGAGCAATTAGCTTGGCAGCTAGGGCGATGCGATTCATGAGGGCACTTAGGTCTTGTGCCTCCATCGAAAAACTTTGGAGTTGCTCGAAAACGTGACGGGATAACGTTTTACAATCCCGATCCAGGGCTCTTTCTTGAGTTCTAGGTTCAGCTCCCTCTGCCATAATTTTTGTCCTCCCTAGGTCTTAGGGCACTTGGTTTGTCAGAGATGTTGGTGTTCGCAAGAGTACCGATTGGCCCAGTGCCTAGTCCTCTTCACTTTCTATCTTAGGGAGGCATTTTTGATGATGCTTAATAACTTTAGAAGAAATACAGAAATCAAATCTTCACACCATTTTTCTTGTCTTGGAGGCTATACCTGAGGTCAAATTGATCTGAACATAAGCATTGCAACCTTAAACGGAGATTATGGGAGAAACTAAACGCATTGGCATTCTCACCAGTGGTGGAGATTGTGCTGGTCTCAATGCGGTGATTCGAGCTGTGACTCACCGAGCTGTGGCTACTTACAACTGGGAGGTGCTTGGCATCTGTCGGGCTACTCAGGGGTTGATGCAAAATCCGCCTCAAGCGATTAACCTAACTTTGGACAAGGTTGATCGGATCTTGACTATGGGTGGTACAATGCTTGGCACTACTAACAAAGGCGACCCCTTTGCTTTTCCGATGCCAGATGGTACGCTATGCGATCGCAGCAGTGATATTGCTGATGGCTATCACCAACTGGGTCTAGACGCTCTAATTGGTATTGGAGGTGATGGCAGTTTGGCTATTTTGCGCAAACTTGCCCAACAAGGGGGGATGAAATTGGTAGGTATACCCAAGACTATCGATAATGACGTTGCCATTACCGAACGCTCCATTGGGTTTGACACTGCCGTTAACATTGCCACCGAAGCTCTAGATCGCTTACATTTCACAGCGGCTAGCCATGACCGGGTGATGATTTTGGAAGTGATGGGGCGTGATGCTGGTCACATTGCTATCAGTGCTGGCATTGCAGGAGGGGCTGACGTTATTCTGATTCCAGAAATTCCTTATACCCTTGACAATGTTTGCCATAAAATTAAGCAACTTCAGGAGCAGGGGCGAAACTTCTGTTTAATCGTAGTTTCCGAGGCGGTTCGCACTGCAAGCGGTGAGGTGCTTCAGAGTAATGTGGGGTTTGGTGAATGTCGATTAGGTGGCATTGGCCAATATCTAGCCCAAGAGATTTGTAATTCGATTGGAGCGGAAACGCGAGTTACAGTTCTTGGACACACCCAGCGGGGTGCCACTCCTTCACCCCTTGATCGCTTAATTGCCTCAGCCTTCGGTGTGGCAGCAGTTGACTTAATCGCCAATGAACGATATGACCAGATGGTTACATGGCAATATCGCCAGGTTGTAAGTGTACCGATTGAGGAAACGATTAAGCATTATCAAGCTGTGAATCCGAACGGAACTCTGGTAAGAACCGCTAGAGGATTAGGTATTTGTCTAGGAGATTAGACAGTTTTTAGATCATGAACGTTTTAAGTACATGAATCTTGTTGACTGTTGACTGTTAGTGGTCAACGGTCAACGGTCAACGGTCAAATTGAGAACTCGTGAAGTACCCCCACCTCGCGTACCAGGTGGGAGTGTCCGTCTTGATTACAAGGGCTTATCCCTCGCGACAGGCGGCATTCTCGCGCCTGCTTCCAGGACTTTTGCTGGACTGTTCCCCCAAGTCGTTTCCGCTATGGGGCCATGTTTAGAATCTCTCACCTAGAGTCTGACGTATATAAACCGACTACACAGGATTTACAGGTTTGATTTCCCTTTCGTTGAGAGGTCGTGCCTCCAGGTTGTTCAGAATCTTGTTCTGCCCTTTGCCGTACCGCTCAACATAAACCTAGTTATAGCACAGAATTTGTCGTTTCTTGACCGGATTGACCGGACAGAAGGCGTAAGACATGTGCGCCCCTAACCCCCACCTGAACGTTCGCGCAGCGTGGCGATAGCCAGGTGGGGGAATACGTCGCTCAATCTTGTTCAACAGCTGATTACCAACTACCAGGAATTGCGCCGTGGAGCGTTACTACGATTTTCCCGAGGTCTGGCTTTATTGACCCTGATTCTACGTCCCATCCACTCAGCACCATCCAACTGAGATATAGCTGAGTCTTCTTGATCTGATTCTGTCATTTCCACAAAGGCAAACCCGCGCATTTTGCCGGTTTCACGGTCTGTGGGCATAACAACTCGTTTAACGGTGCCGTAGTCTCCAAAAACTGTTTTTAAGTCGTCTTCGGTGGCTTGATAGGACAGGTTTCCGACGTAAATGGTCATGTCGATCGATGAGGCAGAACATAGAACTAAAGTTCAGAGGCACAGAAGAACGGAGTACAACGTATTTTGGTTGCTCACGGTCATATCTGAGGAACCAGTGGTAAATTTCGACAGTGGGCAACCACCTCAGGGGGGGGAAGCAATATCAAAATTTTACCCTAGTAATCCCTGAACTTGTGAATACCGTTTCATGATAGCTCACTTACGGGATTATCAGTGGTTGTCTAGTTGACACTATTTAATAATTCATCAAAAAAATGTTTTAGGGTGGTGCTTAAGCACCAATTATACCCCAAACACCCACGCTAAATAGAGTTGAATTAGCTCTTAATCAATGGAAATCGACTGCGGACCATTATTTTTATCATTTTCGCTTCTGTTATGACCATCTTTGTCTGCTTCAGAGCCAGTTTGAGCCTCTAGCCAACTTTTGAGAGGATCATCTGAGAGATTCAGGCGGAACACTCCTGAAAAAAATCCGCCCAAAAAAGCTACAGGCTGCTGAGTAAATTCTTCAAAAATTGGTGTCAGTTCATTGAGGAACATGAGTTGCTCTCCTGGTGCTGGTTGTGCTGCCAATAGTTGTATGAGTGATTAGATTGGGATTCTAATTGGGATTCTAACGTTTTGTCAGCCAACTTGCGACTTGGTTCCATCCTGAGCTTGAAACTACCCTACATTTGCGCTATTTTCTGGGCTATGTCTCAAAAAAAATGCCTATTGCTCTTTGGCGATCGCCCCTAGCTCGCGCACTCCATCACAATCGGAGCCTAGCTTATGCCCGTTACTTTCAACTTGCAACCGTTGACCCCAAGGGCTATCCGGCTAACCGCACCGTAGTTTTTCGAGGTTTTTTGGACAATTCCAACCAACTCAAAGTTATTACCGATACCCGTAGCCAGAAAATTCACGACATTAATCATCATCCCTGGGGAGAAGTTTGTTGGTACTTTCCTAACACTCGCGAACAATTTCGTTTAGCAGGCCAGTTGACCCTGATCACTGCTGATTATGCCGACGAAGGACTTCAACAAGTCCGCCAAGAGACTTGGCAAAATCTTTCTGATGCAGCTCGTTTACAATTTGCTTGGCCTGACCCTGGTGTTGCCAGAGTAGCAGATAAACAAGCCTTTTCCCCACCGCCACCTGCCCTAGATCAGCCTTTGCCAAATTTTTGCCTATTATTGATCGAACCAGTCAAGGTGGATCACCTAGCGTTGCAGGGTTTCCCCCAAAACCGATGGCTTTACTACCAAGACAGTTCTGGGGAGTGGTTTCAAAAAGCTGTTAATCCTTAGCTTCGGCTGTTTGGCTGTGCCAGTAAGAGTTTTATGCTCTTAAGAATCCCCCGCTATAATCTTCGATTTAGCGGTGGGAGTATCAAAACTATCTAAAAACTGCCGAATTTCTTTATCCTGGAGATCACAACATGGGGCATTAGCCCCCTTCTCTGGAGCATCTGGTGTTGAAGAGTGATCAGACATCATTGATGCCATTGAAGATTTTTGCTGAGCTAACTCTTGCAGCTGTTGTTCGAGAGACTCAATCCGGTCTACTAACGCTCGAATTACCTTGGCTTCTGAGTCAGGCAAGCTACCATGTTCAAGGGGATTGACTCGCACACCGGAACGATAGACAATCCGACCTGGAATACCGACGACAGTACAATCGGAAGGAACATCTCGCAAGACCACTGAGCCAGCACCAATGCGCACATTATTACCAATTTGGATATTCCCTAGCACCTTAGCACCAGCTCCCAGCACTACATTTTCTCCTAGAGTAGGGTGGCGCTTGCCACTTTCCTTTCCTGTACCGCCGAGGGTAACACCTTGATAGATTAGACAGTAGTCTCCCACAATGGCGGTTTCTCCAATCACCACACCCATACCATGGTCGATAAATACACCATGACCAATTTTGGCACCCGGATGAATTTCAATACCTGTAACAAATCGGGATAACTGACTCAGCAGTCGAGGAATGAATGGAATCCCAATCACATGTAACCAGTGACAGCAGCGATGGAACAGCAGAGCCTGTAGACCAGGGTAGCAGAACAAAACTTCCAGCCAGTTCTGAGCAGCTGGGTCACGCTCAAAGATAATACGGAAGTCAGCAATCAGGGCAGATAGCACTAGGGGTCACCAGAATTAATACTTGAACAGATTACTAACTAGTTTACCGTTTTTAGTTACTCAACAGCTGTCAGGGTGTAATCCCACCTTTGTCCTCCCTCAAAGGAACCTACCCAGATTTGGTATGTCCCAGCTGGCCAATTTTGTGCGGTTATGCTGGCATCTTTTTTTGAACCTGTATCATCCCCACAAAGGATCTGATTGTTGGGAAACTGAATTAGTAAAGTGGTATCCTTTCCCCCTGTGTTGACCCCTATAGTTAAATTCGGGAAATCTGTCTCCAAAACCATCAGGTGATCTGGAGTAGGGTCTCCAAAACCGATACAGGGATCATTGTTGCGATCGCTATTCGCAATCGATGACAACGAGTAAGCACCACCGGTGTGACCACTGACCTGTCCTTGACTTGGGGAAAAACCAGGTGATAAGTTTAAAGAAGCAAAATTCGCTGTCTGAGATAAAACTGGCATAGAACAGAGGGCTACTATTAAAGCTATGACTCCTCTAACACCTTGTCGTACCATTGTCAAAACCCTCCTAAGACTAGTTGTTACTATTTCCTCCCTATTTGAGTACGAGTAAACTATAAAAAATTACAGTACTTACTTAGATTTTCCTATAAACCTCTGTTGTTTGATAGGAATACCTGTGACACTCTGCTATCTGCCACATTAATTATTTATTTATAGCTTTGGTATTAATTTATTCTTTACCAATTAGCTATCAGCTATCAGCTTAAGCGCTACTTGAGGTGCTACTTGAGGTGCTATCAGCCAACGCCTGAATACTTAGATGGGCAAATGACCAAACTTTCAATTCTGTAAAATCTCGAACTATTAAATTATTGTGTTCGATGTTTATTTTAAGCATGATAGCTGACGACTTAAAGCTGATGTTAATGCTGATCGTCACTCCTTTAAATATTGGTAGATATTAATCAGCTACCATAGCTGATAACCCCATCACCTGCTCATTATATTTAGGGTGAATAAATAAAATTGGGATTACTAGAGGTAGAATAAAGGTCAAAACTACGAAAACAAGCGCGTTACAGCTATTTCCGTCCTATGGTGGCTCAATCGTTTGATCAACCTCTTGTTGAAATCAGTGTTGAACAACTGGCAAGGCAGATGGCAGATTCCCCGGAGCAGTTACAGCTTATTGATGTCCGAGAACGGCAAGAAGTTGCGATCGCTTCTATAGAAGGGTTTGAAATTCTGCCTTTGAGTGAATTTGCTCAGTGGTCTGGGGAAATCTCTACTCGCTTTGACCCCACAGCTGAAACCATGGTCATGTGCCATCATGGTATGCGCTCGGCTCAGATGTGTCAGTGGTTAATCAGTCAGGGGTTCACGAATGTCAAGAATGTAGCTGGGGGTATTGACGCTTACTCAATCATAGTTGATGATAGCATTCCTCGTTACTAATTGCAGGTCACTGCTAACTACTGCTATGAGTTGATTCTGCTATCTTAGAACAAATGTTCTTATAGCAAATATTTTTAGATAAAATGTATTAATAACCAACTTAATCCTTGGGTGAGCAGAAGCTGCCATAGCTATGGATAAATGCCAGATACTTCCAACTTTCACCAAAACCAACCCTGATTTTTGGTGATTGATTGGGATATCTAATTATCAGCCCTACTGTTTTGGACTAAAGACTGCTTAACTCAAGCCAGCTTTTAGGCAAAATTCTATGTCTTAATTCAGTCGCTCATGGGGGAAACCCCCAAAACCGCGCTGCATCGCTTCCTAGTTATTATGTTTTATCACCTTAATGGTAACTCCTCCCTCTAATTTAGACTTTTTTCCCTTTAAAATTCAGTTCAGCTTTGGTTCAAAATGTCTCGCCAACAACTAAGTTTAACAAGTCGGCAACAACATATTCTCTGGGCGACTATTCGTCACTATATTGCCACGGCGGAACCGGTTGGTTCTAAAGCCTTGGTTCAAGAATATGACCTGAGTGTTAGTCCAGCGACGATTCGTTCTTGCATGAGTATGTTGGAAAAAGTTGGACTACTATATCAACCCCATACCTCTGCAGGTAGGGTTCCTTCTGATTCAGGTTATCGAACCTATGTTGACCAGCTGATTCAACCGTCAGAAACCTTGAGTCAGTATGTTGAGAATTTATTGGCAGAGAAGTTGAACTGGGAGGAAGCTAAGTTTGAGGTATTGCTACGGAATGCTGCTCAAATTCTGGCAACGGTTAGTGGATATATTGCTTTAATTACTTTCCCTGACAATCGCACTACTCGCCTGCGCCATCTACAGTTGATGCACCTAGAGCTAGGGCAGGTGATGTTGATTATAGTTACCGATAGTTATGAAACTCAGTCGGTATTGATGAATCTGCCCCAGTCAGAGGATGATAGGACGGTTGATGAGTCGATTGTGGAGCGGGAGTTAAAAATATTATCTAACTTTTTGAATAGTAAGCTGCGCGGAAGAACTCTCAGGGAATTGGAGAAATTAGATTGGGGTGAATTAGACCGAGAATTTGTCCGCTATGCGGATTTTTTCAGCAATTTATTAGCTGAGTTGACCCGCCGCACTGTAGCACCTAAGTCCAGCCCGATTATGATTCGTGGCATCTCAGAGGTGTTGCGTCAACCAGAATTTTCGGAAATCGACCAGACTCTAGGTTTGCTACATCTGTTGGAAGAGGAACAGGAGCAACTGTGGTCAGTAATCTTTAAAGTACCGGAAGAGTGTGAAGTTAACTCTCGTGTGAATATTAGGATTGGTGCGGAGAATTCCTTGGAACCGATGCGTGGCTGTACCTTGGTATCTGCTAACTATCAGCAAGACCAAGTGCCGGTGGGAAGTGTGGGAATTATTGGACCAACTCGCATGATTTATGAAAATGCGATCGCATTAGTGGAAGCAGCGGCAGATTATCTAACGGAAGCCTTGAGTCAACCAGCTTAAACCAACTTCTTACGGTAACAGCAAGACGTTGATCGGAAATGCGACCTCAAGCTCTTTGTCTAAATTATTCACATTACTATAGCTAACGGGACTGGAAAAATTTCTCAGTCCCAACTCAGTTGCTTCCCTAAAACAGAGAGCATTGATCACCATAGCTAGAGATGCACCCAAATCCACCCATTCCCTTTGCCACTGGGTGGGCAAGTCACCGATTTCTGTAGCTTCTTCAGAGTTTAGGAGCTCGATCTTCAGGAAGGTCTGTATCTTTCCTGCTTGTCTGAGCAGAAGACTCACTATGATCGCAGGTTTTGTTGATAATATCCTGGATTTGACTGTTTAAATCTAAATCTTGCCAAATCCCAATCGCAGCCTTAGCTCCGACCACAATTGTGCTTATAACTGCTATCGGAGTTCTCGCTTTTCTGAAAAAGTCTCTTAGACGCTTCATATCAGTATGTTGAATGATGTACATCTTTTGTATATCACATGTATATCACATTTTTCCACTAGGAGACTGGTTGACGTGGGGGATATTTTTTGAAAATAGCTGAAATACCTATATTAACTGGGTTATAGGAACCATATCATAGTAATTACTGATCAGCAAGCAGCTATAATACGTATATCACTAGCCACCAAAAAAGCTATAATACGTATATCACTAGTTAATGTCAATAAATTGTTATGTCTAGGAAACTAGTTAGCTTCAGACTATCTGAAGACCTAGCACAAGCCCTCAAAGACCGCGCTGAGGAGAAGGGCATTTCAGTTACAGAGTTAATCAACAGACTGCTGAGACAGGGTTTGGAAACCGATGACTCAGTAGAAGAACGTTTAACAGTAGTACAAGCCTCCGTTGATAAGCTCAGAAAACAAACCAATGTTACTGATCTCGCACTTGCCATTCAAGGAGTTGCTCAATCCCTGGGAGTATCCCCTGTACCTAAGACTGACTCTAATCTAGAGAGGCGTCTGGATGAATTGCAAGAGTTATTCATGGAGATGAAGGAAAATCTAAACCAGGTGCTGGATCAGGAGCCAAGCAACCGTAAACCTGGGTTTTCTGTATTAAATGGGTCTAAATCAGCGCGATTGCGTAACCTAGTAAAAGGTAAACAGTCTTCAGTAAACCCCGAGATTCCAAGAGACTCTAAATTCAAGGACTACTAAATTGAGTAACTAATTAGTTACTCAATTTAGTTACAAGATGCATACAGCGGTTTTCACGTGAATAGCCCCCATTCCTGATTAGGGGGTAAGCTGAGAATGAGCTGTTGCTGCAATCAACATTGACTGGGTGTGTTCACTGGGTGTGTTGACTGTAGTCTATTCATTTGAGAACTGCTATTGATGTTCAATTATGAGGGTTTTGGTAGGTTTAAGTGTCTTGATGTGTCTCCTGATCGAGCAAGAGTCGTTTTCAGAACAGACGCTAAAGTTGTTGGAAATTATTGAATCCCAGCGCATGGAGGGCTATGTTGCCAAAGCGACTGTAGCTAAATTCTTTTATTACGCAAAAAGCCTGAGGAGCGAAAAAGATGCTAGAGAAATTTTCTCTATGGTAATGGGAATTCTAAAGGAATGTGCTGTCGATTACACCATCTTGGAGAAAGAGCAATTTTACAAAATTATAGAGCTTACAGGTTTTGAAGTTGCTGAAGGGGTGATTTGTGCAATCGCTAATAATCTGGGAGCCTTTGTAACCTTAAATGCTCAACAATTAAATTCTATTGGCTTTACTTGTCCAGTTTTGCGAGTTTTGTCAGTAAAACAAGTGTTAGACCGTCAGCGATTAGAATACTGCTGTCTTCTTTCTGAGCCAATTGATGAGCTAAAAGTAAAACCTGAAACCTCCGTGCTAAATCCCTGGCAGACTGAACTTGATCAGAAACGAGTAAAATTGAACAATTGGTTGGGCAATGACTTTCGTGAGGCCGAGCAAGCAAACTGGCATCCATGGGAAGGGATTTTAGGAAGAATACAATATTCTTATAGATATGCTCCTAGGCACATCAAAGGAGTTAATCGAGTTAAAAAAATTACCTGGGATAATGGATGCCAGATGGCTTTAGTCGTCCATATGGCTAGAGAAACTAATAATGAAGTAGATATTCGCCTACAGCTATATGCTATCAGCAACCCAAAAGATTTACCAGAAAATACCAAGATGATTTTACTTGATGACTTAGGTCAAACTTTTATAGAAGCACAATCACAATTTGGTGAGCTTGGGCTCCAGCTAAGGTTTAGTGCTGATTATGGAGATCAATTCAGTGTTAAAATAGACTATGGTAATTTCAGATTTACAGAGTTGTTTATGGTTTAGTTTTTTTTATAAAAAATAAAATGGATAAATTAGTTGTAATAAATCTAGGAGAGGGAACCCTTGAAACTGGTTGTTCAGCTACTATAAAAATTGGAAATGAACGCGCTATACCATCAATAAAAAGACTAGGTAAATTGCCTCCAGTACCAGAATTGGCAAAACTCCATAAGCGCTGGTATTTAATATATCAAGACTTAGGCTTTTCTGTACGCGCTTTGAAGAAGAAACCAGAGCTAAACACTTCGATCATCAGTATCGATCAGTTTCGTAAATTATCCAAAAACTTGGTAAAAAGTCTAAATACTTGGCTTGATTCTGAAGATTTTCGTGTCGTCAAAGAGGCATTTATGAAAAATTTAAGTCCTTCTGACGAAATTCGCGTAATTATCCAAGTGGAAGATATTCAGTTACGACGAATCCCCTGGCATCTGTGGGACATTTTTGATTATTACCGGAAGGCTGAGGTGGCTTTGGGGGAATTAACCTATGATAAAATTGATAAAGTTAAGCCCCCTATCTCGTCTATGAGCAAGGATAGGGTGAGAATTTTAGCTGTTCTGGGAAACAGTGACGGAATTAATCTTGAAAAAGACCGAGAATTACTAGAAGATTTACCTGATACAGAACCTACGTTTCTGGTTGAGCCGTCACGCCTGGAATTAGATAGGGCACTATGGGACGAAAAAGGCTGGGATATCCTATTTTTTGCTGGGCATAGTTACAGCCAAGGAGATGGCAAGAGCGGCTATATTTGTATTAACCCAACAGATAGCTTAATAGTTAGTGATTTAAAAAATGCTTTAAAAGAATCAATTGAACGGCGATTAAATATAGCTATTTTTAACTCTTGTGATGGGCTAGGTTTAGCACAAAGTTTAGCTGACTTGCACATCCCGCAAGTTATTGTGATGCGAGAGCCAGTACCCGATCTAGTGGTTCAGGAGTTTTTAAAGGGATTTCTCAAGTCTTTTTCACAGGGAAAATCGTTATATATTTCAGTAAGGGAAGCACGGGAACAACTGCAAGGATTGGAGAATGATTTTCCCTGTGCTAGTTGGTTGCCAGTTTTGTTCCAGAATCCCGCAGAATTGCCTCCCATTTGGAATGATCTTGCTCCGATGAGCTTTATCACTCAGCAGCAACCAAACAACGAAGACCTAATTTTATACAAAAAAAGAGTAGAAGCTTGGAATCAGTGGAGGGAAAGAAACACTGAGTTAGTTCCAGACCGAATCAAAATAAATTTAACTGGAGCCAATCTTAGGGGAGCTAATCTTAGTAACGTTAATCTTGGTGGAGCTAATCTCAGTCACGCTAATCTCAGTGAAGCTAATCTCAGTCAAGTTAATCTGACTGGAGCTAATCTCAGTCACGCTAATCTCAGTGAAGCTAATCTCAGTCAAGCCAATTTGACTGGAGCTAATCTAAGGGCAGTTCAAGCATTGAATACTAACTTTGAAAAAGCATTATTGACTGGGACTTGTATACAAGACTGGAATATCAATAGTGCTACAAATCTTGATGGGATAATTTGTGCTTATGTTTATCTGCGAGATTCTCAACAAGAGCGTCGTCCCCATAGCGGTAACTTTGCTCCAGAAGAATTTAGTAAGTTATTTCAAAAAGTTTTAGAAACTCTTGATTTGATTTTCGTTCATGGACTTAACTGGCAGGCATTTCTTCCCTCATTCCAGAAGATAAAAGTTGAAAGCGGGGCACAGGAGTTAGCGATTCAATCTATTGAGAATAAGGGGGATGGTACTATCGTGATTCGCATAAACATACCTAGGGAGTTCAACAAAGCTGAAATTGAAAAGGATTTCAAGCATAATTATGAGTTAGCACTTAAAGCAGTCGAGGAAAAATATCTAGCTCAATTAAAGGCTAAGCATAGCGAAATAGAGATTTATCGTCATCAAAGTGCGGAGCTAGTGGAAATCATTAAGCTCCAGGCTAACAGACCTATTTATAATACTATTGATTTCGCAGCCAACAACATAGACCAGAGCAATTCTTCAATCGGTTTTGGTTACGCGGGAACAGTCAAGGACAGCCAAATAATTGGCACTCAGCACTACTATGCCCCAACCCAAACAAAAAATTTGGCAGAGGCAGCAGCAGAGATTCAACAACTCCTAAACCAACTTTCACAAATCAAGCCAAGCACAACCGAAATTCAAAAATTAACAGTTGTCGCTGAGGCTGCTGAAAAAATCAATAGTAATCCTACCCTGAAAGCTAAAGTTATAAATGCCTTGAAAGCTGGAGGAGTTGATGCGTTAAAAGAAGCTATAGAGCACCCCCTTGTGAATATTTTGATGGCAACGATTGAGGGTTGGAGAGATTTATAGTGTGACGTATAGTGTACGGTTTATCAAGGTTTATAATAGATAAGATTGTTCCAGTTAGTCGTATTTTAATTAGATTTGTGAACATACTGGGTTAGGCAATAGGCAAGAGAGAATAAAAGATATAGGTATTTTGGATAATGTAAAAAACGGTAATAACTTTTTAAATTTTATGGATAAACCTTCCCTATACGAGCAAGACTTTTATGCTTGGACTCAGCAGCAAGCCCAAGCACTGAAGCATAAGCAATTTTCTAAGCTTGATTGGCAGCATCTGGAGGAAGAAATTCAAGCTTTGGGAAGACAAGAATATCGGGAATTAGTAAGTCGCCTTTGCGTTCTGCTTGGTCATCTGCTCAAGTGGCAGTATCAGCCAGATAATCGTAGCCGTAGTTGGTTTTTGAGTATTCGAGAACAACGTCGGGCAATTAAACGGCATTTACGGCAAAATCCCAGCTTAAAGTCTCGCCGGTCGGAAGCAATGATGGATGGCTATGAAGCAGGTATTGATTTAGCGTTGCGGGAAACTAATTTACCAATACGAACGTTCCCAGAAGCTTGTCTTTATTCCTTTGATGAGGTGATTGAGGATAGTTTTTGGTGTGATACTAGCGAAGATTGGGAAAATTAGTGGGACTTACCAAGTTAAACCAAAAATCAAGGGTTTCAGCTATAGGGAACAGGGAACAGGGAACAGGGAACAGAAGGTTTCAGGAGAATGGTAGTGGTAAAGATGTAGTCCAAACCCTGGCGGTGCGTTACGGGACGGGCTATCCTAACACTGGCTACCGAGAAAATTAGGGCGAGCCCGTCCCTAACACACCCTACTGGCGTGGCAAGCTTAAAATAGTGTAATAGACAGAAAACAAACTGGATAATATGGGAAGAGGTCGTCGGGTAATGGTTTTTCTAACTTCAGACCAGAGAGAAAAACTGGAAGGAATTAGTCGTAATG
>NZ_JAAHHW010000199.1 GCF_010692325.1 Moorena sp. SIO3I8 | reverse complement strand
TAACACTCATCAAATCCGTCGGTTTCCCCTGGCTATAAAGTAATAAAGCAGCTTCGTAAATGGTTTGGTGAATCCGGACATAGAAGGCTTTCGGATTCAGGAAATCACCAATTCGACCCATGGCTTCTGGGTCTAATAAAATTCCTCCGATAATAGACTCCTCGGCATCAATATTTTGGGGTGGTATAGAGTTACCAAACGCTGAAAAATCTGGTTTTTGAGTCATAGTAAACTAGTCGTCTATTGAGTTCAGGGTAAAGGTCAGCTAATGCGCTACGCGCACGCTACGCGAACAGCTAAAGGCTGACTAATACAATCTGAACAAATTAAGCACCTAAGGTGCGCTTTCCGTGATGGCGAACGCGCCCCGCGTGACCTACGGTCAAGGGATTGCTCGCCATCACGGGTCGCACCTGTTATTTAATTGACAGTTGACAGGATGATGCAGTCAACTGTCAACAAACTAAACAAACTATTAATTAACTTATTTGGGAACAACATGAATTTCTACAGTAGCTGTAACTTCTGGATGAAGCTTAATTTCTGCATTATAGAAACCAAGTTGACTAATCTCAGGTATAGTTATACCTCGGCGGTCTATTTCTTTGCCAGTAGACTCTTGGATGGCATCTGCCAAATCTTGGCTGGTAACAGTACCGAAGATAGCATTATCTTCGCCCAACTGCTTCGCGATAGTAAAGCGGCTAATGGTTTGTAGAGCAGTCTTCATCGACTCAGCTTGTTGCTTGATTTCGAGGATACGCTGCCGTTCTTGCTCTCTGCGCCGCTCAACTTGCTTGAGAACACCAGAGGTAGCCCTAACTGCAATTCCTTGGGGAATGAGATAATTGCGAGCATAGCCGGGAGCTACCTCTACCAGATCACCGTCTTTTCCAAGTTTCTGAACGTCTTTGCTTAAAACGACTTGTACACGTTTTACCATAGTGTTTAATTCCGGGTATAGTTTAGAGTGAAGGATAATGCTTCGACAAACATTCGATCTTACGACAATATGTAAGCGATCGCAACTTAGCGCTGAGTGCTGAGTGCTGAGTGCTGAGGGCTGAGGGCTCGGTGTCAATTAAAACACTTTTTAAACCCTTTCGGGGATAACATATCCGCCAATAGGCAAACCTAAATCATCAGTAGGAACCGAAAATCCAGTTTCCTGGAGCCTCTGGATCTTGACTGTAATAGAATTCGGTAACTAGATCTAATATCTCTTGTTTGTCAATGTAACCATCATTGTTCTGATCGAAGCGTCCAAAAATTTCTTCAATTTGACTGTCGTCAATACCGTAAGCCTTAAAAAACTGTCGGTATTCTTCCAGAGTAACTTTATCGTCTTTATCAGAATCTAATAGGAAAATAATCCCTGCCGCTTTAGCATTGACTACTGCTTCGTTACCGTCGGTGTCACTCAGGACATTTTCGTGATAAGTCAACCATTCATCCAAGGTCACTTGCTGGTCTTGATTCTGGTCGGTAAATTTTTGCACGCCATTCCAAATCCTCATGTAAATAGCCAGAAGATTGTCATAATATGGCGACCCCGGTGTCCAACCCCTGATCGCAGCAAGGTTATCAGTAATCCGTTCAAAATCGGCTTGGGTTAAAACACCGTTTGTTTGCTGATCGTACAGGTTAAACAACCTGGTCAATTTTCTCTGCTGCAATTCGCTAAGCATGGGTTTTTTCTATTGCTTGGATTAACTAAATTTATTAACTCAACCTTGATTATAGTCCAACTAATCAAGGGACATATTCTCAAGGAAATATGTCCCTTGATCAAGGCTTTATCAATAATCTTAGAATCGGTCTTTCATTTCCCGTAACCGTGCAAATGTCTTAACGGGTTCTTTTGCTTGAGCAGCCGACTGTAGGGCAGGCTCATCCCAACGTAAAAATGGATTGGTGTGCTTTTCAACCCCTAAGTGGGAAGGTACCGTTGCCTCTTTACGATCACGCGCCTCTTGGACTTGGGCAAATCTCCCTTGTAAGTCCAGGTTTTCACCATCGACACTCAGGGCAAATTGGATATTTTTCAGGGTGTATTCATGAGCACACCATACTCGTGTATTATCTGGTAAATCCCTTAGCTTGCTCATGGATTCTACCATTTGGCCTGGTGTTCCTTCAAATAGTCTGCCACAACCGCCCGCAAATAGGGTGTCGCCACAGAAGAGTTCACCGGTTTCACCAGGGACTACTGGAGGAAAGTAGTAGGCAATATGTCCTCTGGTGTGTCCGGGAACGAACAAGACTTCACCAATCCGATCACCAAACTCGACGCGATCGCATTCTTCTAAAAACACCTGTTGACCAGGAATCCGACCCCGGTCTTCAGCTCCCCCATATACACACACATCTGGAAACTGCTGCATCAACTGTCGATTTCCCCCCACATGATCCATGTGATGGTGAGTGTTGAAAATAGCCACTAATTCAGCATCCAGTTCTGTCAGACGCTGTACCACTGGTTTAGCCTCGGCTGGATCAACAACAGCAGCAATATTCCCCTTGGCGTCGTGTAATAAGAAGATATAGTTGTCAGAAAGGGCTGGAAGTCGATGAACCTGCATAGTTTAACACCATCTGTTTAACTTACAATTTATATACCAAAGGGAACAGCGGATCTGGGAGTAGGGAGTAGGGAGTAGGGAGTAGGGAGTAGGGAAAAGGTAACAAAAATTATCACAATTCCTACACGGATTGGTATAGTTTTTTTTGCTCAACAACAGATGCTATATATAGTAGACCTTACCTACCTAATTTTTATTATTATAATTTTTTGTTAAAAAACATTATTTTTTATATTCCTTATTTTCCCTACTATTATATGGTAATATTTGGTTTAAAAATTTAACAAGTTTATCTTACATAATCCGAATTTAACTGACACGACGTTACCCTTGAACACACTTCCTAAGTAATCAGTAATCGGTAATCAGTAATAGTTAGCGAATCACCAATTACCCATTATCCATTACCAACTCACTATAGGTAGGATTCCTGACACTATTTCATCTTAGAAGTGTATGGATGTTCGGTTAACCCATCACATATTGGTAGTATTGTCAACCTCCATTACTAGGGGAATGCGCTAGACTAATGATCATATTGGATAGGAACTATTTCTCCCTGCTTGCCCCTAGGCTATAGCCCCCAAAGCAAAGGGCTGCTTCCCTAGCTAATTCTATTACCGATTGTTCTCAAGTCCCAACCCTCAATAATTTTAATCTAAGTTAAACACTGCTCTCACATAAAATTAACAGAAGATGTCTAGATTAAATTATAGGACTTACGCAGAAACCCGGTTTCTTAACGTAATTACACCGATTTCAGCCTTTGATTGATCAAGATAAACCCGGTTTTAATAAACTTAGTGCGTAAATCCAGCAATTATCAAAGCCCAGTCATTCAGGAACTGATTCAAAACCAATATCAAGCCCACTGCCTCCCAGTCGATCTACCCTTTTGTCAACAGAATCTTATGCTAGTAGACCATCAAACCCCCAAATCTAATCACACCACCCGTAATCCCTTAAAAAAAGCAGGAACTTATGTATCACTGTTGTTACTGGGAGCAGGGTTAGGCTTTTCCGGCGGTTATGTAGCATTACGTAACTCTGTTCCCGAATCCACATCCCCTCAAGCAATTGTCCCTCAGAACAAAACAGCTAGGCTTCCAGGCAGTAAACCTGTGGTGACTCAAAATCCCAACTTTATCACCAATGTGGTAGAACAAGTTGGACCAGCAGTGGTGCGGATTAACGCTTCTAGAACCGTCACCAGTAGAGTCCCAGATACTTTTAGAAACCCAATGTTCCGGGAATTTTTTAGGTTCCCATTTCCCGATGTACCCCAAGAGCGAGTTGAACAGGGTACCGGTTCAGGTTTCATTATCGATACCGATGGTTATATTCTCACCAATGCCCATGTAGTCGATAGTGCGGATAGTGTTAATGTAATCCTCAAAGATGGTCGCCAATTTAAAGGGACGGTAGTGGGAAGCGATCCCTTGACAGATGTAGCCGTGATCCAGATTGAGGCGGAAAACCTACCTACCGTTGCTCTGGGTGATTCCGATCAACTTACCCCAGGAGAATGGGCGATCGCAATTGGTAATCCCCTTGGTTTAGATAGTACTGTAACCACTGGCATCATTAGTGCTACGGGTCGTTCTAGCTCTCAAGTCGGTGTTCCCGATAAGCGAGTGGAATTTATCCAAACCGACGCTGCTATTAACCCCGGTAACTCCGGTGGACCCCTGCTCAATGCCTCTGGTGAAGTGATTGGCATGAACACAGCTATTATTCGAGGTGCTCAAGGGTTAGGATTTGCCGTTCCCATTAATACGGTGGAAGGAATTGCTGAGCAACTGATTGTTGATGGTAAAGTAGAACATCCTTACTTGGGCATCCAGATGGTAACCTTAACCCCAGAGGTTAAACAACAGATCAACAGTAATCCCAATGCTGGGTTGATGGTTGATGAAGAAAAAGGAGTATTGATTGCCAAAGTAATACCTAATTCCCCAGCTGCTAAAGCAGGATTGCGTGCGGGTGATGTGATCCGCAAAATAAATGATCAGCCAGTCAAAGATGCAACAGAAGTTCAGAAGTCTGTGGCTAAAACCAAAGTAGGTAGTGATTTAATCCTAGAGTTGCGCCGCAATCAACGAGATACCAAATTGACTGTGCGACCTGGTGCTTTTCCTACTGGTAAGTAGTAGTTATAGCACTACGCATTAAGGTGTTTGACATTTCTAAACTCCGAAACTTAGTCATAGCTGTTTTCTGACTTCTGACTTCTGACTTCTGACTTCTGACGCTAAGCGTAGCGCTATAAGTAGTAGTTGAAACGATTAATATCAAGTTCAGTTAATCACTTTAGTATCGGGCTTTGGATCACATTAGCATTCAGCTGACTGCTGAATGCTAATTGCTTATTGAATCACTAATGAATAATTAACCAGACTGGCATATTAAACATAGCTTTGCCAGTCGTCCCCTGTTAAGGACTCGGTGGCAACTGCCTGCTGTAGCCCCGTTTGATTCATTAGCCAGATCTGATTTTGTCCGGTAGTGCCATTACGCAACAGGACATCGTCAAAACCATTATCGTCAAAGTCCATAGTACCACGAATTTCCCACTCACCGCTGATTGGTGCTGAGTCAATGAACACTGACTCTACATACTCAGTACCATCCATCCGCCAGTAGTAGACATCTTGGTTTTGAGTATTGCGCCACAGAATATCCGCGTCACCATCGTTATCTAAATCTCCAGCACCTTCCATTTGCCATAGACCGTCTTCTGGTACTACCAAATTCTGACCATCATTCTCCCTGGTAATCAAGACTCCCTGATCCAGCTCCGTGCCATTCATCAACCAAACCGCATTTTCTCCGGTTTCGGTATTACGCCAGAGAATATCTTCTTCTCCATCACTGTCGAAATCTCCCGTGCCACGGATTTCCCAGTTGAGGTCTGATACCTGGGTGCTAGATGCTCCGCTTTTGAACTCAAAGCCTTCCATTAACCAGAAGCCAACATCTCCGGTATCGGTATTACGCCAGAGAATATCCTTTTGCTCATCGCTGTCGAAGTCTCCAGCACCACGCATCTCCCAGGGACTGTCAGCTGGTTCCGATTGAATCGAATTTGACTGACCCAAGTTGGTGCCATCCATGATCCAGGCAAGATTGTTTCCAGTTTCGGAATTACGCCAGAAAATATCCGCAGAAGGGGCATCAAGTTCATTAAACTCAATGAAGTCAATTCGGGTCAATTCGCCGCCATCAGAAGTACCGTTAATTGTGATCAGGTCTCCATTCTCGATGAATACGGTACTGCTAATTTGTTGATTGACAAAACTATCAGCATTAGGCGTATTACCAGCACCAGGAGGGGGGTTATTGAAAGTTAAAGTTGGCAATTCGGTATCGCCAATAGTGATATCTATGGTGCTATCCCCATCAGTCTCATCAAAGTAGCCCAACCTTACTTCGTAGTTACCAGTAGGTAGGTCAAAGGTTCTAGTAGCAGTACCAGAATCCTCAGATATCCTGATGACTGAACCACCCTCAGCATCGCTATTATTCTCAATTACAAAATTCGTTAGATTTGGAAAGCTTTCAGCTTGAATTTTTACCATAATTTTTCTTTACTCAAAAATAATAATCTGTCGCTTTTGACTAGTTATTCGGAAATGTTACCTAGTCTGCTTTTCAGTGTTTACTAGGGATTCACCATCACAAGGTTACCCATTAAATATTTCATGACTTTATCCTTTGATCAGGATAATTTGGTCACCCCCCCAGGTTTCTATGATGGGAGGCTTAGTTATGGTTCAACAGTACCCTTAAGGGTACTTTTTGGCTCTGTCCTGTTTGCTAAACTGTTAACTTAAATTACCTAAAATTATTGCTGTGTATAGCTTTTAAATTTTGATAGGGTGCATCTCACTTTTGGAAAAACAACACTCAGGACCATTGAATGCTAATATAATGTCATGATATATTTCAATAAATATAGCGTTTCTAGGACTCATGAGGTACACATTATTTTTTACCTCTTCCCTCTTCCCTTTTCCCTCTTACCTGCTCCCTGCTCCCTGCTCCCTACTCCCTAAAAACCAGAAATTTGTACCTCAAAAGTCGTAGAATTGCTATAAGCTATCTATATATAGCATGGATAAATAGGTTATGAACAATCTTGATTATTTATAATAAAATCCCAAACTATTCGGAACTATTTACTAGTTTTCCCTGTTCTCTGTTACCTCTTTTTATCAATGCTATGTTTACATCTCATACCGAGTTGCATTCAAAGAGAGTAGATTGGTTGGATAGGGAGATAGGGAGATAGGGAGATGGGGAGATGGGGAGATGGGGAGATGGGGAGATGGGGAGATGGGGAGATGGGGAGATGGGGAGATGGGGACCCACCCCTAACCCCTCCCAGGAGGGGAAGATGGGGAGATGGGGAGATGGGG
>NZ_JAAHHW010000198.1 GCF_010692325.1 Moorena sp. SIO3I8 | reverse complement strand
TTTGGGATAGATTAGTTATGACTTACAAGATTTTAAGCTTAGATGGTGGTGGTTTTCGGGGAGTAATATCTGCTCGAATTATCCAAAAATTTGAAGAAAAACTTGACAAGCCATTGCATGAATACTTTGATTTAGTAGCTGGAACGTCTACAGGTTCTCTTCTAGCTGCTGGGATTTGTCTAGGAAAAACTGCTGATGAGTTACTAAACCTTTATGAATAAAATGGTGAAAAAATATTCCCAAATAACACGAAAGTTTGGCGTGATATTTCTATACTTAGGAATTTTTTTAATGTTGGTCGATACCCTCATCAGGGACTAGAGGCTGTATTAAAAGGTCAATTTGGCTCTACTAAAATCAGTGACATCTCTGAGAATAAACCGGTTTTATTAATTCCTGCTTATTGGACTCAAAAACGGAGAACCATGTGGTTTTGTAGTAATAACCCTAAATCAGAACGTCAATGGTATGACAATATTGAAATTTGGAAACTATGTGTTTGCTCCGCCTCGGCTCCAACTTTTTTTCAACCTTATAATTTAGATAATGAAAAAGTGCCAGAAAAAACGTTTATCGATGGGGGTATTGCAGTTAATAATCCGGCTCTGATTGCCATAGCTCATGCCCTACTTCTTCCATATCATCCCTCTAATCCAAAGCATAAAAAGCAACTTAAACTCGATGATATAGCCATTGTTTCTATTGGCACAGGTAACGTAAAAAAGCCATACAGCTACAAGGAAGTTAACAGTTGGGGAATGGTAGGTTGGGCACAACAGCTAGGTAATCTATTTATGCCTGCCCCCAATCAAGTTAATGCGGACGTTTGCTGGCAAATAATTAGACAAGGAAATGAGGATAATGCCAAGCGTGTGTTACGCCTTGATTTTGATATAAAAGATTCGGAAAAAGATTCTAAATTGGGAGCTATTGATAATCCTGATCTATATAGTGATTTTGTTGACGCTGCGGACAACTACCTTAAAAAGGGTAAAGCTAGGGTAGGAAAAGACGAATCCCATAATCCTATAGAGGCAATTGAAGAGTTCATCGAGAATAACCCTATATAACAAAAAGAAGAGAGTCAGACACAACAGAGTAACGGCAAGGTGAAGGTACCTAGTCAAGTATGATCAGGGTGTTTAAGAGCTGAACTATTGATTTAGCAAGGCTCTTTTGTGGAAAGCGATCGCATAAGCGCGGAAGCGATCGCATAAGCGCGGAAGCGATCGCATAAGCGCGGAAGCGATCGCATAAGCGCGGAAGCGATCGCATAAGCGCGGAAGCGTTCCCGTAGCGTGGCCAAAGGCCTCAGCTTCCGGAGCGTAGCGTCGGGCTTTGCACGAATCGCTTTATTTCCGAAATTGCTGTAATTTTCGATAGTGACAGGATTCCACCGAAGCTATTTAAACTAGCGCGCTATACTTATCCAACAGTAATCTAATTGCTGACAATTGCTGCAATTTTCAACATCAAGCTAAACTATCGGATGCCTCAATCCTTATCAATACAATAGTTAGGAATAACAGTATTCGGTTCAACCGTCAGGATAATTGTACCATCTTCATCAACAGTCCAACCTTGAGCTTCCACTATTTTCTTGGGACGAGAAGCAGTAGGAGTATTGGCAGTGGGGCGTTTTCCTCTCATGGGCAAGTAACTGACTTCAGAGGTAGGAGTAGAAGTAACTTTGTCGATCCTGTTTGGTTCAGTTAGCGCTACTTTTCCACTCCTGGGACAGTTAGCAACAATTAATTACGAGGGGTTAACTAGTGATATTGGTAAGTTGCCAGGATCCTGAGTAGAATTAAGCTTACCATTGATCTCCAACAACCCAGATAAAGACAAATCCCCCGTAAAACTAATAGCAGAAATATCATTAAATGGAGTCCGACCTTCCTGTAACCTGAAATTTATCAATAAGCCTTGCAGGGTGATAGCGATGTTTCCATCTTTGGCTGTTTCAGTATTGGCAAAGATATCATTAATCTTTTCATCGTCCGAGGGGATATCCTGATCCTTTTCAGCTTCGATATCAAGTCTGGTATTATCAGCGAGAGTAACATTACCATTAACCTCTAATGATACATCCCCAGCACTGCTATCTTGTCCCTGATTAGCTTGGTCTGTTTGAATGGTAGGTTCGTTTTCCGATACTACAATGTTAGTCGTAGTGATGGTAATGTTTCCGCCAACAGCATCTACGCTTGTTATTATACTTCCTCCTGGTTCACCTGTTCCGTCATCAGTTAAGGTCAAGCCTCCATCCTGACTTCCCTGAATAGGATCAATAATCACAAGTGAATCAGTTGTTATAGAAATCCCACCTGCATTCTGATCATTTACATCATTGATAGTGGAGATTCCCTGAGCTATTTGAGAATTGTTTAGTGTCAACGAGCCAGCATCGATAGTGATTTGACCTGCTTCTCCACCTTCTTCCTTTGTGATCGTAAAGATTCCCTGACGGTCTTGCTCAGGAGTAGAATTAATCGATACTGAGTTATCAGCTGTTATTATTATATCACCACTTTTATTGCCATTCTTATCAGTTATCGTAACAATCCCCTGATCATTGTTGGAAGTTTCTACTTCCACAGAATCAGCAATAATCCTAATCTCACCACCATCAACATTGCTATCTTCTGGCACCAAGGTTTCTATAGCGCTATCCTTAACTACAACATTCCCTTTCTTGACGCCATCGGGAAAATCTAAACCCAGCTTGTTACCGTCTCTAGTTAATGCTACTTGTCCTTCTGCTGCGCTCAATCCCGCTAATAGAATATTCCCACCTTGATTGGTGGATATCTTACTATCTTCGATAACCTCAACATCACCACCAAGCAACAACAGGTTATCAACGGCTAGCTTCTCTAACTTAGCTTGACTGGTAATACTACCACGATTCATATTACCGGGAATTTGATTAAAGAAGAACACATTAGGATTAACCGTCAATAATGGTGAGGGAGGCTCTGGATTAGACGCACTAAACACTCCTTGATTTCCAAACCCAATCCCATCAGCAGTGGTGCCCACAAAGGAACCCGATACATCCAGCTTGGCATTCTGCCCAAACAAAATCCCCTTGGGATTAATCAAGAACAAATTCGCGCCACCATTGACACCCAAGGTGCCAAAAATATTAGAGGCCTTCCCAGCAGTTACCCGAGAAATAATATTTTCAATCCCAGCTGGATTAGCAAAATAAACGCTTTTTCCGTTTCCCACATTAAATTCTAGGAAACTGTGGAACAAATTGATATCTCGGATTGCTCCTCCCTTAATGATATCAACAATTTCCCCATTTACCTGACCCGAGCCCAGGTCTAGCAAAGACCTTTCCCCCTGGGGCAAGGTAGTATCAGGAGTAATCTGAGCATTAGCTTGGTTTACTGAAAATGCGATCGCTCCACTAATGGCTAAGCATAGGGCTAAACCTAACTGAGTGTTATAGCGTTTCAAAACATCTAATGCCATGGGATTTGTTCTCCTGAGCCTGGGGAGGGGTAGTTAACTTAAGCTGTCAGCTATCAGCTAATGCGCTAAGCGCACGCTACGCGAACAGCTATCAGCTTGCCCATTAACGCAAGCTACGTGGGGTTTATTTTAAGTTCACAGCTGACGGCTGATTGCTGACAACTGACGTTTGATTACTAGTCGGTTGAAGTTCCTATTGCTACTAGCAATACTAATTATTACTGCTAGGTATAAGAATATAAATTATTATACCTATACTTCCTATTTATTGATGTAAATTTTTGTTAAATAATGTTAGCGAGGGTTACAGAGATGGGTAAGGGTTCTACTAGATAATAGAGATAACCAAGGGATATAGGGAGCCGAAATCAATAGTAATAATTTTTGTTCCCGATTCCCGATTACCTTTGCTATAGACAGTCTGCTACGGCAGTTTGCATCACTATCAAGTACACTGGATTTTATCCTTCATCCCTCTTCCCTACTCCGAAGTCCCTGCTCCGAAGTCCCTGCTCCGAAGTCCCTGCTCCGAAGTCCCTGCTCCGAAGTCCCTGCTCCGAAGTCCCTGCTCCCTAAAACCCAGAGATTTGTACCTCATGGGTATAAGACTTGCTATAAATAGATAGACTCATGACAATGCCCAACTTTTTAATCCTAGGTGCAGCTAAGGCTGGAACCACCTCAATTTACCGATATCTAAAGCAACATCCGCAAATCTATATGAGTCCTGCCAAGGAACCTAGGTTTTTTGCTTTTGAAGGAGAAAATTTAGATTTTAGTGGGTTAGGAGATGAAAAAGAAGCTAATTTTATTGTATCTAATATTGACGACTATCGTGCCCTATATAAAAAGGCAACTAATCAAATAGCTATTGGTGAAGCATCTACAAGTTATCTCTACATTGCGAAATCTGTTGAACGCATAAAGTACTACATTCCTAAGGCTAAATTGATTGCTATTCTTCGAGATCCAGCAGAAAGAGCCTATTCCAACTATTTACATTTAATCAAGCAAGAGCGCGAACCATTGGATTTTGCTGAGGCTCTTGCCCAAGAAGAGGAGCGCATTCAAAATAACTGGTGGTCTTTCTGGCACTATAAACACCAGGGACTTTACTATGTCCAAATGAAGCGTTATTATGATGTGTTTGAAAAAAGCCAGATTAAGGTTTATCTATACGAAGATTTGAATAATAATCCTCTAGGGATGCTGAAAGATATGTTTGGTTTTTTGGAGATAGACGATACCTTTACCCCAGATATATCTGAAAAAGTTAGGCAAGCTGCTCCTATTCCCAAGAACAAAGCGTTGGAATCATTTTTGAGCCAACCGCACCCAGTTAAATCAATTCTGAGTCCATTGCTTCCTACTAGCCTAAGGGATAAACTAGTTAACAAGATTAGATATTTAAATCGTGGTAAACCTAAGTTATCACCAGCAGTGCGGAAGCAATTGATTGAATTCTATCGCGAGGATATCCTCCAGCTTCAAGATTTAATTGGTCGCGATCTTTCTCAATGGCTAAAGTGTTGAAAATTAAGTGAACAAGTAAGTAGCGTGAGCTAAAAGCTCACGGCTGATTGCTGACAACTGATGCTTGATTAATAGTGGCTTGATGCCGTTATTGTTACTATAAATACTAATTATTACTGCTGGGAATAATAATATATATTATTATTCCTATACTTGCTAGCCATGGATGTAAAGTTTTGTTAAATAACCTTAGCCAGGGCTACAGAGATGGGTAATGGATATAGGGCTCCCAAATGAATTATGAGAATTTTTGTTTGCTGTTCCCTACTCCCTATTCCCTATTCCCTATTCCCTATTCCCTACTCCCTATTCCCTTTGCTATAGACAGTCTGATAAAGTAATAAAATGTAAATAAAGTTAAAAACTATTTATAAAATAATCTGGATAAAGACTTGACAAGCAATGAAAAATGTGTTAAACAAAGAAGCCAATGGGGATTCTAATCCTGGGATGTCCTATAGCCAGGAATATTGGGCAAGGGGTTATGAGTCCCAACCGGGCGAATACGATTATTGGATTGATCAGGTAGAAGGGGAAATTCCTGGGGAGTTGCAGGGGACTTGGTTAAGGAATGGTCCTGGTTTGCTGGATATTAATGGTTACCCGGTGCATCATCCGTTTGATGGGGATGGGATGATTTGTGCGTTCGCATTTGATCACGGTCGAGCCCATTTTCGCAATCGGTTTGTACGCACAGAGGGCTTCTTAGCGGAACAGAAAGCGGGGAAACCCCTTTATCGAGGAGTGTTTGGCACTCAGAAGCCTGGGGGTTGGTTAGCGAATCTATTTGATGTCCAACTCAAAAATATTGCTAATACCAATGTAATCTACTGGGGTGGCAAGCTCTTAGCCTTATGGGAAGCAGCTAAACCTTACGGTTTGGACCCCCATACCCTTGAAACCTTGGGTGAAGATAACTTGGATGGAGTATTAGCAGGGGGTGAATTCTTTGCTGCTCATCCTTGGATTGACCCTAGTAGTAAGCTTGATGGTGGTCAACCCTGTCTGGTGAATTTCGGGATTCAGCCAGGTCTGTCTACCAAAATTACTATTTACGAATTCGACCCAACCGGTAAACTATTACGACGCCAAGCTTATATTGTTCCTGGTTTTGCCTTTATCCACGATTTTGCGATTACCCCAAACTACTGTATTTTCTTCCAAAATCCTGTTAGCTATAATCCTATTCCGTTCCTGTTGGGATACCGAGGAGCTGGTGAGTGTGTGGCATATCAGCCTGAGCAACCGACCCGGATTATAGTGATTCCTCGTAAACAGAATACAGAGGGAGTCAAAATCCTAGAAACCCAATCGGGCTTTATCTTCCATCACGCTAATGCTTTTGAGGAAGATGGCAAGATTTATGTGGATTCCATTTGCTACGAGTCATTATCAGCACTAGACGTAGGTAGTGATTTTCGGGAGGTTGATTTTAATGCGATCGCACCAGGGCAACTCTGGCGCTTTAGTTTAAACTTAACGGAGAAAACCGTAGCGAGTAAGTTGTTAGAAGAGCGCTGTTGCGAGTTTCCCAGCATTAACCCTAATTATGTAGGACATCCCTATCGCTACTTATTTATCGGAGCTACTGATCATCCCACCGGTAATGCTCCATTACAAGGAATTCTCAAAATAGATACGGCAACAAAGACACAACAATTCTGGAGTGCTGCGCCTAAGGGTTTTGTAAATGAACCAATGTTTGTGCCACGACCCAATGCTGAACGAGAAGATGATGGTTGGGTATTGACCTTAGTATATGATGCTAGTCATCACCGGTCGGATCTAGTAATATTAGATGGTCGTGATTTAACTAGTGGACCGGTAGCAACACTCCACTTGAAGCATCATATTCCTTACGGTTTACACGGTAGCTGGAGTTCTGAGTTGTTGGGAGTTGGGTTGAAGGTTGAAGGTTAGTTGGTTGAAGGTTGAAGGTTAGTTGGTTGAAGGTTGAAGGTTAGTTGGTTGAAGGTTGAAGGTTAGTTGGTTGAAGGTTGAAGGTTAGTTGGTTGAAGGTTGAAGGT
>NZ_JAAHHW010000197.1 GCF_010692325.1 Moorena sp. SIO3I8 | reverse complement strand
TTTAAGTGGGAAACCCGACCCATCACCAGCGATGGCTTCCCGAAAACAGGACGAGCAGAAGAGGTATCGGCTGGAGTTTACAGTAAGGTCTTTTGACTATGCTTGTTGAGTTTTGTCAGTCAACCAGGGGATCCAAGACTATGTGAAGCGAGTTACCACAGATATTAACTTTAATCAAGCCACTGAAGATAGCATGACAGGGGGCACTATCCATCCGGTTCGATTAAATAATCTCAATCAAGTAGGTCCCCTGGAATCGTTGGCTGCAGACAGACCTGACGATAATGTGATTGTCATGGTAAAAAATCCAATTGTGACTGAGTCAGAAACAAGGACGTCTTTGACTATTGCCGAAGAGCCAGTGCAAATTACTGGTCGCTTCTATGGCTTGGTTACTATTATTAAACGGGAGGCTCTTGACAGCGATCGCTTTGAAGTGTCTCCCGCTTAATAAAGACTCAAAACAATTTGATGGACCTCAAGAAATTATTCGTATTCCTCAAGTGGTGGCTGACCGGGATGGCATCCCTAGATCTACCAATTCCCAGATTGAAGACTCTCCTCTAAATAGCGCTGGTTGGTATATTTATGGTGCTCAGGATCCTGACGGCATTTTTGTTACCCAAGGGATTGAACCTAGGGCTTTGATGATGCTAGAGCCAGATCAAGTAATTTTGGGAGTTGAGGAAGGGGTAACTTACATTAAGGAAAAAAATTGGGAAAATACCGAACAGCAAAAAGGTACTGGCAACACAGTTCTGCTGGATCCTTTAGCTGAAGAAGCAGAGGCGGCGATATCCCGTTGGCAAGAAGGAGACCGGGGAATTGTCATCCATCTTTTTGGGGGAATTGGTGGTAATAAAAAAGATGAACGTGCCCTTTTTAATATGGTAAGCGGTCACTTTGCCTATGGTATTGCTCATGTAGTGCGTGACCCATTAAGCGATGAATTACGCTTTGATATAGAGTACGATCAAGTTTATGCTAGTAACCCCGATGGCATTGTTTCAGGGTCAATCAAATGGCCGAACTATATGGGAAATTTGCAGCGGGGTTGGTTAGGCAATCGACCTGTTTCTGATGTGATTGTTAAATTGGATGCAGTCACCCAAGACTACGAGTTTGGTGATATTAAACTATCACCCTTGGACGAATTGAAGCATCAGTTACAAGTAATGATGGCTCGCTACCGCACGGGGGATGGTGACGGTGCAGCATTGGTTTCACCAGCAGAATCCTGTGTGCAAGACTCCAATCAAGCGCTTTATGTAGCAATCCAACAGATAGAAGATGAAGTGAATGCCAATCCTGAAATTCAAGAGTGGTTGAAAAGTCATCCAGATCATCCCCAAACTCAACGATTTCAACAATTATCCGAGTTGGGACAAGCACTAGAAAAACAGCTGACTCCCCTAGGAATTGTTCGTAGTGACTGGAAGGAAAATGCTGAAACCTTGGTGGGAGTTGCTACCAGTGACAATCCCATTATCCCGATCATTAGAGGACTTACTAGCTGGCGCACTATACTACCACGACGTGGTCATGACGAAATCGCTAATCTTTTGTTAAACCATGGCGCTAAACTTTGGGTTATCCGCACTAATCAAGTGGGAGGATTCGATCCCGATATTATCCCCTATGCTCCGACTACGTTATTTTAGAATGAAGAATGAAGAATGAAGAATGTAGAATGAAGAATGAAGAATGGAAAATGGAGAATGAAGAATGGAGAATGAAGAATGAAGAATGGAGAATGAAGAATGAAGAATGGAGAATGGATAATGGAGAATGAAGAATGAAGAATGAAGAATGGATAATGAATAATGGAGAATGGAGAATGGATAATGAATAATGGAGAATGGAGAATTCTAAATTCTTAATTCTTAATTCTTAATTCTTAATTCTAACTTAATTCTTAATTCTAACTTAATTCTAAATTCTAAATTCTAAATTCTAAATTCTAAATTCTAAATTCTTAATTCTAAATTCTTAATTCTTAATTCTTAATTCGACCTTGACCGTGCCATAGTGGTCAAGCGTCTTAGCAAAGGTTGCAGCATCTCAGGAACTGCTGTATCACCAATTTCCACAGTTTTTTTCCGTCCAGCGACTTCCACTGTCAGTTTGTAGCTAAACTGATCGGCACCTGGTGTTGATGACATCAGCTGTGCTGGTAGCTCAAAAAAACTAGTAGTATTCAGCAGACCTTGCAACTGATCAGCTTCTTCTGGCGATAGGGATTCAGTATCAACCTCAGTTGCCATATTCATCCCCATAAAACCGCCACTACGCTCAAAGTATATTTTCATAACACCCCCATAGTCTTTACTTCTTAGATCTTGCACCATAGTGACAGGACTTACGCACAGAATCCATGGGTAGGGTGGGCAAAACCTTGCCCACCCTACAGGTAGCTTGGTGCATCGCTAACAGCCACTGCCCACCCTACAAGCTGCTGCAAGATTTAAGTTACAACAGAATTACTTATCCTTAAGGAGAGGGGGTGAAGAAAGACCTGATAAAGTCTGGCGCACCTGCGGAGCATCCTGGGGGTTCAGGGGGTTGAGGGGTCGGAGGCTGTTCAATAATCTCAACACCTATCTCTTCCCAACCTTTACGGACAGCTTTTTGTTCCAGGCTGCCAACACCAAATCGGTCTCCTGCCACCTTGAATGTCTCTCTGGCAGCATCCTTAAATTCTGAGGTGGTACCCAGCTTATCCCTCAAAGTAAGATACCAGATCCAACCGGCCTTATCCCAAGCGTATCCACCAATGTCCAGAGCAGCAATGTAGAAGGCTCGGTTGGGGATACCAGAATTGATATGAACCCCACCATTATCTTGAGACCCGGTATAGATGTCTCTCATATGAGCTGGTTGAGGGTCTTTACCTAGCCTGGGGTCGTTATAAGCACTCCCTGGTTCTTTCATGGAGCGAATGCCTATACCATTGACATTCTCACTAAACAGACCAGCTCCAATCACCCAATCCGATTCACTAGCAGTTTGGTTCAGTGTCCGTTGCTTAACTAGGATGCCGAACACATCAGCGAAGTGTTCGTTGAGAGCACCTGGTTGATCCCGATAGACCAGTCCCGCTTCATATTGGACCACCCCATGGGTCAGCTCATGGCCAATAATATCGATGGCGATAGTAAAGCGATTGAAGAGTCTCTCCTCTTCTGGCAAATCTTCATCCCCATCCCCATAGGTCATCTGTCGGCCATTCCAGAAGGCGTTGTCAAAACCGCTCCCATAATGAACGGTTGAGCTCAAAACCATCCCGCGATCATCAATAGAGTTCCGCTCGTATATGTCACTATATAAATCAAAGGTGGCTCCAGAACCATCGTAGGCTTCATCCACTGCTGTGTCACCTGTGGCTGGGTCTCCTTCCCCCCGGACTTTACGGCCAGGTAAACGAGTTTGGTAGTCTGCATGGTAGATCACCCGTTCTTTAGCTGCTCCTGCTTCTCGGGCACTGGGTCGTGTGGAGAAGTCAGCTAATTCCTGGCGCACCCCACGGAACTGACCAGATTCCACTAGGGCGCTCAATGCCCGTTCTCGCTGTATAGGGCTTCCCTGTTCTGAAAGTTCCCGCAGCATATACGCCGGAAGTATACAGTGCAGAGGGTTGCGGTGGTTATGGTGGTTATGGTGGTGATGGTTTATCTTGGTAGGCATAGTATTATTTAAGTCTTTTTGCTATTACTATGATCGCCCTTGCTAGCGCAGGTTTTTTTGCCAAGTTTTTTTGCCCGAAGCAACATCTTGGAAGCTTTGCCAGCCACTCTCAATGATAGCGAAGGAAACTCAAAACAGTTTGTGATTTAGGGCATTTCCTATTGCTAGGATGATTGAGTCTGTTCTATCTTGCTTTAATTCCAGTCTCTTCACCCTCTTTCACAGTTTCATAAATCATCCATCCAAATCAGCAACGCCCTTATCTGTCGTGTCTCGATTGAAAAAATCGATACCCAAATTAGCATTATAGGTTAGATTTCCGAGCTTTTAAGTCTTTGATACAACAATTGTTACAATATAGTCGGATTGTATTATTTTTTCCTGATTAGTAATTGGCAATGGTTCAACATTTTTTAATGTCATGGAATAGCCATCAAAATTTCTAACAGCTAAATTTTCTTGGGCTGCTCTGAGGGTTAACTCAACCTCCTCTGGTTGTGAGTTCTCCTTGACAACCTCGAAGGCAATGGTGACTTGTCCTGGTTGCACACAGACTACATCAGCTGGGCATCTGGAATCCTCCACTATATCCAGAACCTTAACTTGCATCGTTTTCGATTCCATTAATGCCATCTGATCGATCTGGAGTTGAATCTCTTGATTTAAATCCGCCTTAACCAAATTTTCTGTTGGTTGAATCTCTTGATTTAAATCGGCCTTACTCACATTTTCTGTTGGTTGAGTACAACCGAGCATCGGTTGAATCAGACTACAAATAATAATAATTTTTATGAACCCTGAGACTAAAGCTAATCCTTTCGATTTTGTCATGATTGACCACCCCAAGTCTGTTTAAATCTAACCTTTTCGCCCCTACTAATTGTACCTTACTAATTTTATAGGATTTTCTCTTAATTGACACAATAAGAGACAGAAAAATCCTCAAGCTCCTAACCGTGACTGTAATCGGATGGTAACCATTCAGCCCAAGGCTGATCAGCTATAAGCTAGTTATTATCAGGGTAACATAACTGATAGCTTCCAAACCGGGTCACGAAAAAGTGCCCTATTTGAAAAACCGATTAGGGCTGACTCTGTTTATTGATCCAGCATTACCTAATTTTAGCTAAGACGTGAATGCTGAGGTCGGATTTGACTACAATATCTTGCGATTTATTAATTAACGTAAATTTATCAATCCAGGAACTTGCAACAATGAATTGAAATCAATTAACTGGTAACTAAGGGTAATTGCTATTCGACGATCAATACTCTTACCCATAAGCCGGTCTTGCATAGCTTGGTCACGTTTTTGAGAGCCATAGCACTTATCAAGACCAAGCTTAGATATTGTTTCAGTTTATGGAACATCATGACTAAAAGTTTGTTAAAAATTTATCCCCTTGGCCATCTCAGTCTTGCTTTGGTGGAATGGGTATTACTGGCATGGGCGATTCGCTTGTGGCGTCGCTCAACTAGTCTGGCCATGATTGTGCTGCCAATTGTGCTAGCAAGCATTAGCTATGACAATCTAGTTCTGGCCATGGGGAGCCTGATTGGTGAAGGAGATCTCCTGAAATCACTGAGTATGGTGCGCTTCCTATTACACTTCTTAGTGGTGCCGCTGTTCATTGTAATTGCTGTTGAGCTAGCTCACCGCGCTGGAGCAGTTTGGGCTAATACAATTGTACGAGTGTTATCCTGGGTGCTTGCCCTAGGACTGGGTGGGTTTGAAGTGGCGACCCAGTTTGTTGGCCTAGAATTGGTTCCAGTCACCTTTGCTGGCACCTTGCGCTACACAGTAGCGGAAGTGAGTGCTCCACCAATTGTAACAATTTTGGTCAATTTGTTCGTGCTGCTGATTGGTATCGGCATCTGGGTAAGGCTGAAATGGCCATGGCTATTTGTAGGAACCTTGGTTGCCCTAATTGGCAATGCTGTACCAATCTCTAGAGTTGGCACCCTCGTCGGTAGTGCCTCTGAATTCGTCATGGCTCTGAGTTTGCTGTTAACTGAGCGGCGGACGCAGTTTGTCCGTGCCCAACTCGGCTCAGGTGAAAAGACAACGAAGGTTGAAGGTTGGGTTGAAGGTTGTTCGCGTAGCGTGGCCAAAGGCCAAGGTTGAAGGTTGGGTTGAAGGTTGTTCGCGTAGCGTGGCCAAAGGCCAAGGTTGAAGGTTGGGTTGAAGGTTGGGTTGAAGGTTGAATGTTGAAGGTTGAATGTTGAATGTTGAAGGGTTAATAACCTGAAAGCTGAAAGCTGTAATCTCTAAGCTCTAACCTTAAACCTCTAACCTGTAACCTGTAACCTTCAACCTGTAACCTTCAACCTGTAACCTGTAACCTTCAACCTCTAACCTTCAACCTGTAACCTTCAACCTCTAACCTGCAACCTTCAACCTAGATGGTATTACCGACAAGCGATCGCATTATAAAATCCCTTTCGATTAGTTATCCTCAAAGAGGTTACTGCCATGAATGCCGAATTTAAATTTAGACCAATTCCCTTTGCTTGGGTTGCTATCCATCCTGAGCCGGTAGGTGTTGTTCAATTGATTGGTGGTGCGTTTTTCGGAAGTTTTCCGACAATTTTTTACCGGTATATCGCCAAGCGATTATTTGAATCAGGTTATACCGTTGTTGCCAGACCGTTTAGATTTACCTTCCGCCATTGGCCTGTAGCCATTGGTTTGGTCAAAGAACAAAAACCCCTATTCAATGGAATTTTAGAAGAAGCAAAAAAATTGGGCTATGATTACAGTATCTATGAAGAGGACTCCTCTGCCAGAGCGAAGAATTATTTTTGGTTAGGTCACAGCTTAGGAACAAAATACATCGCACTCTTGGAACTTTTAAGTGATTTGGAGTTCAAAAAAATTCAGGAAATTCTGGGAGATTGTGTGGGTAAAGATCAAGAGGAGCAGATTCATAATAGCCTCAGAGATGCTGATCTAAAAGATATTTCTTTGATCAATCAACCCTCTGTATTAATGGCTCCTGTTATTAGTGGTACCAGTAGTGCGGTTCCTGTTCCATTCATAGCTGATTTAGTAGACAGACTTGGTTTCGGGGTGGTACCCACACCCGAACAAACCTATTGCTTGATCAAAAATAGCAGTTTATTTAATCTTACTGCTTTAATTAGCTTCAGTAAGGATAAGATTGCTGAAGAAGCTGGAACGGTGCGTTGGCTACAGGAGAATTTAGGCAATAAACTCCTCACTGATAAGAAACTTCCTGGTAAGCATCTAACTCCCCTCGGTTGGCTCCGGGGAAATGATCAACTTGCGGATACCGTGATTCAAGTTATCCAAGAACTAACCAAGCAAGTCTAAGGGAGCAGGGAACAGGGAACAGGGAACAGGGGGAAGAGTGTGGGAAGTGTGGGAAGTGCGGGGAGATGGGGAGATGGGGAGATGAGGAGATGAGGAAGGGGTCAACCTACAACCTCTAACCTCTAACCTCTAACCTCTAACCTCCAACCTGCAACCTCCAACCTCCAACCTTGGCCTTTGGCCACGCTACGCGAACAACCTCCAACCTCCAACCTCCAACCTCCAACCTCCAACCTCCAACCTCCAACCTGCAACCTCCAACCTCCA
>NZ_JAAHHW010000196.1 GCF_010692325.1 Moorena sp. SIO3I8 | reverse complement strand
CAGAAATTAATCGAATCACCTCACCGCGCATGGTATATACAACGACCAATGGTAATCCAGAGTTTCCTATTCCCACTGCGATGAAACGTTCTTCACTAATCGAATCTGGATCAATGTCATGAATGGCAAGGGGATCGAAAAACACCATTTCAGCTTCCGCAAAGGAAACACCATGATGCATGCCAATTGGTTTTTGCAATTCTTGGATCATATTCAAAGGTCATACATATATTATATGTATAACTTAAAGTCTAGTCAAGATTAATGTAGTGCGATTGGCCGTAGGCCACGCTACGCGAACGCACTCGGTTGGTGTGTTGGGAGAAGCGTACGCTATTATTCTCCCCAAGCACTTAAAAATTCTACTTGATTTTTCATGTCTTCTGCTGATTTAGTGGCAATTATCCTTAAAATCCGCCGCATTTGTTCACCAATGGAATAGTTTTGAAACCCTAAAATAATCCCTGAATGCTCTTGTTTTTTCTCGATAAAATTAGTATGAATTCTATAAAAGTCTCGGGCATTAAAGCTATAAATAACACGCTGATGGTCATAGGCCCATTGTAATTGTTCTTCATCGCTACGGGACAACATTTGAGCTTCCCCTGTCGAGACAACATTCACGTTGCGAAGACGCAAGGCCGTTATCAGATCGCTATCCATGGTATCTTCATCTAAATAAAGACGAATTTGTGTCATTTTTAGGATTTGGTTGCCTGATAATGTTGTTTGGCGAGTTCTTCATAGGCGGTTTGTTCGGCTGCTATATCTTGGTCAATTTCCTGACGGTTAGCATGATAATACGTTAAGGCAGCATAAATTTGAGTGATTGTTAGGTGATTTAATCGTCTGGCTATTTCTTCGGCGTTGTTACCTTGATTATATAGGCCAGCAATTCGGCGCACAGAGGTTCGAGTTCCTGCAATGACTGGACGATTACTATTGGCATCAGTTGTGATCAGTTTGCCAATGTCGGTAAGGGTTGCCAAGGGGTTTCTCCACTAGAAATGGGGGGTTTTCCCTTATTTTAAAATATAGTGCGTCCGCATTCGGAGCGGGTAGGGTGGGCAAATACTAAACGGAAGGCAATTTCATCAGGAACCCAAGACCATTTGCCCACCAAACTACAAGAGTGCGATCGCATTCGGTAGGGGTAGGGTGGGCAAATACTATACCGAAGGCAATTTCATCATATATCCTGACTATTTGCCCACCCGACAAGTGCGATCGCATTCGGAGCGGGTAGGGTCGGCAAATACTATACCGAAGGCAATTTCATCATCAATCCTGACTATTTGCCCACCCTACTACAAGCAAGGGGTAGGGTCGGCAAATCATCAACCATTAACCAATAGTCGGGTAGATCGCAATTCCGTCGGGTAGGGTGGGCAAATTCTGTACCGAAGGCAATTTCATCATAAATCTAGTCCATTTGCCCACCCTACTACAAGTAGATCGCAATTCCGTCGGGTAGGGTGGGCAAATTCTGTACCGAAGGCAATTTCATCATATATCCTGACTATTTGCCCACCCTACTTTATCCGCGTACGCACTCAGCGTGCTCATCCCCATTTGCCCACCCTACTCTGAATCGGGATTAAACTGAAACAGAGGATGCTCGCCACCATCAATATCTCAATATGTCGAACTATCGTCGTTCTTATGTGCCAGGAGGAGTATTTTTTCTGACAATAGTCACTTATCGCCGTATTCCTCTATTTTCAGATGTTGAGAATATAATAAGGTTACGGAAGGCCATGGCGAAAATGCGGACAGAAAAACCCTTTGACATCACAGCAGCCGTTGTGTTACCGGATCATCTTCATTTTATCTGGTCGTTACCACCGGATGATTCTAATTATTCTATGCGAGTGTCTCGGTTAAAGGTATTATTTACCCGGTCTTTACCGGGAAAACGTTCATTATTTGGTGATATTTCTGCTTCTCGTCGTAAGCATCGAGAAAGCAATGTCTGGCAACGTCGGTTTTGGGAGCATACAATTCGTAATGACCATGATTTACACCGACATATAGATTATATTCACTATAATCCGGTTAAACATGGTTTGGTGTCTTGTCCACATTTGTGGCAATATTCCAGTTTTCACAAATGGGTGGAGCGAGGCAAGTATCGACCGGATTGGGGGTGTTGTTGTGGGAGTAATTTACCACAAGTTCTAGATTTTAGCGATTTAGAAGATTTTGCAGGGGAGTAGGGTGGGCAAATTATTAATGTGGGGTAGTGGCGTTGGCGTAGGGTGGGCAAATTATTAATGTTTGACCAATTGATCTCGAATCATGTCCATTTGCCCACCCGACAAGAGCGAACACTTTGCTTGAACGCAACCAACAACATAGGTGATCGCATGCCCTAGGGTAGTCGGGTTGGGTGGGCAACTTCTGAGAGTTTGGCAATTTGATCACGAGTCATGTCCATTTGCCCACCCTACTAGATCTGCGTACGCACTCCTAACCTTGATCAATCCTACGCTTCCGGGTATTTTTCCTTGGTTATCTCTTTTATTTTTTCGATTACCCAATTGTACATTTTGTCCTTTCCTATGGACTGACTTTGGCGGAATAATACATTCCCACTAGCACTGTTACACTTGGGGAATGTACCGCCATAATCCTCTGATTTACCCCATGCTCTATCCATTATAAGCAGAGATCTGCTTGAGCTATTCTCATAGCCATAACACAAATCGATTGTACCTTTTAATAAATTCGACCAGTTGCTAGGTAAGCCGCTCATGGCCTCCGCTACCGCTACATTCATATCCATACTGTATGCGGCTTTTGTTCCACTTACTTGACCGCCTGCTACCTCGCTCCTTAATCCCAAACCCATTTCTACGACAACCGTAAATTCTAACGAATCTAACACATCTTCCTCTTCCGTTGCGTCACTGGTCATTTTTTGGAGCGGTTTTTTGGGTTTTGGATCGTAATGGTTGTAACAAACTCCCAAGTCCGCCTTTGTCTGGTTGAACCTTGCTTCATTTTCACGTTCAATAATGGCACCGTCCGCAAGGGTCGCTACTCCAACACCTAAAACACTTAACGACTTCTCACACCCACCTTTTTCCTCCTTTTCTGTTTCCAACTCCCGGCTTTCTTCCTTTGTTACCTTCCTTAATACCAATGACCCCATCGCTGTCGCTTCTTCCTCCAATTGTCTTTCCTCTTTTTTTCTCACTCCTTTTTCCTTTCTTAACCGTTGCACCCTTCCCTGCTTCTGCTGGACCACATGCCAAGCCTCATGGGGCAAATGCTTCTCCTGCCCCGGCCCAACATGAATCTCCGTCCCCTGTGCATACGCCAATGCCTGCAATTGTGCAGGTTTCGACGAGTTGTAATGTACCCTCACATCATCCATCGAATAGCCCGAGAGGTTCTCTATTCCTGCCTTGAGGCGATCAGGCAAGCCCGTTTTGTTTTCCTTTTGGCTCCTCGATTCCCTCATGCTATCGCCATAAGTCAGCTCATCCCCCGTCAACGGTTGTGCTCTGAGCTGCACCATCATCCTTTTAGGCTGCAACACCTTATGCCCACCGTGATTCTCCCCTTGCCTGCTTCTATCTCCCGGCTGTCCCAAAGAAAACTTCCCTTGCAGCCCGATTTCTCTCCTTCCCCTTTCCGGTTGGGTTACTCCTGATTCTAAGGTGCGCATCACATTAGCACTCATACTTCCCCATTCCCCCACCGCATCTTCGGCGTTCCACTCCCTTTCCTCTGCTTCCAATATTTCTCTATAACCTTTCCGTCTGGAGTCTTTCTTTTTTTGAGCTATTGACAACGAGGTAGAGTGAGAATATTTCGGTTTATAGGTATGAGTAGTGCGCATAGCTATTTCCTTTTACCTTGTACCCTATTAGAAAAGAATATCAGTCGATCAAACCCGTCTACCAGGAGCGCGACATGGCACCCCAAACTCAAACCAACTGGTATCACTCTAATATTAGTTCTCTGTTTCAAGAAATCGAGCGAGTTCGTAACTATTTAGAAAAATACATAGAAGGTAAAGAAAATCAACAAATCGTTACTGAAATTGTTGACGATACTTCTGCCCTGGCTCAACTATGTTACCACTTCTATCTCTCCCCATTTGAAAGGGATATCCTGCTAATGTGCGTGGGCCAGGAAATAGAACCTATGTTCCAGTCTTTGTTTGCCAAAGCCCAAAAAAATCATCCTCACAAAAACTATCCTACTCTTAGTTTAGCTATAGACGCCCTTCCCGGAGCCAGTTGGCATGTCCTTTCTCCCCAAAGCCCTTTATTTTACTGGCAACTGCTCCAGATTGAACCAGGAAGAATCCTAACCAAGTCCCCCCTCCATATTGACCAGCAAATCCTCTGCTTTCTGTTAGGATACGATGCCACAGACCAGGAATTAGCAGGCAAGATCATACCCCAACCGCCTCAGACTAACCCTCTTTTTTTGCCTCCCTCTCAGTTAAGTATAGGGTCGCAATTGAAAACCATTTGGTCTGGGGGCGAGGGGACAAATAGCTATCCCGTGGTGCAATTATCTGGCTCGGACCGTACCACAAAATACCAAATTGCCTCCGCCACTTGTCAGGATTTGGGGAAAAAGTTACATACTCTCGACCCTGCCGCTCTGACCACCAAGCCCCAGGATGTCTACCAACTCGCGAAGCGTTGGCAAAGGGAAGCCAAACTTAGCAATAGTGTCCTGTTTATTGACTGCGATAGTTATAATTTTTCTGAGCCTGGGCGGGAGTCAGCTCTGAGCAAATTTATTGATAGTAACAATACTCGTTTAATCCTCAGCAGCAATGACCGAAAAATTGACTGTCAGCGGACTATTGTAAACCTAGACATCCCCCCATTGAGCCACCAGGAACAATATGACCTGTGGGAAAGCCATATAGGGTCAGCAGCAGCAGAACTTAACGGTCAACTTGAGCGCATCGCCGTGCAGTTTAACCTCAATACTGCTACTATTCAAGCCGCCTGTGATCAATTCAAAATTCAAAATTCAAAATTCCCACAAAATCCCGGATCTAGCCCCAAGAGCGCCCTAACATTGGGGGAAAACCGATATCAAAATCCCCAAAGAACAAACAGCGAAGCCTCCTCTGGTTTCCCCCTTTTTAAGGGGGACGGAAGGGGGATCTCGGATAGCGAAGCCTCCTCTGGTTTCCCCCTTTTTAAGGGGGACGGAAGGGGGATCTCGGATAATGGTGCCAAAAATCTCAAAGACGAAACCCACCAATCAACTCAATTATGGGATTTCTGCCGCCATTACGCCCGTAATCAATTAGATCACTTAGCGCAACCTATCAATGCTACGGCTACCTGGGACGATCTGGTATTACCTACCCCACAACGGCTGCTTCTGAGCGATATTGCCACTCATCTCAGACACCAGTATAAAGTCTATCAGCAATGGGGTTTCGCCCAAAAAGGCGACCGGGGTTTGGGCATCAGCGCCCTATTTTACGGTGCTAGCGGTACTGGTAAAACCATGGCAGCAGAGGTATTAGCCCAGGAATTTCGTCTGGATCTTTATCGCATCGACCTAAGTCGAGTTGTCAGTAAATATATTGGTGAGACGGAAAAGAATCTGCGGCGGATCTTTGATGCAGCTGAAACCGGTAGTGCTATTCTACTGTTTGACGAAGCCGATGCCCTGTTTGGTAAGCGTACCCAAGTTAAAGACAGTCACGACCGCCACGCTAACATCGAAGTCAGCTATTTGCTGCAACGTATGGAAGCCTATCAAGGGTTAGCTATATTGACCACCAATTTCCAAAGCGCTCTCGATAGTGCCTTTTCGCGCCGCATTCGCTTTGTGGTCGAGTTTCCGTTTCCCGGACCCGAAATCCGTACCCAAATTTGGCAGCGCATTTTTCCAGCCCAGACCCCAACCCTTAACTTAAATTACCAGAAACTCGGTCAACTCAATGTAGCTGGGGGAAATATTCGCAATATAGCCCTAAATGCCGCTTTTTTGGCCGCCGCCGCCGATGAACCCGTGAACATGGAACATATCTATGAAGCCACAAAACGGGAATATCAAAAGTTAAAGAAAATGTTGACAAACGATGAGATTGAAGGGTGGTTTTAGTTGTGGGGAATGGGGAATGGGGAATGGGTAATAGGTAATAGGTAATAGGTAATGGGGAATGGGGAATGGGGAATGGGGAATGGGGAATAGGTAATAGGTAGAGTGGGCATCCTGCCCGCTCGAAAAGATCAGCAGGCGTAGGGTGGGCAAATGCTTATCCTCTGACAATTTGATCTGGAATCGGGTCGATTTGCCCACCCTACAATAACTAGGACGGGGAGTGTCAAAGACTTAGCTAATAGCCGGAAAACTACCACCAATAAAGTGAATATCACTGAAGGTTTCGATCCACAAACGAGCACCACAATCAAGGGGATTATCCGGCTGATAAACAATCTTACACGGACCAAGGATTTCGACTTCATTACCGTAGAGATTAGTGCCCTTTCGTTTTACTGAAATCACTGGCTTCCGGTCTTTGGGGCTTTTCTTGATATTCGAGCCAATGTGATTGCGATTGACATTAATCTTCGCTAAAGCTGGCGGACGACTAGTGCGCCATTTCCCCTTTGGTCCACGATTACCTTTAGTAATTTGTGGCAAATGGTTGAACAGAGGAATAATCCAGAATTTTCCGCTTTTATAGGCACCCCGGACCCGACCCTTCTCTAGGAGTTGGCGCAATCGTCGAGAAGAAATTCCTAATAGAGATGCTGCTTCAGTAGTTCCAACGCACTTGTTCATCAGTGGACTCTCCCTTAACTATTCCGATAATACTAGTTTAAGGGATAAAAGGAAAATTGACAACTTGAGGGAATTTAGAATTTAGAATTTAGAATTTAGAATTCAGAATTGGGAATCGGGAATCGGGAATCGGGAGTCGGGAATCGGGAATCGGGAAGAAACGGAAGAGTTTAGGATACTCGGTGGATGCGTTCGCGTAGCGGCTCCAAAGGAGCATCGCGTAGCGGCTCCAAAGGAGCATCGCGTAGCGTGGCCTACGGCCAATCCCGTAGCGGCTTGGAGTATCGCGCAGCGTGACCAAAGGTCAATCGCGTAGCAGCTCCAAGCTCCCATCACATATAGTTATCTACAAAAATTAACTAATTAATTAGTTGGGTACACAGGATTTTTCCCCACTCCACTACTCCACTACTCCCTGCTCCCTACTCCCTGCTCCCTACTCCCTGCTCCCGATTCCCGACTCCCGATTCCCCACTCCCGACTCCCGATTCCCTGTTCCCTGTTCCCTACTCCCAAATTTGTTACAAAAGTTTTCACAAAATGTTATAATGAAGGTTTTTTTGTGCTATAATAAAAATACCGTGGACGCTGTGCGACGTGAAAGCGTCTGAATGAATCGAAACCTGAAATGGTTTTCTGAGGAGTGCATCCCTCAGCCTGCCGAGATGAGAGGGGAAGAGTAATCGGAACCTGTGTGCAGATTCTCGATAAAGTCC
>NZ_JAAHHW010000195.1 GCF_010692325.1 Moorena sp. SIO3I8 | reverse complement strand
TCAAAGATCTTTTCTTTGATTAGGTTGATTCTATTGTTGAATGTACTCTTAAGGTTTTCCATGGTTTCAACCAAAATACAGTAACATAGATCGACCTGTGCCTAGCTAAATTGCAAGTCGATGGCAAATCGATTGGCGAAACGATTTTACTATAAGTTGCGAATTGACTAAGTTGCGAATTGACCCAATAGTGCTGGCATTGCTGAATCGTCGAAGGAATATCAGTGGGGTGGGCATCCTGCCTGCCCGGGAATTGTAACGGGCAAGATGCCCGTTCCACAGTAAGATGCTTGTTAGACAGCAAGATGCTCATTCCACAAAACTATTCAAATCATTCCATTATTAAGCAAAGCCCTTGTCCCCATAGTTTCCAGGGTCCTGCCAGGAGCAGATGCCCAGAGCTCGAATAGGGATGCAGCCGCGCTGCATCCCTTGTTCAAAGGATTGCTAGGATTTATATGCCACCTCAGTAACTAAATTTTCCTTAACCTCACTAACTAAATTTTCCTTCAGCTGTTTGTAGTCTTGGAGTTCCTTTCTCAGATCAACATGCAGGTGATCAATCTCCTCTTTCTGGAGGATTTCTAATATGGCTATGTTCAAGTCATTCATGGCGGCCAAATAGAGTTTTCTATCAATCACAAATACCCTAACTAGAATCACACGAGCATTCTCTTCAATGCTGGATAATACAACTTTCATTTTCTGCTTGTGCAATCCATCGATAGTCGGAATTTTGGCTTTAATAGCCTGACAAAGTCTGGTAGTTTGCTCCGCTGAAATTCCATCTATTTTCAGAGTTAAATTTATTGCTCCCAACTCCAACGTATCGCCAGGATTCTGTGACCAATAATTGACCACAACTCCACCAATCATTTTAGAATTGGGAATTTTTTTGGTACCACCAACAGTAAGAAGACGAACCTTTGTACTTCTCAGACCAATACTGAGTATCTCAACAAAACCATTTATTCCGTCCAATTTTACCCAGTCACCGGGTCTATAGAGACCATCAGCATAGATAACCACTGTACAAAACCAGTCATAGATAATGTCTTTTAATAACAAACCTAAGGCGACACCTGCGCCACCCAGTAGACCGATCAGTGCACCAGCAGATGCCCCCAACAAAATCTCACTGGCTTTACTGGCAGCAATCAGGATTGCTGCTATCTGAAAAAGCTTTGGGAAGTAGGGGACTATCAAATCGTCGAGTTCAGTTTCCGTGTTTGCCGCCAATCCGGCTAGAAGCTCCCCCAATAGTGGAGCAGCACGGTAAAGAATATACGTGACAATGAACAGAGCGCTCACAGAGAGAATCTCGAGGATTTTCGGATTCTGTTCAGGACTAAGATGGCTTGCCACAACTAGATAGACTAGCCATAGTCCAGCGATCCAAATTAGCCAGCCTAATGGTTGCTTAAGAATGCTAATGAACTCATCGTCTAGGGTAGTTTCTGTACGGCTAGTTATCAGCTCGAGTCTGTGAATGATTATTGAAGTGAACAAGCCTCGCAATATCTGGGTAAGGAGGAGGATGAGCACCACAATAACTATCGTGGAAACAGGAATGTTGGCGAGCTTGAAGTCGGAATCAAAGATCCTTTCTGTGATTATGTTGATTGTAGTGTTGAATTTACCCTGAAGGTTTTCCATCGTTTGGACCAAAATACAGTAACATAGATCGACCTGTGCCTAGCTAAATGGCAAGTCGATGGCAAATCGATTGGCGAAACGATTTTACTATAATTTGCGAATTTAGCGAATCATGCTAAGTACCTGGACAAAAATAAACCTCACTTCTTGATGCAAAGCGCGAGTGGGGGAAACCACGGCAGTCGCTCATGGGGGGAACCCCCTTTGGCGGCGCTGCCTCCCCTGTTCCCTTGCTGCATCGCTGTATTAACTTGTGTAAAGTTGCCAAAAGTCCGTCTGCTCCCAGCTCCGAACGCGCCCCGCGTGGCCCACGGCCTCAGTCCCTGCTCCCTATTTCAACAGTTAATTTTACTTTTGTCCGACTACTTAGGTATGTAATAAACATGATTGACACCAATTGCCCGTTTGGGCAGCACCCTAGGAGCCAGTTTGAAAGGTTTACTATCTGGGGTGCATCTCATACAGCGGTTTTCAATTCGGTCAGGTACAAATTCTTGAGGTGCGACCCGTGGCGAATTAAATTCGCCACGGGTCGCACCTAAAAGCGATGCAGCTTCGAAGGGAGCGAGCGCTGCATCGCTTGTTCAAAGCATTGCTAGGATTTAGATACCACCTCACTAACTAAATTTCCCTTCATCTGTTTGTAGTCTTGAAGTTGCTTTTCCAGCTCAATATGCAGGTGATCAATCTCCTCTTTCTGCAGGATTTCTAATATGGCTATGTTCAAGTCTTGCTGGGCAGAATAGTAGAGGTTGGTATCAATCACAAATACCCTAACTATAATCACGCGAGCATTCTCTTCAATTTTGGAAAATAAAACTAACATTTTTTTCTTGTGCAAGCCATCGATAGTCGGAATTCTTTCTTCAAGAGCCTGACAAATTCGGATAGTTTGCTCCGCTGAAATGCCATCAATTTTCAGAGTTAAATTTATACCCCACTCAAATCTATCGCCAATCTTCTGTGACCAATTTTCCACAACGCCAGCAATCATTTGAGAATTGGGAACTTTTTTGATAGAACCCCACTCAGTAAGGCGAAGTGTTGTACTTCTGAGACCAATACTGACGATCTGAACAAAACCATTTACGCCGTCCACTCCTACCCAGTCACCAGGTTTATAGAGACCATCAGCGTAGATAATCACCGTACAACACCAGTCATAGATAATGTCTTTGAATAACAAACCTAAGGCGACACCGGCACCACCCAGTAGACCGATCAGTGCACCAGCAGATGCCCCCAACAAAATCTCACTGGCTTTAATAGCGGCAATCAGCACTGCTGCGATCTGAAAAAGCCTTGGGAAGTAGGGCACGAACAAATCGTCCAGTTCAGTTTCAGTGTTGGCCGCCAATCCGCCTAGAAGCTCCCCCAGTAGTGGAGCAGCACGGTAAAGAATATAGGTGGCAATGAACAGAGCACTCACAAACAGAATCTCGGGGATTTTCTGATTCTGTTCAGGAGTAAGATGGGTCGCCACAACTAGATGTACTAGCCAGAGTCCAGCCAGCCAAATTAGCCAGCCTAATGGTGCTTTAAGAATCCTAATGAACTCATCGTCATGGGTGGTTTCTGTACCACTAGTCAGACGTTCGAGTCTGCGAATGATTATGGCAGTGAACAAGCCTCGCAATATCTGGGTGAGCAAGAGGATGAGCACCACAATAACTATCGTGGAAATAGGGATGTTGGCGAGCTTGAAATCGGTATCAAAGATCCTTTCTTTGATAACGTTGATTGTATTGTTGAATGTAGTCTTAAGGTTTTCCATAGTTTCGACCAAAATGCAACAGCAGAGATCGACCTCTGCCTAGTTAAATGGCAAGTCGATGACAAGTCGATGGCAAGTCGATTGGTGAAATTATTTTACTATAAGTTGCTAATTTACTCAATAGTGCTGGGTATGCAATGGGGATTGTGTCCGCAAACAGGATTTAGAGCGATTGGCGGTTTCCGCAGCACCCTACGAGCCAGTTTGAAACGTTTATTATCCGTTTTTAGGAAAACTATTCGGTCAATCAACGCTGGAATTTACCGAAAAGTATTAGCTAGTAAAAGACGGCGGAAATACCGACTGCATCAAGACACAGATGTTGAATTTTGCGAAGGATTACTAGCTATTGGTTTGTTTAGCGATCGCGAATCAACTGCAACCAATCAACTGCCCAGTTTGGGTTGATTAGAGCCATGGGCTTGTAGAATCAAAGGTCTTCTGCCCATAGTTTCCAGGGTCGTGCCAGGAGCTGATGCCGAGATCTCGAATAGCGACGGGTGCGCCGACCTGAAGGGCTTCCCCCCACTCGCGCTTTGCATCAAGACAAGCATCAAGACAACCCAGTTACTCCTGCTTGGCCAGACTTGTCAACCCAACTTGTAAACAATTAATTACCGATAAACGGCTAGTTGAACTTGAAACTAAAACTTGATCATGTGGTAGACCTCCCAGGCTGACTAGTCTATAGTCATCTGCTAAAGACGGAGATAATAGTAGCATGTTCTACTTGTGATATGGGTACCCTATTTCTAAAATTAATCTAAATTCTCTTGTGTAGATGGCGAAAACAATAGCATATTAACTTGTTCTATGCCTAGCCCATCTCCCCATCTCCCCATTTCCCCATCTCCCCATTTCCCCATCTCCCCATCTCCCCATTTCCCCATCTCCCCATCTCCCCATCTCCGGGGCCCCACACTTTTATGATGGGTATTCAACCCGACTTCATATGAGGGGGATCAGGGGGATGAGCTTGTGATCAGCAAGTAACATCACCAGAAAGCAACTTGCTATCAGGAACTTTTGCACTTTTGCCTAACTTCTATCTGTATGATTTGCACTGATTCGCTGATTGACCAAACTAGCTCGTTATTGATTAAGGCTATTCTCAGTAAAAACTCATTAAGCTAGGATTTAATAGATTCATGTATACTGGAAATATCTAGAACTGAATGAGCAGTTAAAAATGACGATTAACCCTCTATAAAACTTATAAAATTGGGACGTTAACACTACCGATACTGTGTCAATAAATATAGTCAATATTGATATCGTATGTGATAGGATTCGATTCCTAATTAGTTTGTCAGCCCAAAACTAATCCTATTTCAAAATCACCCTATTTCAAAATCACCAATTACCCATTACCTTTTCCCCAGCTCATGAACCTTTCATCCTCGACATCTCAAAATCTGCCCCAGTCCAAGAGAAAGCTAGGACTCAGGTTAGGGATTGGGGCAATAGTTCTAGTGACAGCTGCCTTAATTTTGCTATTTACGCCGGTTGGGTCTTGGCTGAAGCTGGAAAATCTGAGATGGCTTCAGGAAAGCATGGGTATTTTTGGACCACTGGGGTACATTTTAATTTATATTGTTGCCACAGTACTAGCTGTTCCTGATGCGATTTTAACCTTTTCGGCTGGTGCTCTGTTTGGACTAATGCTGGGTACTTTGTGGACTGTGATTGGTGCTACTTTGGGAGCAACGGCTGCGTTTATGATTGCTCGCTTTGTTGCTGGTGATTGGGTTAAGTATAAGTTTCAGGACTCTCGTTTGGAGCAACTCAGTGAGGGCATTGAGAAAAATGGTTTTTGGTTTGTGCTCTCAATTCGCCTCGCGCCAATTTTTCCATTCAATGCGGTTAACTATTTGTTCGGCTTAACACCAATTCCTCTACCCACCTATGTGATAGCCACCGCAGTGGGAATTATCCCGGCTACCTTTGCTTATGCTTGGTTAGGTCGCAGTGGTCTGGAAGCTATCAGCGGTAGTCCCCCCTGGCAAATGATCGCAGCACTAGTTGTATTAGCGGTGCTATCTACCACCCCCCTACTTTGGAAACAATCAAAACTTAGGCAATAACTCTGCTTGTAGGGTGCGTTATTAACGCACCCTACACCATAAAGGCGAATATAAGGGCGAATGACAGTCCAGTGTTGCGTAAGTCCTGACCCTAAGTCCTGACAATTTAAGGTGATTAAGGTAGAAGATTGATGAGATTGAACATATTGCTGAAAAGACGAAGCCTTTGGTTAGCGATCGCGCTATTTATTTTGGTCCTATTGTGTTACTCGACTCCTGTCAGAGCCTTATTTAACCAAAGGTTCCTAGTGCAACAGTTGCAAGAATTAGGCCATTGGGCAATCTGTTTATTTATCCTGGTTTATGCTCTGGCAACGGTTTTAGGAATTCCTGGCACAGTACTGACTATCGCTGGTGGTACAGTGTTTGGTTTAGTTTGGGGTACCTTCTGGTCTGTTATCGGAGCAACCTTGGGGGCATTGGGAGCATTTTGGGTAGCGCGTTACCTATTGCGAGATTGGGTTGAATACAAGTTCAGGCATCATAAAGCATTGGTCAGCTTCAATCAAGCAGTGATGCAGACACCCCTGATGTTTGTCTTAGCAGTACGCTTTGCCCCCATTTCTCCTTTTAATGTAGTGAATTTCCTGTTTGGTCTAACCCCGATTGGCTCGGTAGAGTATACCCTTGGCACTTTCTTTGGGATTATTCCTGGTACCCTCGCCTATACTTGGCTGGGAGTAACTGGAGGGGAAGCTTTGCAAGGAGGCGATCGCTTACCATTTTTCCTAGCACTCAGTTTCCTAGGTATACTGTCTGCCTTGCCACTGTTGGCAAAGCGAAAAAAGAAATAGTCTTCCTGTTGCCCATTCTCCTGTCCCATTCTCCTCATTTTCCCATCTTTCCCATCCTCCCTATCTCCCCTATCAATCCCAGGAAGTACCATGGCAAGAAAGCAACGTGGTATCAGTGGGTCAATAGGGTAAAAAATTTTCTGATCAACTACCCCGACTTGCTAGGCTTTTCCTGAAACGTATCCGTAAGACAAGTAAAGAATAAGAGAGGGATTTACGGGAATCTGTTATATTTGTTAATATGAAGGGTGTAACCCCTCATCTTTTCCCTGTCTTGATGCAATAGCGAGTGGGGGAAACCACGGCAGTCGCTCATGGGGGGAACCCCCTTTGGCGGCGCTGCCTCCCCTGTTCCCTTGCTGCATCGCTGAGGTAAGGGGAAAAGGAAGGTTCTGTCAGTAGTTCCTTTTAACTTAAACTTTACTCGTTAAAGTTTTTACCTTAATTTTTGAAACGTTAAGTTTTCACAAGTCCCGTGAGACCGAAGGTGAGTGCTTGCCATTCGTTTTGTATAGCAAGACACTTAAGGTGCGCTTTCCAAAAGCGCACCTAAAAGTGTTTTTCACCAAGTGTTTTTCACCAAAATTTAACATTTTGGGGGATATTTACTATACAATACTGAGGATAGCCTTCCCAAGATTTTCACAATGTGTGATTAAACTTCGCGATTGACTCCAAGAACATCTCAACCAGAATACTAATTTTCTATGCATGTTGATAGAGATGAGTGTCTGTTAATAGGTCATGGGTAATAGGTAATAGGTAATAGGTAATAGGTAATAGGTAATAGGTAATTGCGATATACAAGTGGTGTTTAATAGCAGCCATAGTATGATCCTCAATTGTAAATTGGCAATTACCTATTATCAGTTACCGATGATATATACCCGAATAACTATGTCTCTCCGACCTTAGACATAGGCGTTGAAATTAGGTTTAAGGTTAAGTGGGGTAACGCTTCCATAATCGTTTTCACACCTATGTCTATTACTAATAAAATATCCACCCTTGGCGACTTTGAGCTTGGCAGGAAATGACTAAAGAACAGTATTCTAAAAATTGGTTCAATGGACAATCGTTCATTATTACTTTTTGCCTGTTACCTTCTCTAGTAATTATCTTAGGGGTAATCAGCATGGAGTGCATCTCAGTTTTGTAAGACTCAAGTTGAAAATTGCCCGTTGAGGTAGGCACACCGATGCTTCAAGACTTGTGGGACGTTACTCTCATCCCACTGAGCCCCCGAAATCTTGATACGCCGACCC
>NZ_JAAHHW010000194.1 GCF_010692325.1 Moorena sp. SIO3I8 | reverse complement strand
TTTCATTGGGATCAATCCCAATGAAAATAATTTAATGGCTAGAGAAATTGATGGTTGGTTACCACCAGCACCTCAGATTAACCAATTGTGTGACAGTTGGCTCTTAAGCTATCGTGCTCAAGGGAGAATCAAAGTGCATCGGAAACTTATAGCTCCCCCAGAACAAATAACCAACTATTCAGTTATCAACTCAGCTCAGGATTTACAAGAGGCGATCAATAATTGGCTAAATTCAACCGATAGAAAGTTTCAACGCTTCCGGGATCAAGTGTTAAAAGCTTTATCGAACCATGGCAAGATTCGGTTTATTATTCAAACTAATAATATCAAACTTTGGCAACTGCCTTGGCATCTCTGGGATGTCTTGTCCGATTGTGATATTGAGGTTAATTTCAGTCCTTCAGAATTTCCAGTATCCTCAAAACAAATCGACCAATATAGAAATAGAGTAAGAATATTGGCAATTCTAGGAGATGACACCGGGATTAATATCCAGCATGATTTAGCATTACTCCAGGAGGAATTACCGAATGCAGAAATTGTCCCCTTAATCAGTCCCCCCAAAAAAAAATTAAGCCAGGAATTATGGGATAAAAAGTGGGATATATTGTTTTTTGCTGGTCATAGTTTTACCCATAATAATAATTGCCAAGGACGGTTTTACATCAATCAGGATGAAAGCATTACCATTGAGGAGTTAAAGTATGGTCTAATCAATGGGATTAAGAATGGTTTAAAGTTGGCTATTTTTAATTCCTGTGATGGGTTAGGATTAGCAGCAGAATTGGTTAGTTTACCAATCTCGACAACCCTGGTAATGCGGGAACGGGTGCCAGATGAGGTAGCTCAGAAGTTTTTGAGGTATTTTCTCAACGCATTTGCCACAAAGAAAAAATCCATATCGGATTCAGTGTGGGAAACCCGGAAAAGATTGCAGGAGGAGGTAGAAGATAACTATCCCTGTGCCAGTTGGTTACCAGTGATATTCCAGAATCCTGCTCTGGAACCACCAACTTGGGACGACTTGACTCAGGGATCCTATCTCAAGGATAAACCCAAACTCTCAAGGGTTTTACTGGTAAGTTTGATTGTCACTATCGCAGTGATCACAATGCGATCGCTTGGGCTGTTACAAGGATCAGAATTACATGCTTTCGACCATCTCATGGCTCTGCAACCACCTGAAAAGCGGGATGAGCGGGTTTTAGTAATTGCGGTGGATGAACCAGATATTCAGTATCAGGACAAGATGGGTTGGTCTAGGAAAGGGTCATTATCCGATACGGCCCTGGCACAACTGTTGCGGAAACTCAACCGTTATCAACCGCGAGTGATTGGCTTAGATATTTATCATGATTTCGAGTTTGAACCCAACTTAGCTACTCAATTGAAACAAAATCCCCGTTTCATTGCGGTGTGCCAAATGGAAAGTAATGATCAGCCTGGTATCGCTTCACCACCCGGTATGGCATCACAACAGATTGGCTTTAGTGATTTGCCTCGTGACCCAGATGATATTATCCGCCGCCAACTTCTAGGGATGAGCTTAGGGATTAACTCTTGGGATACTTGTAATACTACTTACTCTCTGAGTTTACAAGTCGCTCTGAATTACCTAGCCCAAAAGGGAATCCCGCCGATGAAGAGAAATTCAGCAGGGGATGTAGAAATCGGTGATGTGGTGTTTCGGAAATTCGCACACAATGCTGGTGGGTATCAGTTAAAGCCAAAACATGCAATGGGATATCAGATACTCCTTAATTATCGTGCCAAGAATCCCAAATACGTTCATCTTCAAGACTTACTCAAGGGTAAACTGGACTCCCAACTGCCGGATTTAGTCAAGGATAATATTGTCTTGATTGGGGTGGGTCAAGATTCAAAGGATTTACACCGGACTCCCTATACTAAAGGGCCATGGTCTGACAAAATACCTGGGGTTATGGTTCAAGCCCAGATGAGTAGTCAGATTATTAGTGCTGTTTTGGATAAGCGACCCTTGCTCTGGTGGTTGCCACAGTGGGGGGAAGTGCTTTGGATTGGTAGTTGGTCTGTGGTGGGAGGCCTATTAGTTTGGCGTTTACATTCCCCATCCTACTTGGGAGTTGCTGTTTTTGTTGGTATCAGCCTCTTATCTGGAGTCTGTTATGGTCTCTTACTCAAAGGGGGATGGATACCCTTTATACCATCAGCCTTGGCGTTAGTGGCAACCAGTGGAGCCATCGTAGTTTATAGCATTTTTAAATCAAATGTAAACAAGGATGACAGTTTTTTATATTACCAAAAATCCCTAGATACTTGATTAGCTCTTGCTTATTGCTGTTGGCATCTAGCCTTTACTAATCGCGATTATGTTTACATCTCAAATGTAAAGGCTATAGCGGTTTTCAATTAGGTGAGGTACATGTTTTGAGGGAGCAGGGAGCAGTGAAGTCATAATACGTAAGAGCTAAGAGCTAAGAGCTAAGAGCTAAGAGCTAAGAGCTAAGAGGGTAAAAATATTGTGTACCTCATTAGAATAAAAACCGCACTAGATTTCTGATCCAAGTCTTTTTGATAAAAACGTTATTTGTTTAAGATTTAGTGAATTTTACTTCAACTAGAGCAATTAGTCCGGATTGACATGTAATACTGTTTTTGGCAAATAAATCAGCCATCAAGGTTAATTACCTCATTTTTATCATAGCTACCAACCTGAAAGCGTCAACGAAAAAACACCCAGACCAAAATTGATAAGAAATGTAAAGGCTTGCGTAAAATCCCTTGGCAAGGACTGATAAAGATTATGGAATACTTTAAAAAAATTAACGTTTGTCAAACCTCTCAGTATGTATAAAATAAAGCTAGCGTTGTACAAACCTTCCTTGATCTTGGCCCTTGCCTGGGTACTAGTTAATTTCACCATTTACCCTCTACGAGCGCGTTCGCAGTCTGTTGCTCTAAACAGCAACTCTGTTAGGGATAGTTTATCCGAATCCGATACCCCATCAGCTCAACCAGATGTAGACTTTGAGGGTGATGGCAGAACTGATCAGATCACAACAGCTGGAGGAGGTTTATATTTCCTCCCACCAGACGTCACTACACCAAATGCGACACAAAATGAAAGCTTTGAGGATGTGGGCAGACCACCGAAACGGACATCAGGAGCAGACCGTGGTCTGTGTTCGGATCAGCTGATTGCTATAGTCCCTGGTAGTAGCGAGATTGTCGAGACAACGGGAAACTGTAGTAATGATGCCAACAATGATTCCAACTCTTTCTTAGCACTGACCTTAGCTGAGTCTCCTACCTTTTGGTTTTATGTTCCTGAACAGTCTACTCCTGAACTAACGGCGGAGTTTGTACTGCTCGATCACAACCAACAGGCTCTACTAGTCGAATCTATTCCGTTATCTGGAACTCCTGGGATTGTCAGTGTTCCGTTGACCGAACCCCTAGAAACTGAACAGGTCTATCGATGGCAGCTCTCTGTTGTAGTTAATCCCCAAAACCCCTCTGGGAATCCCACGGTGGAAGGATTAGTCAAACACATCACACCAGACTCTACCCTAAGTCGTAAGCTAAAGGCTGCTACTTCCCTACGGGAGCGTATTGCTATTTATGCCAGTCACGGTATTTGGCATGATGGGATGACAGCCTTAGCTGAACTACGGCAACAGAAACCAGAGGATTCTAGGTTAGAACGGGATTGGCAGGATTTCCTAGGTTCGGTGGGTTTGCGTGCGATCGCATTCAAACCTCTAGTTGATTGTTGTACAGCACAGGGAGTAGGGAGTAGGGAGTAGGGAGTAGGGAGCAGGGAGTCGGGAGTCGGGAGTAGGGAGCAGGGAGTCGGGAGTCGGGAGTCGGGAGTCGGGATCAACAATTATCACAATTCCTACACCGATCCCTATATAGCACTACGCATTAAAGTTAGGACAAGCCTCCCCATCTCCCCATCTCCCCACACCTCCCCCAATTCCCGATTCCCGATTCCCGATTACTTTGTGGTAGTTCTGAGGAAGCTATCATCAACAGGCAACTTTGGAGCTTTGAACAGTGGACAAGAATTGAGAAAAACACGATCAGCGAGCCCGTGGGTGGTGCATTACTCAGCATTCGTTTAATTTGAGTTAGGTCACAGGGTCGAAGCCTGTGCCACAAAGCTGATAGCTGATAGCTGATAGCTGATAGCTGATAGCTGATAGCTGATAGCTGATAGCTGACCCCGATTCCCGATTCCCGATTCCCGATTCCCGATTCCCGATTCCCGATTCCCGATTACAGCCAATTTCCCACTAAAACATAGGCTCCCCAGTAAAATGGAGCTTGATAACCAGGTCTTTTTAAAAGATTAACTTGAGCACGGCGCAAGGCTTCAGCTTTAGTAACCGTTGCGCCAGAAGCAGCTAATTCTTCGTAAAAAAATGTCATCAGTTTAGCGGTAGATTCATCATTAATGAACCATAGGGAAGCCAGAGTACTCCTGGCTCCTGACTGAATCGCTACTCCGGCCAAGCCTAAGCTAGCACGACTATCGCCATCGGCAGTTTTACAAGCACTCAGCACTAGTAATTCAATTGCTTCTAAACTATTGTTACTTCTGTTCTGGATGACATTGCTTAAATCCTTGATATTGATTCGTTTATCCCACGCCAGCAGAAAGGTCTCTTCTGGTACTGAACTAAACTGACCATGAGTGGCTAAATGCACCACAGGAAATGGCACTGAACTGATTAACTCTTGCCATTTCTGACTGGTAAAGTCTTGATTGAGCAATTGCTGACTCGGAATTTGGGATTTAATTTCCCCTAATTCTGTTTTAACATTGGGTAGGTTAGCGAAACCTTGATGATCAGGCAAATCCTCCCGGATCTCTGAGAGTCCAAAAGCTAAGGCATTTAACTCTACTTGAGCTAAGGGTTTGGGCTCTAGTAGACTCAAACCAGGAATGAGTGCGATCGCATAGCCTTTTTCTACTATATACTGTTCACCATCATGAAGGGTAGCCATGGGAACATTGCGAAAGCCACCATCAAGAACAAATACTAAGGTTTTCACTTGATTGGCTTCGAGCAACCCTTCCGCCGGTCGAATTAACCAGTCATAAACCTGTTGGGATAAGGCTAGACTGTTTTTAGAAATAAAACGTTTTTCTAGCTGTATACGGAGACTTTCTAAGGTTTGCTCAAGTTTAGCTTTAGGTAAAGCAGTGGTGTAGTGAATAAATTCTCCTGATTTTGGTAATTTCACGATCACCGCTAACCGGTCATCGAGAATAATCGGATAGACTAATGCTGCACTCGGATCGATTTCTTGCTCGGCCAATTCCACAATGTCAGAAAGGTTACACCCGAGGAAATTCTCAATTTGGGCTAGCTGCAGAGAGTCAATTGCTTCGGTAGCTTGCTTGAGCTTGTTATCTGAAATCGGGTTATCTGCAATCCGGTTATCTGAAATCCGTTTATTTGCGATCGGTTCAGCGCTTTGTTCGTCTTTCAAGAGTAAATCGACTAATTCTCGATAGACTTGCTCAACATTTTCTCGAAAGGAAAACTGCACATCTGAACTAAGAGCCAGTAAATCTTGGCGGAGAGAATCTAGGGTTTTGACAGTGGCTTGGTAAGCGGTGATTGCTTCTTCAGTTTTTCCCAGAGCTTTATAAATTCGTCCTAACTGCCATTGCCATTGATAGGCAATGTCATCGGATTGAATCCCTTGAGCTATGGTGAGGGCTTTTTCGGTAAATTCTTGAGCTTGATACCATTGCTGAGTTTGTTCATATAGCTTACCCAGGGTACCGAGGGCATAGGATTCCGCTCGTTTATCGTCTAAAACTTGAGCCTCTTGGACAGCTTTGACTAAACTATGGGCAATTTCGTAAGGCTCAAGGTTCAATGATGACCCCTGAATATTATCTTCATCCTTATTCGATTTTAGCTCATAGCTGATCAGGCTTTCCACAAAATTGATTTGAGCATAGATTGCTGTTCGACTAGGTGGTAATTCAGTAATCTCGCTGTTGAGTAATTCCTTGACTTGGTCATTAATTTGAGATTTTAACTCTTGGAGCGTGTAGTGATTATCATCATTATTATTGTATTTTAATTTCTCTAACCAATTGTGGTAATCAATGATTAGACTTAACTGCTGTAGTTTTGTTTCAATGTCTAAGCTAGTGGAAGCTGATAATTTGCTCGACTCTTGAAGAGATTCTTGATAGTATTTTATAGCATGATTAAACTGCTCAATAACCTGTTCTTTAACTTCTTTTTGTTTAACTATCAGGTTGGTTCTGGTGTATAATTGTTTATAGTGGTTGTACCAAGAACGTTCTGTATGCCCCAAACTCAGTAAGGTTTCTCGCTTTTGCAGAGGAGGTTGAGCTACTTTCAAACTTGCCTTAAGCACTTGCTGAGAGTGGTTTAAGTCACCGAGGAGACGGAGACTATTCCCAAGGCTACGTAAGCCCAGGATTTTAATCTGGGGATCAGGGGTTTGTTGAAAGGTTTGCAGCACGGTTTCAAACCGTTCTTGATTGGACAAATCGCAATTATTGTCCAGCTTTAAGGCTTGTAATAAGGTTTTACAGGTGCGACGGTAAAGTCCTAAGGCTTCCATCGCTTGAGCTTGATTAATTAGGGTACCTGTAATGCCAATGTCATCTTTTAATTGTTGATAAATCTCAGTAGCCAATTGCCAGGCTTCTAGAGCAGTGTCTGGTTGTCCTAAGGCTAATTCTAGACTACCTAGGGTGTTGAGAGCTTGGGCGCGGATTTGCTGGTAGTCTGGGCTATCCCGGAGATCTGATCCGGTCTCTAACAGGTTGAGGCTAAATGCGATCGCATCTTCGGCATCAAACCACTGTTGCAGTTTCTGGTAAGCCAAGGACAGATAACTCAAAATCATGGCCTGATGTAGTCTATCCCCTTGGGATTCATAGGCTTGTGCTGCTTGTTCCCAAGTGCTTGCTGCTTGACTAAACTGACCTTTGGTGTATAGTGCTCTGCCTTGTTCCACTAATTCTGACGCTGACCAATCTTGCGGAATTGGCTTAACAGTTGTGGGATAGGATAAGACCGGGAGGATGCCAATGGGGAGAACTAAATTTAGGAGAAAAAAAATTAGGGCTTGGGTGCCAACTAGGGTCGGGCGAAGCATGGGAACGCTAAATCTAGGGTTTCTATTAAATTATCTCTAGGATAGACTATGGCTTTTCATCGTAAGGCCAGAATAATTTGGTCATGGGGACTGAGTAAATTTCCCGGTAATCCATCCAACTGCTCGATACTGAAACTTCCGCCAGCGGTATAGTGAGCATCCCCGGCTACAGGATTATGCGATTGGCCTTGGCCTTTGGGCCACGCTGCGCGAATGGCCACGCGGGGCGCGTTCGCAACCGTAAATCAGCACCAGGGAATAAACCACTATCGGTATGGTTATGGGCAGCAATATCAATTGACTGATTCCCTAGTTATGATGCTCTCAATGCCAGAGGGATTAGCAAAACAAACCCGTTGTAGTTCCCCGATTAGAGTCGATGCCCAGTATTACCTGGGGCACCTCTCCTTTCGGCTAAGGCCGACGCTGCGCGAACAGAACCGTGCATGAAACTTTCGCCTCACACGGCTCCTAGATATCCTTACCTTTCGGTTT
>NZ_JAAHHW010000193.1 GCF_010692325.1 Moorena sp. SIO3I8 | reverse complement strand
TCCTTCTAAAGGAAAAACACGCATTACTATTTATCTCGATGATGATATTCTTGCCAATTTTCGAGAACAGGCCGAAACGGCTGGAATTGGTTATCAGACTCTGATAAATGAGGCTTTAAAAAAACATCTCCTACTGCCAAATGAGCAACCTCTCACCCAAGGGGATTTACGCCGTATTCTTCGTGAAGAATTATCAGATAAAGTAGGGTGGGCAAATGGACATGATTGATGATCAATTGGTTAATGGTTGATGATTTGCCCACCCTACGCCTGGGAACAGCGGATCTGGTAACAGTGCGATCGCCGGTTTGGGAAAATGGAAGAGCGATCGGGCCGGGATAATGTCAGTAGTAGTAGGGTGGGCAAATGGACTAGATTTATGATCAATCGGCTAAAGTATGATGATTTGCCCACCCTACCCCACTGGGTGCGATCGCGTAGCGTGGCCTACGGCCAATCGCACTATAATCTTTGATGAGCGCGGTGGGAGGATGTCAAAGTGCTACAATTTCGTACAATACGGTTTCGCAAAAACAACCCATGACTAAATTAATCCAAGAAACCTTTGAGGAGATCGCACAGCTAAAGGAAGAACAACAAAACGCCCTAGCCATTTATTTACAAAAACACCTCGCGCTTATTTTGCTTCAAGCTGAAAGAGAGAAACGAATTGAAGAGAACACTTATACAATTAACGACTTCAATGAAGAGACCCAACAAGCGATTATAAATATTGAAGAACCAAAAAACTTGACCGTTTGTGCCAATAAAGAATCTCTCTACAATGAACTGGGAATTTAATGCTATCACCTATTTTTGAAAACCGCTTTAATAAAGCGATCGCTGATAAAGTAGGGTGGGCAAATTGACATGATAACTGCTCAGATTGCCAAACTATCGGAATTTGCCCACCCTACCCGACTATTTTGTTGCTTAATTTAGGCTACAGAAGCGTGGCAAAAATATGGAAAAGCTTAAATCCGTTATTGAGAACTTATTAGAGAGAAAAGAACTAGAACCCAAATACAAAGATCATGCCTTAACAGGAAATTGGAGTGGATACCGAGATTGTCATATCGAACCAGACTGGATTTTAATCTACAAAACCTCTGAAACCAATCTTTTTCTGGTTCGTTCCGGTTCCCATGCAGATTTATTCTAAATGATCATGAATTTGGAAGTGCGTTCGCGAAGCGTGGCCGTAGGCCAATCGCTCTTGTAGTAGGGTGGGCAAATGGACATGATTGATGATGAAATTGCCAAACTATCATTTTTTGCCCACCCTACCCTACGGAATGGGTACTGTAACAGCGGATCTGGGAACAGCAGATCTGGGAACAGGGAACTCAGAAGAGGGAACAGTGCGATCGCGTAGCGTGGCCTACGGCCAATCGCTGATCTTGTCGGGTGGGCAAATGGACATGATTGGTGCTCAAATGGTATTAATTTGATGATTTGCCCACCCTACGCCACATTCATAATTTGCCCACCCTACTCCCTGTTGATTTTGATAAAATAGTAGTAGGGTGGGCAAATGGACATGATTGGTGAGGAAATTGTATTAATTTGATATATTGCCCACCTTACTTGTAGGCGTAGGGTGGGCAAATGGACATGATTGGTGATCAATTGGTATTACTTTGATGATTTGCCCACCCTACTCAGGTCGCGATCGCACTACCCCGATGTAAGTTAGGCAAATGGACATGATTGGTGATGAAATAGTATTAATTTGATATATTGCCCACCCTACTCAGGTTGTAGGGTGGGCAAATGGACATGATTGGTGATCAATTGGTATTACTAGGATAATTTGCCCACCCTACTAGAGTAGCGATCGCTACCCTAGAAGAGACAATGCTGTTTGTGGTGGATCGAGACAATTTACAAAGTCTTTTGGCTAAGCACGAAGAATTAGCTGACCGAATTTCTGAAGAATTATCCAAACGTCAAGAGACATTGGAACGCTTAGGAATAACCGTCAGTGCCACAGAGGAAGACGAAACTCCTTTCGCCGAGATTCGCAAACGTATTAAATCAATTTTTGGTATTTAAAACCGATTCAGTTGTTATACCAAAGGGAACAGGGAACAGCGGATCTGGGAACAGGGAGTAGGGAGTAGGGAGTAGGGAAAAGGGAACAAAAATTATCACAATTCATTTAGGATTGGTATAGTCATCAAAACAACTCTCATGAATCAACACAATCAGGATAATCAGTATCTACCACACCCCTCAATTGATGAGTCAGCTCAGCTTCCTAGCTCCTTTGTCGAAGCAGTCACTAGGGTGAAAACCTTTGCTCTGCTGGAAATGGAAAAAGAAACGGAGCGAAAACAGCTTTACTATCATACTTGTGACCATGTTAATGGAGTGCAGCGTAGAGCTGATCGGATTTTCCAAGCCATCAGACCCTATTGGGAAGCCGGTCTGGACAATGATATAGCACCAGACTATCTGAGCAGAATGAAACAGTTAATCGATCTGTGCGCCATTGCTCACGATATGGTGCAAGAGTTTGTCCCTCAAATCCAACCCTATATCTCTAGACGGCGAGAAAGTGGTGTGAGCGAAGCTGCTACAATTACTAAGCTTTTGGATTACATCAAAAATCAGAATGAATGGATAAGTAAGCAAACTCCTAACCATCTGGCCTTGTTTACCGATTCAGATGTACAAATCATTACAGAAGCCATTAACGCTACCATTTGTTACTATGATACTTCAGACAATACCATTTACCAGCCTGACCTCTACTCTTCTGATAAAAACCTATCTCTGGTAGCTCGGATTATTGCTTTGGCTGATTTAGGCACTTTGGGCATGGAAGGAATTGAAGCATTTAACGAGGAAGGCAGTCTGCTATTTCTAGAAGAAAATCCTGATATTATTCCAATAATTTTGAATCACGATCTTCCCGATTCCCAAGCTATCGATAAACAAACGCTTTATGAAAATCTTAGACAACGGCTTCTGAAAAGGACTCGCTTTCAAGTCAATTTTGCTAAGGGACGAATGGCTAGATTGGCTCGTGAACTTAAAGGGTTGACCGCCGAAGCAATTTCGGTTTTAACCCAGGATGTTTTTAAGTATTTGAATCCAGCCATAATTCAAGAAATTGAATTATTAACTCCTACCGCTAATGACACGAAGTTTGAGGAATTGATTGAGTTTTTTAAGCTCGAAAACTATGTAGAAAAGTAGGTGATATCAGCTTAACAACAAGATCAAAAAGGCAATCAATGATAGTGTTGCCGAATCACATCCAAACTACTGAAATCGATTAAAAGTGATCAATAATCGCTCAATAATCAGAAATATCTGTTCGGATACGCTCTAAGGAACTATGCATATCTTTCAACTGTTCTTGAATTGCTAATAACTGACCTTCAAGTCTGGACACTTTGCTAAATTGATTCTGCTCCTTGATCACCTTCTCCAACTTTTTATCCTGCTCCTGCTTGAATTCATCGACACTATCACTGATATTGCTGGTGATAATCCCAACAAAAAGATTGATAGTAATCATCGCCCCCAACATCACAAAGCTCACAAAAAAAAGGACACCAACCAGGGGTGAAGCTGAGGGATTTGTGCAAAGTGCTTCTATACCATCGTAACCGTAGCGTTCGCAGCCATACATCTGGATATACATCAAATCTGCCCAACCTTCTAGGGTTACTACTTGAAATAGAGACAAGATAGATTTGGGTAAGGAAGAAAAGTGAATCGGATCGTTTTCAGCAAATAAAAAGGTTCCGGCTACCCCATAAATATAGAACAAAATACAGAGAAGCAAAAAGACATAGCCCATGGAGGGTAGACTCTTGAGTAGAGCTCGGACGAGTATTTGTAAGCGAGGCAAAGCAGAGATTAGCCTAAATACTCTCAGCAGCCTAAGCATACGTAGCACTATAAAATATTGATTATCAATTGGCAATAGTAAAGCCACAACAATGAATAAATCAAATAGATTCCATCCATTTTTAAAGTAGCTCCATGGATGACTAGCTTCAGCACCTATCTTAATAAAAATTTCACCAATAAAAAAACCTAATATTAGATGTTCTATAAAATTGACAAGAGTGCCGTAATTTTCTGTAAATGATGGATAGGTTTCCAGACCTACTATAATGCTAGCCAAGATTATTACGATCAAAACTGTATTCTGAAAGATTTCAGAATTAGAAATTTTTTGGAGTGCTACCTGCATAAAAAAATTATATAAACAATTACAGTGGGCAACTTGTGATATAATTATATCCCGATGAATACTTATCATTCCGGGTGCTTGGTAATAAAGTTTATTGATTAGTGCTTAGCAATCACTAATGAATAAACTATAGTACCAATATCCTTAGGCAAATATTACTATACTATATATAGCAGCTATCAATTCGGTGAGGTACAAAGTTCTGGGTTTTAGGGAGCAGCGATGCAGCGCGGTCTTGGGGGTTTCCCCCATGAGCGACTGCATCAAGACGGGAGCAGGGAGCAGGGAAGAGGGAAGAGGGAGAAAATCCAGCGTTGCTTAATAATGGAATGATTTTAAGAGTTTTCTGGAATGGGCATGTTGGTGGAATGGGCATCAGGCGTGGAACTGGCATCTTGCCAGTTTCATGCTTATTTTCGAGCGGGCAGGATGCCCAATCTACTCCTATTCATTCCTAAATTCAGCAACGCCGAAAATCCCTCCCTACTCCCTACTCCCTACTCCCTACTCCCTACTCCCTACTCCCTACTCCCTACTCCCTACTCCCTACTCCCTACTCCCTACTCCCTACTGCCATTAACCCAGATAGCTTACTTCTTGGTAAACCGCCAAACTCCATCCCAATCCTGTGGCACCCCTTGAGCCATCAACTGCTTAATTCGCTCCACATATAAGGCAGCGGTCTTATCCAAAGGATTCACCATTAACACGTGATTAAAATACTCTAAAGCCTTGTAAAATCCTTGAGTGCGATAACATTCTAAACCTTGTTCAAATTCCAGTTGCGTTTTTAACTTCAATTCCCTAACTGCCTCAGTCTCACCATCCAGCACTTCATAGATAGCAAGGGGTTCATTTCTACCTTTAACAATTGCTCGATCTAGAAACCGAATTTGATAGTTATTCGGATTGCTCAATTTCTCTAAGGTTTGCTGAGAAATTAATAAAGAAACCCCATAGAACTTGGTCAAGCCTTCCAAACGAGCGGTCAAGTTAACATTATCAGAAAAAGCATCCCCCTGCATTCGGAATGTCTCTCCAACCATCCCCACCATCATGTGACCATAGTGGATACCAATCCCTACTTGAATCGGTAAATAACCGTTGGCTTCACGCTTTTGATTGTATTGCTGGACTTTTTTGAGCTTGGCAATTCCAGCACAGACAGCATCATCAGCGCCATCAGGGAAAACTGCCATCATGCCATCCCCTAGAAATTTGACAATAAAGCCATCGTGATTGCGAATTTCAGGACTGACACGCTTAAGATAGGCATTGACGAAGTCAAAGTTTTCCTTTGGTGTCATACTCTCAGAAATGGTAGTAAAGGAGCGAATATCACTGAACATCACCGCCATTTCTTTACTAACGTGGTCCCCTAATTGGACATGAATCACATTGTCCTTGTGCAGAAAATTAAGATATTCAAATGGGAAAAACCGAGCAAAGGAATTTTTTAGGGTTTCCAGAGTTTCATTGGCTTGAGTCAATTCTTGCTCACGGGCTTTTACCGTTTGAACCATTTGCCGGAAAACTCGTGCTAGTCGTCCTAACTCGTCGCTCCGAGTGGCTACTTCCTCCAGACTTTCTGGCTTAAATGTATCATTTTCCACAGCGGCGGCTGCTACTGTCACCTTTTCTACCTGTTTTATATACTTTGACTGGCGCAGATTTTCAGCTTTAAGCTGCTCTTCAGCTTCGGTTCGTTTGAGGAAGTTAAGATAGGCTTTGGAATGGTAACGAATACGAGCAATTAGTTCTACCAGATCTGGCAGTTTTACTAAGTAATCATTTGCTCCAAATCCAAAGGCTTTAGCTTTAATTACTGGTTCTTCTTTACTTGATAGTACAATCAGGGGAATAGGTCGAGTCGGCGAATCCTTAGAACGCAAAAAACGCACTAACAACAAGCCATCCATCTCCGGCATGACCAAGTCTTGTAGAATGACCGTTGGTTGGTACTCCTTAGCTACTTTTAAGGTTTCAGTTGGATCCTGACAATAGCGAAAGATAATATCCTTTTCTGGAGCCAACATGCGGCGAATGGCTTCGCCGATCATGGGCTGATCATCGATAAGTAGGACTTTAATCGGCTCTTGAGTCACCATTTTATTTGTAATGTCCGCTTTGGCTATCAATTAGATCAGGTACAGCATAGATAAATAACCTAGGGTTAGCTAATTCTTTGGCGTTGCTTAATAATGGAATGATTTTAAGAGTGAGGTGGAATAGGCATCTTGCCGTAGAATGGACATCAGGCGTGGAACTGGCATCAGGTGTAGAACTGGCATCTTGTGTAGAACTGGCATCTTGCCAGTTTCCTCCTTATTTTGGGGCGGGCAGGATGCCCACTCTACTCCTATTCATTCAAAGACTGACGCAACGCTAATTCGTTTAGCAGTTTATCAAATTTTGTTCAATACTCTGGGCAAACTGGGAAAACTATGTCATGCCAATTGTGCTTAATAGTCAGCTATTGTTAAGAATTATTATAATATATCAGTGTTGTGCAATAAAAGTGATATATAAATTTAGCTATAGGAATTTAGCTAAGGCTTAAACGCGAATCCTTTGATTAGGGCAGGTGCGATCGCGTCTAGGGGCAAAATTTCCACCGCCGCCTTCAACTCTGCTGCTGCTTTCGGCATCCCATAAACCACGCAACTGCTTTTATCTTGGGCAATAGTATGCCAACCTTTAGAGCGCAACAGTTTTAGCCCTTCAGCTCCATCTCTACCCATGCCAGTTAACAAGACAGCGGTGCCTTTGCGCTTCCAGTACTCGGCTACACTTTTGAAAAAAACATCTACGGAGGGGCGGTAGGGATAATTACTGGGTTTGGTGGTATAGGTTAACCTCAAATTCGATGTTAAAAACAGGTGGTCTTTGGTTCCAGCAATCAATACTTTCCCTACTTCAGGACGGCTACCGTCAGACGCTAGTTGGACTACCAAGGGTGTCTGATGATTCAACCACTCCACTAATCCTGAAGCAAACTGCACATCTACATGCTGGACAATCACAATTGCTGCACTGAAACTTGCTGGTATGCTGGAGAGAATCGTTGCTAGAGCCTTTGGTCCTCCAGTAGAAGCACCAATTGCGATTAACGGCGGAAGATGGAGTTGGGAATTTCGGGCTGGGGATTTTGAATTTCGGGTGGATTTTCCAATCAGTTTACCAATGGTAGCAATTTTAGTAAGTAGTTCTTGAGCAGCGTCTGGGTTACCGCGAGTGCCCAAAACTGGCAGGCTGACAGCATCTAAGGCTCCATATCCAAGGGCTTCAAATACTTTAGATGAATTCTGCTGGACGCTAGCGGTTACCACTAAAATCGCACAGGGAGAATGTTTCATGATCTGGCGAGTTGCCTCAACCCCATCTATTACTGGCATTGTCAAATTAATCAAAATTAAGTCTGGGAGATCTTTGGCACATTTGGCAATAGCTTCGGCACCATCACTAGCAACCCAAGCTACTTTATAGTCTGGAACCACCATCAAGACACGCCGCAGGGTCTCTACTGCCATCATTGAATCATTAACAATTGCTATTTTCATGTCATAAAAATGCTGATTACTTTTTTATAAGGGAGTAGGGAGTAGGGAGTAGGGAGTAGGGAGTAGGGAGTAGGGAGTAGGGAGTAGGGAGTAGGGAGTAGGGAGTAGGGAGTAGGGAGTAGGGAGTAGGGAGTAGGGAGTAGGGAGTAGAAAATTGAATGTACCTCATAAGTATGATCAACATAAGTATGATTAACGCTATAGTCGATTTTATTGATTGCTGAATTCCACCTTAGTAATTCATAAGCTTGGCTTCAAACTTTACTATTTAAAATTAACAAGCAAGCCATCCAATTTGGATGGCTTGCTTGTTAATTTTAAATAGTAAAGTTTG
>NZ_JAAHHW010000192.1 GCF_010692325.1 Moorena sp. SIO3I8 | reverse complement strand
GGGTCGGCGTATCAAGATTTCGGGGGCTCAGTGGGATGAGAGTAACGTCCCACAAGTCTTGAAGCATCGGTGTGCCTACCTCAACGGGCAATTTTCAACTTGAGTCTTACAAAACTGAGATGCACTCTGCGCGTTCAGCTGTCAGCCGTCAGCCAAAGGCTGAATGCTTACCTTTTATTTAAGGGGGAGGATAGTTCAAACATAACGATGGCAAAACTCTAATGCCACAGATACATTGCTGGTTTGCTGCGGATAATCAACAACTGGGCGAGTAATGATAACTAGGGAGATGCCTAACTCAGCAGCTAGGGCTCGTTTAATATCTTCTCCCCCAGCAACCCCAGACGCCTTGGTGACAACCACAGAGATGTCCCAGTGATGCCAGAGTGCCTTTTCCAAATCAGCTGGTACCGGAGGACGCAGGGCAATAATTCGATCTGGGCTAAATCCAGATGCGATCGCTACATCGATGGCAGTAACACTCGGCAGAATCCTGGCGTATAGGGTTGACTGGTCTTGCCAGCTACGGAATAAGGGTAAATTTTTGTAACCGATGGTCAGCAATACCCGCTGGTGATGGAGATAGTTACCAGCAATCAGGTCTTGGAAACTATTGAGATAAATTATTGGTGAATTGTCTAGTTCAGAACTTACCTGAGAATTTAGCTGTTGCCGTTCAAAACGCAGGTAAGGTATATGCCGAGCACAAGCAGCTGAAATCGCTATTTGGGAAATTTCCACTGCATAGGGGTGAGAGGCATCTAGGATCGCTACAATACCATGCTTCTCCAAAAACTGCTCTAGCCCATTTGTATCTAAACGTCCGACTTGAACCCTTAAATTTGGGGTTTGGGGATAGAGGGATTTAGCCACCGTTGTGGTAACCGTTACTGTACAGGGAATCCCCCTGGACGCGATCGCATTTGCCAGAGTCACACTTTCCGTGGTTCCACCAATCAGCCAAATACCGCCACTGCTATCTAGCACTCCTATCTGCCCTTAAGGGCTTTAGTAAAGTTTTTGCGATAGGACTTATTGGCAACGATTAAAGCTGGCCACAACAGTGACAATGCTATCCGATTGGTTAAGCTCCGGCTGAAGTCAGTGCGCTCAAACCCCCTCCAGAATTTCCACACGCCATACCCATAGACTACCAGTAACCCGAAGACAATTAAGTTAGCCATTCATCAAAAATCTTGCCATATTTGGAAACCCCGTCTCAAGTCAGATAGGCGTCTCGCCTGACAGGGATTAAAAGCGAGCCCTTGGGGCGGTTTTAACTACCCTTGATGAATCTGGGTAGAAGACATTTGGTTATTGTGACATGGTTTTTCACCTCCGGTGCTTTTTATAAGATAATTTTTATATTAATGATAATTTTACCTTATCAAGCCAGTGTTAGACCATGACCTCAATACCATAAGTGTGTAGGTTAATCAACCGAATTGATTCGGATTACAGCTCCTAGTAGCATTGATCCAGATCCAGTTTCTCTAGTCTTCATTTGTGGTGTGACCCTTAGGAGTGACAGACTAGCCAAACTCAGTAGTCATGATTACGTGAGTGAAGAAGGAGCGGGTCAACACGCGATCTTTCTTCTGAGCTCGGAGAAAACTTGGCGACACCAATGTCGTTAGTTATAGTTCCGCCAGTCTTTGTCGAAAGCACTCTTTTATGACTCACTATCGACGCTAGCATGCCAAAATCACGGTTTTGAGATCAAGTCACTGTTTGTGGAGGTGAGTAAAAAGCTAGAAAAAATGTCCCATAGTCTACCAAAAACTCTTATGATTTGTGAGAGTTAAATTATGGTAACACCGACACGGATGATTATGTAACTTAAATTAAAGCCGAAAACCAAGGTAAAAATAGTTGCGCTTAAATCCCGGTGGAACGAACTTTTTTGACATTTTTATGGCGCTCGCGGGATATTCCGTCAGAGAAGCGCGGAGATACCCCCTGGATGCTATTGCATCTTGCATTGGCGGGCTAAAGTCTACGAGGGTAGATTTTGGTAGCTAAAAAGTATCGGAAAGTACTTCACTAAAAAAAGCCCATAACAAGACAAATGAACGTAGACAAGATGATCAAACCCCTTAACGGGTTAAAAGAGGAGGAATTATGCGAGCAGTGCTGATGGCTGGTGGTTCAGGAACACGGCTGAGACCGTTGACCTGTGATCTGCCCAAGCCCATGGTGCCAATCCTGAATCGACCCATTGCTGAACATATCGTTAATCTACTCAAACGGCACAATATCAATGAGGTCATTGCCACTCTGTACTATCTCCCAGATGTCATGCGGGACTACTTCCAAGACGGCAGTGACTTTGGGGTAAAGATGACCTATGCGGTAGAAGAAGAACAGCCTCTGGGGACTGCAGGTTGTGTTAAAAATATTTCCGAATTACTCAATGAAACCTTTTTAGTCATTAGTGGCGATAGCATCACCGACTTTGATTTGACTGCTGCGATTGAATTTCATAAAGCTAAGAAATCAAAGGCGACATTAATCCTAACTCGCGTTCCTAATCCCGTTGAGTTCGGGGTGGTGATCACCGATAAGGAAATGCGCATCCGCCGATTTTTGGAAAAACCTTCGACCTCAGAAATTTTTTCCGATACTGTTAATACTGGCACTTACATTCTCGAACCATCGGTTCTAGAGTACCTGCCATCAAATGAGGAATGTGACTTTTCCAAAGACCTGTTTCCGAAACTCCTCGCGAAAGATGAGCCAATGTATGGCTATGTGGCTGAGGGATATTGGTGTGATGTCGGTCACCTGGAGGCTTACCGAGAAGCCCAGTATGACGGCTTAATGAATAAGGTCACACTAGACTTTGCTTACCCAGAACAATCCTCAGGACTGTGGGTGGGACAAAATACCTATATCGACCCTACTGCCAAGATTGAAACCCCAGTACTAATTGGTAGCAACTGCCGGATTGGTCCAAACGCCCACATCGAAGCAGGAACAGTAATTGGCGATAATGTTACCATCTCTGCCTACGCTAACCTGAAACGACCGATTATTTGGAATGGAGCGTTGATTGGTGAAGAGGTTAATCTGAGTGCCTGCACCATTTCCAGGGGAACCAGGATAGACCGTCGTGCTCAGGTTTTCGAAGGTGCCGTTGTCGGTTCCCTGTCTAAAGTGGGAGAAGAAGCTCAAATTAGTCCCACTGTAAGGGTTTGGCCAAGTAAAACTATAGAATCAGGTGCAACATTGAATATCAATTTAATTTGGGGCAACACTGCCCAACGGAATCTTTTTGGTCAGCGGGGTGTCCAAGGCTTAGCCAACATCGATATTACTCCGGAATTTGCCGTTAAGTTGGGAGCGGCTTATGGGTCTACCTTAAAACTAGGCTCCCAAGTATCACTCTCCCGTGACCAGCGTAGTATCTGTCGCATGGTGACCCGGTCTTTGATTGGGGGATTGATGTCTGTGGGTGTCGATGTCCAGAACCTAGATGCAACTGCAATTCCTGTGGCTCGAACCGTGATACCAACCCTAGGGGTTGAGGGGGGTATCCATGTGCGAGTGCATCCTGACCGACCAGATCATATCCTGATCGAAGTTATTGATGCCAAGGGAATTAATATCAGCAAGGGTAAAGAGAAAAAAATTGAGGGGGCTTACTTCAAAGAAGACCTAAGACGAGTCCAGATCAATGATATCGGTAATGTTAACTACCCGATCCAGTTAATCGATATCTACGGTACTGCTTTTGAGAAGCATCTCAATGTAGAGGCAATTCGCAACAGTGGTTCTAAGGTAGTTATTGACTATGCTTATGCCGTGTCTGGTGCGGTGTTACCCCGACTGTTAGCGAAATTTGGCGCTGATGCAGTAGTCCTCAATGCCAGTTTGAAACAAACAGCTATCTCCACAGAAGAACGAGAGAGTTTGCTCAATCAGCTGGGTCAGGTGGTCGAAGCCCTAAAAGCCAATTTTGGCGTGCAGGTCTCTGCTAATGGGGAACAGTTTATTTTGGTGGATGAATCGGGAATGTCGATTCGAGGTGAGGTATTGACTGCACTGATGGTCAATATTATGTTAACATCTAATCCCAGGGGAACTGTGGTGGTTCCAGTGCAGACATCAAGTGCGGTGGAACAAATTGCCCGACGCCATGATGGCAAGGTGATCCGCACCAAAGCTAACCCCACAGCACTGATGGAAGCTTCTCAAAGCAACCCCAATGTGGTATTGGGAGGCAGTTGGGATATGGGCTTTATTTTCCCCCAACTACATCCAGGCTTTGATGCTATGTTTGGAATCGCCAAGTTGATCGAGATGCTGACAGTCCAAGAGCGATCGCTTGCTGATATTCGCGCTGAGCTCCCCCGGGTATGGTACAAAACCGTTACCCTGCGTTGTCCTTGGACAGTTAAGGGTAGCCTGATGCGTCATCTGGTCGAAACCCATCCCAGTGAGCAGCTCGAACTTGTTGATGGCGTTAAAATTATCAACGCGCAAAATGATAACTGGGTGTTGATTTTACCCGATGCTGGCGAACCCTTAGTTCATATTTTTGCCAACAGCGATGACCGGGATTGGGCCGAGGAAAACCTCAAGCATTATCGCAACCATGTTCAGGAATTCGTTGAACAAGAACAAGGTGTAGAAGCGCAACCTTCAGCCGTGTCATAAATCGGATTGATCGGCTGTTAACAGGTAAGCTATCAGCTATCAGCTATCAGCTATCAGCTATCAGCCAAAGGCCTGTGGTCACGCTACGGGAACAGTTTATGCCCATAGCGCAAGCTACACCGAACAGCTTTTGAATAAAATAAGCTGACGGCTGATAGCTGACGGCTGAATGCTTACGTTAATAGGCATAGCGGTGGCTTTCCTCAGAGTGTTTGTAGAGCTCAGAGGAAAGCCGCTACGCTATTGTTGTTAGTTAATTGTTGGTAGGTTAAGTTCACTCAAAGAAAAGCCTAGAGTATTGGTACGCTTGTTCTATAATGAAGAGTCAACACTGAAAGGACAAGGGAGATACGAGATGAACAGCTGCATTTTAATGGCACAAATTATTCAAGATCCAGAACTGCGTTACACCTCAGAGAATCAGACACCCCTGACTCAGATGCTAGTACAATTCTCCGGTCTCAAGGCTGAGGAATCCCCATCAACCTTAAAAGTGGTAGGTTGGGGGGAATATTTGGCTAATGAAATTAAAACAAACTATTCCACAGGCGATCGCGTGGTGATTGAAGGTAGCTTAAGGATGAATGTGATTGAGCGACCAGAAGGGTTCAAGGAAAAACGGGCAGAATTGAATGTTTCCCGGATTCACAAATTGGGAACAGATGATCACTTCGAGCCACAAGTCATGGCCTCGGACAGAACTTTCAACCATACCCCAGAACCATCCCGTCCCCAAACCCATGATAAGGTTGTATCCATGGAGCAACATCGGATGTCGTCATCTGTTTCTTTTCCTAGCAATACCGAACAAGATTTTGCTTATACCAGCACTGAACAAAATACTGAGCAAAGTTTTGACTCTTCTTTTGGGTCTTCATCTCCTCAAAACCCAACGTCTGGTAGCCCTAGTCATCAACAAGATTTAGATGATATTCCCTTTTAGTTATTAGGAGCAAAGATTATAGCGTTTATCATAGCTATGAGGTACACAAAATTTTTACCTCTTCCCTCTTTTCCCCTCCTGGGAGGGGTTAGGGGTGGGTTCCTGCTCCCTGCTCCCTGCTCCCTGCTCCCTGCTCCCTGTTCCCAGATCCGCTGTTCCCGACTTCTGCAAGAAGTCTATTAAATTGTGTTTCAACTCCTTTACGTACTGATCTATGCCCTCCAGCCTTATCTAAACCTGATTTGTTTTTGTTTGGCTTGGGGGCTAATGATGATTCTAGCTTGGACGGTTTTGTCAGCAGTTCGAGAAAGTTTTGCTGTTGCCAAACGACTGCATCAAATTCCCTGTTCTAACTGTCAGTTTTTTACTGGTGATTATCGTCTTAAGTGTACCGTGCATCCTTCTGTTGCTAATTCTGAAGCAGCAATTAATTGTATGGACTTTTGTGCAAAAAATAATTACATTACTAGGGTTTAAAAGACTCGAGAGTAATGCCATTGGCTTCATCCTTGCTAGTGGGGAGGAAGCGTATATAGCAATCCTAAATTATGTAATGTATTTGTAAAATCACTGGAATTGTTAAAAAGTGGTGCCTTCTCCCTTACGTTCTGCCATCTGCCGTCTGCTTCCTGCCTTAAAGCAGACCATTTCTTTCACACATCAGATAGGATGGCTATATATAGCCATCCTAATGAAAGCATGCGTGATGGATAACACAATTACTTACCTCACAACTGCTGACCTTGATTCCACCAGGGCCATCGTTTTAGCGCAAGCAAGCGGTCTAACTTATGATGCTTTTGATAAGCAAAACCCTGCTGAGTGTCTTGAGGTGTCTCCACCGGATGGTTATGATTTTGTAGACTACTGGACTGGTGTTGATGCGATTTTTAATAAATACAAAACTGTTGAGTGTTATGGTCTAGTGTTTCGATCTCAGCAGTCTCCTTACACTTATATATTTGCCTTTAGAGGTACTTCTTCGACAGAGGATTTAATAGATAATTTTGGTGTTAATCATACAACATTTGTACCTTATCAGGAAGATGTTGTAGTTCCATCTAAGCTTAGGGTTGAATCAGGTTTCTACCATATCTATTCCAATAGTGATGGGAACACACCCTCGATGCAGAATCAAGTGTTTGCCCTAGTTGATAAATATCAAGCATCTGAAAAACCGATCGATACTCTGTATATTACTGGCCATAGTTTAGGCTCTACACTGAGCACTTTATTCACACTTGATATGGCGTTGTCTAGACCAGATATCAAGTCTGTAAGCTACAACTATGCTTCCCCTCGTGTAGGCAACCAAGCATTTGTAGAATTTTATCAACAACAGGCACCTCAACAAAACCCGGAGACACGAACTATTCGTATCCAAAATGTTTATGATAAAGTTCCTTGTGTCCCATATAAACCTGAAAGATACCAGCATTTGCCCTATGCTTATCTAGTTTCATTTTCTCGAGACAACTTAATGGGTAAATTTGAGATTATCGACAATCATCATCGCAAAAATTATAAAACCGTTTTGAATTGTGCGTTGGAAAGTGAAAGTGGCTTTTGTGATAAAACCTTTGACTACGATCAGGGCAAAACGATGAAGTCGGTGAAACCAGATCCTAGTACAGTCTGTACATATTGGTAGCTCTTGGTCTGGGGTTATATAGCGTTTTTCAATTTGGTGAGGTACAGAGTTTCTGGTTTTAGGGAGCAGGGAGCAGGGAGCAGGGAATAGGGAAGTGGGAACAGGGAACAGGGAAGTGGGAAAACAATCCTGTGTATTTGGCTGATAGGTTACTTTATTATAGCAAATCAGTAATTTGTATTTTATCGTTACAATCTCCGCGCTGATTAAACCTTGTCTATTTTAGAAGCTACTGCTCCCAGCGCTATTGTTAAAATTACTAGTTATAGCTATTCTCTCTGCCATGAGGTAAAAAATGATCCCCCTAAATCCCCCTTAAAAAGGGGGACTTTGAGGTTGATAAGCGTACCTCATAAATGCAATAAACGCTATCACAAAATACTAGTAAAAAAAAGCAATTTTCTGAAAGAGACGCTACGCGAGTCACGTAAACCTTCTGCGCTTATGCGATTGACCTGCATGTCACCCTACGCGAGTCACGCGAACCTTCCGCGTTTATGCGATCGCTAATTTTATAAAAGCGATTATTTGAACGATACACTACGCGATTGACCTGCATGTCACCCTACGCGACCGCTTCCGCTAAAAGCGATTCTCTGAAAGAGACGCTACGCGAACGCTTATTTTTTATTAATCCTAAAACTTCCCAAAAAAAACTTTTCAAAACCCTTGACAATTACAATCATAATCATTACAATAATCAATATAAACCGAAATGAGATTTTTTATAATGTCACAACAATTCAGCCAAAACTTCAAGAAACAACCTGCTCAGCACACTCTGAAAGGTTCTCGTCAATCAGTACTTTATAGTATGCAAATGCTGTATGCCCTAGGCTATGCGGAGATTGCGGAATGGACCCCTCTGGAAGCGACTGATGTTCCAGGGGAAGTGAGCACTACAATAACCAAGTATTGGTTGTTGCCATAACACCTTGTCTTGATGCAGTCGCTCATGGGGGAAACCCCCAAGACCGCGCTGCATCGCTAATTTTCTGGGGGGTTTCCCCCCTGGCCAAGGTTTTGGTCGAATCAGATAGGATCTGATCAGGTTAGGTTTGCTAATTTTGTGACATCAAGATTTGAAATAGTCGTGGATAGTATTTCTGCGGCTATTTTTTTTTTTCTTTACTCCCTACTCCCTACTCC
>NZ_JAAHHW010000191.1 GCF_010692325.1 Moorena sp. SIO3I8 | reverse complement strand
TCGATCAACGTGGTTGCTAGGTATAGAAAATATCCAGTTCATAATCAAAGTCACTGGCGTGTTGCTTCAGCATCCGATCAAGCTGTTCAGCGGTGGTATCATCATAGGTGTTGCCCTGACGATAGCCCAGTGAGTTCAGGTTAGCTCCTTGAATGAGTAAAAATTTCATCAATAACCTCCGTTAACTTGGATACCCCTGGGTTTTAACCAAGGGAGGAAAGTTGTAAAGTTTTTCACCTCCAAATCTTGCAGAATCATTGTCAATGGATATCGATCATAGACCCCCGTACTTTAGTCGGGGGTGACACCCAACCGGGTTCGTTACCGAAAAAATTGGGTTTAAAGCCCCGTCCTTATAGGACGGCTTTCTTTTTAAGCTAAAACTTGACAGTTTTTACAGAGCGTGTTAAAATAATATTATAAACAATAAACTAAAAAGCAAGATAAATACTATCTAATCAATAAGTAGGCAACGTAAAAAATATGTACGAGATACATATTGCGTAATTTGGTCTAACGACTTAAACGTCTATGAAAAAAGTTAGATTAAAAAAGTATCTATCTTTTTATAAAAAAGAAAGGTACGGTGGGGCACACCGAAACCTAGATCCATTATCTAAACGCTTTAGGAGATTCGGCCTCTACTCTTTCTGGTTCCGGCCTGATTGAGCAAGCTGAGTTGTTGATTAAAGAATCCCCGCTCTTATAGGGCGGGGAGTGTCAATGTGCTTTCATGTAATCTCCGAGGGTTTGGGTGAAAATCTGGATCCGTCGTTCAAATGCGGCTTGAGTGTACCATGCACGGCGAGGGGTCAGAACAGTATTAGGCAGTGTCATAAAACGTGAATCTTCATGGTGGATGTCCATCCCTGCATAGGAGAGCCTGCCACTACTTAGGGCTTCTTGTAGAGCAGAAAATTCAATCAGATCATCCGGTGAGATACTGATCAGAATTGCTCCTGGTTTGACTTTAGCAAAGGTGTTGTGATTGAGCAGATGGTGGGAATCAGCATTGAGGGATAGGGTGAGGAAAATGATATCGCTTGTACTTAACAACGTCTCTAGATCAACGGGTTGAGCCAGGTTGCTTTCTTTCGGCTTGCGGTTGCAGTACACAATGTTCATGCCAAAGCCTTGCAGCATACGAGCCACCTGGGTTCCGATTGTCCCCATGCCGATGATACCCACTTGAGAGCCAAACAGTTCAATTCCCTGATGTTCAAAGATTTGGAAATCACCCGTACGAACTTTGTGATTGTAATCCACCAACCGCTTGGCGGCAGCTAGCATTAACGCAACTGCGTGTTCAGCAACCGAGGCTCCAGTGAAGCCAGGGGTATTGAGCACTTTAATATTATGCTGTTGGCAATAGGCTTTATCAATATAGTCTGTGCCTGTGGTAATGGTGATGATCAGTTCCAGCTTCGGGAGTTTTTGCAAGTTAGCTGCACTCCAATCCATCAACGTGGTGATGAGGATATGAGTATCCGGATTGTTGGCGATCGCCTCTTCTAACGAAAAGCCCTCTGAATGATCCTGATACCACACCATTGCAATACCTGGAATTGAGTCAAAACAGGTTTCAGGGTATGGTTCCCGATTGTTCACAAATAAACAGTTTTTTACCACTCTGGATTGTCCTCTAATCACTTAGTCTGGTCAGCTACGGGATCTCAAGCCCCTGGCTTATTGGGACTTTAGCCAAATAAGCGCCCAAATATAGCCATTACTCGCTTTATATCTGATAAATACGTCCGGATTTTCCTAGAGCCAATGAACAAAACGGCAAGACATGGCATTGCGATAAGCACTAAAGTTCCCCTGTACAAATATACTAAAGGTGCTCAAAAGTGCTATCGATTCTAGCTTATAGTACTGTGGAACAATAATACTACATCGGGACAGACCAGTTAAAAAAAATGCCTGAACATATTGCTAGGATTAGATTACAGCGACATCGAAACTGGTTGCGTGTACCCTTAAGTATTCATTTTATCAAAACTTAGTGCCCCATTGCTTAAAAACTCCCTACCCATGTCGTTGAAACCAGTTTTCGTCGGTGGGTAGATACACACTGGCGCACGAGGAAACAGCTATTGTCGGATTTGGTTTGGAGTGGGTCAAAGCCTCCGAGGGAAAATGCCTGGAAACTGATTCGTCGGGTTCGTTTCACATAGGTGCGCTCTTACCATTAAGAATTAAATTCGCCACGGGTCGCACGTGAGTAATCATGATCCTGACCCGGCGATGGCCTCACGAAAACAACATGCTCAACTATGGTATCGACTGGAATTCAAAATGCCAACGTAGCAGTACGTGGTTGATTAGTTTTCTCAGTCAACTAGACTTAATTTTTACGTTCTACAATCCTTTTGTCATAGTTGATTGAGATGCTCTTACCCTGTATAAGAGCTAATTTGTAAATTAAATATTAAGAAGCCTGAAAGCCTTGCTATGATTGCATTTTAGCATTAAGTAGTTCAAGTGTTCTAGTTTAATGGAAGCCTTATCCTACAAGGATTACAGCGAGTTTATAAATCAGCTCTAACTTGTATGGAATGCTCACTTTATGTTATTAATAGGCTGTTTAAGTCTACCTAGATAATTCCAAAATAATTTTACAGAGGTAGTGCTTGGTCATGGTGCAGGTAGTTAAAGGAACAATAGTAACTGATGCAAAGCTTACAATCACCTCAATGTCTAGGGCGAAGGATTGCAGTCAGTAACATTCTAGACGTAACCCTAAGGGATGGGGGCTATTTAAATCGGTGGCAATTTTCATTAGAAGAAACCAAAAGCGTATTGAATTTTTTACAGGATCAGGGATTGAGTCAAGTTGAGGTGGGTTTTCTACGCACACCCGACAGAATGACATCTCCAGTGAATGGTTGCCCAAAAGAGTTTTTAGCAGAGATTCAGCAGTTATATCCTGAGATGTCTTTAGTTTGTATGCTCAATCCAGCCGAGGATAACTGGCAGGCAGCAGTAGCTGACAAGTTAGACCAGATCTCGCTGCTGCGGATGCCCTGTACCGCTGATCTGGTTGACAAGGCATTAGAAATCGCTAATCATCTTAAAAAACAATCCAGCCATCTCAAAATCAGTTTAAATCTGATCTGTGTTTCATCCTATTCACTGGCGGAAATTGAGTGTCTGCTCAGAACGATTGCCCCATCGAAAAACGTGGATATTGTCTACCTAGCTGATTCTAGAGGGGCACTTTATCCTCATGAGGTTAACGCCATGATGGCATTAGTCAGAGAGATTTGCCCACAATCGTTAGGGTTTCATGCCCACGATACTTTGGGATATGCAATTGAGAACTCTAACCAAGCCTTTGCCCAGGGTTGTGATTGGATTGATGTCACTTTAAAGGGCTTTGGCTTAGCCGGAGGGAACACGCCATTAGGTGGGTATCTGGCTCACCACGATTTGCAATCCTCAGGGCAGTCGATTCAAGCCGAAGTCACGGATTTTTGCCAAAAGCATTTGCCTTTGAGGCACCCTGATTCGTTGACACGTCAACGTTATCGATTGCTCGCTGCCAAAAATATTGATCCGGTTTGGTGTGATCAATTGCTGGAAAAATATCCAGACACTCTGAATAAAAAAGTCGAAAAACTTCCCCGTCAGCATTATAAGAACATTGATTCAGTTTTAGACATAATGATCCCTTGATTAACCTGATGAATTCATGACTATAACTTTGTTCAACATAAAAAAATAAGTTTGATTCTGTTGAACAAAGTTAAGCACATACACAGAATTAATTGCCTAATCGTAATCTCTGTAAAGCTTACCTTGTAAAGGTTTGAGCTTTGTAAAATGTGTCATTAATTTTGTGCACCTGCTTATTACGACAGCATGGATAAAACCAATTGAACAGTAAGCTTAAAAAGATCAAGATGATAGTTATGCCTGAAAGTGACGTATCATGTCCGCCCCTAGCAATGGACATCATTATGGAGGTTTTTGATCGCGCCAATCATCAAGGACTGGAACCTATCAATTTTGGTAAGGGAATTTCTTCCTTTAACCCATTTGAGCACGTGGATGTCAATATCGATAGTGTGCTGCTCGGTCACCACGTCGGGTACGGCAATATCAATGGTATTAACAGTTTGCGTCAAGCCATCTGCGGCTACTATCAGGAAAAATTTGATTACGATCTCTGCCCAGATCGGGTCTGCATTACGAACGGTGCTTCTGGTGCGTTGACCCTTGCATTTGCAATGCTACTGAATAAGGGAGATGAAATCATCCTATCTGAAGCTTGCTATCCAGCTTACAACGTATTAGCCAAGATTTTTGGGGTAAATTGTCGTTTAGCTCCCATGGGAGATGACTATTGCATTGATATTGAACAATTGCCAAACCAGATTTCCAATAAAACTAAAGCAATTGTGATCAATTCACCCAGCAATCCATACGGTACATTTTTGCAAGACCATCAGCTCGAAGCGATCGCTAATTTAGGTGTTCCCGTTATTTTTGATGAAGTCTACCAAGCTTTACCCCTCAACGATGAACCCATTCCCAGTGCCATTGGTTTATCTGACCGTCATCTGATAATTAGCAGTCTATCCAAATCCTTGGCAATTGCTGGTGTCCGGGTAGGATATTTGATTGTGCCTGAATCACAGGTGGAATTGATGACCAACGTCAAAGCCGTTCTCAATATGTGTACCAGTTTACCCAGCCAACTGATTGCGGAGAACCTGATACAACACTGGGATGAATTGGTGAGCAAACACCGATATCTGTTGCGCTATAATTGGTTACTGTTTGAGCGCACAGCCAAACGCCTTGGATTAAAACTGCGAACTCACCCTCAAGCAGGCTTTTTTGCGCTAGTAGATGTGGCTGAGGCAGAAAAAGATGCCATGGAATTATCCCTGCATCTGGCTCAGAATTATGCCCTGAGTTCCACTCCTGGCATTGATTTTCATGATCACGATCATGCCTTTTTGCGATTAAATTTTGCCAGCCCAGCCCATCACATTGAAACCGGTTTAACCAGGCTTGCAGGCTATCTGCTTGGCTCAGAACAATCCCTACAGCAGTCACGTAGACGTAGTACAGTATCCAAGTTGGGCAAAAGTCATATATTGAAAGCAACCTAGTGGTGATCGAACATACAACTTTCAAAGAGAAATCTGAAGCAGCACCTATTTCAATCGATCAGATCGTTACCTCCAGTCTATGTATGGGATGTGGTCTCTGTCAGAGTCTTGCTGAACCGGGTGCAATTAAAATCGTGATGACTCCACAAGGGCGAACTCGTCCGATGGCTCAACCCAACTTAAGCGATCAAGCACTAGAAACCATTAATGCCACCTGCCCGGGTCTACAGTTGCACAGTGCAGATCCAGCATTACTAGCCGATGGTGCAGTGATTGATCCAATTTGGGGGGCGGCGGCTCAACTCCACATTGGTTATGCTGCCGATCCGGATATTCGCTACCGGGGTTCATCCGGTGGGGTTTTGACCGCATTGTCGCTTTATCTACTAGAATCCAAATCGGTAGATTTTATTCTGCACGTGAAGGCATCCCAAGAGCGACCAATGTTATTTACCCCTTGCCTGAGTTTTGATGCGGCCAGTGTCTTAGCCGCATCTGGATCTCGTTATGGACCGGGTGTATCGTTAGTGAATTTTATCGATGTTATCAATCTAAATCGGCCGTTTGCAGTGGTGGGGAAACCCTGTGATATTACGGCAATTCGGAATCTAGGAGAACATGATCCACGAGTCAAGGAATTGGTGCGCTACTGTCTATCGTTTTTCTGTGGGGGAATGTCCGATTTGTCAAAGTTTGTGCAGGTCTGCGATCGCTTTAATGTGACAGAAGCCGATCTCAAATCCTTTCGTTACCGGGGCTATGGCAATCCCGGTCCGACCCGTCTCGTCACCCAGGATAACCGGACTTTTTCCATCAGCTACCAGGAACTCTGGGAGGATAAGATGGCATGGGGCACTCAACCCCGCTGTAAAATTTGCCCTGATGCCATCGGTGAAGTTGCCGATCTGGTGGCCGGAGACTGCTGGCCGAATTCAGACCCTCAGGGGGAAGATGAAGGGTTTAATGCCATCATGGTGCGGACTCAAAAGGGACAAGACCTCTGGGAAAAGGCGATCGCAGCAGGGGCGATCACGATAGCAAAAGACATTACTTTTCGCGATCTAGATCATTTTCAGCCCCACCAGGTACGTAAGAAAAATGGTGCCTGGGCGAGATATGTGGGAATGCGGGCAGCCGGGTTAAAAACCCCCAGAACAGAAGGGCTGCGCCTGGAGGAACTGGCTCGAACCCAAGATTGGAAGCAGTTACTACAAGAAGCACGGGGAGCAAGGGAGCGGGCTAAAGATGGCCGCCTGGGTGAACCGGCTGGCACCCATGAACATCAGAGAAACAAATCACAGAAGAGTGAATCATATGACTGATACTCACAACATGATCGCGGATGTTGTCGTGGTCGGGAGTGGTTTTGCCGGTCTGAGTGCGGCGATCGCTGCGGCTCAAGCGGGTGCATCCGTCATTGTCTTGGAGAAGGAAAACAGCCTCGGCGGTAACTCAGTTGTTAGTGGAGGAACTTTGACCGTTGTGGGTTCTCCGATTCAAGCCAGAGAAGGCATCCAAGACTCTTTTAGCCTGTTGAAATCAGATATGTGCCAGGCAGGGGAACAGAGAAACAATCCGCGCTTGGTTCAGCAGGTGATCGAGCAATCCTACCCCACTTTCGAGTGGCTCACGAATGAACTTGGTGTGAAATTCAAAGATCGAGTGGATCAGTATGGTGGCCACTCCGTACCTCGCAACCACACACCAGAAGACGTTTCAGGTGCCGCCATGATCACTGCACTGTTGACTAAAGCCAAGCAACTCGGGGTCGAAATTAGAACCCAAACTCGCCTGAGCAAATTACTGGTAAACTCCCAGACAGATACCCATCCGATCCTCACAGGAGTAGAAGTGCAAACAACCAAGCCCTCAGCTCCGATCCAGCAGATTAACGTTAACCAGGGAGTCGTTTTAGCAACAGGGGGCTTCTCCGGAGATACCGCTTTTCGGCAGCAATACGCCCCCCATCTCCCCCCCAATCTGGATCACACTAATGTTCCCAATACCAGCGCAGAAGCCTTGGTAGAAGCCATCAGAATTGGTGCCCAGTGCCTCGATTTGGATCAGATTCAGCTTGCTCCCTGGGTCTCTCCAGATGAAACAGGCTATGGCATTGCTCCACTCTTTGCTAGCTATACGGTGCTAGCCTATGGATTAGCGGTTGATCCAGTGACTGGAAAACGCTTTATTAATGAACTCGCTGATCGTAAACGGTGGACAGATAAGTTGTTAGAAATTGGTCATCCTTGTATTGGTATTGCCGATGCTGCGGGAATGCAAAGTTCTGGCATTGATATCGAACCTGATTTAGATCGAGGCGTGGTGAAAAAATTTGAGACCCTATCATCTTTAGCAAGCACGTATCAGATTCCCTTAGAGAAACTGAACCAAACCATCAGTCGATATAACTCCTTTGTGGAGCAGCATCAAGACCCAGAGTTTGGTAAATTTATACGGGATTATGCCAAGCCGTTGAGTTCCCCCTTTTATGGCGTTCGATTATGGCCTAAAGTCCATTACACTATGGGAGGCCTTAAAATTGATGTTCGCGGGCGGGTTCTGGGGAAAGGCGATCACCCGATTATCGGGCTATATGCTTCAGGAGAAGTCACAGGCGGTATTCACGGAGCCTGCCGTCTAGGGGGGTGTGCCATCACGGAATGTCTGGTTTTTGGGCGAATCGCGGGTAGAGAAGCTGCAACCCACACTCAAGTCCCTTCCTAGAAGCCTCAGTGACCAATCACATGCATTTTTGAATCGTAATAATAATTAACTTTCCCTAATGGTAAAAATAATGGTAAAAATGATTGACTCTCCCTCCTGAAGGGGTGACATGAGCCCTGAAAAGCTTACTAGATAAGGCTTTGATGCCAGTTGTCTTAGGAAAGATAAACTGGCAAATTGACCCTACGAATGATGTAATGGCAAGCTCAAACCCTTATAACGAAGTCCAAGGTCAGGCCAAAACAGCATGTATCTTTTTGTTACAGATCGGCTGAACGCAATACCCAGTAAGGATTTTAGCTTGCATGTCACCCCCTCAGCTCTCCCTCTCAATATTTGTATAGCAATTCTACGACTTGTGAGGTACAATTTTCTGGTTTTTAGGGAGCAGGGAGCAGGGAGCAGGGAGCAGGGAAGAGGGAAGAGGGAAGAGGGAAGAGGGAAGAGGGAAGAGGGAAGAGGTAAAAACTAATGTGTACCTCATGCTGGTTGACTGACAAAACTCAACAAGCATAGTCAAAAGACCTTACTGTAAACTCCAGCCGATACCTCTTCTGCTCGTCCTGTTTTCGGGAAGCCATCGCTGGTGATGGGTCGGGTTTCCCACTTAAA
>NZ_JAAHHW010000190.1 GCF_010692325.1 Moorena sp. SIO3I8 | reverse complement strand
GCATATTTCCCTTTTGTTACCAAAAGGTATTGAGTCCAACCTAAAAGGTTGTTTTACGTGAGGGTAGGTGGTGTAAATTACCCTGGGGAGTCGGCTCCCCGCTTTACTTGACCAGTTCAGGTCGCGCAGTTTCCCGTCATACGGCTCCTCATGAAAGGAATCATTGTCATTGATACCTCTAGAAGGGATTATCATCTAAGTTTGTTAGATTGATTTTCTTTCTGTGTTTTGCATCGTGGCAGTGTAGGTGAAGTAGCTCAAGATTATTGAGTTGGTCGTTTCCACCGTTTGCGCGTGGTATTATGTGGTGTACTTCCATAAAATCCCCGTCCCTGAATATGAGTCCACAATGATTGCATTTCCCTTCTTGCCTTTTCAAAAGTGTTCCCTTTTGACTGGTCATCTCGGGATGCTTTTGCATTCTGGTGTTCCAATATATGAGGTCTCCATCGAAAATACTTCTGTCTCCCTTAACTTTGTTGTGCCTGATTATTTTTGTTTTGGCATGTTTAGGTAAATAATTATCTTCACTTGCCATAAATACCCAGTTATCAACCTTAGGAGCTTCGTACCATTTCTTAGGTTTTTCAACCTTGGTTCCCCAATATTTCTTGTTTACCCAGGTCTTGGATTTGTTTGGATGTCTTCTATATCCCCATCTTTGAAGTTTGTTCCAGAGCCTGTTATCCAAATCTGAGAAGGTTTCTTTACTTACAACGCATTTGTTGTAGTTACACCATCCTCTTATTATTGGTTTTAGTTTGCTTATTAAAGCTTTTTGGGGAGCAGCCTTGTGTCGGTCAATGACCTTGGATAGCTTTTCCCAATGCTCTTTCACTCTTTTCTTCGAGGGTTTGATGAGGGTTTTGAATCCTTGCTTAGATTGGTGTCTTCCCGTCTGATATTGACGTACATTAAATCCTAAGAATTCAAAGCCGTTTGAGGTGTGTACCAATCTGGTTTTTGTGGATTTTAGTTCCAGGCCAATTTCTTCCAACCACTTTCTGATGATTCTTTGACATTCTTCTACCACTTCTTTGGATTTGTGCATTATGACGAAGTCATCTGCATATCGGATTAGACTTAATGCCGTTTTATTTCTCCGTTTATTTCCGGGTAAGGTTTCGGCGTATTCCTTTATCCTGTTTTCCATTCCGTGGAGGGCTATGTTCGCCAGAAGTGGAGATATTATTCCACCTTGGGGAGTACCTTCGTCTGTCGATGTGAATATTCCTTCATCCATTACCCCGGCTTTTAACCAACCTTTGATTAACCGTTTCATGGATGGGTAGGTATTCAGTTTATTTAGAAGAGCATCGTGGTTGATTTTGTCAAAACATTTGGCAATATCGGCATCTAATACCCATTTGGGCATTTGTTTGATGCTTTTAAATATTGCTTGTATGGCGTCATGACATGACCTTCCTGGTCTGAACCCGTATGAGTTTGGCTCGAAACGTGCTTCCCATTCAGGTTAAACATGCCTGTTTGGTAAGGGCTTGGAGCGCTCTGTCGTATATGGTGGGTATCCCAAGGGGGCGTTTTTCTTTACGACCGGGTTTGTCTATCCATACTCTGCGGGTAGGTTGAGGTCGTTTGTGTATTTTAAGGTTGGCTACTAAGACTAGGCGCTGCTTGTTGGTTAAAGCTTTTCTCCCGTCTATTCCGGCAGTCTTTTTACCTTTGTTCTGTTGTGTTACCTTCCTCACCGCTAGCATTTTTGCAGACCAGGACTTCATCAATGTTTTTTTGTACCCTTCTTACCACGCGAACATCGCCACGCTGAGAGGCTTGATATATCCGTTTTTGCAACTTAAACACAGTTCGTTCTAGCTTTCGCCAATCGACCTGGTTCCATTCTGACTGTGGGGTAAACCCCCGAGCTTTAGACTTCTTCATTGCTACTCATTGCTATATCCTTTCCTTATCACGTGAATCTGTCTGCGTATCCTAGGTGTTAATCTAGGCGTTAGCTTCTGATTCAATCCTTCTCACATAGGCCATGCGGCTAACTACCTACTCAATGACCGACCTCATTGAGAGCACCTATGGAGTTACTTCGTTCCTGGCAGCCATTCTATTGAACTTTTAGGGTGATACTCTCCACCGAGAACCAGGAAAATCATTATAAGAAAGCATAATCCTATAATCCTGTTTTGTTCTATAGCTATTTGCATGCAGCGTTTCAGCCTATTACGCTACTTACCAGTTACGATGGTTCTTACGTATCTTCCTCTCGTACCCATGAGTTCTATTGCCTGCTACTAACCCCACCTTTAGGCTGGTAGAGCTTCGCTGTTCGACCCCGCTTTAACCTAGAGTTTGTTATTTCTCAGTGATTAGGGGTAGGGCTGTCACTCGGATTTTGCGAGGGTTGGTCTTTCACCAACATGGTTACCAAGTTATCAAGGTTTAATACCTTGTGACTAATCCCCCTTTTACCCTTATTGGGTTAGGTTTCTAGTCAACGAATCGCACATGCTTTACTGGTGTAAGATTCTTCCTGTTCGATCATTTCGATGCCATATCGTTGACAGAGGCTTTCCAGCTTGTCCTTGAATGTATATATCGGAATCTGGGTGAACTTTTGATTGTTTCGTTTCCCTAGATTGACCTTTTGTTTTAGGTCGGGGTTGTAACCAATAACAATCTTGCTGATCTTATTATTTCTGCACCAATCTACAACATACCGAGCTGCTTTGTTAGTGAAATCTCTGACTTTGTGATTCCGCTTTCTTAGTAACTTAGCCTGTCGATTCGTCAAGGCTTTAATGCCTTGTAAGTCTTTGATAGACTGAAGTTTGGAGTTGCGTTTATTGTACTGATTGTCAGACTTTATTCGCTTACCATCAATAATGAACGACTTTTGAGTAGTACTGACACATGTGGCAAAATTCTCAAGTCCTAAGTCGATACCTAAGATTTCGCCAGTCTGTTCGACCTGTTCTTCAGATTCATCCTCGTAACAATAACAAACATCAAAGTATCTTGCCCCATACTTAGGGATAATACGGATTTCTTTGACTGTTTTAGTTCTAAGTCTTTCAGGAACAGCAAACTGAACTGCCCCATGCTCTCGTTTGAATTTACAAGACATTGGAACAGTGAACAGCCAGTCTTTTCCTGGTAATTTTTCCCAGTCACGCTTCCTGATCGGGATAACTAAGAGAAAATGTCCATCTTTTGGGAGGTACTGTGGAAGTCTAATCTTTTCCTGATACCCTCCACTAGACTTAAGCTTTAACAACCCGAAGAAAGACTTGAAAGACCTATCAACAATCTTCAATGTTTGTTGCGCAATATCCGTCGGCAACAGTTTATAATTATCATTTTCTTTGGAATGATAATAATTACTTTCGTATCGCAAATGTTTACGTTCTTGAAAGAAATACTGACGGACATTGTAGAGTCCCACGTTGAACATGTTCTTGCTCAAGTGACACATCTGCTTGAGAGCTAATATCTGCTGTTCGTCTAAACGCAGGTTATTAACTTGAGTTAGCATCCAGTCCTCCGCTAACAACATAGTTATTCTAGAGGAAATATTTAAAAAGTGCAAGTAATCTAGTCTCCAATTTCCAAGGGGCTGTGTGGGTCACCTGCGTCCGCACTTTATACGCCCCGTCTCCCGCTAACCCTACTGGTATAACGGGAGTCCCCTTGGAGTTTTTGATGGATAGTTGAACTGTCCCCCGCGTTCAGCCAGCATCGCGGTTTTCAGCCGTTAGAGTTGTGATTATTAACGTCTAGTTAAAACGAGTTCAGATAACCGTAACAAATAACACTAAATTGCTAACTGGTTATTAGGAATTTTTTAGTTGTCATTCCCTATTACTCATTACCTACACTACGAGATTACCTAGACCAGTATATAGCAGGAAACAAAAAAAAGTTAATTTTCACAGTTTTAGAATTTTTTGTTGTTATTTTACATAATACTATTTCGCTATATTTTTTTTATAAACAAACTTCTTTTGCAAACTTTTTACATTGTGATCATTAAATCTTCATATCTGTTTCATAAAAATGGCTAATAACTATAGGGATCAGTGTAGGAATTCTGAGAATTTTTGTCCCGAAGTTCCCTGTTCCCTGTTCCCTGTTCCCTGTTCCCTGTTCCCTGTTCCCTGTTCCCTTTGCTATATAAAGCTATAGCAGTGCTCAATGGGGTGATGGGAGGGTATGAAATGATACCACAAGTCAGTGTAATTATTCCCGCCTATAATTGCGATCGCTATATTACTGAAGCAGTGGAAAGTGTGCTGAATCAAGAAGCCTGTTCCTATGAGGTAGTGGTAATTGATGATGGTTCAACAGACCAGACTCGATCAGTGTTGCAACCCTATAGCGGACGCATTCGTTACATTTATCAAGAAAACCAAGGAGTCTCCCTTGCCCGCAACCATGGCATTAAATTAGCCTTGGGTGAATTTGTCGCATTCCTCGATGCCGATGACTTTTTCGTGCCAGGTAAGTTAGCTGCCCAGTTAGCAGTTTTTGAAGCACAACCCCATCTGGGAATTGTCCATAGTGGTTGGTATCGTGTCGATTCCCAGGGTAAGCTACTGATGACAGTGCGTCCATGGGAAAAAGTACCAGAATTAAACTTAGAAAGTTGGCTACTGTGGAAGCCAGTTCTGCCTAGTGCGATGATGTTCAGTCGCCATTGGCTAGAGTCCGTTGGCGGGTTTGACCCCAGGTTTCCACCCGCTGAAGATACAGAAATAGTGTTACGGTTAGCCCTCAAGGGTTGTCCTGCCGCTTGGTTGCGTCAGGTAACCGTAGGCTATCGGCAGCATCACCAAAGTGCTATGCACAAAGGATTGCCTCAAGCTCGCTCCCTGTCGGCAGCCATTGACAACTTCTTCCAACAGGCTGATTTACCACAAGCAGTCCGTCTATTAGAAAATCAGGTGCGCTATGGAACCCTAGTATGGATTGCTTGGTATTTATATAATACAGGACATCCCAGGGAAATGATCAAGTATTTACAACAGGCTTGGGGCTATAGTCCTTATTTACCGATGGAGACAGTAGTACATTGGGCAGAGAATTTTGCCGAGTTTTCCAGGAATTGGGGCGGGGAGTTTGATGCTGATGGGTTGGGGAAGTCACCGGAGTGGCAGGAGTTGATGCAATGGGTGATGGCTCAGGCTAGAGAGACGATGTTGGTAGGTGGGTCTAGCTTGTACTAACTGAAACTACTGCATCAGTTGGTAATGGGTCATGGGTCATGGCTCGGGAGTAATTCTACTTAACTATTACTACTTAACTATTACTACTTAACTATTACCCATGAGCAACTGATGCTCCTGGACATTATATCAATTGCTTATATTGTGCTAGTTAAATGTGTATCAGCTTTGTAGCAATTGCGAAAAATCTTGCTACATAGTAATGACCCACTAAATCTCATCTATTAGAGTCGAACGAGGGATTCCTCCCTCGAACTCTCCTCCAGAACCGGACATGACTGTTCCCAATCATCCGGCTCCTCCTGGTGGCATTGGGATTGCCTACACTTTATGGGGATATTCCTCTCTTTGTTGCCAAGTTTTATTATGATGGCAATGAGAGTGGATGAGCTGTTTATTAGTTAGCTTATCACTACCTCCAGCTCTCTTAGGGATGATGTGGTCTATTTCAAATAAATCATCAGACATAAATCTGTGATTACACAGGGCACATCTCCCTTTCTGCCTTTTCAGGAGTTTATTCACAGTGGGTTTAATCCCATGATATTTGGCTAACCTTTCAGCCCAATAGAGCCAATCTCCATCATACGGGGATTTCCCTTCTTTCAGCCTTATCACCCTTTTTATGTGCGTGTCTTTATGATTTTGTAGGGTGTTTTGACCATCAGGTGTCCTGAATACCCAGCCTTCACCTTTATCTATCCACCAGTAATTAGCTATGGCTTCTTTTGCTCCAATATTTGGAGACCGATATTTAGCCCATCGCTCTAACTTTAGGAATAGTTTATTATCTAGTTGGCCAAATATTCTGGAACTTACCACCGAATTATATTGGTTAGTCCATCCAGTAATCTTTGAGTTTAAATCTCCGATTAGATTAGCTTGGTCTGAATTTCTATGGCGGCGGACAGTGTCCTTTAGGTTTATAAGATGCTTATCTATGGCATCAAAGCTTGGTTTTATTAGGGTTTTAAATCCTAGTGGATTTCCCTTAGTGTCCTTTCCGCTATTTATCTCATTGACCTCATATTGTCGGACATTGAAACCGAGGTAATCGAATCCTGCTTTTACTCCCTTCCTCCCTAAGGTATGCGCTATAGAAGTTTTTGCCTCTTTTAGGTTTAGTCCGATTTCTTTTAGCCAATCCTGGATGACTCCCTTTGCTTCTAGTATCATCTCTTTACTCTTATGGAGAACTACAAAGTCATCCGCATATCTATGAACCAAAGGTGGTCTGAGATTTCTTTTTGGAGGGAGATTATACTTTTCAGCTAGATGCTGGTTTAGGTACCTTACCGGGTAAGTCTTGTTCATTAGCTGAGTTAACCCATGGAGGGCTATGTTAGCTAATAATGGTGAGATTACCCCCCCTTGGGGTGTGCCAGCGGGAGTTTCTATGAATCCTTCTTTTCCTAAGGCTCCAGCTTTTAACCAAGCTTTTAACTGTCTCCTCATTTGAGGATAAGTGTTTACCTTATTTAACAGTTTTTCATGGTCGATTCGGTCAAAGCACTTCTCTATGTCCGCATCCAGCACGTAGTAACTGTTCTGATTTATGTCAGAGTATATTGCTGCTATAGCGTCTTTTGTGCTTCTTCCGGGTCTAAAACCGTAGGAATTAGGTTCAAACTGTGCTTCCCACTCTGGTTCTAGAGCTAATTTGGCTAGTGCCTGTTTTGCTCTGTCTTCCATAGTAGGGATTCCCAGAGGTCTTTTTTCTTTCCTTCCGGGTTTCGGTATCATAATCCTTCTAACCGGCCTTGCCTTTCCATCCAGCTCTAGGGACTGGGCTAAGGCTAACCGTTCATTTGGTGAGAGGGATTTCTTACCATCTATTCCGGCAGTTTTTTTACCTCTGTTATCCTGGGTTACTTTCCTTACGGCTAATAACCGGGCAGATTTGGATTTGGTTAGTAGTTTTTGGAGCTTTCTAGCTTTAGCTCGCTCCCCATTCTGTGAGGCTTTATAGATACGCTTTTGCAGCTTGAACACTGCCCTCTCAATGGATTTCCATTTGAGGGAGTTCCAGTTATTCAGTTCCACCATCACAGGATTGTGTGTATTGGACATAACTGCTACTCGTGTTCTACTCTTGCCAAACTCAGGGGTGTCCGTCTGCATATCCTTGGGCTTTCCCCAAGGCTTTGGCTTCTGACACCGTCTCGCCAAGATAGCCCATGGGGCTGAATACCTACCCTTTTAGGGAGCAACTATCCTGGTTACTTCGTTCCGTATGACCATTGACTGACCGGGTTGGGTACTGGCTATACACCGGAAGATGCCCATTTCTGGGGAAGGATGTCGAAATGAACGAGGAAAAATCCATTTCCTTATCATCTTCGAGTCGATAAAGGACTTAAGTCATTGTGTCCTTTATCTTGGACTGACGATGCGTCAATCACCAGTTCGTTGTCTTACCCTTTCGGTCTCCCTAGCGGCATGGGTCTTAAATGACTTCGACTTGCCTCCGCGTTTATTCCTTGCACTCGACTCTTTGATGTTCATTCTCGGAGCCTAGGAATATGGAGTAACCTGACATCAAGGTTGTAGGAGTTTAACCTACATGAATCATACAGTTAAAGGGTTTTACCCCTTCGGGCAGTCCCCCGGTTTTATCCGGTTTATGCCCAACGAATCGCACTCCCATCTCTCCATTTCACAATTTTGCCATTTTGCCATCATCTGTAGGTGGAATCACTGAAATGCTTATGGTGATTACTTTCAAGGGTCAAACGTCAACAAAAGTTATACATAACATACAGAACTTAAACATTAACGCAAACCTGTTGGCAAACCGATAATTGCTACGCTGATTTCCAAGAAAAAAACCTAAACTATTATTTATGGTTTATAAATATATTTATCAGCTTCACGGTGAGCGGATTTTGAAAAATAAAATTAACCCCAAAAAAATATTAGTGATTAACCTGACTTCAAGCTTAGTCTTGAATCTTTAATTTTTAAGTATTAAACTTTACCTATTTGGATTATTACCATCAGCTTGATTTATCAAAGATATAAGTCATACAACAACACCTAATAAAAATGATAACTTTATTTATTGTTAAAAATAAATTTTTGGCCGCCCACCCAACCAGTATTCCTTGGATTAATGACTCCTACAACTGTCAAGCAACGGGAAGAGCTTGGGAACAGGGAGACTGTTGGGACTATGAACATTATCGCAACTGGTGATGGCGGGATTAATTTTTAAAAGACTATAGGTAAGCATATGCGCTACGCGCACGCTGCTTGAGGTGCCGTCAGCCGTGAGCTAAAAGCTCACGCTACTTGAGGTGCCGTCAGCTGAATGCTTACGTTCCCAGATCCGCTACTCCCTACTCCCTACTCCCTACTCCCTACTCCCTACTCCCTACTCCCTACTCCCTACTCCCTACTCCCTACTCCCTACTCCCTTCGCGGGAACGCGCTCTCGCCGTGAGTCCGGACGACCTTTCGGACATCCTCTTCACCTCCGGAACCACCGGAAACCCCAAGGGAGC
>NZ_JAAHHW010000019.1 GCF_010692325.1 Moorena sp. SIO3I8 | reverse complement strand
AACTCCTCAGTTTGATAACTGATACAATTGTTTCAACTGTAACTCCCAAACCAACTACGAACAAAGGATCTTTTCCACATCTGCTCATCCTTTTGTAAACAAATATTAATTTCGCCAGCCGTATCAAAATTGGGGGACTTTTACAAGCAAATTGACTCTTCCCCCAAAGTTGGGGGGTTAGGGGGGCAAAATTCAGTATAAAAAACTTTTCAGATATCCTCTTAGGGGGAGTACCTTCAATTGGGTAGTCTAAGGATAATTGACCTGATCGATCGATTTTTCCACTAGCAGTAATTGCTTTTATCATAACTATACCAAAGGGAACAGGGAACAGGGAACAGGGAACAGGGAGTAGGGAGTAGGGAGTAGGGAGTAGGGAGTAGGGAGTAGGGAAAAGAGAACAAAAATTCTCACAATTCATTTAGGATTGGTATAGTTGTAGTGGTGGAGTATGTTAACTACTATAATTTTACAGTATTTTTCAATGGAGTGAGGTATAAAGTTCTGGTTTTTAGGGAGTATGCAACAAAAATTATCACTATTTCGACAGGGATTGCTATAGTGCGCTCGCTCCCCCAATTTGTTATAATTAAACCTATAATTAGGGCAGTTTAACGATGACACTAACTACCGATCCAGAACCGAACCACAATCAAGATTCAGAACCAACATTAACTGATGTAATCCGAAAACTGGATCAGCTTTCAGATGAAGTTAAAAAGTTTGATGAAAGATTTAGCAATTACCAACAAGCCACGCAATGGGTGATTCAGTTAGCTTTTGGCTTAATTGCCAGTGCTACTGTTATCGTCATTGTTAGTAATGTTTTAAAATAACTCAAGACTCAAATAAGAAGTACTCTAATTTAATAAAGGTAACTCTTGACCTCTACCTTGGTAATCTTCTACCAAAAGCTCTAAGACTTCTTGTAAGCAGTCAGCTGACGGCTGACGACTGTTCGCGTAGCGTGAGCTTTTAGCTCACGGCTGACTGCTTACGTTACATCTTCATACAAAGCCTCAAGACTAGTTCTAAAATCCACAGTTTCTAGATGAATCTCACTGCCCGGATAATAAAATTGCAATGTCCAAACTCCCTCGGAATTCCGGCGAAAGCAGTCTAGGCGTTTACGATTTTGGCTAATTAAAACATATTCCACCAAGGTTTCTAACTGTTGATAGTCAGAAAATTTGTCACCCCGGTCAAACGCCTCAGTCTTGGGAGATAAAACTTCTACAATTAAACAAGGATATTTTTTATAATTAGCCAATTCTCGGTCTCTGGCATCGCAAGTCACCATAACATCAGGATAATAATAACTATTGGATGCTTCAACATAAGTTTTCATATCTGCCATATAAACCCGACAGCCAGTGCCCCTGACATGATTTCTTAAGGCTGAAGCCAGGTTAAGGGCAATAGTAACATGGGCATCACTAGCGCCAGCTATAGCATAGACTTCTCCATCACTATACTCATGTTTGATGGCACTATCTTCTTCGTAGGATAGATACTCTTCTTTGGAAATGTAATTGGGGATTTTATCAGCAATCATGATAGTTTCAATACAGTGACTTTATTAGTATAGAATAAAGGGAGTAGGGAGTAGGGAGTAGGGAGTAGGGAGTAGGGAGTAGGGAGTAGGGAGTAGGGGAAAGAGTGTGGGGAGTGTGGGTAGAGAGGATACTGAAGAAGTAATTTTCGATAATTGGGTATAGTTAAAGACATTGTATTGATGCAGTCGATCATCGATATCTGATGATATTATCGCCTCCTTAATCAAAACTCGTTGATCATACTTTTAAATAAAAGTAATGGTTGAGAGCAAGGATAAATTTAAACTAAAAATTGCGATCAGCGCGTTTTTCATACTTATATTCCTATTCTCTATTCCCGATTCCCGATTCCCGATTCCCGACTCCCTAATTAAAAACCACTATAATTAATTAACCGTTTCAATTCATAATCCCGACTAAAATTTCCAGCAACTCGGTTAGCTCTTCTGGGACGAGGTAGCGCTTGGGGTCTTGTTGTATAGAACGTTCTTGGCGATTAAAAGTACCGAAACGCCAGTCTTCTCCGGTGGTAACAATGCCATACAAAATTCTCTGGTCAGACTGGAGCCACTGATCAAGGGCAACCAACTCCACCGCCAGTTGAGTGAAGCCCCGTACCAGATCAGATTGTTTGGCTTCTATCACAATCACGTTATGGTTAGCAATATAATAATCTAAGGTTCCCCGCAGGTGTTCGCTAACTGCAATAGAATATTCAATGTAAATGCGGTGATTAGTTAGATCCACTACTTCAAACAGAATTGGTGCGATCAAGGCTTCGCGACGGGCAGTTTCGTTGATCAGCTCGATGCGCTTGCGGTTACGCTGGAGTTGGTGCAGCAGGGGTTCAATAGCAGCAGTGAAGGGTTGACGGGGAAGATCGATATGCGATCGCACAAAGGTACAGTCAAATTCAGCCAAGATATCTTCTAGGGTAAAGGGAAGGTCAAAATATTGGCTAAAGCTGTAAGGTTGTCCAGTTTTAAGAATGCGGCGGCGGTTCATTTGTGGTTAGTCTTCCTTGGTTTTGAGGAAATTCGGAGCAGGGACTTAATAGCAATAGTAAAGAAAGCAAGCTACTTTTTTATGTTATGATAAATTACCAAAATTGCTCATAAACTTTTTATCAAAAATATACCTATATTTTATCATTAAATATCCTCAATTAACTGGAAATAATAGCAAAAATAATTGCTTAGCAAAAGTGTTGTAAATCATAGGAAGTAAATCCAAAAAATACCAATTAAAGTAGGCTGAGCAAAGCCATCTAATCTAGTTCCCTACTCTCTACTCCCCACTCCCTACTCCCCACTCCCCACTCCCTACTCCCTGTTACCTATAAAAATAATTTTGTCAACCCCTCCCAAGGCGATATACTAAAATTTAACGATGTTTTTATATTTCAAATGAACTCCTCAACACCATCCATCCAATTCTTTGACGGTATTTATGAACAGCTGAGTGACGTCAGCCTCAGAAAAAACCGAAGCTCAGGAGCCCGCATCGTCTTAATGACCTTTGAAAGCTTAAAGGCTATTGAACAATTCAACAGTTATAGAAACCGATTTTCTCAATCAATGGTCTTAACAGACGAAGAAGGGGTCATTAATATGACTCCATCCTCAATAAAATTTCGCTTCGGTGGTCCAGAAGGAGATGAGCTAGCAGGAGTGGAGTGTAAAGTTGAAATTGATCAAGACGACCACTGGGAACGCTTCATGCGCTTCATGAATCGGTACGCTGAAGCTAATGGCATGGCTTACGGTGAAAGCAAACCATCTACTGAAGGATAATTACCCATCCTGAACATTTCCCCCGGTCTTTGGGTCCCGTTCCAGGTTAACCTAAGCCATAAGTGTGCTATCAGACACGATATCAAGTATCAAGGATGAAGTATGAAAGTCGCAATTACTGGAGCAACAGGATTTGTCGGTAGCCGCTTAGTCGAGCGTCTACAAGAAGAAGGACATCAACCCTTAATCTTAACCCGTGACTCAGCTAAAGCTAGGAAGCAATTTCCCAATATAGAAACTATTACCTACACTCCCACCGAATCAGGGGATTGGCAAAATGCGATCGCAGGCTGTGATGGTGTAGTCAATTTAGCCGGAGCCCCCATTGCTGAAGAGCGCTGGACAGCAGCCCGTAAGCAAGAAATCCTCAATAGCCGCCAATTAGGTACCCAAAAAATAGTGGAAGCGATCGCTCTTGCTGACCCTAAACCCACGGTATTAGTAAACGCTTCTGCCATTGGTTACTACGGCACTAGTGAAACAGTAACCTTTGATGAAACAAGTCCTGCTGGAGACGACTTTCTGGCAGAGGTTTGTCAAGCCTGGGAAGGGGAAGCCCAGAAAGTCAAAGAAGCTGATGTACGACTAGTGATACTGCGCCTCGGTATAGTTTTGGGCAATGGCGGTGCCTTAGCCAAAATGATACCCCCCTTTCAAATGTTTGCTGGAGGGCCAATCGGTACCGGTCGCCAATGGTTTTCTTGGATTCACCGAGACGATGTAGTGAACTTAATCATAGCTGCCCTAACCAGACCAGACATGGAAGGGATTTTTAATGCCACAGCCCCCAATCCTGTCTTGATGTCCGAACTATGTAACGCCATTGGAGAGGTTCTCAATCGTCCCTCCTGGTTACCAGTTCCCAGTGTTGCCCTAGAAGCCCTGCTGGGAGAAGGAGCCACAGTAGTCTTGGAAGGTCAACAGGTGCTACCCAAACGAACCACTAGTTATGGATGGGAATATCAGTATTCCACAGTAAAGCAAGCTCTAGTAGAGATATTGAAAACTGAAAACTGAAAATTGAAAATTGATCACAATTAACAATTAACAATTTCTCAATGACTAATGACTAATGACTAATGAGTATGACTACTTCTGTGTTGCAGTCATAGCATTAGTGGGAGTCGGAGGAAGTTCCTCTTCCTCTATCTGAGCCGGAACCCGTTCTACTCTAGCACCAAGTTGTCGGAGTTTACCCTCCAAATCGTCATAACCCCGGTCTAAATGACGGAGTCCCTGAATCGTAGTTATTCCTTCTGCCCCTAACCCAGCGACCACAAGTGCAGCAGATGCCCGTAAATCCGTACCCACTACTGGTGCTCCCGACAACATTGGCACACCTCGGATAATCGCATTATTCCCTTTAACCCGGATATCCGCCCCCATACGATTCAATTCGGCAACATGACGCAGCCGATTTTCAAAAACCGTTTCGCTAACCACACAGTTTCCTTCACTCAGAGCCAGCAACGCCGTAAACTGGGCTTGCATATCCGTAGGAAATCCAGGATAAGGCAAAGTTTCAATATCCGTTGCCCTTAGTTTATTGGGAATAATTCGTAAGCGATTGGGTTCTTCCACCATCACCTCACTACCAATTGCCCGTAGCTTAGCAATCACAGCAGTTAAATGTTCCGGTATTACTGGGTAAAGGCTCAGTTCAGAGTGGGTAATTGCCCCAGCTACCAAGAAAGTGCCAGCCTCAATCCGGTCAGGAATAATCGGGTAATCCACCGAATGTAAACTAGAAACCCCAGAGATACTAATAGTTTTAGTACCAGCACCACTAATTTGAGCTCCCATTGCTCGGCAGAAATTCGCCAAATCCACCACTTCTGGCTCTTGAGCAGCATTTTCAAGGGTGGTTTCCCCTTCTGCCAGAGTCGCTGCCATCAGCAGAGTTTCCGTTGCCCCGACACTGGGGTAATCCAGGTAGATTTTTGCCCCCTTTAGCTTGTTGTTACCTGTTCCTTTCACATAAGCATTGACAATCCCATGCTCAATATGAACTTGAGCGCCCATCGCTTGTAGACCCCTGACATGGAGGTCTACAGGTCTAGCACCAATCGCACAGCCACCAGGCAGTGGTATCCGTGCCACTCCCAATCGCGCTAGCATCGGACCAAGGATAAAAAAGCTAGCTCGCAGCTGGCTAACCAACTCATAGGGAGCTTTTGATTGTCCGATATGGCTGACATCTAAATCTAAGATGTCACCATTGCGTTTGAGCTTCACTCCCACAGCAGCAAGAATCTGGCTCATCCGCTCGATATCTACTAGGGAAGGCACATTACGCAGTCGGCAATCTTGAGAACACAGTAAAGCCCCTGCCATAATTGCCAAGGCAGAATTTTTAGCTCCACTAATTTTTACCTGTCCGTGGAGAGACGCTCTACCCCAAATCTTGAGAACCGATTCGTTTTCCTGGGACAGAGATTGGGGATTTATCGGGCTTTGAGAGTGATTAATGGGTCTATCCTCCAAAATCATTGCAATTTCTGGCGAAATGTTAAATTTGGTTTTGATTTTACCTGAAAGTTTTTAAATGTCTAGTTTTCCACGTATCTTGATCGAATGTCAGGTTTTCCACTATACTCAGTAGTTGGCAATGTAAACCGGGAAATTTGCAGGCGTTGCGGCTATCGACAAGTTTCTTGTCCAAAATCCCAGTAAATGCTGTATACTAAAAAACCGGTGAGCTAATAGAGCAAACCCTATAGCAACCCTAAGTTTAATCCTCAACCGTGACAGTTCTGAATCAGAACTGACCACTATCGGAATCACCAGCGATTGCTATAGCGCCAACAAACGCGGAACTGGCGGAATTGGTAGACGCGCTAGATTCAGGTTCTAGTGTTCGCAAGGACTTCCGGGTTCAAGTCCCGGGTTCCGCATAATTAGCCAGACTTGTATGCTGACAAGCACTAAGAATCCCCTAGTCAAGGAAATTCGGAAGCTGCACAGAGTAAAAGGACGTCGGCAGCAAGACCTATTTCTGTTGGAGGGAACCAACCTGTTGGCAGAAGCCTGTGCCGTAGATTATCCCCTAGTCACCCTCTGCTATACACCAGAATGGCTTGAAGCTCATCCACAACTATCCCAAGATGCTTCCGTTCGGTCTCAAAGAGTGGAAGTGGTAAGTCAGTCTGTACTAAAAGCGATCGCTACTACAGTTGAGCCAGATGGAGTAGTAGCCACAGCAACCCGTCTTCCCCTTTCCCCTAAACCCCTCAATTCCCTCTCCCTAGGGCTAGCCCTAGAAACCATACAAGACCCAGGAAATCTTGGAACAATCATTAGAACTGCCGTAGCTGCTGGTGCAGAAGGATTGTGGCTAAGTTCCGATAGTGTAGAGCTAGATAATCCTAAAGTATTGCGAGCCTCAGTTGGTCAGTGGTTCCGTCTTCCCATGGCAGTTACCCCGGATTTGCCCACCCTCGTAGCTCAAGCTCAAGCTCAAGGGATACAAGTAGTGGCCACAGTACCAGATGCTAAGGTCAGTTACTGGGACATAGATTGGCGCTGTCCTAGCTTAATACTCCTGGGCAATGAAGCAGCTGGACTTAAGGAAGAGTTAGTAAACACCACAGATCAGCAAGTTAAGATTCCCCTGATGCCAGGGGTAGAATCCTTAAATGTAGCGATTGCTGCTGCCTTGATGTTGTACGAAGCTAAACGGCAACGTTTTTGAAAGTATTTAGTCTCAAGTTTTAGGTGGGCTGGTTGACTGACAAAACTGTAAGCATAAGCTTACACAAAACTCAACCAGCGTAGTCAAACCACCTTACTTTAAAGGCATCTATAGCAGTCGAAGCCTAGTTTAGGACAGTCACTTTTCCTCAAACCTAGATACAAAGCTAGTTTAACTTCTGACTTCTGACTTCAAACTTCTGACTTCTGCTATAATTTTATGATTTCTATAAAAAATAGTGTTCTTGGAATTCCAAAAACACTATATAAATAATTGCCTTATCAAAAAAACAATAAAGTAGGGTTTATTAAGAACTATCCCCGGTTACCCAACAAGATGGGAATACGGATGATAACTATCCCCAGTTTATTCACACCCGGTGTCGATATAGACTCCCAAAGAAGTGAGATAGCCACTGGCGCTGCCGAAGAATGATTGAATGGTGGGTTGGGCAGCTTTTAAAGTGAATGGCTTTCGGTTTGATGTTGATTGCATAGTACCAAACGGACCATAGGTCTTGCCCTTAAGAGTCTTAAATGTTAATTGGGCAATTAAGGGTTTGTTGCCAGCATATGAATAGTCTGCAACGTAACCATCTACTTCTACTAATGGATCATCTGCACTAAAATTGATGGTGGTCTCTCCGCCGCCAGTACCTCCATTCTGAAATGATTTTCCATTGGCATAACTTACCTTGAAGCCATCAATAATCCACCCATGATGAACCGTGATTTCAGTAATTGGACCTAATGTGCTGGCCTCAGGGAAATTATAAAATTCAGTGGTTGTCCGTCCTACAGGGCCTTCAATAACTTGGGCTTGGGCAGGAGAAACCCCTAGAGTTGTGCTCAGCAAGACTACTGCAGCCAATAGTCCAATAAACTGAAAAAATCGCTTAAACATTACTTAAAACCTCAATCTTTTAAAGGATTTGTAACCCACCCGAATCTAGCAGGTATGCTAGCCAAAATATTGAATTATTTAAAAAAAATTTAGATTTATAAAAAAAATATTATTTTTGACATATTATGGCTCAATATATGCTCAAGATTTCAATGGTAAGAGGCAAGAGGCAAGAGGCAAGAGGCAAGAGGCAAGAGGCAAGAGGGGAAACAGATTCGGGGTTTTATGGTTCAATAAAAAAAGACCATACAGCTTGAAATATCAAATACAAATGCTATATATGAGCAAGCTAAAAGCCATGAAGGGGCGATAGCTTGAGTACAAATGCTCTGCATAAGTGACATACACCCCATCTAACTTAAGTAAGTTTAAAAAAATCTCTAGTTATGACTTGTAACTAATAACAATTAAGGTATTGGAGCTAACTAAAATTTTTTCTATAGCGGTTTCTAGCCTAATGAGGTACACAGGAGTTTTTCCGTGTTCCGTGTTCCCACGTCCGAAGTTCCCTGTTCCCTGTTCCCGATTCCCGATTCCCTGTTCCCGATTCCCTGTTCCCTGTTCCCTGTTCCCTTTGCGATCCTAGATACTTCATACTTCACCCTCCCAATCTTAATAGTTGAGCACTTGCAATCCTGGATTGCTCAAGTTGAAAATAATAAGGACGAAGCATAGCCAATCTAACTCAGGAGATAGATGTGAGTCAAGACTTTGATTACGATTTATTGATTATCGGTGCTGGTGTGGGGGGTCATGGTGCTGCCTTACACGCAGTTAGCTGTGGTCTGAAAACCGCTATTATTGAAGCCGCTGACATGGGCGGAACTTGTGTCAACCGGGGCTGCATCCCTTCTAAAGCTCTATTAGCCGCATCAGGTAGAGTGCGAGAGCTACAGGACGCTCATCATCTCAATGCCCTTGGGATTAAAGTAGCAGGGGTTGAGTTTGACCGAAATGCGATCGCAAATCATGCCAGCAATCTAGTCAGTAAGATTCGTGGTGACCTGACCAACAGCCTAAAACGCTTGGGTGTGGATATTATTAAAGGCTGGGGTAAAGTAGCTGGACATCAAAAAGTAACCGTTGCTACAGACAATGGCGAAAAAACTATCACTGGCAAAGATATTATGATATCCGCTGGTTCAATTCCCTTTGTACCCCCAGGAATTGAGATTGATGGCAAAACCGTATTTACCAGTGATGATGCCATCAAACTAGAATGGCTGCCAGATTGGGTAGCAATCGTGGGCAGTGGTTACATTGGTCTAGAGTTTGCTGATGTCTACACAGCACTAGGGTCTGAAATCACCATGATCGAAGCCCTAGACGACCTGATGCCAACCTTTGACCCTGATATTGCCAAACTAGCCACACGCATCCTGATCAAACCTCGGGACATTGAAACCCACACTGGGGTGCTAGCGATGAAAGTAACTCCCGGTTCCCCGGTAGTAATTGAACTAGCAGATACCAAAACCAAGGAAGTAGTCGATGTGCTCGAAGTCGATGCTTGCCTGGTCGCTACAGGTCGGATTCCCGCCACCAAAGACCTAGGACTAGATGCCGTAGGAGTGGAAACAGACCGGCGCGGTTATATTCCCGTAGATGACACCATGGCAGTACTTTCAGCAGGGGAACCCGTGCCCCATCTTTGGGCAATTGGTGATGCCACTGGGAAAATGATGTTAGCCCATGCCGCATCCGCTCAAGGTATTGTCGCAGTAGAGAATATCTGTGGACGTCAGCGCACCATAGACTACCGCAGCATACCCGCAGCCGCCTTTACCCATCCAGAAATCAGCTACGTCGGCCTAAGCGAACCACAAGCCAAAAAATTGGCCTCCGAAGAAGGCTTTGAAGTATCCATTGTAAAATCATACTTTAAGGGGAATTCTAAAGCGATCGCAGAAGGAGAAGCAGATGGGGTAGCGAAAGTGATCTACCGTAAAGATACCGGGGAAGTCCTAGGAGTCCACATCCTAGGTATCCACGCCTCCGACTTAATTCACGAAGCCTCAAATGCGATCGCAAACAGACAATCGGTCAACTCCCTCGCCTACTTAGTCCATGCTCACCCCACTCTGTCAGAAGTACTCGACGAAGCTTACAAACGAGCTGTAACTCATTAGTCAAAATCCTTTGTTAATTGCTAATTAACAAAGGATTTTGGAACTGACGCACTGAGAAACTGACGCACTGAGGGACTGACGCACTCACGCACTATATAAAACTACTGATGCAAATTCGCCGACGCCCACCTAATCCAGCAGTTAAAATCCAAACCCTGCACTATCAAGTTGCACTACCAGACGATAAACCCCACCATATTCTCGAAGAAATTGTCTGGCACAAAGAGAAAGAAATTGACCAGATGCGGGAAAGTCTGCCTCTAGTGGAGTTGCGTAAGCGAGTACAAACAGCACCACCCCCCCGAGACTTTCTAGCAGCCCTAAAATCAGGAAAGACTAGCCCTGCCCTGATTGCAGAAATCAAAAAAGCATCTCCTAGCAAAGGGGTTATTCGAGAAAATTTTGACCCAGTAGCCATTGCTCAGTCATACAGCCAAGGTGGTGCTAGTGCGATCTCAGTGCTGACAGATCAAAAATTCTTTCAGGGTAGTTGGGAAAACCTGGCAAAAGTTCGTGCTGCTGTAGACTTGCCTTTGCTGTGTAAGGAGTTCATCATCTATCCCTACCAAATGTACATGGCTCGTAGTCACGGAGCAGATGCAGTTTTACTGATTGCAGCCATCCTTTCCGATCAAGACCTGCAATACTTTATCAAAATTGCTAAGACTCTGTCGATCACTCCCTTGATCGAAGTCCATACCCAATCTGAATTAGATCGAGTATTATCTCTCGATGGAGTTACCCTAGTAGGTATAAACAATCGTAACTTGGAAGATTTTTCCGTCGATTTACAAACAACCTGTCAATTACTAGCAGCAAGGGCTAACCAACTACTCGAACGTGGCATTCTGGTAGTCAGTGAATCAGGGCTTCATACCAACGCTCACCTTGATCAGGTAGCATCTGCCGGAGCCACAGCCGTCCTCATTGGTGAGTCATTGGTAAAACAGCCAGACCCAGCAGTTGCTATTGCCAGCTTGTTTAGCCATCAGTGACCCATAGCCCAAAAAAATAGTCAATTTTGATGGCAGACTCCGACTCACCGAGGTACAGCAAATTTCATGGATCCAATTCCCCTTCCATCTTATATTCACTACGAACTGCTGCTCCAACTGCTAGAGCGCCAAACCGCATTTGCTACCAGTCAAAACCCCCAATTGCGAGAGCAGGTTCATGAATTGATCAGTACTCTGCGTAAAGCCCTAGCTCAACAGAAGCAATTAGAACAAAGCTGTCAGCGAGCCAACTTGCCAATGGAGTATCGCTGGTCTCTCAACAGCGTCAAATTGGATGCCCATGACTCAAAAAATGGTTTACCGGATTCAGCAGGAAGACTTCCTAATTAAATTGTCAACTTCATAAATAAAAAACTAAGAAATTTAGTCACAGTATCCAGTTTGAGCCAATATATTTTGAGATTGTTACCTACTCCTGAGGAGCGTCACTCCCACTGTCGGCATCAATAACACATGCTCGCTATGGCTCCGAACTAAAGAGTGTCCTAACTTCAGGATGTCAATATACAAAGACTTTAAGGCAAGTTTAAATCTAGCGTGGCTGGGTCAGTCTTCGTGTAAGCATGGGTGGGGATAACCGCTCCCATGGTCCGGTGGTGAAACGCCAAAGTAACCGCTAAATTAACCTTGAATTTCCGGTTTTGTCCGGTAACATCCAAGACTTAATCGGTCAGTTCAGAGTAACTAACCAATCATCAGATCACAACAACCCTAGATACCAAGACTAACTACAGATGGAAGACAAGCTCAAACTAATGATTCCTGGCCCGACGCCAGTACCAGAACAAGTATTACTGGCCATGGCCAAACACCCGATCGGACACCGTAGTCCGGAATTTAGCGAAATCATGGCAGAGGTGAATGAAAACCTCAAATGGCTACACCAGACCAAAAATGATGTCTTGACTGTAACCGCTAGCGGTACCGGAGTTATGGAAGCTGGTATTATTAACTTCCTCAGTGCAGGCGATCGCGTTTTAGTTGGTTCTAATGGTAAATTTGGCGATCGTTGGGGAAAAATCAGTACTGCTTTTGGTCTGGAAGTGGACACCATTACCGCTGAGTGGGGTAAGCCCCTAGATACCGAGCAGTTTCGTGAAAAGCTAGAAGCTGATACCGAAAAGCAAATCAAAGCCGTAATCGTTACCCACTCTGAAACCTCTACTGGCGTTCTCAACGACTTAGAAACCATAAATCGTTACGTCAAAGACCACGGCGAAGCCCTAATTATTGTTGATGCCGTTACCAGCCTCGGAGCAGTCAATGTACCCATTGATGACTGGGGTCTCGATGTAGTAGGCTCTGGTTCCCAGAAGGGATACATGATTCCCCCAGGACTCGGATTTGTCAGTGTTAGTCCTAAAGCTTGGGAAGCCTACAAAACTGCTACCCTGCCCAAGTTTTACCTAGATTTAGGGACTTACAAGAAATCTACTGCTAAAAACAGCAATCCCTTTACCCCGCCAGTGAACCTAGTTATTGCCCTACAAGCTTCACTGGGCATGATGAAAAGAGAAGGGTTAGAATCAATATTTTCCCGTCACCAGCTTCTGATGCAAGCAACCCGCGCCGCCGTCAAAGCCCTATCATTACCTTTGTTTGGTTCTGATGAGTATGCTAGCCCAGCCGCAACGGCAGTGATTCCCACATCAGTAGAGTCCGAAAAAATTCGTTCTGTGATGAAAAAACGCTATAACATTGCTCTAGCTGGGGGACAAGACCACTATAAGGGAAAAATATTCCGCATTGGTCACTTAGGTTTTGTCTGTGAGCAAGATATTCTTGCTGTCATTGGTGCTCTCGAAGCCACCCTTCAGGAATTGGGACACCAATCCATGACACCAGGAGCAGGTATTGCTGCTGCTGCTAGTGTATTTGCTCAGAACTGATTAACAGTTGAAGGTTGAAGGTTGAAGGTTAAAAGTTGAAGGTTAAAAGTTGAAGGTTAAAAGTTGAAGGTTAAAAGTTGAAGGTTAAAAGTTTAAAATTGACGGTTGAAGGTTGACGGTTGACTGTGTTCTGCGGTAAATGGTCAACCGTCAACTCCTAATAGTCTTTTTAATTTTTAATGAAACTTCCGCCACCTAAGTTCAGTAAAGATGGCGGAATAATTCCTAATTGAGTTTAACACCACCATCAGATCCCAATTCTCAATTGGAACCCAATCACATACCCAATTCCCAAGTTTTCCTGATCAGTACGAAATCCTGAGGAATTAATTAAAGAAGTTTTGGCTCTGCCATAAGAGATCATCCTAATTGACACTCGCCGTCTTGAAAGAACGGCGATTCCCAGATCGACGAGCTGCCTTAAACCACTGTGTCCTAATCTTTGACGCCGCCAAAAAGTAAGCAATATCTAAACCAAAGACCCGTCAAGAACAAGAATTCAGTTTAGTTCACAGTAGACCCAGCGGGCAATTCTCGCGATCGCGTTTGGTTACTTGCTAGAAAGTGCGTGATTAAAGTCCGTTGCTTTCTCATTCACCTGGTTCCGGCGTGCCCCGCCGTACCGTTTTTATCTCAAATCGTGTTTTTGCTTGGTTCACACACCAACGGTTAATTGATGACTGGGTTTTTAAGGAGGACTTTCCCTACCCTCCGAGCATTATTATTTTAAGGTCAAGCAGGGGCGGGTCTCTCTCCCGGTTGCGCCAAGGCCAAAGGCCACGCTACGCGAACGGTTTTTCAACCTGTACTCATGGTTTCAGTATATCCTAGCGCTACATAATCGTCAACCTCAAATACTAGAATTATTTCTAGGGGACTAAATTCGCTAGTCACTTTCATCTCCGCTCGCTTTGTGACGGAGTTTTCAGTGTTTAAATTTCTAATAAAATACATGGGTGATGTGAGGGTATGCAAAAGCCAATGTTTGAAACAGCTGAACAATTTCCGGTCTTGGGGTTACCCGTTCACCTTTTAGACAACTACAGTCACTACTTAGACGATCGTCTCACTAAAGGTCTAGGTAGTCATGTAGTAACTCTAAATGCCGAAATGGCAATCCAGGGAGAGCGCAACCCTGAGCTAGCTGCCGTTATCAAGCAGGCAGAATTGGTGATTCCTGATGGGGCAGGTATTATATTTTACTTACGACTCCACGGTAAAAAAAAGCAGCGCTGTCCAGGAATTGAACTAGCTGAGTCTTTACTGGTCAAGGCTGGACAATACGGAGAATCTTGCCCAGTGTTCTTCTATGGGGCAGCCCCTCATGTAGTCCAAAAAACAGCTAGGGTTTGGCAGAAGAGAGTTCCAAAATTAGCGATCGCTGGAATTAGTCATGGCTACCTCAGTGCAGAAGCAGAGGAAGACTTAAAGCTCACCTTAAAAGAACAACAGCCTAAAATCATACTAGTCGGCTTAGGTGTACCACGTCAAGAATTTTGGATTGCCCAGAATCGCCACCTGTGTCCCCAATCCACTTGGATTGGTGTTGGTGGTAGCTTTGATATCTGGTCAGGGGCTAAAACCCGTGCGCCAGGCTGGTTCCGGAAGAATAATCTCGAATGGTTATATCGGTTGTATCAAGAACCCCACCGTTGGCGGCGAATGATGGTTCTGCCTCAGTTTGCTCTCAAAGCTTTAGGTCAAAGAATGATGGTTCTGCCTCAGTTTGCTCTCAAAGCCTTAGGTCAAAGGTTGGCATAAGCTAATCCCTAATCAATAGAGGTGCAACTATTAGCCTTATAGCTCTCTAAACCTTGTCAAACATTATCCATTATTTTATAATCAAATAAGTTAGTAACTTGTTTAACTTCGGAACACTACCGCCCAACGAAGAACTAAAAGCTTTGGCAGCTGGTCGTAAGTTAAGCGACGTAAAATAATGGACTGAGTGAAGTTACAGTGCGGTTTGAGAGTAGGCAGAAGAGCCTCCATTAATAAAAATAGCGCAATGCTTTTGGCATTGCTTTGTCGGCAACAACCATTAGTTAAAACTAATGCTATACCATCGTCCTATCTGCTTGTGAGTAGGTTTGTACAGGTTAAATGTTGCACCTGAATCAATACACCTGACAACATGAGTATTGTCGAGTATTATCTTGATGCGATCGCATAAGCGCGGAAGCTTTGCTTCATCGCCTTTGGCGATTGGCCGTAGGCCACGCTACGCGAACGCTCGTTGGGGAGCGGCTGTGTGCTAAGGCTTGCCTCAGCACCTTCTCAGCCTCGTGGAATACCAGTCCCTCATCTGACTCCCCATTTCCCCATTTCCCCATCTCCCCATCTCCCCATCTCCCCATCTCCCCATCTCCCCATCTCCCCACACTTCCCTATCTTTCCCTAATCCCTAATGACCCAGAAAGCGATAATCAAATTACAAGGAGTGACAACAACCTATCCCAACAACCGAGGTTTGTTTAACGTCAATCTAGAAGTCAAGTCAGGGGACTTTTTATTTATCACAGGGCCTTCTGGTGCTGGTAAATCCACATTGCTAAAGTTACTCTATGGTGAACAGCGCCCCACCCAAGGGAAAGTATTTGTCGATCAAATCAATGTTGGGCAATTACGAGGCGATCGCTTGTCATTCCTACGCCGTCGCCTAGGGATTGTTTTTCAGGACTACAAACTAATTCCCAAGCGAACTGTGTCAGAGAATATCGCTTTTGTTCTGTGGGCACAGAGTTTCACTCGCAAAGAAATTAAGCGACGCCTAACACCAACCCTTAAATTAGTGGGTTTGCAAGACAAAGCCAACTGTTTTCCAGAGCAACTTTCAGGAGGAGAACAACAACGGGTAAGTCTAGCTCGTGCCATTGTTAGTACACCGCCCTTGATATTAGCTGATGAGCCAACAGGTAACCTGGATCCCGACAATTCTTGGCAGGTATTAAACATTCTCAGGAAACTCAATCACCTAGGCACTACAGTTATTGTCACAACTCATGATGAAAACTTAGTCAGAATCTCCAATCAGCCAGTAGTACAGCTGCGAGAAGGTCGTTTATATTCGCCTTTTTAGAGGCAATAGTTTACGAAAAATCATACATTATGGGTGAGGACTGGGCTGAAGGATTGTTGTTCAATTTTCTTAGCACTCTCGGTCAGTCCTGCTCTGACTTTTTGGTATTCAGACTCAAGCTGGGCAAAAATTTCCGCTGCTCCAGTGATAGTGTCCGACCTCCCCAGACTTTCCAGTTTCTGACACAGTTTGGATAGATTTATCCCCCCTAGGGTAGCGCTACTAGACTTTAATGTGTGAGCCGCAATTTCCATGGCTTTTGGATCTTCTTCAATAATTGCTTGAGCCATGTTTTTTACTAACCTCGGAGTATCTTTTAAGTAAATTTCAATCAAACCAAGCAAGCATTCCGCCCCCCCTTTTCCGATACTGTCGAGCAAGGATTGCAAAACCGAAAAGTCAACAGCTTGATCAGCTACTACTGGCTTGGTAAGTTCACGATGGTGCCGACCTTGACTCAAGGCACGGACTAACTCTGGTACCTGGATCGGCTTACTAATGTAATCATCCATTCCTGCACTCAGGCACATTTGTCGATCCCCTTCCATGGCATTAGCAGTCATGGCAATAATCCAGGGGCGTGAATGAGCTGGCCATTGTTCACAAATCTGTTGCGTCGCAGTTAAGCCATCCATTTCCGGCATTTGGACATCCATCAAAACCAGGTCATAGGGCTGACGACTCAGAGCTTGGAGTACTTCTAATCCATTACCCGCGACATCAGCCCGGTACCCCATCCGTTTCAACAATTGCAGGGCTAACTGCTGGTTAACGATATTATCTTCAGCCAACAAAATCCGCAAAGGATGCTTTTGCGCCATTTCGGTGTCAAGTTTTAGGTGTTGAGCAGGTGTGCGCTTAATCTTGATCGGCTGTCCGCTCATCACCTGGGTCAAAACATCGTAAAGCTGAGATTGCTTAATAGGCTTGTTTAAAACAGCTGCAATATCTAGCTGACTCTGATGATGCTTTGTATCTGATTGACTCATTGAGCTCAGCATTACCAAGGGCAAGGCTTGACCCTCAGACTGCTGGCGGATTTTCGTTGCTAGGGTAAAACCATCCATCTCAGGCATATACCCATCAAGAATGGCAATGTCAAATTTATCCCCCTGACTGAGCCAATCGAGAGCTTCTCTACCTGATGCTGCTGTCTGGGTAAGCATACCCCAAGACTTGGCTTGCTCGGAGATAATCGTGCGGTTGGTCGCACTATCATCCACAATCAGCAGCCGCTTTCCTTCTAACAATGGCTGAGATACTGGCAGGTTAGGTTCCTCGATCGGATCAGGCTGTTTAGCCAATACAGTGAAATAAAATTTAGAGCCTTGACCAACTTGACTCTCTACCCAAATTTTGCCACCCATCATGGTGGTGAGCCGTTGACAAATGGCCAGACCAAGACCTGTGCCTCCATATTGGCGAGATGTGGAGGAATCCACCTGAGAGAAGGACTGGAACAGGCGGTCGATCCGATCCTCAGGAATGCCGATGCCAGTATCCTTGACCACAAATTGGATTTCGTAGATTGAGGATTGGGTGGAAGGAGGACAAAATCTGGTGGTGTTAGGGTTGCGGGAAGAAATCTGGGGCTGAGGCGGTAAAAATACTCTGGTGTTGTCTCTCGTATTGTTCTGTGTTCCGTTCGCTCCCCTGACCCCGTTAATATAGCCGTTAATATAGCCCGTCTGGTCAAATCCTCCTTGTAGAGTGTAGTAGTTTCCATTGGGTAGAGTAGGGAAACTCAAAGAGTAATGTTTTCCGTAGTCAGAACCAGACGCCAACGGGTAGGAGTAGTTAGCAGTATTGCTTTGTTCTTTTTCTTTGCCATCAACCCATTCCCCTGTGCTCACTTCTCGGGCGGTTACAGAAACTAACACTTCCCCGATATGGGTAAATTTAATCGCATTCCCCAACAAATTGACTAGAATTTGGCGCAGCCGAGTCACATCTCCCACAATCATGGGTGGAGTGTTGGGATGGAATAGATAGGCTAACTCCAATTTTTTCTCAGCTGCTTTTGCCGCCAACAAATCTAGGGATTCCTCAATGCAAGTGATCAAATTAAACGGTTGTTCTTCTAACTCCAGCTTTCCAGACTCAATTTTGGAAAAATCCAAAATATCATTAATGATGGTGAGTAAACTATCCCCACTATTGCGGATCGTTTCCACAAAGTTTCGTTGCTGGGACGTTAGATCTGTATCCAGTAGCAAACCTGTCATGCCAATCACAGCATTCATCGGAGTGCGGATTTCATGGCTCATGGTTGCCAGAAATTCGCTTTTTGCCTGAGTGGCCGCTTCGGCAGTTCTTCTAGCTTGCTCTAGGGCAAAATTTTGCTCAGTCAATTGCTCTCGTTGGCGGGTTTCTTGCTCAAGCAGGTGAGCCTGAGCAATAGCAATCCCTACTTGGTCAGCCACGGCTTCGAGTAACTCAATTTCATCCAGACTCCACTGACGAAATTCATCACACTGATGTATTCCAATCACACCATTCGGTTCCCCCTGATAGGAAGTACGAATTACCAACATGGATTTGACTCCAATCTGCCGACATATTGGGATCATCGGTTTCAGAAGGGGGTCTTGGTAAACATTAGGGGAACTGATGGCTCGGTCTTGGACTAACAACTGCTCTAAATAAGGATTCCCCAGAATCGGAATTTCTAAATCCAGTATCGATAGATAACCCTTTTCTAAATACTCAGCAACTGTAGGAATGCGAGGATAGGGTTGGGAAACATAGGTATGAATGGTGCAACGATTGACCTGAAACACTTGACCAATTTGTGTGGCGGTGGTCTGAAAAATTTGTTTAGTTTTTAAACTTTGGCGGATTTCTTGGGTCACCTGTTTGAGTAGCATTACACGAGTCAGTTGCTGGTGTAATGCTTGCTCGGCTTGCTTTTGCTCAGATATATCAATCGATACACTTAATACCGCTGGCATGTGGGAAATTGCTAAGGAGAAGGGAATTTTGGTAGTTTGGATGATACGCTTTTCTCCATCGGGATAGATGATCGTCTCTTCTGGAAGGTGTGTCGGTTCTCCACTTTCCAATACCTGCAAATCCGCCTCTCTAAACTGGAATGATTTTAGGAAAGATTGAGGAAAATCTTCATCCCGATGGTATAGTAACTCATCTACTGTCGTACCATAAGCTTCCGCAACTGCTTTGTTAGCTAGAAGAAACTCTCCATCTCGGTTCTTGGCGTAAATGAAATGAGGCACTAAATCAATCACTTGACGCAGTTGTTTTTCACTTTCTTTCAGATGTGACTCGGTTAATTTACGATTTGTAATATCTTGGATAGTGCCAGAAGTCCCTGTGATACTATTGTCAGGATCTAGGGTTAATTGGGCATGAATTTCGAGCCAGCCTGAGCCCCCATCCTTGGTAATATACCTTAGTTCCTGCTGATAATACTCCTGTTTGTGGGTAATTAGGGATTGAAACAGTTCTATGTTAGTTTGACGATCATCAGGATGGAGATAATCAATAAAGTTAGTACCAATGCTATCTGCTACAGAAAAGCCCGTCATTTCTGTCCAAGTTGGATTGAGAAAGGTCAACACCCCAAGCCCATCGGTTTGGAAAATAACCTCTTGCACATTTTCCACCACTGACCGATACTGCTCCTCTCTCTCCAGCAAGGCCAGTTCAACTCGCTTGCGTTCGGTAATGTCTTCCACAGAGCCTTCGTAGTAGAGCAAATTCCCATTAGTGTCTCGGACAGGGCGCACATTTTCCAAAATCGAGATTACACTACCATCTTTGCGATAAGCCTGAGCCTCAATGGATGATACAGCACCATTTTCCGCGATTCTGTTAGTAAACTCGTTACGAGCCTCAGTGTCCAGATAAATTTGTTTTGAGACGTTCGTAATCGACTCCACTAGTTCTTCTGGGGAAGAATAGCCATAGATTCGCGCTAAGGCTGGATTGGCACTAATAAAGCGCCCATCGGGTGTAATCTGATAGATGCCCTCTACTGAATTCTCAAAAATGCTACGGTAATTCGCTTCAGCTTGCCGCAGCGCTTCCTCGGCTCGCTTGCGATTGGTGATATCACTAAAGGTACAAATGACTTGCTCTACTAACCCATCCACCCCCACCTGGGGATCTGCATTCACTAGTAACCATACCCAATCTTTAGTCGCTTGATTGTGGACACCCATAACCACATTTCTTACCAGTTTATGGGTGCTAATTGCCTGTTGGATAGGACGACTTTCGGTGGGGAATGGAGTGGTGTCTTCGTGAATGATAGTCCAATCCGAACCAAAAGGACTTTTATCCAACAATTCACTTTCGGTGAAGCCCAGTATATCCAGAGCCGCTTGATTAAAGAGCATGAATTCGGTTTTTGCCTCGAATAGCAATACCCCGACCTGCATTTCTCGAATCACGGTTCGGAATAGCCTTTCGCTCTCTTGCAATGCTTCTTGTCTAAGAGCTTGCAGTGCTTTACTCGTTTTCTGCTCGTAATATGAGGCAAGTAAGGTGAGGCTGAAGATGATTAGGTTAGTTATCCCGATTGTGCTTGTTACTACCGAAGTATTTAATGTTGGAGAAAACCCAGTGTCTAATGGTGGAGTAACGGGGAACTTGGCTGCCATCATGGTTGTATAGTGTACAGAGGTAATGGCTAATCCCAGGATCACTGCCCAGCAAAGCTTCCACCAATTAAGGACTTTTCTAGTTCCTACCCCCAAATCAAAGGATAGCCACAAGATGAAAAAGGATGTCAAGCTGGCTATAACAACGGATAGGGCAACTAAAAGGAGGTTGTAGTGAATCAGCCTTGGTATTCCCATGGCAGCGATCAGCAGGTAGGGTACGGATGCGATCGCTAATCCCATTACCACACTGCCCACCATTAAATGTCTGAGGTTGGTGATGCGGCTGACACTATAGAGTACGGCACCAGATATTAGCACTGCTACCCAGTAAGAAAGCAGTACCATCGGCATATCATAAGTGATGGGGATTGGGAACCGGAATGCTAGCATTCCCAAAAAGTGTATTGACCAAATCCCAACTCCCATGATCATTGCCCCACCAATCAGCCAACCTTTACGGTTACTCTTTTGTGAGGTTTTTACTTGTCTAGCTAGAATGAGCACCGTATAGGTCACAATCGAGGCGATAGCAATGGATAGAACAACTAACTGTAGGTCATAGGTACCACTCATTGCTCTATCTGTATCGCTAATTGGGACAGTTTCTATGAGAAAATTGAGCCAGACCAAAACCATTGAGTAGGGCATACCGAGATATTATCTCCCAGACCTTCTAGGGGCCATGTTGATATATTTCTTCCGAAACTTGTCTTGTAATTCTGAATATATGTCTTGAATTTACACAATTTTGATGAATTAATTTACCGTATAAATACGTATTTTTATTATAGCTATATCATAAAATTTACCGAATATAAATCTAATCTATTGCTTGAATCATAAAGCACCAAATTAAAAACTTGGTAATTGTAATTGCAGAGATTTTTTTAGCTACCAAACAATTATCAACAGATAGCAGGATAAGTATATTTATCCATACCTAATTAAATTTTTGATAATAATCATTGGGTATCTAGCGGTTTTTAAGCTAGTAAGGTACAATTTTTTGGGTTTATAGGGAGCAGGAACTTCCGAGCAGTAAAGTCAGAAGAAAGAAAAGGGAAAAAATCCTGTGTACCTCATTAGGATAAAAACCGCTAGATACCGTAAAAAAAACTACTTTGAACGTCTCAAGCTTAGACTAAAGGTATGCAGTCAGCTAATGCGCTACTTGAGGTGCTACGCGAATAGCATTGAGCTCTCAGCTAATGTAAGGCAACCCCTGATCAATAAACAGAGTAGGAAGTTGTTCGTCAATTAACAGTTAATATAGCGTTTTCCATACTTATGAGGTACACAGGATTTTTTCCCTATTCCCTGTTCCCTATTCCCTGTTCCCTATTCCCTGTTCCCTAAAATCCAAAAATTTTGGATCTAACACAATTGAAAACTGCTATATTTAATACTTAAGACTTAATATTTAACCTTACGTAAGTCTTGGAAAACTGGGTGTAGTGGGTCATAAACTCGTTCAGAATTGCCTTGAATGACCCGGTGAATGGGAACAACTTCCACCACGCAGTTAGTGTATGCGATCGCATCCAACTGTCCTACCAACTCGGGTGACCAAGGTTCCTCACGAACTCTCTGATTTTGGCAAGTCAGCCACTGAATTAAATGCGATCGCATCACACCCGGTAAAATTCCAGCTTCCACTGGTGGTGTCCACCAGTGACCATCTCTCCATCCCCATAAGTTACCTGTACTAGTTTCCAGCCAATTCCCGTGATTATCTACCAGAATCCCTTCCTGTGCTCCCATATTTTGCGCCATTTGCTTCGCCAGCCATGGAGATAGGTAATTCCCGGTCTTGTGAGTAGGTAAGCAGCGATGAAATTTTACAGAGGGGGACTGGGCTACCCAAGCAGTGATACCCTGTTCTTGCCACTGGGCTAAATTGGCTGGCAGAGGACGACCCATAATCAATTCTCGTCCATCGGGGAATAGGCTAATTCTCAGCACTGGGTAAAGGGTGATCAGTGATTGTGCTCCTTGGCGCAATTGCTCCCAATCCGGCTGTTGCCAACCAAATGCTTGTAGACTCGATTGCAGGCGATGGCAATGATTAGTCCAATGGGTTAGTGGATGTTCTAATGACTGATGGTAAACTCGTAAGGTCGTAAAAACTGTAGCGCCATAGATAAATCCTGGCTCATCAATGGTCAGGCTTAGGAAGTTGCCCTCAATTAGCTGGCCATTGTACCAGAAGCAGGGTTTTGACATGACTATGATCGTGATTAACCAGTGTCAACAAGTAGGGAACTATATAGGTTAAACCCCCTGAAATCCATCGCTCTCGATTCATCTGCCCTTTTAGGAGAGCAGAACCATGATTGATCACAAACAGAACTGAGCCAACCACCAAAGCCACCCTCAGTGCAGTTGGCATCAATTCGCGATCAACAACACTTAGACAGAACTCTTTTAGAGGTTTCACGCTTTACCTATCGAGCAAGCTGTTAACCATCTAATTTTACCTAACTGATGGTTTTTTGTTGGGGGTTGGCTGTTAATTACCAAATTAGCTTCCGGCAAAATTCATCCCACACTCATGGCGTAGCATTGAGATGTGGGATGAATTTTGCACAGGGTCTCTCGGATAAGGAAAGCGAGCAATCAAACTTCTAATTAACTCTGACTGAGTCATTCCGGAGACGAATCCTTGAAGAGGGTAGCCTTAATTAACAATTTTTAACCCTTTTGCGCAAGAACCTCAAACTATAAAGGCTACCCTCTTCTACGGAAACTTCTAACCACGCCGTTCTGCTTCTTGTGATAATTGCCTTTTCTAGAAGTCGGTAATCCTGATTATTAGTTTTTTATCTTTTATTTTGGCTTGTCACACTGGAGGGGCGACAAGCGCCCCGTAACCCTTGAGCTATATTAAATTGAGCGAATTATGGTAAAAAAAGATAGGTCATAAATTGTCAATACGACCTATCAAGTTATAATGAGCCCAGAATTAGAACAAAAACATCTAAAAAATATCCTTGACGAATCTCAATTATTATTTGTTTATAGCACTACGCATTAAGATTAGGACATTCCTAAACTCCGAAACTTAGTCATAGCTTACTTCTGACTTCTGACTTCTGACTTCTGACTTGCGCGTAGCGCTATACCTTGTCGTAATTATTGGACAATATCTCAATAATGTTCAACTCAAAAAAAATGCTTAATCTTTACCTTTTCCTAGTAAATTTACATCAATTTTCAAAAGTTACAGAGATTTTTGTCATTGTCTTGATGCAGTCGCTCATGGGAGAAAGCACGGCAGTCGCTCATGGGGAGGGTCTGTGTGCGGAACCTGCGTCCGCACCTTGTAAGCCCCGTGGGAACCCCCAAGACCGCGCTGCCTCCCCTGTTCCCTTGCTGCATCGCTACCAAGATTTCCAATCAAAACAATGTGGGTTACAATTATTAGATAATGGCTATATCAAACATTTATTAAACAGCAAAAAATCTATTTAGCTATCGATATAAATAATTGGAATAACCAGAATTTATTGATAGTTAGCTTAATTTATAAAAACCGAGCACTTCTTTGAAGTTACCGTAAGAGAGTGGTTTGTTCGCGTTCGCCTTTGGCGTGGCCTACGGCCAAGCGCGCCTTTGGCGATAGTTACCGTAAGACAGGCTCGCCTTATTTCACGAGTTTTAACCCTTTTTTGCATAGCCTGCCGACGCTCATTGGCGAGCCGTAATAAGGCCTCAGATGAAACCTTATTACGGCTCTCCTAGACCTGACTGCCTGACACATCTGTGTGAAAACCAAACAGATCAGGTTCTACACTTTAAAGACCGAATACGGGAAAACCAAATCTGGTCTAGTGGGACTTTAGCCAAAGCAAACCCCTGCGCCCACGTCTGTTTTGTCAAGTACAATTTATACAAAATAGCTGGGATTACCCTGCCCATAGCCCATAAGCTGATAGCACCTCAAGTAGCACCATCTGTAGCGCATTAGCTGATAGCTGAATGCGCTACGCTATATCAATATACTGCGTCAAGCATTCAGCTATATCAATATCCGATTCAGGGCAATTTCTAGATGGTACAACCCCTAAAATAGTCTCAGGGAAATCAAGAATCCCAAATTAACGTAACTATTGCTAACTATTACCCCCCGAGACCCCCAGAGGATTGCTATATATATGGATGCTTTTGCCCCCTTACCGCCTCAGTGGACCAAATCAGCCACCCATGCCTTGGAGTTCTGCTGTCCTAGTTGTCGAGCATCTGTTCTAGAAGCTGAGAAGGTTTGGATTAATCGCTCCTCACCAGTGATGGGTGAAGACCACCGCCGGAAGTGGCAAGAGTTTTATCAATGTAAGTGTGGCTATGTATGGTGGGCTTGGAGTAGCGATCGCCCACCCTCAGAATTTAGCAATCGAGACAATCCTCCTATAGTTTAACCGCCGATCGTCCTTCCCGTTCTTTGGGTTTTCGTGGTTCACTCAAACCACTCTCAATTTTATTTGCGCTACCATATTGTTCACCAAATTAACACCCCTAGGGTTAGATGACCAGCAGATCACCAGGTAAACAGGCAGCTCCAACAATGCGAACGCAAGAGAACGACTGGAGACTTTTCCTACGCCTAGTCCCCTACGCCCGTCGCAGCAAAGGCCCGCTATTGATTGCAATTACTTTATTGATACCCCTGTCCGTAGCAAGTGCCATTCAACCCTTAATTGTCGGTCAGGTAATCTCTTTAATTCGTCAAGAAGAGCGAACTTGGTCTTTCCTATTAGAGCGCTCCCTATCACAGAGCCTCAATATTCTGATCACTATACTACTATTAACCATACTAATCCGGTTAGTGTTCGTTGGGCTTCAGGGATTCGTGGTGGTGAAGATAGGTCAGAAAATCACTGCTGCTATCCGGGAAGACCTATTTGAGCACGTCACCTCCCTAGCGGTGCGATTTTTTGACCGCACACCAGTGGGGAAATTGATTACCAGGCTCACTAGCGATGTGGAAGCCCTAGGGGATGTCTTTTCCACCGGTGCCATTGGCATCGTGGGTGATTTACTATCCATGATAGTCATTGCTGCTACCATGTTTTTGGTGCAATGGCAACTGGCATCGATCTTAGTGGTAATGCTCTTGCCAGTGACTGCTATTATTATTTACTTCCAGAAACAATATCGCAAAGCTAACTACAAATCTAGGGAAGAACTTTCCTCCCTAAACGCGATGCTGCAAGAAAACATCTCTGGCATTAATATTGTGCAACTGTTTCGCCGTGAACAATACAATGCCGAGATGTTTCGCACGGTTAACCAAAAATACATCACTGAAGTAGACAAAACCATCTTTCACGATTCAGCGATTTCAGCAACCCTAGAGTGGATTTCCCTGGTAGCGATCGCAGCAGTATTGTGGAGCGGTGGTCATTTTATCCTCAAAGATCACCTGAGTTTTGGTGATTTGTCGGCCTTTATCCTCTATGCTCAGCGGCTATTTGACCCCTTGCGTCGGTTTTCCGAAAAATTCACTATGCTCCAAGCTGGTTTCACTGCCATTGAGCGCATTAGTGACATCATGAATGAAACTATTGAAATTCGTGACCCCGAAGGCTTGCAGGTCAGACGCTTGCAGGTGGCAAGTTCTCCAGAGTTTGAGGGAGGGAAACAAGACCGGAAACAATCTGGAGATTTACCGATAAAGCCTCCAAGCAGCTTGAATGGTGATCTAGCCCATCACTCTTCTAACTTATCCTTCAGCAATGGTTATACTGAACAACCCTTGAACCTTAAACCGTCAACCCTAAACGGAGAGATTTGCTTTGAATATGTTTGGTTTGCTTACAAGGAAGATGAATATGTTCTCAAAGACTTGCACTTTACCATTCATCCAGGGGAAAAAGTTGCTTTAGTTGGTCCAACCGGTGCAGGTAAAAGTTCCATTATTCGGTTGCTGTGCCGCCTCTATGAACCAAGCCAAGGGCGAATTCTCGTAGATGGGATTGATATTCGGGATTTACCCCAAGCAGAACTACGACGCCACATCGGAGTCATCCTTCAGGAGGGATTTCTTTTTGCTGGTGATGTTAAGAGTAATATTTCCTTAGGAGAAACCTACTCCATTGAGGCAATTAAAACCTCAGCGGAGGTGACTAACGTGGCTAGCTTTATCGAAAAACTGCCCCAAAGCTACGATACCCAGCTCAGAGAGCGAGGCACTAATCTGTCTGCTGGCCAAAAACAATTGTTAGCCTTTGCTCGTGCTGCAATTCGTAACCCCCAAATCTTGGTACTCGATGAGGCAACAGCTAGTTTAGATGTGGCTACCGAAGCTCTGATTCAAGAAGCTTTGGAACGGCTGTTACAACAGCGGACTGCAATTATTATTGCCCACCGACTGTCCACTATCCGTAATGTAGACCGGATTCTGGTACTAAAGCGAGGAGAGTTAGTAGAGTCGGGAAGCCATGAGGAATTGTTAGAGCAAAACGGATTGTACGCTAGTTTATATAAATTGCAGATGCTAGGAGATTGATGGCTAATCTAGCATTTTCATTTAAGATGTGAAACTAGGATTGATGGGAATAGGGAACAGGGAATAGGGAACAGGTAACAGTAGGAAAGAGCGATGCAGCGCTATAAGACCACGCTCAATCATTCCCTGTTCCCTTGTCCGAAGTTCCCTATTCCACTTCAAGTAGCACTATAGATTAAGATGCGTTCGCGTAGCGTGACCGTTCGCGTAGCGTGGCCTTTTGGCCAAGGTCAATCGCTAACTCCGGAAGAGTGACAGGTTCTGCAATCTGTCGTCCCACTGCTGCTGCTATCGGCTTTAAGCTATGAACCAAATCCACCATTGCTTCGATGGAAAGCGCCTGTCTAGCATCAGAAACAGATTTTTCTGGTTCCGGGTGACATTCAATAATCAGTCCATCTGCACCAGCTGCCACTGCAGCTTTTGCCAGAGGTGCCACTAATTCCCGCTTACCCACAGCATGGGAAGGGTCTACAATCACCGGCAAGTGAGTCAACTGCTTGAGTGCTACTACTGCTCCTAAATCTAAGATATTGCGGGTATAGTTATCGAAACTGCGAATACCTCGTTCACACAACACCACCTGAGAGTTACCGTGAGTGAGGATATATTCCGCTGCCATGACGAATTCCTCAACAGTAGCAGCTAGTCCCCGCTTTAGCAGTATCGGCAAGTCTTGCTTACCCAAGGCTTTGAGTAAGTCAAAGTTTTGCATATTGCGACTACCTACCTGAAGCAGATCAGCGTGGGTAGCAATAGATTCAATTTGCCCAATCGACATCACCTCCGTCACTACTGGGATTTGGTGACGCCTGCGGATATCAGACAAAATTTCTAGTCCTGCTAGTCCTAGCCCTTGGAAAGAGTACGGGGAGGTGCGCGGTTTGAACGCACCTCCCCGCAACGCTTGTACCGGGGCAGCTTTGAGTTTAGTAGCCACTGTTTCCATCTGGGCGTGACTTTCTACGGTACATGGACCACCAATAATCACCAGTTCTGAGCCACCGAAGACAACTTGTTCTGAGAGTCTAACGATGGTTTGGTGATTGGGGTTAGTAGCTAGTGCTAGTTTAGCGTTCAACATGGTTATGGACTCCTTAGTTAGAGATATAGACATAAAAAAAACCCGGTTCCTTGAGGGTTCCGGGTTGCTGTGAAAGCTTGGCACGACCTAACTACCCGGAACGATTTCTGGGCCAAAAAAAGTAAAAGCCGTAAACGCTGTAAAGGTAGGTGGTCATCTCTTGCTCTTGTCGCTGCTTTGCCTAAAAAAACAAAGGACCGCAGATTATATTGCTGCGGTCCACCGGGGGGTTCCATATGGAACTATCCTCACCTCCGGTGAACCTCGCTAAACCAAAAATAAAAGTAATAGCTGGGGCTGAACATGTCTCTTTGCGGCTAAGCCATGAAAAATTTGGCAATTTCTTTTTACTGGTACTACCCTAGCAAGGGTAATAGGGTGATGTCAATAGTTACTGGGAAATGAGGAAAAGTCTGAGCTACTACCTCTGGCTTCGATGCAGCCTAATCCCATCTATGGTCGTCTAGTCTTTCACGATTTTTGCCCAAGACATGATTTAAGATCACAGTATTAGTGCTCATTGCTCAGTTTAACGAGGCAAAGCCGTTGAATGCTAGTTTGATTGAAGTCAAAGTTCATTCCTCGTTACGAGATTTTCTGCGATCGCAGGGTCAACCCAATTGGCCTCACCAATTGACTATGGCGAGGCTAGTGGCACGAGCCTTGCGGTTAGGGCGTTCTGCTTTGATTCAGACCGGTTTAGAACCCTTGCAGGAAACCTCTCTACAGTCTTCCTATCGCCTGAGTTACCTAGCACCAGCACTAGTTTGGTCTGGACCTGTGATCGTAGTAGCACCCTTATGGATACAAGAATGGTTGCTGCAAAAGGAAATTCCCCTTTTACAACAGTGCTTTGGTAGCGATAAGGTAATTCATACCAGCGATAGGTTTCCCGATCAACCCTTCCAAGGACTATTGATTACCTCACCAGAATCTTGGCTAACAGACCGCTTGAAGAACAAGGGCTGGTTTCCTAATCACATCCCTACTGTGATTGATGGTGTGGATGACCTAGAATCTTGGACTAGTAACCAGCTTAAAGGCTGCATCCAGCCCCAAGACTGGGACGCACTGATGCAAGCCCACCCACAAGAGGCTGATTTGATTCGGGATGTGCGGGTAAAGCTAACCAAAGCCTTATTTCAGCGCCCTGTTAACCCCTATGAGTGCTACCTGATTGAAGCTGATCAGCAAGATGGCTTGGAACAGCTATTTGATCGACTAAGTTCCCTAAGCACTGAAGCACAATCTCTGTATCGGCTAAAACCCTGGGAAAAGTTTTGCCACTTCTGGCAGCAGTCAGGTCAGCTAATGTGGGCAACCGTTGCGCGATCGCAAGGTCAGTTTTCCTTATATAGCGCACCAGTAGAAGTGGCTACAGCCTTAAATCCCATTTGGTCGAGACAGCCAGTAGTGCTAATCGGTGGGGCTCTAGATTTAGAGAAAACTGCCTCTGTTTACCGTCAGCAGCTCGGATTAGGCGAGTTAACCTGTTTGAAGTTTTCCCCTCACCGACAGATTCAACTGTATTTGCCCGATCGTCTACCCATGCCCAATACAGAGCGATTTCAAAACGCTCTGACTCAAGAAATTCGCACCCTACTAAACCTAAGTCCTGACATCACCAGACCAGTCGTTATTTTAGTTGGAGATGTCCCCCTCAAAGCCCAGTTAGGGGCAGTCTTAGCAGCAGAATTTGGTTCCCGGGTGCAGGTAGAAACCACCAGTCTCAGTGACAGAGGTATTTTGATTTGTGGCTGGGAATTTTGGCATAGGTATCAAGCTCAAATCCCCTCTCCCCAACTGTTGATGATTGCTACCTTACCAATTCCCTCTTTGGAAAATCCATTAGTTGCTGGTCGAGTCGCTTACTACAAGCAGCAACTAATGGATTGGTTTCGTTTATATTTATTACCAACAGCATTAAGAGAATTACAACGAGCAGTAGCACCAGTAAGAGCTACTCAAGGCTGTGTTGCCATCTTAGATAATCGTGTAAACCGCCGCAGTTATGGACGCCATGTGCTATCAGCCTTGAGTCCTTTTGCTCGAATTAATTATTTAGATGCTAGTTGGTTTAATTCAGATGCTCCAGAAGGACAAGATAGTTGGCTTTAGAAAGTGAGTAGGTTGGTCAAATTAAAGCCAATCACATTAAAGCCAAAATGTTGAGGAGCCCAAGTCCTAATTACAATCCAAGTTTTCATTAACTGTTCTCACCCCTACCTAATTATCAAATTGCCGTATTGATAGCACATATTCTCCTTGATTCGCACTATAATTTGTTGAAACATCAAACACTAAACCATCTGTCTCGGCCTTGATATCAATTACATTCGGTAGATTTCCTTCTTTATTAAAGCTCAGTAGCTGATAAAGTCTATCTCCTACTTTGACAACACTCCCTAACTTAACTCTCGATTGAATCATTCCTCCAGCCGGAGCATAGTATCTCTCGATGTTATCTTTAGATGCTAATTGCATTTTGTAGGAGTCTGGATCAGTTATCGGTAAATCCGGTAGTTTTAACATTCCTTTTTTCGACAAATAGTTTTTGATACCGTATACTCCATTTTTTACCGACTCTGGATTCATTTGCATCCCAGATCCCAATTCTAGAGTCCATGATTCAATATCAAACTGAAGGGTTCTGCCTAACTTAGCCAAGGCTTTCTCTAACCCTTGCCAAGGCTTAATAAATGCCTCATCGAAAGCATCACCATCATACTCATCTTCATGCATCACAATTCCATAATCGAGAAGAAAGTCTTTGGCGCTTTCTTCCCGAGAGTAGAAGCCATACAAGAAATCAAGTCCTTGATTAGTAGAACTATGGATATCAATCACATAGTTAGCATCTACACATAAAGATTGCAGTTGATAGCGGTAAAGGTGACGAAACGGTAATCCCCTCGGAGAGTAGCAGTCTTCTAAGTGTTGTTTCAAGCTAGACTGGATCCGTGCTAAATAGTTATTTCTGATTTCATCAGGGTTCAAATTAAGTTGAGATTGGGCGAAATCCTCTAAATCATCACACTCTTTTTCATAGTCCCAAAAAATCCTATTCCAGTCTTGACCATCGTAAGGATTGAATCCTCCTGTGGCAAAGAAATGACTACGCTGATTAGTGCTAGCTGGATTACAAACAGGGACCAGCCAGATTTCCCCAGTCAGCTGAGTGTCATCCAGAGTGCTCAAAAAGTCAATCAACTGGTGAATCACTGCATTACCAACAATTTCACAACCATGGAGATTGCCTTGTAAATATGCCTTCTTTCCTGGTTGGGAGCCAACGAATTTATAGACTTGGAGCGAAATGCGATCGCCTGAGGTGAGTTGCTGAATTGGAATAGTAGAAATAGTTGGATTCATATAGCAGTTTTAAATTGGGTTAGGTAAAACGTCCTGGGTTTTAGGGAGTAGGGAGTAGGGAGTAGGGAGTAGGGAGTAGGGAGTAGGGAGTAGGGGTAATAAAATTGACTGTACCTCATAAGGATACCATTTAAAAACATTTACAAATATGTCATTAACAATCTTGCTGATTTATCATAACATCAAAAACTCTTCGGTTCTCTTTCCTACTGTTCGATGTTCCCTGTTCCCAAGTTCCCTTTTTCTATCAATCCTAATCAGCCCTCACCTCTACGCGGATATTCTACAAGTGGCGGGAGAGTAACTGGCAACCCGAAACAGATGCGATTGGCCGTAGGCCACGCGGGGCGCGTTCGCTTTCCCTATGGTGAGTTTCTCAATAGACCTATGTCAGCTTCCATATTTGGCTAGCCAATCCAATGTCCACATAAACGGAATTCCAGCTGCAACGGCTGCCTCAGCATCTTCGTTGCGATTGACCTTCGGTCACGCTTCGCGATCGCCAACCATCAAAGCTGAAGAGCCGCTCGTTTTAAACTGCAAAATCATTCCCGGCTTTGGTTTTCGGTATTCTCCAGCGTATGTTTTACTGGTTACTTCAGAAAAGTAGTGTTGCTCGCAATAATAACAGGTTGTCCCATAGTCAGGACAAAAAATAATTCCTTTGAGCTGGGGAAGCAATTTAAGAGTTTTCTGTTGCTCTTTAATACAATTCTTCAGGGTTTTATGTCGGGCTGCAACTCCAGCCTGATTGGTCACCCCAAGAATGATATAACCCTTATTTTTGAAACATTGCAGAGCTTTATCAGCTCCTTCAATAACTTTTTGCTGGTCAGGGTAGTCAATAAATCTACCGTGACCACTCGGCTGGCGAATGGTCCAGTCGCAATCTACAAATAGCTCAAGTTTTAAATTCATGAAGCTTGCTGGGTGGTACACCAATTAGCGATGCAGCGCGGTCTTGGGGAGGTCTAGTCACCTGAACTTGGTGATGGTGCTTGAGATGACCATGAGGCAGTGCGGTCTTGGGGGGAACCCCCATGAGCAACTGCCGTGGTTTCCCCCACTCGCGCTTTGCATCAAGACAGGGAATGGAGGGTTAATTTCCGACTGTATCTTCCATGAGGTCATTGGCATCAAAGCATTATATACTAAGCTTTTTAGGGCTGATGTCACCCCCTCAGTTTTTCATCAAAGCTTAATCTAGTTACTGGTTTAGTTAATGTTTTCGTGAATTTTTCTGGAATTGTGAAAATTTTGCTGAAGTTATATCTATAATTGCTTTTAAAATAAAATTCAGCCAATTCAACGAGTTGATTGAACTCCTGATTAGTTACATCCATGCTTACGACATTTGGCTTGGATGTTTCCCTTGATGGTAATCGCTGATTAAGATGCTGGCTTATTGTCTAATTAATTAGCTGAAGCCACTTGTTTTATAGAGCAATGTACTTGTTGATTAATTTCTAAAAAAATGATATAATCTTAAGGACAGAGTGTGAATATTTTCCTGATTGGTTATTACGGTTATGGTAATATTGGCGACGATTTATTTGTGGATCAGTTAACTAATTATTTCGCTAGCAAAAAAGATGTCAAAAAAATATTTATCTGTTGCCAAACTAACTATTACCAAGGTTTTAGTGACAAAGTTGTGTTCTTTAGGAATGCACAACTATCAAAACTCAAAAGAACTTTATTACTTTTGAAAAGTGACTGCATAGCCTGGGGTGGGGGAACCTTAAACCTGCAAGACAGGCCCAGGAATTTATCAAGGATGCAAGCCTTGTCAAAATTAATGGGTAAGCGTTTCTGCTTCCTGGGTGTTGGATTAGAAAGCGTGAAATCTGAGAAGAAAAAAAAGATAGCTGATATCTTTGAAAAAGCCGACCTGCTATACCTTAGAGATAACCATTCCTATGAAATGGCATTGCAACAGCTTCAACTTGCTAAATCACCTGACTTAGGAGGTGACTTGGCTTTCTTGGATTTGACTATGTATGAAAAGTTTGTCAAACCAGCCCAGCAAGCTAGTGATATTGCCAACATATCCTTCTCTGGAAAATTTTGGTGGGGTGAAGGCAGAGCTGAGTTTTATGCCAAACAGTTAATGCCACTCATTGACAAGTATAATTGTATGATTCATTTGCTACCAGGACATGTAGGAAATGAAAGAAATGATAATCGCTTCCACGAACGACTGAAAAAATATTTACCTGCTGCTAATTGCCAAATCAACTCATGGAAAAATCCGGAAGAGTTTCTAGCAATCCTCAGGCACATGGATTTTCACATAGGTAATCGCCTGCACTCAATTATACTAGCCGATATCCTTGGCATTGCCAATATTGGAATTGTTAATTCCGAATCAAAAATTAAGCATTACATTGATAAGTCAGAAATGCTACCGACAGCAAGAGTGGTAAATTTTATGGAGCCCTTGTCTATAGAGCAGATAGAAACAGTTTTCAAAAATTACAAAAGACCAGAAGAGTTTATCTGCCAAGAATCGAAAACTGCGAAAGAATGTCTTGAGAAAGTTTTTGCCAATAGATAGTTTTTACTTTATTCAAATACACTAACAACTATTATGAAACTACTGCATGTTGAAAAAATCATTGCTAATGACAGAGTGAGACTTGTTGGTCTCGTTCAGGTTGATAGCCTTGACCAAGAAATAGAGATTTATTTTGAATATCCTCAACGATTCGCTGATTTTGTAACTGAAAGCGCCGATGCTTTTGTTCCTGCCTTACTTTTACCGGCAATGGAGAAAGGTGAAAATCTGGAGATAAAACCGCTGATGTCCGCGAAACTTTTTCGCAATTTACCTACCATACAAGATATCTTTCATCAGTGGTATCCATCCCAGCTTAAAAAAGTTTTAGTAACCGCAGAATCCCCAACAAACTATGATCAAAAATCCCTTAGCAAAGTTGGGGCATTTTTCTCCTTGGGAGTGGATTCGTTTTATACCTTTATTAAACATACGAAGACCCCTAGCGACTTTGGAATTCCCCTTTCTCATTTAATTTACATGAAAGGCATTGAGCGACCTTTACGCATTTATAAACATGGTCAAGAAAAAAAGGTAATCTCAAGGATTATGGAAGTTGCCCATGCAGCCAGTATAGATTGTATTGTCGGTGAAACAAATATCCGCAATCATTTTAACTTACAATGGGGACCTTATTATCATGGGGCTGGCTTGGCTTCAGTCTCCCTTTCTCTTTCAGCAGGTTTAGAATCTGTTTTAATTCCTTCAACAGATTCTTATAAAGATGTTTTCCCTTGGGGAACTAGCCCATTACTCGACCACCTATGGTCAACGGAAAAAACTAATATAGTTCATGACGGTTCAGAGACCCAAAGGGTTGAAAAAATTGCTAACTTTTTAGCAAAAGACCCTTTGGCTATGAAAACTTTGAGGGTATGTACTAATAATGAAGGTGGTGAAACCAACTGTGGAACCTGCCCTAAATGCGTGAGAACTATGCTGCCTTTACTGATTTCTGGTAATTTAGAAAAAGCCATAACATTTCCAGATAAATTACCCAGTAATTGGAACAGAATATTGCAAATTCAAGATACTCATGATCTAAGTCATGCTGTAGCAATTTTGAAGCTAGCGAAAGAGGTTAAAGCCGAAGAAAAAATAGTAAAAGCTCTTGAGAGCAAAATAGAAAATGGTAAAGCTTATCTATTTTGCCAAGGCAAAACTATTGCTGAAGTAGTAGGTTCAATACTTCACGTTTATTTTATTAAGAAGCCATTTGATTTGGTCAAACAACCAATCAAAGATATTCTAAATAGCCTAAATTTATATAGCGCAAACCAGGGCTGAATGACACCCTGGTTAACCAGGGCTGTTTCAAAGTCGGACTCAAATGTGCTTGGTGGGGAGGTAACTTCTCAATAACCGCTGTGGGTTCAAACAGATGGGTATTGAGCTTGCCCCCCTTGTCAAGAGTGCATAAATCTGGTTCAACAAAGATATGACTGAAAACCCCGTGCAAGTGAAAGATGACCAACTCACCGACCTTCATGAGGTGGAGAAGCTGCGTGTGCTTGTCGGGCAACAGGCTGAAATGATCGCAGCTCTGGAGAATAAAAATAAAGAGTTGACCAAGCGCATCGGTGAATTGGAGGAAGAGTTACGAGGGAAAAAAAAGCTGAATAAAAAGCCCCAACTAAGTGCGAGTAAGCGTGGGCGTAGGCAAGCAGCAGGAGCAACAGCAAGGAGTACGAAAACGTCCGCGCCTCAGCTAAAGGTCGTAAGAAAGCTCGCTTCGTGGTGGACACCGAATGGAAAATAGAACCGTATTTAGTGCCAGACGGGGCAAGATTTCATGGATACCGAGAATATGATGTTCAAGAGCAATGCCATGAACGCAACAACATCGGCTTCTATTTAGCCGAATATGTGTTGCCCGATAGTGGGGTGATCAGCGCTCAATTACCACCACAGTAACGCAAGACAGGGCATTATGGGCCAGAACTGGTGGGATATATCTTGCACGAGTAATATCACAATCGAGTCACGCAACCGCTGATTCATGAGCAGCTATTGGAATGGGGCATCGAGATATCAGTAGGTCTTATCAATTTTAACCACGGATACTTCAGTTAGTCTAGGGTTCGCGAGCCGCATATGCTGGTGCTCGAAGCGTACGCACAGTTTGGGATTAGCGTAGCCACAGTTTGGGGTTAGCGTACGCACAGTTTGGGGTTAGCGTACGCACTGAATAATTTACCTAGTAAAGGATACAGCAATTTCTGGAAAGTACTTGACAAATTACTCTTTTGCTTAACTTGTCACCAATGCCCATTACCCATTACCCATTACCCATTACCCATTACCCATTACCCATTACCCATTACCCATTACCCATTACCCATTACCCATTACCCAGATTTAGTACAAATGTTCGGCAAAAGTGACATGCTCCCGATATGAGGTTTGATATGAGGTTTATGAGGTTTGATATGAGGTTTATGAGGTTTCATATGAGGTTTATGAGGTTTCATATGAGGTTTATGAGGTTTCATATGAGGTTTTATATGAGGTTTATAAGTTTACAAACACTTGTGATTAGAGTTAATCTTTATATTAAAGGAAGTAAACTTTCCTTTATTGAATACAATTACGAGTTGTAAAACAAAAAGACCATTGTAGGAGATCACCTAAGATAGTTATGGGGAAGACATCTTGTCAATAAAACTGGCGTAGTTCTTATTAATAAACTAGACTTAGTCTGCTTATTAATAATGCACTTTGTAAATATAGTATTTGCATATTAATAAAACACTACATTTACAAATTTAAAAGATGTTAAAAATAAAAAAAATGCGTTTTACCTACTAAATTTATATTTTTTTAATTGGCAACCCGTAACTTAGGTTACATAACAGATAAGCATCTCGATTCTAATCTTGTAATGTTACAAAACGAGGTTTCATTATGCGTAAACCCCCTAGTTATGACAGTGTCAAAACTGCACCGATGTGCGATTGCGATTGCTATTCCGATCCAATTACCTGCCTCAAAGTGATGTTTGTTGACATGGTGCAGATGGGACGGATTGAGACAGGCCAATGTCCCGCCCGTCGCCCCGTTTTTCTGCGCTTGCATGGTGTTGCCCACGGACGCTTAGAGGTTGTTTCCGAGCTAGCCGCACACTTGCAGGTTGGTCTATTTAGCGAACCCGGAAAATGCTATCCAGTTTGGGTTCGTTATGCCAGCGATATACCTGATGGCACACCTGACCTGGACAGTACAGTAGGGATCGGGATTAAAATCTTTGACGTTCCGGGAGAAAAAATCCTCCATCCTGACGAATATGCTCCTACCATGGACTTGCTTTTGCAAAACATAGATGTCTTTTTTGTAGATAATGCTAAAGATATGTGTGAGTTTACAAAAGCCTCTTTTACCAGTAATTGTGCTTACGATAAATGGTTGGAAAAGCACCCCGAAACAGCAGCAATTCTTGAAGAAATGGCCAAGGAAGTGCCTTCTGTCCTCGAAACTAATCTGTGGAGCGCGATGCCTTTTCATTTTGGAGAAGAGGGTAGCGGCAATCACACCTATTGCAAGTACAAATTAGTACCAGAGATTATTCCACCAGGGCCCGATCCAGATTACGAAGACCCCAATTATTTGCATACTGACCTAGTGCAGCGACTTAATAATGGTGAAGCAAAGCTAAAATTTTACGTTCAGTTGCGTACTAATCCCACAACGATGCCCATTGATCAGGCAACCGTTCGCTGGAAGGAAGAGGAATCGGAACCCATTCATGTTGCTACACTGATTCTTCCCCAGCAAGATATCACCGCCCGAGGACAAGCAGAATATGGTGAAACCCTGTCGTTTCACCCGTGGCGCACCCTGGAAGCACATGAACCTGTTGGTTCTATTGCAGAGGCTCGGAAGGTTGTCTACCAAGCTTCAGCAGAGCTTCGACGCAACGTCAATGGCGAACCGATTGGAGAACCACAAGTAGTGCGCCCTGACACCGTTTGGCCGCCAGCGTAACAAGGGTGTCAACATAATCAGTGAAACAAACAATACTAAAACTAAAGGAGTAACTAAGTATGGTAACAGATCAAACAATCGTTGGCGCTGCCATTCATCCAGGAATTGGAATTGCCCGTGTGGGAAACAGTACTGCTGAAGGTGAAGAAGGCTATTATATTGGACCGGAAGTTACCGATCCCGATCTAAACGGTGTAAATAACCGTGATGACAGCGGAGCTATTAAACGTCAAGCTGCTCGATTCCGAATTTATGGTTACAATGCTGCGGGTGAAGTTGTTAAAGAACTCAACAGTAGCAATACAGATGAGATCCAGTGGACTGTACATCTGGCGAATCGCAAAGCCCAATGGTATAAATTTGTCGTTGCCCTCGATATTCCCGAGTGGAACAATGTACCTTCCGAGTATCGCAACCCAGACATAAGAGGAACAGATCGAGAACAATTCGTGATTGATCCGGGCTCTCGCACGATTCAGGGCAATGATATATCAGGAGATGATTACAAGTTTGACAGTGGCACATTTATGAGTAAGACAGTGCCCTTAGGTGAGTTACGAACGGATGATGCTGGACGTTTGTTGGTCTTAGGGGGTTTTGGTAATTCCGGTTCGCCAACAGAGGCACCTATCTACAATCCGAATGATCCTGCTGGCTTTCTCAATCCTAGTGGATGGTACGATGATATTTCAGATGGGCCTGTTACAGCCACGGTAAAAATTGCTGGGCAAAATATCCGAGTTGAGTCCAGTTGGGTGGCTGTTGCTCCGCCGAACTACGCCCCTGGTATAGTTAGCTGGCGTACCCTCTACGATTTACTTGTCGATACCTATGTAGAAAGTGGTTGGATGCCCAAGCCGACAAAGGCATCTTTTGCCAAGGATATCTTGCCCGTGTTGTCCCGCCTGTCAAATTTACAGTGGGTCAATAAAGGGTTTGCTACCTTGTTTGGTAAAGGGTGTCCTATGGATTTTAGCGATCCTGAATTGATTCAGAAATTGGCTCGGAAGCCGGTATCAGAAGAAGACGATATATATCACGAGCTACGGCAGATTGTATTTAACATGTTTCGTCCAAGTGAGACTACGAGTACTACTCGCAGTTCCTGGCCATGGATTTACGGTGATGCCTTTGGTAGTGCTCCTGACAGCTCACCCCTGAACAATCTGGCTTTATCAAAAGTGCGGATGGAGTTGATGAGGTTGTGGGTTGAGGGCAAGTTTGATAATGACTTGAATAGCTATACACCACCGAGCTGCCTAGATAATGTTGAACTCCAAGAACAGCCAGCAATGTTGGACAAAGCGGCTCTCCATTTCTGCTTAGCAGATGCTTTTCATCCGGGCTGCGAGCTGACATGGCCTATGCGTCACAGTACCATTTACTCAGCACCGTTCCGAATTCGTCATGCTGCAAATCCTACCAAACAAGATTACGGTACGGTACTGACTCAGGATATTGTTCTGGGACCTGGAGGACCACTCTACGCTCAAGGACCGGGAGACTTAACTCGATGGATGGGTATTCCTTGGCAAGCGGATACAGGTTTCTGTCGCTCGGGCTACGAGCTAGAATACGACCCTTACCTGCCTACATTCTGGCCAGCTAATGTCCCCAACCAGGTTCTCACAGAAGAAAATTATCAAATTGTCCTCACAAACCCAGAGGAAGACGAAAAGCTCAAAGCTTTTTACACCCGAGAGCCCTGGCTGCGTGGGTTGCCATCAGACACGGTGGAGGCGATGGAATATATGGTTGAGCATTTTGCCGAACTGGGGATTATCGAACTCCGCGACGGCTTGGATAGTGATCCTAATATCCCATCAAAAATCTTTGTAGAGTCTCTCACTGAGGAACAGTGTGAGAAATTGCGAACTCGATTGGCAGCTTCGGAACGGGCTCGGTTAGCCCTGCCCCTAAATATCCGACGTGCTGGCTGGGCTAGTGTCGAGCAATTGGAGGCATTTCGGCGGGTTAGATTTGGTAACAGATAAAAGCTTGTAGCAGTTTCTGTGGGAGCATCTTGCTCCCTGTAATTAAGGAAAGCGAGCAAGATGCTCCCACTACTTTGTTTGCCAAAATGGGATGCTCCCGGTTCTGTCGTCATCAATGGGGAAAGTTATAAGACCCTACTAATCTCCAAAATAACGTCGAGCCCTCGACGCTGTTGGCGACAGAAACCCCTCAGATCAAATCGGATTCATCGCCCTAAAAAACTTTCCCGTAGAATCGGCTACCGAAAAGTTCCAACTCGTGAAAATGAAACATTCTATGGAATATGATGTTGCTATTGTCGGTGGAGGACCTGCGGGTTGCGCCACGGCTTTGGCTCTCAAACAGCAAGGAATTCCTAAAATCCTGGTAGTAGAGTCTGGTCGTTATGAAACTATCCGCATCGGCGAGAGCATTCCACCAGATACCCGTCTCCTTTTAGGTAAACTGGGAATATTGGAGGATTTTCTCAAGGAAAAGCACGAGACTTGTTTTGGTAGTTGCTCTTCCTGGGGAAGTGACACGCTGGGCTACAATGATTTTTTGCGTAATCCCTATGGTAACGGCTGGCATTTAGACCGGAGGCGCTTCAATGCTTTTCTGGCGCAGAAAGCGGTGGAAAGGGGGGTGGAACTGCATTGCGGGACGAGAGTTCGGAATTGCGATCGCATCCCTTCCCAAGGCTTCCAGTTGCAACTTGTGGGAGAGGACAAACAAACACGAGTGATCACTGCGAGTTTTCTTGTAGATGCCACCGGAACACGAGCCAGTCTGGTACGAGGTTTGGGAGCGAGAAAGCTTTTTCTCGACAAACTGATTTGTGCGATCGCTTTTTTTGAGCTTCCCCCTTCCTCAGATTTTTCCAAACTAACTCTGTTAGAGGCGGTAGAATATGGCTGGTGGTATGTAGCCAAGCTCCCCAACAATAGGTTAGCAACGGTGGTAGCTAGCGAACCGTCAATTATCAAAGAAGCTCGATTGCACCGGATGGAGAACTGGTTGACCTACCTGAAAGAAACCAAACACATATCAAAAGAATTGGTTGATTGTTGTGCGATCGACAACCTTTCAGTCTCTTCGGCATCCCAGGCAAAAGCACAAGAGCCAATGGTTTGCACTGCGCCTTCATTCCGGTTAGACCAAACTACTGGAAATGGCTGGCTAGCTGTCGGAGATGCGGCTTCGGCTTTCGATCCGATTTCCTCCCAGGGTATTTATAAGGCTCTGTGGGACGGTTTGAAGGCGGCGAAGGCCATTACTTCCTATTTGCATGGAGATAGTAGGGGTCTGGAAGAGTACGAATCTCTCATTACCTCTCGATTTAATAATTATTTAACTCAGCGCAATTACTTCTACAAAATGGAACGACGATGGCCTGCTTCTCCTTTTTGGCAGCGACGCCAACAAAGAACTGGTTTGGAACAGGGTAATTTACTTGCTGGAGTTTAGATTAGTTACCGGTGCGCAACTGTTGAACTTCCTCTTTTTAGCCTACATTCCGCAGGTTTGTCAGACCAGTAGATAATATTGATGATGCTGTTGAATTTTTTGTTCAAGGTGTTTGAGGTCAGCTTCTTTTCTGGCTTCACTTTCGACCACCAGCCATAGCTGTTTGATCTCACCATAGGTAGTACAAACACAAGCTATAGGATATCCTGTTAATTGAGCCTGATTGAAAGCCTATTCAGACAACTGCTCCATTAACTGTTGAGCTGCTTTGATAGTTGCCGGGACTCGGCTGAGCCATTGGAGATCTCTCAACGATTGAAGGTTCTCCTCACTGTAAACCGCAGCATCGGCAACAAACAAAGCTTCACACTGCCATTGCTCCGGGAACTGTCTGATCAGTTGGGCAAAAATGGCTTGGTCTGGTTCATTGCCATCAGAATCTCGTAGGTATAATGGTAGATCAGCAATCCCCACTGCACATCAAATCCACCATGAATTGTTTGAGGTGAGGTCGATGGTCATAAGGACCTACCTGCGGAATGTGGGATGTAGTTAAAGGCTTTCTCAAGAGTGGAAGAAATACAACAAATAACCATTGCTTCATAGAGTTTGCCCTTCTTCGCAAATAGTGAGATTTTAAAAGTTTCGGGAAGGTATTGAAAGCGTAGTTGCTCAATAGTATTGATAGCATTTTCCAAAGCCTGTTGACATGTTGGTAGTTGACCTTGATGCTGCTACGTTAGCGCCAGTCCGTAGAGAGATTGCCATTTAGTTTCTGGTGTTTCAAACTCCTCGGCCTGGGCAGGGCTGTTTCATTTTCAATTTTTCGGTTCGCTGAAGCTCCCCAGTGGGAGCGGTTTCGCTCCTATTTTTCTATTATTAAACCCAAGAGTATAAAAAAACGGTGATTTGCTTACCATAAGACGCTTTGAGCCCCTCACCCAGGAATTTTAGGGTCGAGAATGAAACAGCCCTGCTCGGCCTGGGGGGGTAACATGCAAGCTGAAATCGTTACTGGGTAGTCATTTCAGTCCATAAGTTACAAAAGGTGCGCTTTCCGCATCTAATTATTAAATTCGCCACGGGTCGCACCTAAAAGATACATGCTTTTTTGGGCTGATATTGGACATAGTTATAAGGGTTTGAGCTTCCAGAAAGCGATGCAGCAAGGGAACAGGGGGTTTCCCCCACTCGCGCTTTGCATCAAGACAATGAATCGAGGGTTAATTTCCAACTGTATCTTCCCTGATATCATTGGCATCAAAGCCTTATATAGTAAGCTTTTTAGGTCTCATGTCACCCCCTCAGTGCGCAACAGCTTAAGTATTCAGCTGATAGCTGAATGCTGAATGCTGAATGCTGACTAACCCCCTGATAAAAACTGGGGCTTCGGCCAATGATATTGGTTCTTAACAGGTAGCGGAGCTGCCTGACTTACCTTTTCTCTTCTAGCACCTTCAATAACACTCCCTTGGCAAAGCATCTGAGCCATCAAAATCATTACAGTTTCAAATACTGAGGTCTTATTATTGGGATTAACAGCTACAACTGGGGGTTGATTAGGATCGCCAATGTATGCCATGCGCATCATAATTTCCTCTGGAGTCCATGCCCCTGGAACATCAGTATGAGTCAGACCAATAATCATTGGAATAGTGACCCGCTCCTGCATAAACGATAAAATCTGACGAGCACTAGCAAAATCACTGCTTCGATTAGCTGCCATCAATAAAATATAGGCGTGAGCTCGGCGAATCAAAATGTCCCACATAAAATCAAAGCGAGCTTGACCAGGAGTTCCATACAGGTGCAAATCCAAGTTTCGATTTAAGGGACGCAAACCAAAGTCTAAGGCAACGGTCGTTTTTTTCTTAAACAATGATGTGGCATCCGTAGCCGTTCGTTCTGTTTCAATAACCGCACCTTCGCTGAATGTTCTGACAAAAGTAGATTTGCCAGCCCCTATTGTTCCCGTTACTACAATCCGTATACTGTCCATTGGGTTATGCTTTCCTAGCAAATACTACAGGTTATCAACTGTGCCAGTAGGTTGGGGTGAATCAAGGTAATTTGTTGACGATTGACGGTTGACGGTTGATGGTTGACTGTTAGTGGTCAACCTTAAACAAAAAATAGCTTACATTGAATTTCACACACCCACTGACGTTATACCAATAACTGACGTTATACCAATAATCGAGAATGCCTTGGCCGTAGGCCACGCTACGCGAACAACAATTTTTAAAAAATTTTACCATTTGGTAATGGGTAATGGGGAATTAATGCTAGTCTTTAAATTCCCCATTACCCATTATCTATCACCCCTTAATAATAACCAATAAACCTATATTGTATCCATTTTCTCTAAAAGGTATTAGTAGAGTAATACCCACAAAATTACTAGAGCAACATTGGTTTTAATTCAGCCAGAGTTCGTTTAATTTCTAACATCAATACTCCCTGCTTAGCTGCTTTACTAGCTAGAACCAGAAATACCGCTTCTTCACCACAACTGGTCAAAACGCTAAATCCCTCTTTACCCTCAACATAGATCCGGTCGATTTCTCCTCTAGCCAGTTCTGAGCCAATTCGCTCACCCAAGGAGAGCATAGCCGCAGACATCGCTGAAACCCGTTCTTCATCCATTTCCCCAGGCAGACTGGATGCTAACGGTAAACCATCGGTCGTGACTACAGCTGCTCCTTGAATATCAGCAGTGGATGTAACAAAATTATGCAGGATATACCCCAATTTTTGAGAATTGATCGCCATTGTTCCCTTACTCCAATTGCAGAATGTGTAATTCGGTTAGTTTGTTTTCCTCGAAACTGATAGCTGATATTTAAGTAGGAGTAGTGCCAATTTGCCAAAACTTATAGACTATTGATTTAGTTTCCAACAAAATCGACACTTAATCTAGCAATCCTATCGGAAAAGTGAACAGTCACAGGTCTTACTCAGGACTCGTAACTTTCCGAGTCTGAACTATTTTATTGACAGGTATTGTTCACAAATGATTTAGGATTGCTCTAGTTACATAGAGCCAGCGCCAGTACTAATCAGACGTCTAAATAGAGCCTCTGTCCAGCCAGTTTCTTTGAGAACCGCTGCCGAACTCACTTCTACATAGGCTTGCTCAATGAAGGCTAAATCAATCATGCAGATCCGACTGAGGGCATCCCGCAAGGCTTCATCTTTACTATCAGTTTTTATCCGGTTAGTAAATGCCTGCACCACAATTGCCATGGCTGGGACGACATGTTGAGGACCGATACCAATTTTCACATGTACCAAACCTATACGCCAACGACGTTCAGCATAGGCTTTTCCCCAGTCATCCATACCAGTGAACATTTCGTAAAACCATTGCACAAAGGTTACCCGTAGGCGCTCCATACGACCTTCCTTCTCTTTCATAATGGCATCCATTTCTTCATCATTACCTAAGTAAGTATAGAAATGGTCTGCCATTTCAGAAGCAATTTCTTTTCCCCAATCTGCCTGTGATTTCAGAAGCACTTTGTCTTCATTGGTCAAATTGACACGCTTTTCCATCTTGGTCATAAATTCCTGGGGATCTAAGCTCATAATTACTCCGATATAGCTGAATCTAACTCTAAGTTATTACTTGACTATTTAGCAAAGCACCCCGATTGAATTTTATAGTATTTCAACAGTATAGCAATGTTTTGATTAATTATTATCTGAATAGATAATTTTAACCGAAAAGATAATCATGTAAATTAGTTATATTTTAGCTTATTTTATTAAATAAAAGAGTTACAAGTATTTTTTTGTATAGTTTTAGTGAAGTTTATAGTTTGGGTTTACCAGAATTTTAAACTATTGACTTCATCTATCGTTGAATGTACCTATAACCTAAACTCCTGGATGTTTAGATAATACATTTATAGGTAAACTCTATAACGTTTACCTACTAAGCTTTTCAGCAAGTGATCCGTTCAATCCGGATCACTTTTTTTAGTGACGCTAATTAATGATTTGTGTAGTTTTATAAACACAAATTACAGAACATGGCAATTCTTAGAAACGATAATCCTTGGGGCGAAGTATTCGGCTAGCAAATTTGGGAGCAAACCAAGAATTTATGTGCGAATGCTTCGCCCTGACAAACGTCCTTTGTTTTATGGGTTTCGACCTGACAGGGGCTGGTCAGTTATTTGAGCTGAACGGCACTAGCTACTGGCTTGTCTAGGAATCTAGGAGATCCATCAGAAGCACCAAAGCCTCAAGCACTGAGGTTCGCTGATTGGGATTAACTATCACACTTGGGGGTTGATTGTGAGGGTTGCTATAACCGAGAGTTCTGATAATTTCCTCTGAGGTCATTGCCCCTGGACAATCCATATGGGTTAAACCAATAATCATGGGAACATTTACTCGCTCTTTCATAAACAGCAGAAGCTCACGAGAGTTGTTTAAACTACTGGGTCGATGAACTGGCACCAGTACAATATAGGCGTGAGCTTCACGAATCAAAATATCCCACATGAAGTCAAAGCGAGATTGACCAGGAGTACCGTAGATATGAACATTTAGATTGTTACCAAAGGTAAGGCTACCAAAGTCAAATGCAACGGTAGTTTTTTTCTTTAGCAGAAGTATTTCGTCGGTGGCTTTACTTTCTATTTCCACAGCTTCAACATTACTTGCTGTCCTCACAAAAGTAGATTTGCCAGCTCCTACAGTTCCGGTTACTACGACACGGACACTTTTCATGGGATTTACTCCACTAAGACTAGTTAATATTGAGTAGATTTCAGTCTTAGCAGATGAGAAAGGGAAATTTGGTGGGGTAAGTCCTGTAATTTGAGTTAAACTCAGATCTTGAACCAAGTTTAAGATTTACCTGTAAAGGTAGGGAACAGGAATCCCCCCTAGCCTTAGTAAGGGGGGAGGGGAACAGGGAACAGTGATAAGATTTGGTGATTTCAGTACTTAAATTGATTGTTATCACTGCCGTTATTAAGTTTTTTGTACTGGTGCAAGAGCTCAGTTAAAGGAGGATTATCAAAGGGGATTTGGTATTAATACCTAACCTTCAACAGTATTAATCTTGAGTCCTCGACTTTGTATAGTTTGCTCAAATAATGGCGTAGATAGGGCTTGTTCCACCGGCCAAACTCCCGGTTTATTGAGTTGACCAGTAAGCATCAGTTCCGCAATACTACCAGTACCCACCCCAGCAGCGACAGCAGTATTCTCATGGACTAAGGTTGAGCCAGCACGGGCTGATTTACCATCTTTGTAACCAGTAACCTCTGAGCGAATGGCAACACCAACGCCACTAACGCGATCGCTTACATCGGTCATGATGTGGCTGACATGGGACAAAAACTCGATTCCAGCGGGATTTTTCAGCCAAGATGAGGGAAAGATATGGGCAGCTATCCAGGTCAGATGATTATAAAAATCGGGAACTGAGCCAAATTTAGTGATTACCGTGTTAACGGGGAATGAGTCCACTAAGGTCAAGGCTTCTGGCATATCAAACCAGTAGACACCAGCTTTACCATAGGGAGCAGGGAATTGGATGGTTTCGCGTAGGCTATAAGGTTTCACGGTTTGCCACTGATTATCAATCCAAGCTTCAAACGGTTCTTGCAATCCCAGGAAAGTAGTACGCATCACCGTCACTCCAGCACCACCAGAACCGGCAACTACATAGCTGAGGTGAATCCGTTCTGCAACATCTAACTGTTCTACATCGTGACGCACCATACTATTGGAGATACCAGGAAAAATGCCAGAATTCACAATAGCGGTGACACCAGCAGCAGCAGCCTGTTCACGGAAAGCTAACGCTTTGCGGGTGAAAGCACGGTTGTCACTGACATCGAGATAGTTAACCCCTTGTTCGATGCAAGTGTTTAGGACAGTAGCGTCTCGGTAGAGAAACGGACCAGCACAATGGATCACTAGGTTGTGAGATGCGATCGCATTTCTTAACCCCTCCTGATCAGCTAAGTCTAGAGGGAGAAACTGCACGGGGGGCTGTAACTGTTGTGGTAATACTAGATCAAGTTTACCCTGACGTCCGGTAATCGTAATTTTCGCCTGAGTATGGGCAAGTAAGTCTTGCGCTACACTGTTCCCGATTCGTCCTTTGCCTCCTAGGATTAAAACCTGGTCTGTCATTAGATCATGTCCGGTTGAATACTTATCGCATTTCTATATTACGGTTGCTGGTTTCACCGACCGTAGGGAATAGAATCATTAATTATCCTGATGCTCTACGCTCAACTCTTTACTCCTTGTGATTCTGACAACATTTCAAGCATTGATTATCATTTAATTTAATTGTGTCCATTGGGTTTTACTAATAGTAATTTTTTTAACTATGGGTCTTCAGTATCTACTATGCTAAAATGTTAGCTGAAACCTTAACTAAACTCAAAAAATGGATCAAATTATAGCCTGACATGTAGCTTGATTTGACTTCTAAGGATAATCTATTGTTATATAGCGGTTTTCAATTAGGTGAGGTACATGTTTTGAGGGAGTAGGGAGCAGGGAGTAGGGACTTCGGAGCAGGGAGCAGGGAGCATAAAAGAGGCAATAGGCATGCTAGCAATAGGCATGCTAGCAAGAGGTAAAAAAGCCTGTGTACCTCGTTATACTAAAAACCGCTATAATGTAATTTGAGGATGTATTTGTCATTATGGCATCAAAAAAGGAAATTAAACTGCTGACAGAACTTCTGGATATAGAAGGGGTAAAAGCTTGTTCACCTGTAAGCATTCAGCTATCAGCTATCAGCTCTCAGCTCTCAGCTCTCAGCTCTCAGCTTTGAGCTTTGAGCTTTTAAATAAAACAAGTAAGCTTCGTTTAATCTTTGTTACGTCAGCTGACGGCTGAATGCTGACGGCTGACGGCTGACGGCTGACGGCTGACGGCTGAATGCTTACGTTCACGTTACCAGCACAAAGGAATTGGAAGAATTTTACAGAAGTGTGGTACAAAAAGTTATAATATCAAATCCGGCTAATCAGTTATCGCAAACGTTGTTTTAGGCCACCAATGAAAACAAGTCAAACCACTAATAAATTTTGGCTGTTCCATTAAAACTTTCAAGGGAGTAAGCAAAACTTCTTCTAACTCTGAGGTCGAAAAATATATAGTCAAAGGTTCCGGAATCCTCTCCTGGACCATAGAGATTAAGAGGACGGTCTGGCCAAGACTGACGAATTTGATTCCACTTTTCGATTTTTACGTTTGCTTGTGGTTGCCAAATTTTATTCAATTCTGCTACGGAAATATCCTCAGCCCAAGTATTTTTAGGGCTGACTACCAGGGTAATAGCATCTAAGGCGACGGGAAGTTCAATATACTTACTCCATTGGCCTTGCAGGTTGCCATCTCATCTGCTTCAATCGGGCGAGAGGCATCATTGATGTCCGTATCCCCAGCACAAAACTTCTTGAAACCGCCGCCAGTACCAGAAAAGCTGACTGCGATCGCAGGGGCATCGGTAACATCTCGTTGGTAACGCTTAGCTGCTTCATAAGAAATGGGAAAGACGGTGCTAGAGCCATCAATTTTGATGAATTTGCCGGTGGAAACTGATAAAACATTGACTGATTCAGTGCTAAATTCACCATCGCCCAGGATGCCAGATTGTGCTGAGTCTTGTACTTGATTTGAACATCCAGTAGCTAGGGTGATTACACCAAGAGTAGCAACTAATGCTCCTAAGATTGTCTTCATGGTTTTTTCCTTGGAAATTTTTATCGCTTTATTTATGCATCAGGTTTTTTAAGCTATCACTGATAGTATGCAGCAGCTGTTCGATGGTTTCTTTTAATTCGTGCCATGCTTCTTCAGCTGCTGCGTTAATGTCTTTGAGTTTAACTTGAGCGTTTTCTAAATGTTCTTCTAGACGCTCGATTTCTTCATGTTGCAATTTTTGGATGAGTTCCTCTCGTTCTGCCTTTAAGCGGTTGAGAGTAGTCTGGGCTTCGTTAATTTGCCCTTCTAATTTTTCAATATATTCCAATCTTTCATTCATGGTATAGGGAAGGGAGTAGGGAGTAGGGAGTAGGGAGTAGGGAACAAAAATTATCAAAATTTATTTAAGCTCCCTATAAATGTTTGATTATTCCACTATTAGAAAATGGCCGTAGCACCAAGGAGGATGCCAGGAATCACAAAAAAGACGCCTATGATATAGGCAAATGCGATCGCTTTTCGTTCACTAGCCACAGCAGCGAGGGTTTCTGCACTGATAATTGGCAAGCGACAGAGGAAGGGAATGCCATAGATGATAACCACCCCAAGCACGTTGTAGATCAAGTGAACCATGGCAATTTCTAGGGCAGGAACGGCTTCTGCGCCAGAAACAGCGGTGGCTGCTAGCAAGGCGGTAATACAGGTGCCAATGTTCGCACCAAGGGTAAAGGGATAGATTTGCGCTAGGCCAAATACCCCTGCACCGGCCAAGGGTACCATCAAGCTGGTGGTAGTGGAGGAAGATTGAACCAGAACTGTCATTAAGGTACCAGCAGCAATACCGGCGATTGGTCCTTTACCAATGGCTGTATGAAGAATATCTTTGGCACGACCGACCATTAGGACTTTAAGCAGTTTGCCAATAAAACTAATGGTCAAGAAAATCATCGCGATTCCTAAAATAATCAAAGCAATACCATCAAAGGGCCCTGGTAAAACGTGAGTTATGGTTTTAAACACACTCACAACTGGCTTAGTGGCAGCTTTGACAAAGTTCAAATCTTTGACACTTAGAGAACCGCCTCCTACTAAGTTTTGAGCTAAGAAATGGGCAATCTTCTCTAGGGGGTGAAAGATAATCTCAACGGGCAGAAAAATGACTACACTCAGTAAGTTGAAAAAGTCATGGATTGTAGCGGCAGCAAAGGCTCGCTTAAATTCTTTCTTATCCCCAATATGACCTAAACTAACTAAGGTATTGGTAATACTGGTACCAATATTTGCCCCCATCACCATTGGCACAGCAGTGGTTACCGGTAAGCCTCCAGCCACTAAACCAACAATAATTGAAGTTACGGTACTTGATGATTGAATTAATGCTGTGGCAACGGTACCAACGATTAGTCCTAAGAAAGGATTAGTGGCAAAGGCAAATAATTCTTTAGCCTGTGATCCGGTTGCGGATTTAAAACCCGTACCAATCATGCCAACTGCTACAATTAGCAGATATACTAAAAGTACAACTTTAATCCATTCCAGAATATTGTTAGTTTGGTTTGCCGGTTGGCTTCTTTCTATAGGTTGCTCTGAAATGTTGCTCATAATTGATGTGAAACTATAGCCTTTCCGGTGAGGTATAAGCCAGGGGGTTCAAGGATTGGTAACGTAAGAGTAGGGATCCCCCCTAACCCCCCTTAGCAAGGGGGGAAAATTGGCTTCACCCTTAGCAAGGGGGGAAAATTGGCTTCACCCTTATTAAGGGGGGAAAATAGGCTTCACCCTTATTAAGGGGGGAAAATTGGCTTCACCCTTAGCAAGGGGGGAAAATTGGCTTCACCCTTATTAAGGGGGGAAAATAGGCTTCACCCTTATTAAGGGGGGAAAATAGGCTTCACCCTTATTAAGGGGGGAAAATTGGCTTCACCCTTAGCAAGGGGGGAAAATTGGCTTCACCCTTATTAAGGGGGGAAAATTGGCTTCACCCTTATTAAGGGGGGAAAATTGGCTTCACCCTTATTAATTGGCTTCCCCCTTATTAAGGGGGACGGGAGGGGGATCCCAACCACAGCTTAGAAAGATTTATCCAAAACCCACGCAGCATTGCCTCACTACCCTAGAAAAGGCTGTCTACTTGATTCCAGAGCTAAAATTATATCACAAAGTTTAACTTTGAGTTATAAATTATTTATCAAAAGAATAAACTTTTATAAAGTAGGGTGGGCAAAATTTTAGGCTCTAGAATTATCAAAAGAACCAAAGGGTTTTTGCCCACCAGAAAAGCCCCCGACTCCTGACTCCCGACTCCCGACTCCCGACTCCCTACTTTCGACCCAAAATTAAAGCAGTAATCGCACCAACTCCCACACCAAGCAAAACATGAAATAGCACAAACCAGAAAGTGTAACTCAAGCAAGACTGGAGTTCAGCTTTAGGGCATTTTTCTATAGATACATTGGGGTTTAGTTTGATCAAGATCGCTTCTAGAGGTTTAGCATCAGTTTGGGAAGAAATACCACTGACCGCTAAACCAATACCCACCGAGGCAATCCAACGTTCTAATCGTTTCTCTTGTTGTGCTTGTTCAGTTTCCACAATGCCTCGGATACTACCAAGCATCTGGTCAAATAGTTGCTGACCGGGTTTGAGATAATTGAGATTGACTTGAATCTGATTTTGAAATAGCTCGGTTCTTTGGTTTAGGAAGTCTTCCAAAAACTCGATATTATCGTCTTTGAGACTAGATTCACTGATTTTTTTTAGCCAGTAGTTATAGTTGGCGGCATTGGTAGCGATCGCAGTTTTGTGATCTTCCATGTCTCGCAGATAACCAGCATAGTCAAAGGTCTTGGATGGCATCTCGGTCAGTTTCTGCTTCAGTTGCTCTAGCCTTGTTTTTCGCTCCCTTGGCAATTCCTTGAAGCCTTGAACCTCTTGTTCCAGTTGCCCATAGAGTCCTCTAGTTTGGCGATAACACCAACGGGCTTGATCATAAGCAAACAGGATTTTACTGCGACAGCACAACAGATTTAACAATGAAAAGTAAGTCTTTTGTGCCAGGTTTAAGGTTTCTGGGTGACGGTTTAACCAGACCAGAAGGTGACATTGCTCCGTTGGTTTCTCCTTACCATTGTCATAGGCAAAAATGGGGCTACCAAATAACTGCCCAGATGCGCTAAATTGGGGTTTTTCGTCGGTTCCCTGGAAAAAAGCATCCACACAAGCATTGGCTAACTTGCTATCTTCCTCAGGAGTGCCCACGGGTTCGCCATAGAGCACTAAGGTTTGTCCCAAGGAAGCTTGAATAGTGCTGGCTAGCAGACACCCTTGAGGATTAAGATTGAGTTCACTAAGTTTACTGACATTATTGTATTTCAGCGTTAGGTCAAGAGCGTAAGTATCATCAATTTTATGGGGTTCGACTTTTACTTTTGGGTTAGATCCTTTTATTCTTAGAGGTTGTTCGAGTAGTTTTGAGTAACGGCTTGTTGTAAGTGTTTGATTTGAATAAGATTGTATTTTTTGGGGTAAACATTTTAACTCTTCGATAGCTAGGGGTTTACTGAGTTTAGCACAATTTTGCCATAATCCTTCAGCATCTTGCCGTAACTGTCCTACTTCTTGAGTTAAGTCCTGGCACAGATGGAAGGCGTATAGGATGACGCTGATATTGTTGATTTGAAACAAGGTATCATTCATCAGCTTCGGTAGTTTTGAATTTCAGTTTTTCTTCGGTAGTTTTGGATTTCGATTTTTCTGGATCGTAACTCTGACGGAGGGTATTAATCAAGGTTATCCGCAGATGTGCTTCGTATTGTTCTTGTTCTTCTTCAGCTTTAGGGTCATCAAACCCAAATATTTTTGATTTATTTTTATCGTCAGGCAGAGTTTTTCGCACTTGCCGCAAAGCCTGGTTAACTTCTGGTCGTTTTTGGCACCAATCTAGAATAAATTTTAAAATATTTTCAATATCTTCTGGAAGATTTTCCTCAAGATTTTGTCTGTCTTGAATGCTCAAAATTTCTGGATTGTTTTGTATTAATAAAGTAAATGATTTGATGTTTTTGTAGGCGAATTTCATGGCAAATCACTCAAATTTAATCAATGAATCAGGACTATTGACCAATGGCACAGAAAGCTGCCCAATGGTAGGGTTGTTCATAAGGTATAGGATCTAGTTCATCATCATCAAACAAGTCGTCATATAACTGTTCTTGGTGACTCAGACTCAAGGGCAAATCACTTGTCCACTGCTGTAATTCTTCTTTGGTGGCATTCCGCAGCCAGAGTTGAGCTTTGTTAAGGGCAACTGCTAAAGACATCTGGTTTTGCAGATTCTCATAAAATTTAATCAGCAACAACGCTGTAGACACCTGGTTTACAGTCCACAGGCTACTAACTACTGCTGGACTACCCGCAACTAGAAAACCACTGGATAAACCAATGTATTCATCGCTGCTATTCTTGAAATCGATTAATCCTGTTTCGCAAGCGGAAAGAGTGACAAGGCGACATTGTTCTAATTTGAGGCCAAAAATTTCCCCTAAAGTCAGAAATCCATCTTCTGTAGTTTTGTCTTGGACTATCTGTTTTGTTTTCGTTTCCGCTAAAACCAGTGCCGATTCTACAGGTGATTCTGGGTTGAAATAGCCATGACAGGAAAAATGGCAATAGTGGGCTGTTGTCAAGTTCTGATTCACTTTGATAGTAGCTTCTTTTGCGTCTTGGCTGGCTAGGACTTCAGCAGCTTGGAAAAATGATTTAATCACTTCCACTTCTAGGTTAGTGTAATCCAAATCATCAGTAGGGTTTTGAACCGCAAACAGGTGGGTAAACTCTTCTGGGCGTTTTCTGGTTTTAGTAAGTTGGAGTAGTTGACAGCTAGGGGCGTAACTTACCCCTGCTGGAAACCGATCCATCAGAATTTTAGATTTACCTTCTCCCTGTTTACTGTTAATCGGTAAAGCATGAATGGGGAACAAATGTAAATACTGATGGGGGATTAAAATTAAGCGATCGCACGTTTCTGGAATCTGCTCAATGATGTCATCAATGTGCAGAATTTTTGCCAGTAAATGTAGGCGGTTACTCAGCTCTTTCTGCCAATCAGATTTTTCGGTGTAGTAGCTTCCCAGATATTCATTTATCCAATTTACCAATTTGTCTAAGTCTTGTGGCTCAGATTGCCAAACCATAGGCGGCTGGGTTTTGTTGGTAAAGATGAAAGTGAGCAGCTTATCCCCCGTAATGTAAAACTCCACAATGGCAGTGTAGTCATTCAGATTTTCATTATGAAATTTATCAAACTTAAAGGTAGAACCGATAGGTAAATATTGGTCTTGTAAATCATTCCGCTGCTGTCGCAATTCTTGAAGACGTTGTGCCAGGGCTGTTGGATTGTCAGCTTTGCTATGCTGGATTTGATATTGACCTATGGCTATTTCGTCCCTGTATTGTTCTAGTTGAGTAACAACATCTGCGGGAAAGATGGTTTTCAGCTCACGGCTGAGAATCTTTTCAACTAAATTGCCGGTTTTGCTCCGTTCAACATATTCAATGGCTTCGGTGATATTAGTTAAGGCTAGGCAAGTTTCTACCATGCCTCGATAGCTTTGGTGGTACTGTTCAGCTAGTTTAGTCTTGTACTCTTCTACTCCAGAACCATAAATAATTTCATCTCGCAGGAATTCTACGGTTTTAATGGCAGCATCAAAAGCCTTGTAAGCTGCCGGGAAATTTTGAGCATCTTGGTAAGCCAAACCAAGGTTTTGTTTAATATCTAGATAGTCTTGGGGAAAAGCCTCAAAGGTTCTAACTCTAAGAGCCTTTTGGAAACAAGTGATAGCCTCTTCTCTATTCTGTGCTTTATCACCTTTGATTCGGTCAGCGTAAGCACTACCGATATTATTTTGTGTCCCTGACCAATCAACAGGAAAAGCCTCAAAGGTTCTTACTTTAAGAGCCTGTTGGAAACAAGTGATAGCCTCTTCTCTATTCTGTGCTTTATCACCTTTGATTCGCTCACGGTAAGCAATACCGAGATTATTTTGTGTCAATGCCCAATCAACAGGAAATGCCTCAAATGTATAAACTATAAGAGCTTTTTTAGAACAAGCGATGGCCTCTTCTATATTCTGTGCTTTTTCCCCTTCGATTCGGAGACGGTAAGCAATACCGAGATTATTTTGTGTCAATGCCCAATTTTCTGGAAATCTCTCAAAGGTTCTGACGATAAGAGCCTGTTGGAAACAATCAATGGCCTCTTCTATATTCTGTGCTTTCTTTCCTTTGATTCGGTCACCGTAAGCAATACCGAGATTATTTTGTGTCCTTGCCCAATCAACAGGAAATGCCTCAAAGGTATAAACTCTAAGAGCCTGTTGGAAACAAGCGATGGCCTCTTCTATATTCTGTGCTTTCTCCCCTTTGATTCGGTCAGAGTAAACATTACCGAGATTATTTTGTGTCAATGCCCAATCAACAGGAAATGCCTCAAATGTATAAACTGTAAGAGCCTGTTGGTAACAAGGGATAGCCTTTTCAATATTCTGTGCTTTCTCCCCTTTGATTCGGTCAGAGTAAGCAATACCGATAGTAGTTTGTATCCTTGCCCAATCAACAGGAGATGCCTCAAATGTATAAACTCTAAGAGCCTTTTTAGAACAAGCGATGGCCTCTTCTCTATTCTGTGCTTTCTCCCCTTTGATTCGGTCAAGGTAAGCAATACCGAGATTAGTTTGTGTCGATGCCCAATATTCGGGAAATGCCTCAAATGTATAAACTCTAAGAGCCTGTTGGTAACAAGTGATAGCTTCTTCTATATTCTGTGCTTTCTGCCCTTTGATTCGGTGACGGTAAGCAGTACCGAGATTATTTTGTGTCAATGCCCAATTAACAGGAAATGCCTCCAAGGTATAAACTCTAAGAGCCTGTTTGTAACAAGCGATAGCCTCTTCTATATTCTGTGCTTTATCACCTTTGATTCTGTAATAGTAAGCAATACCGATAGTAGTTTGTATCCTTGCCCAATTTTCGGGAAATGCTTCACGGGTGAAAACAGTTAGTGCGACTTCATAGCCAGTAATGGCAATTTCCATATTGCTGGCTTTATCACCCAAGGGGAATTGCTGAATTTGATCGCTGAAAGTGCCAATAACTGCTGCTAGGGACTTTGCTTCATTTGCTTCCGCTTTCGCCAGCCTATTTGTTGCCCAATCCCGCAATAATTCTGCTAACTTCTGATTAAGTTTGTCTGTATTTGCTGCCAGTAATGGGTAAACTACCTGCGCGTCACCATTACTGTCTGCAGTTGCTTGTAGTACTTGTAATAGAAAGTCAAATTGGGTATCAGATGTATTGTCAGCCATTGCCATCAACCGCTCTACAATAGTTATTAAAAAATTAGACTTATCTAAATCACCCTGGATTCACCAATCTTCAGCCACTGCCAACATTGTCTGCTGCAATCCCTTAGGGAAAGGCCAGAGGCAAGATTTAATACTTATAGCATTTCTCAATAGATTATGACAAGCAATCTTAATTTATCGTAACACCAAACACTCCTCGGATATCTTGACACTGCTCCCTGCTCCTTGTTTCGATCCAGGCTCTATTCATAAATAAACTAAAAATGCTATAATATTTTATACATTATTATAAAAATTATTGAACACAAACTAAACTAGTAAAACCCATGAATATTGACACAGAAATCTTACAAACAGTGGGTAAAATGCCAGAATCCCTAAAACAAGAACTGCTGCATTATGCCAAGTATCTAATGGAAAACTACTCCCAAGATGTTTCCCCAGAGCAGCATGCTAGCAAGAAACGTCGTTCAGGTATCTTAAAAGGAACCTTTGTGCTACCATTACCTGATGATTTTGATGAACCCTTAGACGATTTTAAGGAATATATGGAATGAGCTCTTTCCTGTTAGACACTCATGCCTTGATCTGGTTATCTGAAAATGACCCAAATTTGCCTAATAAACTAAGAGACATGATTGATGCAGCGGATAGCGTTTATCTGAGTATTGCTAGTCTCTGGGAAATTGCGATTAAGTTGAATCTTGGTAAGTTATCACTGCAACGAAATTATCAAACCATTGAATCTGAACTGCAATCATCAGATATTACTTTACTACCTATTGCATTTATCGACACCCTGCAAATTTCTAATCTACCCCTACATCATCGTGATCCATTTGATAGAATGTTGATTGCTCAAGCCATGAATAGATCTCTGGTTTTGATTAGTCGGGATAATAAATTTGATGCTTATCCAATTCAAAGACTATGGGTTAGTTGACTGACTGATAAAGCTGTAAGCATTCAGCCGTTTACCAAAGGCCACATGCTTACCATTTTAAAGAGCCGCTACGCGATTCTCCTACAGATAATCGCTTTTTTTTATTACTCCTAAACCAAAAAAAAACCTTTTTAAAACCCTTGACAAATATTTTTATAATTATTACAATAATCATTGTAAATCAAAGTTAAACTTTTGAAAGATGCCAGAATAATTTACTCGCAACTTCAAGAAACAACCTACTCAGCACACTCTGAAAGGTCCTCGTCAATCAGTAATCCATAGTATGCAGATGCTTTATTCATTGGGCTATGCAGAAATCGCAGAGTGGACTCCTCTGGAGCCGACCGATATTCCGGGTGAAGTGATCACTACTATGACCAAGTATTGGTTGTTGCCATAACACCTTAAATTTCTGGGGGGATTTTCCCCCCTTGGCCTTGGGTTTGGTCTGATAGCATAGGATCACATCCGAAAGTTTCGGGTATTTTTCTGACATCAATCAAAAGTTGAACTAGCCGTGGATAGTATTTCTACGGCTATTTTTTTTGTCAGCGGTCAGCGGTCAGCCGTCAGCTATATCATAAGGGATGATAAAATTAGTAAAGAGTTTTTCATAGCTATCAGGTAAAGAGGATTTTTTACCTCTTACCTACTCCCGACTCCCGACTCCCGACTCCCTACTCCCTAGCCATTCCACGATTTCCTTAGGTAAGGGAGTTTTAGTTCTAGTCATTGCATCAATACAAACGTGCTTCGTAATTGCCTTGGCCAGTAACTGTTGCGATGAAGAAGCTGTAACAACCTGATAAGCAATCTCAAACTTACTTTCACTCAACTGCTCAGGCATCACGTGAATCAGCAGTGGATCCCCACAAAACATAGGACCCAAGAAGTCCACACTGGCATGAACAATCGGAATTGCCACAGCTGGCTGAGTGAAAAAGGACTTGAGATTAATGCCCGATACATCTAGAGAGGCTTCATAGGCTTCATGGCAGATAGATAAAACATTAGCAAAATAGACCACACCAGCCGCATCCGTATCTGAAAAGCGCACAGTGCGATTATAAGTAAAAGAGATCATACCATTTCACTTATCAGCTATCAGCTATCAGCTATCAGCTATCAGCTATCAGCTGAATGCTTACAAAGTTTCTGCCCATAGCGTAACCTCCTTGAGGTGCTATTGAATAAAATAAGCTGACGGCTGACGGCTGACGGCTGATGGCTGAATGCTTACACAAGTAACAATTAACAATTAACATGAATGGGATTAAAAAAAACTACCAAGCAGCAGTATATCTCAACACTGACCTCCAGGGGTCAGGATTCCCAATTCTGTGCCTTCACGGTCATCCCGGCTCAAGTCAGTGCCTTTCGGTTTTTACCCAACATCTATCCCAGAAGTTCTGGACTATCAGCCCTGATTTGCGAGGATATGGTAGAAGTCCAGCTGATCGGGATTTTCAGATGACCGACCACCTGATTGACTTGGAATCCCTTCTCGACTACTACCACATTGACCGCTGTTTGATACTAGGTTGGTCTTTAGGGGGAATTTTGGCAATGGAGCTTGCTCTGAAGCTACCTCAGAGAGTCACAGGTTTAATTTTAATCGCCACAGCCGCTCGACCTTGGGGTAATCATCCCCCCATTAGTTGGCAGGATAATCTCTATACCGGCATCGCTTCTGCATTAAATTGGTTACAACCAGGATGGCAGTGGAATATTGACACATTTGGTAAGCGATCGCTTTTTCGATACCTGATCCAACAACACACAACCAGCACCTACCAATATCTTGCCAACCACACCATATCAGCCTATTTACAGACCTCCCAAGCCGCTACAGAAGCACTAAACGCTGCCATTAGGGCTGGGTATAACCGTTTGCCAGACTTACAGCAGATTCAATGCCCCTCCCTGGTCTTAGCAGGAGCTGCTGATCGCCATATTACCGCAGCATCAAGTCGAGAAACCGCTCAACATCTTAAGGATAGCCAATGGCAATGCTATGACAATACTGCTCACTTGTTTCCTTGGGAAATTCCCGATCAGGTTTTAAAAGATATCGACAACTGGATTAGCAATAATCCCCAAGTTGTCTGTCAGAATTAAGAATTAAGAATTAAGAATTAAGAATTAAGAATTAATTCTCCATTCTTCATTCTTCATTCTACATTCAAAGCTGATAGCTGATAGCTGATAGCTGAATACTTACAGCCACGTCGATAGACTTAGAAGTAGTACCGGAATCAAGAAGAAAACGCTTCCAATATAGAGGAATGCTAAATACTTCCGCTCAGTGGCAACAGTAGCTAAGGTTTCTGCACCCAGGATTGGCATTTGTCTCAAAACAGGAATGCTGTAGATGATCACAACTCCGAGGGTGTTGTAAAGTAGATGCACTGTAGCTATTTCTAGAGCAGGGATTGGGTTTTCCGTTATTCCGGTCGCCGCAAGTAAGGCAGTGATACAGGTTCCGATATTTGCCCCTAGGGTGAAGGGATAAATTTCTTGTAAACTCAATAAACCTGTACCAGCTAGGGGAACGATCAGGCTGGTGGTTGTCGAGGAAGATTGCACGATTACCGTGACTAGTGTCCCAGAAGCAATCCCAGCAATGGGACCGTTACCGATAGCAGTGTGCAACATCTCATTCGCTCGTCCTACCATTAGGGTTTTGAGAAGTTTGCCAATGAAAAAAATCGATAGGAAAATAACACTGATACCTAGGACAATCAGGGCAATACCATTAAATGGTTCTGGTAAAATGTTACTGACATTTTTAATCCTATCAGTGACTGGAGCAGTGGCAAATTTAATCAGATTAACGTTGTTTAAATTAATCGAGTTTTCCCCCACAACCAGGCTTGTTAAAAACAGACTAATCTTTTCCAGGAAGTGAGTGGTAATTTCCAAAGGTAGGAAGATAACGACACTAATCAGATTGAAGAAGTCGTGGATGGTTGCAGCAGCAAAAGCCTGTTTAAATTCGTCCTTATTTTGAATATGTCCTAAACTAACCAGTGTATTAGTGATAGTGGTGCCAATGTTAGCCCCCATAACCATTGGAACAGCCGTTGCGACTGGCAAACCACCAGCTACTAGACCGACAATAATCGAGGTTACTGTACTTGACGATTGGATTAAAGCAGTTGCTAGGGTACCGACAATTAAGCCAGCAAAGGGATTAGTAGCAAACTCGAACAATTCCTTGACTTGCTCCCCAGTAGCTGACCTAAAGCCTGTACCAATTATCCCTACTGCCACAATCAGTAGGTAAACCAAAACCAGAATACCTACCCATTTGTAGAAGGTAACAACAAGCCTTTCTGAGTTCTGAACGCTTTCCATTACTCTACTATAGTGTTTGTATTTGGGTTGTGAACATAGGATTGATAGCAAAAGGGAACAGGGAATAGGGAACAGGGAACAGTACTAAAAAGGGAACAGGGAATAGGGAACAGGGAACAGTACTAAAAAGCTTGTTTTTTTTTGGTAATGAAAAATCAGTAAAATTGTTCATTACCTATTTATAAAAGGGTGCATCTCAATGCATGCTGTTTGACGCGGTGGGTGGAATGGGCATCTTGTTGTGGAACTGGCATCTTGCCAGTTTCCTGCCTCGGACGGACTGTCCCAATACTGGCTACCGATAAAATCAGAGGCTTTCCGTCTTATCACGCACCCTACGCAACTATTCCCGATTCCCGATTCCCGATTCCCGATTCCCGATTCCCGATTCCCTATTCCCTATTCCCTATTCCTTAAAATTACCAAATTAAATCAAGGTAACCAAAAATTAGTGAATAACGTCTGACCAAACTCCCGTACAGTTTTGTTAATCTTCCGTGTCACCTGAATATGGAATTCATCAGCATCAACAGGAATAATCTTGGCCAGATTACCCTGTCTAAACCGCCTAATCACCAAATTTGCTGCCTCTAAACCGGTAACATACGCCTTTTCCTGAGACCAAGAACCGTGGCGATTGATAATCCAATCCCCGCTCATAAATACATTTTCAATACTAGTGGTTCGCTGCATCATATACTGATAGCTACCGGGAGCAAAGTGAGTCACCCCTTGCGGTACTCGAATCACACTACTGTCAATCAGATTTGCCTCTCGAAAACCAGAAACACAGGTGCCTAAGTCACGCTGAACTTTCTGGATAATTTGCTGATCACTCAGGGGTAGCAACTGGTTAGCATGGTAAAAGTCTGCTTCAATCACGCTACCAGCTTCATCCCGGTACTCATCGTGCAAAGCATTAAGGTCAAAAAATGTCCAACCCGTGGTTGCATCAAAGCCAAAACAAGCATTAGAGGGATGGCGAATCTCAACTTTGCGGTCAAACCATAGCCTGGTTGATAGCACATCAATTCCCCCTAAATTCATCAGGTTGCGGAATTCCTTGCGGCTTTGGAGCATGGTGCTACTCTGAAGGATTTTCTTCATACCATTGACACTGACAGCAAAAATCACTGCGTCAGCCTCAAAGCATTCATTACCACAAATTACCCCTTTGGCCTTGCCTGTGTGGTCTATAATAATGTCATTGACCCGTTTATTGGTAAGTACCTTTCCCCCGGCTTTCTCAATCTGTTCCACCCAGGGTTTAAATATCATCTGTGCTACTGTTCCTCGGCACCAGACCACATCAAAGTCCGGTTGGTGAGCCAAAATGAAGTAATACAGCATTCCTAGGGCTGCTGCAGCTGAACATTGTTCTCCTGGAGCAAATAAACCCACTAACAGCATGGGCTCAAAGGAATCCTTGTACAGTCGTGCCGAAACCCCAAACTGTTTAAATAATTCACGGGCGCTTACCGAGTCATACCTAGTCCATGCCTGGTGGGAATTATCGAAGTCAACAACAGCATAGAGTAGGGGTAAGGCAGAGAGTCGATCAATCAGGGGTAAGCGTTTGAAGTCGGTGTAGAGGAAGGTTCCTAGGGGCGTCGGAAGTCGTGGTTCATTTTGAAAGATAGGGGATTCGACTTCTAATCCAGCAGGGGAATACTGAGAAGAACGGGTGAAAGGAGTGAAAGGATTGAGTCGGAGTTCCTTTACCAGGTTGAAAATGTTGTGATAGGGATACCAGAAACCATGAATTCCCCCTTCTACAGAACGTCCACCCGCTGTTTTCCATCCTGCCACTAAACCACCGGCATAGGAACTTGCTTCTAGGAGAGTGACATCGTAACCTTGTTTGGCTAAGTGGTGAGTTGCGCCTAAGCCTGCCCATCCAGCACCCACTACAACTACTCGTTTTATTTCTGAGAATTCTGACATTGACCTTTTCTTGAGTTTATTGATAACTCTTTTTTCAGGATCGCACAACTATGAAGTTATGTTAAGGTAATTCTGTGATCGGTCATGGGATCCTCCAAAAGAGCCCCTAGGCGAACGCATTGGCACAATCCTAAATACAGCAGTGGCTATTACCCATTACCCATTCCCCTCCAAAAAAAAAGCGGCTGCAACCATTGTCACAACCGCCACTGTACATCAACTGGGAGGAAATCCTAGAGACATATGTCAAAAACTGTCCAAGATGTTTGACAAGCTCTAGTAAAGCTACGTTACTTACTTACTACAAGGTGTCTTCCACAGATTCCCGAAAATTTGATCAGAAATTTTTGGGAATTGGGAAACATCACTGCTTAGCTTAGGTGTTAGGTATTAGGTGTTAGGTGTTAGGTGTTAGGTGTTAGGTATTAATACTTGACTTCAATTGTTTTTTTTTAACACTAAGTAATTATTTAGTGTATTTTAATGTTTCCTATTAACTATTAAGTGTTTTATATTCTAGGTTATAAAGTTAATCCGAGTTTCTAGTCCCTCGTTATTAACACATAATAACTAAACTGTCAACAGCTGAATACTGGGTTAGTCTTAACCAAAACTCCGAGTATCCTGGAGTAGTTCAGATTAGAGACCTAAGGCTGACCCTGCATAAGATATGCATACCTGTTTGAAAATAGTATTTTCGGAGAAAGGCAATATCAGCAAAGGCGGAGCGATCGCATTATGACTCAACTATATGAGCAGCTCAACCAGCTAGTGACCGCAGCATGTAGTCATCCACCTGGAAGCGCTCACCGTCAAAGAAACTTAACAAAAATTATTCGTTTAGTCACTAAGAAGCTTTGGCAAGAACATACTCCCTACTATCAAGACGCACTCCAACAAACCTGGATTTACTTTTGCCAGAATATTTGCGAAGGCAAAACCGGTAATCCCTACGACTCTAGCCGTGGCAGTGTGATCACTTGGCTCAATTTCTACTTGAAGAAACGACTCCAAGACTTTCGCATCAAGACTATAGACGGACAAGGTAAGACAGTATCTTCTAGCAAGGGTAAAAATGGTCAAAATGTTGACCCGCTCAATAGTGTGGCCGCTCCACCCGACGTGCCTACCTTACTCGAAGATGTCAGGGAATGGGTGGAAAGGGCGGCTGTTGATAGTGATCTACGCACTACCCATATCAAAGGTAATCCAGAGGTCACCTGCCAAGTCTTAATTTGGCGACGCTTGCCTCCAGAAACTAGCTGGAAAACCCTATCAGAAGAGTTTAATGTATCAATTTCTACATTAAGTAGCTTTTATCAGCGACAATGTTTGCCCCGTTTGCGTAAATTTGGAGAATCGGAAGGATATCTATAATAGGAGGTTCCTTAAAAAGACTTACCTTAACATTAACTTTCTTCAGTCAAGGTGTTCACATCAGTACAGAAACACAATTCCTATGACCTACAACACCCATAACCTAGAACAATTTGCCCTTCCTCTGCCCATTACTCAGAATGCACGCAGGAGTGCTGAGCAATTTGCTAGGCAACAGCCTACCCCTGAAAAAGCTGAGCAAGTTCGACTCAACACCTTGGCTGTCTTGCTTGTCAATGATTACATGCAAATGATGGGGATGACTACAGATTTAAAAGCCTCAGACAGCTGGAACCCTATTATACGCCTGTTAGCTAATGTGGCAGACTTGGAAGTATCCGGTATCGGTCGTATCGAATGCCGACCGATCAAAGTCCAAGATTCCGTCTGCCATATTCCCCCCGAAGTTTGGTGTGATCGGATTGGCTATGTAGTTGTTCAGATTGATGAACGATCGTCGGAGGGGACAGTGTTAGGATTTACTCCAACTGCTGATACCGAAGAGTTACCCATTAGCCAACTACAACCTGTTGATGATTTAATCGATCACTTCCATCAACCTATCTCACAGGTAGTCCAAAGAACAAAGGTAAACTTGAGTCAATGGTTAAACAATGTGGTTGAAACTGGTTGGCAAACTCTCGAAAGCTTGGAAAACTTTTTAAACCCACCCGAACCAATGTTCGCTTTCCGCTCTGTTGGTCTAGAGTCAACTGAAGCATTACCCCTAGAGGAAAATCTTGATGTGGGGATTAGGCGGGCTAAGTTGATTGACTTAGGGCTATTGCTAGCGGGTTCCCCCGTGGCTTTGGTGGTGGAACTTGTCCCAGAATCTGAACTCAAGCAAAATATTCGCCTCAAGGTATATCCCACTGGCAGTAAAACCTATTTGCCTCCCCACCTCACACTCACTGTGCTGGATGCATCCGGAACAGTGTTTCTCGAAGCCCAAGCCAGACAAATCGATAATTACATTCAATTGCAGTTCAGTGGTGTACCAGGAGAGCAATTTAGTGTCGAAGTTGCCCTTGACGATGCCAGGATTATTGAGGATTTTACCATCTGAACCCGTACCGTGGTCTACCGCCAATCTAAGAATTACCGAATTTAGCCATCGACACACCACTGAAAGCGTTATAATTCAAAGTCCTTCAGATTACGGGGATAGATCGGTTATCTGGTGTCTTTTTTGAGATCAGTTTTGAGATCAGTCAGTGGTCAATCCTAAGGCACCGATACACCCTCTATAAACCTCTATCAACCTCTATAAATAGGTAAAATGAGGGGACAAATCACATCTGCAACACAAGTGATCCATGACCAATGACCAATAACACGCGCAGTATTGGGAAATTAGTTGTCTTAAAGATAGGAAATGGTTGTTTTGACCAAGGGTTTCCAGTCACTTTACAGATTTTGGAAGAGGGCAAAAGCCCTTTGTTGGAAATCACTGGCAGGCTACCTCCTGCTCCTGAAATTCTGCAATCGTGCCAAAGTTGGACAACGAGTTATCACAGTTTGGGGTTACGTTCCCGTCTAGAAGCATCAGTGGTACAAGTGACCAATGTATCTAAACTGGAACGGTGCTACAATGCTGCCCAAGTATTAGGCGATCGCTTAAATGCTTGGCTATCCTCAGAGCCATTTCGACCGATTAAGGAGAAATTACTCGAACAACTATTACCCTCGGATGAAATTCGTCTCATTATTCAAACCGAGAACAGTTGTTTACGGCGACTGCCCTGGCATCTGTGGGATTTTTGGGAACGCTATTCCAAGGCTGAAATTGCTTTAAGTGCCTTAAAGTTTGAACCAGTCACTCTAAATCCCAAGCCCCACCAGAATGTGAGAATTTTAGCAATTATTGGCAATAGTTTTGGTATTGATACCGAAGCAGATCAGAAGTTGCTAGAGGAATTACCTGATGCTCAGATCAAGTTTCTCATAGAACCCAAGCGCCAGCAAGTCCATGAAGCCCTTTGGGAGCAATGCTGGGATATCCTCTTTTTTGCTGGTCATAGTTCCAGTCAAAACAATGATGAAACGGGTCACATTTATATTAATAAAACCGATAGTTTAACCATTAATCAGTTAAAGTTTGGCTTAAAAAGAGCAATTGGAAAAGGCTTAAAAATAGCGATTTTTAATTCTTGTGATGGCTTGGGTTTAGCCTCAAATCTGGCTAATTTACAGATTCCCCAAATTGTTGTGATGCGAGAACCGGTACCTGACCGGGTTTCACAGGAATTTTTGAAATATTTTTTAACCGCTTTTGCTCGGGGGCAGTCCTTCTATTTAGCAGTGCGGGAAGCTAGGGAACGATTACAAGGGATAGAAGATGAGTTTCCTTGTGCAACTTGGTTACCGATAATTTGTCAGAATCCCGCCGCCCCGCCACCGACTTGGAAAGGGTTGATAGATAACCCTGTCCCACCTCCACCTATACCTCCACCTCCACCTCCACCTGTACGTCCTAAGCTGAGCTTGCTCCAGGTATTAGTGAGCAGTTTAGTAATTACATGCTTCTTGATAGTTATACAGCAGCTCAGTTTACTCCAAGGTTTGGAATTGAAAGCCTTCGACCACCTGATTAATAGAAGACCAGCGGAGTTTCCTGATTCCCGTATTATAGTGGTAGAGGTTACTGAAGAAGATATTAAAGCTCAGCAGTCGGATTTAAGACCAGGTACCTCCTTATCAGACCGATCACTCAAACAACTATTAGAAATACTTAATTCCTCTCAAGCCAAAGTAATTGGCCTAGATATTCATCGTGATTTTCCTGTAGCCCCAGACTACCAAGATTTGGGAACGCTCCTAGAGCAAACCGAGAATTTAGTTACGGTCTGCAAAGCCAGTAACGAAGAGGATCAAGGAATTTCACCGCCCCCAGAAGTTCCGAAACAAAACTTGGCCTTTAGTGATGTTGTAGGTGACCCAGACGGGGTGATCCGTCGCCATCTGTTGGCCTTTAACCCTGATCCCACATCAGTTTGTAGTGCTTCCTATGCTCTGAGTACCCAGTTGGCCATGCGGTATCTAGTGGCAGAGGAAATATCTCCCACCTACACAGATCAAGGATATTTACAGCTAGGTGATGTAGTCTTTACACCCTTAACCCATCATACTGGCAGTTATCATAACCTGGATGCCTGGGGACACCAAATCATGCTGAATTACCGTTTTCACCAATCTCCAGAAGATTTTGTGCCCCAAGTCACTCTCTCTCAAGTTCTAAACGGTAAGATCAATGGTGATGCCTTCAAGGGAAGAATTGTTCTGATTGGCGTTACTGCTCCCAGCCGTGAGGATTATTTTTTTACACCCTATAGTAAAGGTAATGAAATAGAGGATCAAACACCAGGAGTGATTCTCCATGCCCACATGGTAAGTCAGATTATAAGTGCTGTTTTAGATCAGCGACCCCTGATACGGGATTGGCCTACATGGCGTGAAGTAGTGTGGATTTGGGGTTGGTGCCTAACGGCTGGTCTGGTGTGTTGGCGCTGTAAATCCTCCCTACGTTTGGGTGTGTTGCTGTTGGCTCTATCGATTCTCTACGGCTCCTGCTTAGGTCTTTTGAAACAAGGGTATTGGGTACCATTAGTCCCCTCAGCATTGGCTGTGGTGGTTATTGGTGGTTTTATTGTTCTCTATGATCAACCCTCACCACATCGTCTAAAAGTGGTGAAGTAATCTTAGAATTAAGAATTAAGAATTAAGAATTAAGAATTAAGAATTTAGAATTAAGAATTAAGAATTTAGAATTAAGAATTCAGTAAGCCTGTTTCTTATACTGATCAGGTATATTCAAGTTTCTTACCCTGACTCCCGACTCCCCGACTCCCGACTCCCGACTCCCGACTCCCGACTCCCGACTCCCGATTCCCGATTCCCGACTCCCCTACTGCTATGGAACTGCAAGCATTACCCGTAACCTACACTGACATAGAAGCTGCCGCCAAACGCCTATCGGGGAATGCCCATCAAACCCCAGTCCATACCTCCAGAACGGTCAACCAGCTCACCAATGCTCAAGTCTTCTTTAAATGCGAAAACTTCCAACGTATTGGTGCCTTTAAGTTTCGAGGGGCTTATAACGCTCTGTCACAACTATCTGAAGCACAAAAACAGCGAGGGGTTCTCACCTTTTCTTCTGGTAATCATGGCCAAGCGATCGCATTATCTGGCACTATCCTCGGTATCCCCACCACTGTAGTGATGCCCAAAGATGCCCCAGCGGTCAAGCAAGCCGCTACCCGTGGCTATGGTGCTGAAGTAATTTTATATGATCGCGCTGAATTGAGACGGGAAGCATTAGCTGAAGAGTTATCACGCGATCGCAAACTCACCATCATTCCTCCCTACGATCACCCCCACATTATTGCTGGACAAGGTACTACTGCCAAAGAACTCCTAGAACAAGTCGGTTCACTGGATCTGTTACTGGTGTGTTGTGGTGGTGGTGGCTTACTCTCAGGATGTGCGATCGCAACCAAAACCCTATGTCCTAATTGCCGTGTGATTGGTGTAGAACCAGCACAGGCCGATGATGCCACCCGTTCCTTCCATAGCAAAATCCTCCAAACTGTTGACAATCCCAACACTATTGCTGACGGAGCCAGAACTCCCAGCCTCGGCAAACTTACCTTTCCCCTAATCCTTCATTACGTTGATGACATGGTAACTGTATCGGAAGCTGCGATTATCCGTACCATGTTTTTCCTCTGGGAACGGCTAAAAATTGTAGTTGAGCCCACTGGTGCCTTAGCTGCTGCTGCCCTACTTGAAGGGATTATTAAAATGCCCAATGCTCGGATTGGTGTCATTATCAGTGGTGGCAATGTCGATTTGAAACAAATTGGTCAATTGACTGGAAAATAGATACTATATCATGTTCGGTTGAAAACTTATAAAAGTAGGTAATAGGGAACAGGGAACAGCGGATCTGGGAACAGGGGATGACGAGGGAAATTACCTCCGAAAAGTCAGCTATGTTTTTTTTTATAAATGATTATCTGAACATGGTATAATCCCTGTTCTGTCACTTTCCGCAATCAAATTAAGAACTGGGAGATTTATAGCGTTTTCCAGCCTAATGATGTACACATATTTTTTTATTTTTACGTGTTGCCTGTTACTTGCTTACTTGTTCCCTATTCCCTATTCCCTATTCCCTGTTCCCTAAAACCCAAATGTACCTCACATAATTGAAAACCGCTATACCATTAATTAATAAGGCCAAGATGACATACTTTGAACAAGAGGATATCCTTCACCTTACCCTGTCTGATGAACCAGAAGCAGGTAGTGTCGAAATTAGTCCTAACATTACCGCCGAACTCAATGAAGCAGGAGAATTAATTGGAATAGAGATTATCCAAGCAAGTTTCTTCATCCGAGACGCGATTCTAGAATCAGCCCAGGGGAAGCTCTTGAATCTTTCGGCTAAGCATTCAGCTTAGGGACTTGCGTGTAAAAAAAATACCAATTAAAGTAGGGTGGGCAAAGTTATCTTATCTAGAAGACTCATTTTAACCAAAATGTTTTTGCCCACCCTACAAGCTAAAATCTGGTCTTTTATTTTTTGGCTACTTGCGTGTAAAAAAAATACCAATTAAAGTAGGGTGGGCAAAGTTATCTTATCTAGAAGACTCATTTTAACCAAAATGTTTTTGCCCACCCTACAAGCTGAATGCTTACCAAACCACACCAAGTATAGGAAACTTACTTACTGGCTATCTCAGATTTTTGGTTTAAATCTTCCACTAACTTTACTAGATCACCATTAGTCTCTGCCCATGACTCCCGCTCATTCCTAACTTTACCGAGGTGGGATTCAACATTGTCTGGTGTAATTAGAACACCAAAATCCTCTGGAACAGTGTGAGCTTGATAACTGAATAGGCGATTCAGGATTAGATCACCTACTTCTTCGCGATAATGAGAGCTATCCCAATAGTTTTTCATCTCTTCGCTAATCGCTTCTGTGGTAATGCTGTTATAGCCAGAGAAATCCCACACTGGTGTAATCTCCACTAACCGACGTTTCCATTCTTCAAACACTGGCCACAGTCTGGTAACCCGAAGACTTTCCCATTGAGTAGCATGGGATGGTGATATAAATACTTTTAGCTCTATCCCTTTTTCCTTACAGGTATCGACAATGTCTTGAAGATCATTCAAAAAACTAGCGGAAAGTCGATATTCTTTATAATAGCCCTCACTTGTCATTAAGCCCTTGAGCATCTCCTGAAACCCTGCTGGTAAAGGTTTCTTGGGCTTATTGTTATAAATAAAACGCCTACCATTGGCATCATAGAGAAAGTAAGCCTTTGAATTGATACTAGAACTTAGAGTGGCTCTACTAGCATTAAGCGCGTTTAGGGATAGGGTCGAATTAATCAACTCTTGCAGGGGAATAGTTTCTTGATTAATAAGACTTTCCTTAAAATCTGGAGCATTAGTTTTCAAGTCATTGAACATGAAAAAGTCAATACCAATCACAACGGTTTTTAAATCCGGTTGATTAGTTAGAGCATGGTCAAAATAACGTTTAACTTCATACATATTTGGACCAACTAGTGCCAAATTGTATCCGGACTTTCCTGGTTCCAGTCCTGGGTGGTTTGGGTTAAGTCCCAGGTCAGTTCGTGATGAACCTAACAAAACGATTTTGGGTTCATTACGAATAACATCTATAGCCTTGAATAGTCTAACATGGTTAAATTGTTCAGGTTTTAACTGATTTAGACCGGGTAACTCTGGGCTATTTATAACTCCGTAAGGGTCAACAGCAGCGTTCAATAAGCCAAACCCAAATAAACTGGGAAAGGTAACTGCTGCCAAGGTTAGGTTAAATCGACGATAGGAGTTCATATAGATAGGATTGCAATTGCTATAGTGCTATTTGCTTTTTAATTTTAACAGTGAAAATATGGGATGAAACAAAAAAAACCTCAGCTGATCCTGAGGCTTGTAAGCTATATCTGCTTGAGTAATTGTAGGAGTAATTGTAGGGTGCGTTACTAACACACTCTACTTAGACAACACTTAGACAACAGTTAAGTTAACCTGTGCTACCACATCGTTGTAGTCTTGGTCACCACCACCAAACAGATCCTCGAAACCAAAGGTGTTATCCCCTAGCAGGCGAACGTGGTCAACTCCATCTGGGTTAGCCCCCACGAAAGCAAAGAAGGCATTCAGGTCGGAATCCTCTTGATCTGCATTAGAAGGATTATCAGCTAGGAACTCCGCTACTGTACCATCGGAAATCAGGAATGGAGCCAGTATTACCCCACCGGATACTCCAGCACTTAAGTCTACCCGATTGGATAGTGCAGCTTGTGCATAACCAGCATTACCAACACTAATACCGTTAACTGTGCCACTTTCATCATCAATCCGATACCAGCCAACGGTATTATTGAAAGAAGCTTCACTGTTGACCACAAGACTACCAGTAACTGTACCAGTCACGTCCCTCAAATCCAGCAGTTCCCGTTGCCCTTGAATCTGGGTAGTGCCTACTCCCACTGGCGGAGTCGAACCTGAACCGTCTGAGACAACTACAGTGGCATCATTGTAGTCGAAGTCATTGCCATCTTCAAAGCCCAAGGTTAACGAACCATTGCCATTGTCAGTGACCTGTACATGGTTCTGACCATCGCTATTAAATGAAGCACCACTAAAGAATACGTTGGAGGTAGGATCTTGTCCCCCTAGCACCCCATCTTTAGAGCCACCTTGGATTACGTAGAATACCAGGTTATCGTTGACGTCAAAATTGTCGATGATGCGGGTGGGTTGAGCACTACCTAAACCGTCAGGGAGAACAGAGAAAATTGTCTTAGCCTGAGATAGAGCAGCTTGTACATAACCACTCTGACCAGGGGCAATGCCATTGATTGTACCTTCGGCACTATCAACAGCAAATACTCCAATTTCACTAACCTCACCAGCCTCGCGACCTGTAAGAGTGAATTGGAGTTGGGATTTTCCAGCCGTGTCGCCGGTAATCGTGAAAGTATTATTGGCATTCTGAGTCAGAGTCGAGGATACCGGACCACTCTCTTCAATGGTGATGTCAATAGTGGCTGTGCTACTACCGCCATTGCCATCGCTTACCTCGACAGTTAAGCTATCAGTCCCAGTGAAGTCGGCATTGGGCGTATAGATAATAAAGTCATCTGTGCCATTATCCGGAGTGCCATTATCATTGACTGCTGCCGTACCGTTGGTTGGATCCGTGACAATGGTAAAGGTTAGCGGATCTCCATCAGGATCAGAGTAATTAGCTAGAACATCAATGGTAACTTCAGTGTTTGGCTCAGTGGTAGCAGTATTGTTACCGCCTGTCACTACTGGAGCTTGATTAGCAGCAGTGACATTAACGTTAACGGTAGCTGTGACTGGATCATTGATGCCATCATCTATCTGGTAGGTGAAGCTATCAGGGCCAGTGAAGTCCGCATTTGGCGTATAGGTAATGGTACCATCTTGATTGACTTCTGCCGTACCATTAGCACTCTGCTGGTCAAGGGTTACAGTCAGAGCATCCCCTTCAGGATCAGAGTCATTAGCTAGGACATCGATAGTAACTGCAGTGTTTGGTGCAGTGGTCGCAGTATCCTCTACCGGTACTGGAGCTTCATTAGCAATGACATCAACACTAACGGTAGCTGTAACTTCATTGACACCATCACTGAGCTGATAAGTGAAGGTATCAGTGCCAGTGAAGTCCGCATTTGGCGTATAGGTAATGGTGTTATCTGGATTGACTACTGCTGTGCCATTACCGCCCTGAGCGTCAATGACCACAGTCAAGGCATCATCTTCAGCATCAGTGTCATTAGCTAGGACATTGATATTAACTGCATTGTTTACGGCAATAGTAACAGTATCCTCGGTGGGTACTGGAGGTTGATTAACAGCAGTGACATCAACGTTAACGATAGCTGTAACTTCATTGACACCATCACTGACTTGGTAGGTGAAGGTATCAGGCCCAGTGAAGTCCGCATTTGGCGTATAGGTAATGGTGTTATCTGGATTGACTACTGCTGTGCCATTACCGCCCTGAGCGTCAATGACCACAGTCAAGGCATCATCTTCAGCATCAGTGTCATTAGCTAAGACATTAATGGTAACTTCGGGATTGCCATCATTACTAACAGTGTCATTTACTGCAACAGGAGCTTCATTAATCAGGTTGAAGTCAATATAGTCAAGTCGAACACGTTCATTACCGTCACTGTCCCCACTAATGGTGATTTGAGTCCCCTCGGAAATAAATATGCTATTGCTAACGGTCAGCTCCTTGAACGAATCAGCATCAGCAAAAATACCAGCACCAGAATTGGGATCATCGAGAGTGAATGGAAATGTCTGATCACCAATGGTGACACCGACTGTGCTATTCCCGTCTGTCTCATCAGCAACCCTCAGGACAACCTTGTAAGTGCCACTGGGCAGATCAAAGGTTGTAGTAGCAGTGCCAGTGCTATTACCGTTAGGGAAATCGATCACATTATTATTTGAAGCATCGTTATTATTACTAACTTGAAAAGTATTTAGAGTAAAGCGGGGGTCTTCAAATTCAAATCTCGCCATAATATTTCGTCTTAAAAAACTCCTCGGTTGCTAAGGCTGTGGGCACTTAACGTTGACAATGATGGTAAGCATATGCGCTACGCGCAGGCTACGCCAACAGCTATTAGCTAAAGGCCTTTGGCCACGCTACTTGAGGTGCCCTCAGCAGCGGTCAGCTGATAGCTGATAGCCTTTGATATCAAGAGAATAAGTCCATAGGTTTGTTTTTACGGGTGACCCTGGCGTTACATCCAGGTCATAGCAAAATTGCTGTTGAACTTATCATTAATAGCTGATAGCATATAGTGGATAGCACAACGCTGAATGCTTATCTAATGATCTACCAATAAATAAATACCTACTTACCTCCAGATATCCGGATTTATTTTCCAGATTGATGGCAAAATGTCAGATGCCATAAGACAGTTTTAAGGATGCTCTTCTCTTAATTAAAAATATTCTTGGATCCGAAAGGTTATTAAGTATTTATTGCCTTCGTCTTGTTTATATTTTTAATTAAACATCTTAATTACAATGAAGCGATCGCTAGAAAAAATTTATCCCGTAATATCCCCTAGAAAAAGGAAAGAGCTTTGCCATACCTGCTCTTCCCTTGCTCTCCAAAAAATACCTTACTCATTGATGTCATGAGTTTTGGTTAATGTCACTAGTATTCGGTTAAGTTTATCAAGTCTTTATAGTAGTAATTTTCTATTTCTGCTAAATAAGGGAATAGGGAGTAGGGAGTAGGCAATCGGGAATCGGGAATCGGGAATCGGGAATCGGGAATCGGGAACGGAGAAGATTTAGGGTTGTGGAACAGGCATCTTGCCTGTTTCAGCTGAAAATAGCGAAACCCCAACTGGGGATCCCCCCTAACCCCCCAAAACAGCGGGGGGAACACTCACCCTGTTTACCACACTTACCACACTCCCTGCTCCCTGCTCCCTGCTCCCTGCTCCCTACTCCCTACTCCCTCAAAAAAAGTTTGTTACAAAAAATTAAAAATATGCTATAATATAATATTTTTTGTGGTAAACTAAAAATGTGGACAAAATAAAGTCCATGGGAAGAGCCAGCCTAAGAGTTTTCGCAGGCTGGAAGGCTGGCTCTTGGTCCCCCTTACAGGAGATAACTTAATTTTATGTCCCATAGACGCCTATACCCATGGGTCATGGTTCGGTTGTTACCACCCATGCCACCAATGGTTTTCGCTCGGTTCGACAGCCCTGCTGATGCTAAGGGCTATGTGCAGGCTCTGAAAGCCTTGATGCCTGGTGCCAAGTTTCTAATTTTTCTTGATCACGGAGTAATTCCGTAGCACAGGCAGTTGTGTGGCACAGGCATCTTGCCTGTGACATAGGGAATAGTTGTGTGGCACAGGCATCTTGCCTGTGACATAGGGAATGGGGAATCGGGAATCGGGAATCGGGAGTAGTTGTGTAGAATAGGCTTCGATGCTGTGAGGAAAATATTGATCACAGGCAAGATGCCTGTTCTACCAAGAACCTAATTCCAGCCACGAGGTCAAACAGGTGGGGATCCCCCCTAACCCCCCTTAACAAGGGGGGGACACTTCCCACACCTCCCATAAACTCCATGCTTCCCACACTCCCGATTCCCGACTCCCGATTCCCGACTCCCAATTCCCGACTCCCAATTCCCGATTCCCGATTCCCGATTCCCGACTCCCGATTCCCGACTCCCGATTCCCTGTTCTATATAATAGTCACTAAAATTGGTATAATTAAAACTAACCTTCGGGGAGCATCGTAGTGTCAAAAGGTTGCTGGACTTAGGGTCTAGCGACAACATTTTCATATATTGACCTTACTAACTCCGTGGGAAACTACCACCATGCCCCATAGAGGCGATGCCAACCGCCCAAAGCTTTTTCCTATCGTTAAGACTGGTGTTACCCAGTGCCTATGTTATTTATTAGCACTGCTAGTAGCGGTACTGTTGATTGTCAACGGGAGTCACGCTGAAGAAAAGAAACCTGAGCCAAAATCGTGGCAGCTCAAGGGGATTGTGGCAGCACTCGATGATACCGACCCCTTGGTATGGGCTGAAGCTTTGGACAAATTGTCTGAGTATGAATTGAAGGAACTCAAGCCCCCCGTTAAGATTCCTAACGACACAATTGAGCAGATTGCAGAGTTATTGACCTATGAGTATGAGAGTAAGGATCAGACCGAGAATGAGATAAAGTTGGTTCAGTCGAGAGTCTATGCTAGTGCAGAAAAAGCTCTGGGGGAAATGGAGGCAGCCACTTATAAATACGCTCCCCAAATTGCGAAAGGTTTAACCGACTCAGATAGTAATGTCCGTGCTAATGCGGCATCGGCTCTGGGTCAGATGGGAGCAGCCGCCTCTAAGTATGCTCCCGAAATTGCCAAACTTTTAACCGACTCAAATAGTAATGTCCGTTATAGTGCGGCAGATGCTCTGGGGGAAATGGGTACAACAGCCTCTGAGTATGCTCCCCAAATTGCCAAACTTTTAACCGACTCAGATAGGTTGGTCATTGGTAGTGCGGCATATGTTCTGGGGCAGATGGGAGTAGCTAAAGACTACGCTCCCCAAATTGCGCAACGTTTAACTGACTCAAATAGTAATGTCCGTTATAGTGCGGTAGAAGCTCTGGGTCAGATGGGAGCAGCAGCATCTAAGTACGCTCCCGAAATTGCCAAACTTTTAACCGATTCAAATAGTAATGTCCGTTATAGTGCGGCATCGGCTCTGAGGAAAATGGGAGCAGCCGCCTCTGAGTACGCTCCCGAAATTGCCAAACTTTTAACCGACTCACATAGTCATGTCCGTTCAAGTGCGGCATATGTTCTGGGTCAGATGGGAGCAGCCGCCTCTGACTACACTCCCCAAATTGTTGAACGTTTAACTGACTCAGATAGTAATGTCCGTGCTAGTGCGGCATATGTTCTGGGTCAGATGGGAACAGCGACCCCTGAGTATGCTCCACAAATCATGCCACTTTTAACCGACTCAGATAGTCATGTCCGTGATAATGCGGCAGATGCTCTGGGTCAGATGGGAGCAGCGACCCCTGAGTATGCTGCCGAAATTGCCAAACTTTTAACCGACTCAGATAGTCATGTCCGTTCAAGTGCGGCATCGGCTCTGAGGAAAATGGGAGCAGCCGCCTCTGAGTACGCTCCACAAATTGCCAAACTTTTAACCGACTCAGATAGTCATGTCCGTTTAAGTGCGGCATATGCTCTGGGGCAGATGGGAGCAGCCGCCTCTGAGTATGTTCCCCAAATCATTCCACTTTTAAACGACTCAGATAACCATTTCCCTAATAGGGCGGTACGAGCTCTGGGTGAGATGGGAGCAGCCGCCTCTGAGTATGTTCCCCAAATCATTCCACTTTTAAACGACTCAAATAGCTCGGTCCGTCATAATGCGCTAGAAGCTCTGGGTCAGATGGGAACTACTGCCTCTGAGTATGCTCCCCAAATCGCTAAACTTTTAACCGACTCAAATAGGTCGGTCCGTCATAATGCGCTAGAAGCTCTGGGTCAGATGGGAACTAATGCCTCTGAGTACGCTCCCGAAATCGCCAAACTTTTAACCGACTCAGATAGTACTGTCCGTGATAGTGCAACAAAAGCTCTGGAGCGGATGGGACCATTTGAGGTAAAAAACTTACTTTATGTATTGAATGAAGTTTACCGGTACCAAAGAGAAGCACCAAGCTTACGTTTTCTGGCATATTTCCTCAGTGGCGGGGAAAAAGACTCACTGCTGTTAATCCACTGGCTAGGCTCACCTGATAAATATCCCTATGAAATTCGGGTCATCAATGACCAAGAAGGGGTGAAAGTTCTCAACCTATTTGCCAACATCTGGGAAGATAGTCAAGATTTGCCTAAACTGCGCAAAGACTTAGAAAGGCAGATTGCCATAGTTGTTAACAAGGTGAACTGGAAGCAAGCAGATATGGATCTGCTCAAGCAACACTACAATAATCTTAAGTCTATAGACTCCCAACTTGCTGCCGCCGTCAATGCTAAAATTCTGGCCCTAGAAGGACAGCATTGGTTTTTGATTGGGTTTAAGATTTGGTTAGTCCATGTCAGTGGCTGGTTGTTGCTGATCATCATTTATCCTCGTTCTCTGCAAGTCCAAGGCCTAATCTGGGACTGGAAATTCCGCACCATTGTGGGCTTAGGCTATATCAGCATCGCTCTGACCTGGATTCCCTGGTTGCGCTACCGATTACTGGCTCCCTTCCGTCAGGTGCTGGTGGCCGATGCTAGCTTAGATAGCTTTGATCCCCAGGCTTACTTTCCCGACTCTCACGTTAAGATTACACGAGCCACCCATACCCAACCGATTCAAACTGCCATTGGCCAACTCCAGTCTCCCGTCGTTCTGGTCGGGGAATCGGGACTGGGCAAGTCCATGTTTCTGCGGAATTTAGTCAAAACCTCGGGTCGGCTATCGGTGTACCTGCCAGCTAGCCAATGTGCCGGTGGTGTGGTGGAAGCGATTCAAGCTAAATTGCCCATCGCTGCTGAGGACCCATTATTCCTACAAAGCCTGATTAACTACAATACTCTAGATATCTGCATTGACGGACTCAATGAAGTCAGCCCTGACACCAGGGCTACCATTAATACCTTTGTGGAGCATCACGTCCAGGGGCATATTATCCTCACCACCCAACCCTTGGAATGGACACCGCCAGCGACGGCCAAAACCTACGTGCTGCAACCCCTGAAGCGCCAGCAAATTGCAGAGTTCCTCACCTCTCGTCAAGGGATTTTGCCGGAGGATGTCCCTGTATCCGGTGTGGCCTACGAGCAAGCCTGTGAAGACTATCTGGCCAGCCAACTCCAGCAAAACCAATCCAAACAGGAGTTAGCGGCAGTACGTCGGTTTCTGTCCAATCCCATGGATTTGACCTTGGTGGCGCAACTGTTGGCCCAGGGCAAAGACCCGGATTTGCTGAACTTGCAACAGCAGCAGTATGAGATCATGGCAGAGGACTATCAACAGATTCACCTTTGTCCCTTTCCCCTGGCTGAATTTGCTGAAACCGTTTATCAGATGCGCCTCCATGATCAAATTACCATCCCAGAAGAGGGCTGCTTGGATGAGTTGCATTGCATGGAACGGTATAAAATGGTACTGACTCGTCAGCATAAGGATGGGTTTGGTCGTACCTATCGAGAATGGAAATTTCGTCACGATAAAATCCAGGAATACTTTATCGTCCAGACCTTCCTGAAAACCGAGAATCGAGAACGTCAGCACGAGCATCTGACTGACCCCCGATTTCGCGGTGTCTACCTGCTGCTGGCCACCCTGTTGGAGGTTAACCAAGCTCTGGTATTACGGGAAGTCCTGATTCAATCGGCTGCGGAAACCAAAGACCATGTCGTCAGTGACCAGTTCATCCAGCGGTTTAATTCTCGTCAAGAGCTAACCCAAACCACCAACAATCATGGCGTGCTTGCTCTTTACCAGAAGCATTACCAAGACCTAATCGAAATTGCTAGACTACAAGCCAGCCGACTTATCACTGTTGAAAACAACGCTATGAGTGAATCAACCTCAGACTCTAATCACTCCAACTATCATTCCAAGTATCAGTTTCAATACGATCGATCTCAGTCTCAAAATAACTTTGTCGATGGGACTCAAAGTGAGGTTAATCAAGAAATTGGTAGTCAAACTAAACACAATTATGCCCCGGAGAAAAACCAAACCCTAAGCGAAGCCGCCGCCGAAATCCAACAATTATTAAAACAATTAGAGCAAAGTAACCCCAACGCCACTGATTTAGAAAAGACAGCGTTTGTGAATATTGCGATTCCAGCAACTACTAAACAACGGTTGCTTAGTGCCTTAGAAAGTGGTGGTAAAGAAGCCCTTAAAGAATTATTAGATAATCCCTATGTGAATGTGGGCATGGCGATTGTGGAAGGATGGCAGAATCCATCTTAGGGAACAGGGAACAGGGAACAGGGAACAGGGAACAGGGAACAGGGAACAGGAAGTTGTGTGGCACAGGCATCTTGCCTGTTCTACCAACAACCCAATTCCGATTCCCGACTCCCGATTCCCGATTCCCGTTCCCCTCCTGGGAGGGGTTAGGGGTGGGTCCCGACTCCCGATTAAATTCAGAAAATAACCTCTACTACCAAGTCGTCATAGTCTAAATCACCACCACCAAAGGTATCCTCGAAGCTAAACCGGTTGTCCCCTAGTAGGCGGACGTGATCAAATTGATCAGGGTTAGCAGGTAAGAAACTAAAGTAGGCATTGAGACCGGAACCCTGCTGATTAGTAGGATTCTGAGTCAAGAACTCTTCAACAGTGCCATTAGCAATTAGGAACGGAGCTAACAGTACCCCACCGGATACCCCACTGGCTAAATCTACCTGGTTGGAGACTGCAAGCTCTGCATAACCGGCATCACCGGGGTTGAGATTGCCAATTCTACCACTAGCATCATCAACCTGATAAAAGCCAAAGCTATTCTCAAACACTGCTTGACTACTAACCACAATCTCAGGTGTTACTGTTCCAGTCACATCGGTTAAATCCAGTAGCTCCACTTGCCCTTGAATCTGAGGATTCCCTATCCCCACAGTCGGAGTCAAAGCCGAAGCGTCTTGAACCGTTACCACTAAATCATCAAAGTCTTGATCATCAGCATCTTCAAAGTTTAAAGTCAAGACACCGTCACTATTAGTCTCGCTTTGGATATGGTCTAAACCATCGCTATTGAAGGAAGCATCACCGAAGAATACAGAAGCATTTTGTCCTGCTAGCACTGCCTCTTTCGTGCTATTTTGTACTAGGTAAAATCCTAATTGATCTCCTACATCAAAATTGTTAATCAGACGAGTAGTTTGACCACTATCTTCAGGATTCAACAGCACAGAGAAAATAGTCTGAGCATTAGATAGAGCCGCTTCCACATACCCTTCTTGACCAGGAGCAATACCATTAACTGTACCTTGGTCATCATCGGTGACAAAAACTCCAATTTCATTGACATTAGTAGCGTTTCGACTAATAAAGGAGAATAGGAGTTGAGCGTTGCCAGTGGTGTCACTAGTGATAGTAAAAGTATTGTTAGGGTTCTGAGTCAGAGTCGAAGGAACAAAGGTAGGGATCGAGTTAACAGTAATATCAACAGTCGCTGTATTTTGGTTGCCGTTGCCATCAGATACCTGATCGATCGCTGTATCAAGGCCGCCGTTGCCATCAGATACCTGATCGATCAAGCTATCATTCCCACTGAAATCTGGATCAGGAGTATCAGTAATAACGTCATCATTAGTATTATCCAAGGTACCGTTATTGTTAACCACAGCAGTACCATCTGGTGCATCATTTACAGGAGTAACAGTAATGTTAACGGTAGCGGTGTCAGCAGGGTTAACGCCATCGTTTAACTGATAAGTAAAACTATCCGGTCCATTGTAGTCGGGATTCGGAGTGTAAGTAATAAAATCATCGGTTAGATCATCAGGAGTACCATTGTCATCTACTACTGCACTACCATTACTGGGATCACTAATAACAGTTAGAGTGCTGTCTCCCTCAGTATCAGTGTCATTATCTAAGACGTTAATCTTAACGGTTGTATCTTCAGTGGTTGTGGCGGTATCATCTACTGCTACCGGGAGTTCGTTGGTCAGGTTGAACTCCATATAGTCAAATCGGATGAATTCATCACCATCAGTAGTACCTTTAACCTCGATCAGGTCTCCATTACGGATAAACGTGCTGGAGCTAATCTGCAAAGGGACGAAAGTGGAGGCTTCGGGGATACCGCTAGCAGTAGAGGAAGGATTATTAAGAGTGATTGTGGGAAAGACGGTACTGCCAATCCTGACATCGACGGTGCTTTCTCCATCTATTTCGTCAAAGATGCCAATGATTACTTCATAGCTACCAGTGGGCTGATTAAAGCTTGTGCTAGCAGTACCAGGGGGGAAAGCAGTATTAGTAACAGGATCAAATAGACTGATTAGTGCGCCCCCGGAGGCATCAGGATTAGCAGTAGTTACAAAGTTAGTTATATTAGAAAAATTTTCGGCTTCAATTCTCGTCATAGTCTTGTAGTCTCCAACCTTTATCTGTGTTTAAAGCTATGGTAATTTTAGTTGGTAATTTTGGGCAGCAAGTAATACGCTAGCAAGTTGATATCCACTCAATCCCCATGATCCCGATACCCTTTACAGAGTCATGGGCAAGAATAGACTACTATGCTAAACCTTCACAAAAGCACCGATTATTACAGCTAATGAAAAATCTGATCAATCTGCCGCTGTATTAGTTACAGGGTTTTGATTTTTCGTTTTTCAAAACCTATCTAAATGACGTAGATGCTCCACCAAAATTCTTTTGCTGACATAGTCTCAGAACTATACTATAGTCTTCCCCCAAGAGCTTGAGTTTTTGCGGTCAAACAATCCTTTATTCATTGATGACATAAATTGGGTACTATGTCACCATGGAATGTAGTAATTTTATCAAAACTTTATCCTATTGTTACGGATATGAAAATTGGTCAATATTTTCTCTGACTAGAGAATAATTAATGCGATCGCGCTGCAGGTAGAGAATAGGAAACAGGGAATAGGGAACTTCTGATCAGGGAAAGAGAGGGAGGTGTGGGAGGTGTGGGAAGTGTGGGAGGTGTGGGAAGTGTGGGGATAGGGAGGTGTGGGGAGATGGGGAGATGGGGAGATGGGGAGATGGGGAGATGGGGAGATGGGGAGATGGGGAGATGGGGAGATGGGGAGATGGTGAGATGGGGATTCAGAANTCTCGTAGCGATCGTCCCTCTTGTAGGGTGCCTTCCTTGAAGCAATCTGCTGCTTCACCCCACGATTATGAAGAACGCACCACCCAAAACCCTTGATTTTCATGCTTGTTACCCTAAGATTTTCTCTTATATTGTAAGTTACCATAACAAAATCGGACTCATAATGCGATCGCCCGTAGGTTTGGATGACCAAAAAAAAGTTAATTTCTGTTACATTTCTGGTGTATGTAACTCTGACTAGCTAAAAATGAAAGCAATTACGAGTAATCAAGCCAAACACCAATTAGATAAACTAATCGAGCGGGTCATTCTTGATGTAGAACCAACTATATTATGTAATGATCAAGGAAAACAAGCTGTTTTAATGTCTTTAGATGAATTTAACTCTTGGCAAGAAACACTATATTTATTATCCAATCCTACCAATGCCGAACATCTCTTAGAATCAATTGAACAAGCTAAATCTGTAAAAAAGTCAATTAAACAATTAATTTATGAATTAAAATCACTTTTCCCGAAGCATATTGGTCTGACTATATTTGGCTACAAGAGAATGATAAAAGGCTGTTAAAAAGAGTTAATTTACTGGTTTACGAGGACCTCAATTCATCAGGTTGACTCAAAGGGGGGATAATGTTGAGGCACGAAACCCAACAATCACGGGCTTTTGCGTAACCTTTCTGACGCTGCACTGGACGGACTGGCGTACGCTTAGTTCGTAACCGTTAGATACCTGCCGCCAGTGAGCTTGAACCTTAGGGTCCCTCACCTCGATTAACTCATAAATTTCTGGAGGATGGGGCTGGCGCACC